>NZ_NHNT01000001.1:0-778658 GCF_002174535.1 Solibacillus kalamii | reverse complement strand
GGAGCAGTGGTAGCTCGTCGGGCTCATAACCCGAAGGTCGCAGGTTCAAGTCCTGCCCCCGCAACCAAATGGTCCCGTGGTGTAGCGGTTAACATGCCTGCCTGTCACGCAGGAGATCGCCGGTTCGATCCCGGTCGGGACCGCCATTTRTGGGTTTGTAGCTCAGTTGGTAAAACCTCAGCCTTCCAAGCTGATGTTGTCGGTTCGATTCCGATCACCCGCTCCAGTTTTTAAATAGGGCCTATAGCTCAGCTGGTTAGAGCGCACGCCTGATAAGCGTGAGGTCGATGGTTCGAGTCCATTTAGGCCCACCATATATAATTATTCCGAAGTAGCTCAGTTGGTAGAGCATCCGGCTGTTAACCGGCAGGTCGCAGGTTCGAGTCCTGCCTTCGGAGCCATGGCCCGTTGGTCAAGTGGTTAAGACACCGCCCTTTCACGGCGGTAACACGGGTTCGAATCCCGTACGGGTCATTTCTAAGCATGTAGCAGAAGCTGCATGCTTTTTTTTATTTGTAAAGGATTTTAAATTTCTTATAATCCTTCTCGAAATAGGATATTAGTTTAACGATATTAAGTTGTTGAGAAAAAGGGAAAAAGTGACAAATCCCAATTATAATTTTGTGTGGTCATGAAAAGGATGAACAATCCATTACTACCAAAAGATTATTTAAATACTATTCAAAAATAACTTTCTTTCTTTATTAAAAAATCTATAATGAATAAGGGAGGTTAGAAAATGAAAAAAGTATTTAGTCTATTATTAGTGTTTCTTCTAACTATATCTTCGATGTTATATGCTACACCAACAAGTGCGGAACAAGTGTTTACGGATGTACCGCCAAAGCATAGTAACTATCAGGATATAGCTTTTTTATTGGATAAAGGTATTATTAGCGTCGATAAAAAGATATACGGTGTAAAGGACATTGTGACACGCGAAGAAGTGGCTGTCATGGTCGCAAAAGCTGTTGGTCTTGACGGCACACAGCGAGCTACGAAGTTTAAAGATGTTCCGAAGTCTCATAAAAACAGCGGGTATATTCAATCAGCTGTGGAGGCCGGTATTATTAACGGCTATACGGATGGTACATTTAAGCCGACGACAAAAGTGACACGTGGTCATATGGCTGCATTTATTGCACGTGCATTTGATTTACCGAATGGCACGAAAACCTTTAAAGATGTGAAAAAAGGGCATACGGCATATGAAGCAGTGAGCCAATTAGCTGCAGCCAATATTACAACTGGTTATGAAGACGGGACATTTAAGCCCGCGAATAATTTAACACGTGCACATATTTCTGCATTTTTAGCACGTGCAGTGAAATATCAGGAGAACTTAGAAGCAACACCTTCTAAATTGTACGTACACTTTATAGATGTGGGACAAGGCGACTCGATTTTCATTCAAGCACCGAATGGCAAAACAATGCTCATTGATGCAGGGACGAAAGAATACGGCAGTACGGTTATTGCTTATTTAAAATCTAAAAATGTGAAGAAACTGGATTACGTAGTAGCAACACATCCCGATGCCGATCATATCGGTGGATTAGCTGCAGTGCTGGAAAGCTTTACGGTTGGCGAGTTTATTAACAGCGGGAAAGTCCATACAACGGTAACATATGAAAATTTACTGGAGAAGGTATCCAACAAAAATATTCGTTATACAGAGCCGAAAGCAGGGGATTTGATCGCATTAGATTCAAATGTGAAAACTCAAGTTTTAGCTGTCAATGCACAAGCAGATGATACGAATGATGCTTCGATCGTATTAAAGCTGACGTATCAAAACATGTCCTTCTTGTTAATGGGCGATGCCGATGCAGCGATTGAGGAGCAAATTGCGAAGAAATACAACATATCCGCAACGTTTTTAAAAGCGGGTCATCACGGTTCAAATTCAAGCAGCTCGCTTGGGTTTTTACAAAAAGTAAATCCGAAAGCGGTTATTTTAAGTTATGAAGAGGGCAACAGCTATGGCCATCCACATAAAGAAGTGCTAGCAAACATTAATACGGTTGGTACAAAAGCTTACGCAACTGCAAAGGATGGAACAATTGTTGTGACGACGAACGGTCAATCCTACTCCATTAGTGCAAAAGAGTTTATCGTGCCGAATACGACACCTGAAAAACCAACAGGTGATGTGAATTCAGGGACGTATGTCATTCCAGGAGCACCGACTGCATTTAAAAACTGTACGGAAATGCGTGTGTATTATCCGTCAGGTGTCAGCTCCTCACATCCCGCTTATGCAACCGCAAGAGACGGCGATAAAGATGGTTGGGCTTGTGAATTATAATGAACGTGAAGCAGCTTAAGTGAATTTTTGCTTAAGCTGTTTTTTTGTTATGCGGTTTTTTTTTTATTAGAAGAATGATGCAAGATATTAGAAAAATTTGAGGCGATATTAGAAGAAATCAGAAAGATATTTGAAGTTGCGCCGGTTTCATCTATTTTTTAGTCTCGTATGCGGTTGAATTCGCGAAACTGTAATGCGATCAGGTTTTTATTAGAACAATTGGACCGGATATTAGAAAAAGTTCGAGAGATATTAGCTAATCAAAAGGGGATATTAGAACAAAGCGGATACTTATTAGCACAACTCACAGTTATATTAGAAAATTGCAACTTTATTAGAATAAATAAAATTATATTAGAATATTCTCGAACATATTAGAACCAAGACCCCAACCTTAAAAAGTGTGTACCGTTAAGCAGAGGGGTAGAACAAAATAAATGAAAAACGAAACACCAGCAGCACGGCCGGTGTTTCGTTTTTTAATGCATTATAAATTACTGAACGCGGGCGAACCCAAATCCTGAAGCGTAGTCATCGCCTGTAGCGGCACCGTATCCGCCTTTAATATCTACAGCTTTTGCACGTGTTTGTAAGTTTGAGCGCAGTTGCGTGTGAGACCAAGACGGGTTTTGAGCCCAGATTTTTGCTGCTAAACCTGAAACGTGAGGTGTAGCCATCGATGTTCCGCTAATTGTATTGTAGCCACCGTTATACCATGTAGAATAAATTGCTGAACCGGGAGCTGAAATTTCAATATCACCTTGCTGGATAACATAATCGCCATCCGTTGAAGCATACCCGCGTGAAGAGTAGTCAGCTACACGGTAAGTTCCGTTTTGTTGTACATTTTCTAATGCTGCTACAGCAATGGCATTCGGTAGTGCACCCGGATAGCCAATTGTTCCTTGTGCATAGCCTGAATTACCGGCTGCCGCAACAATAAGTACGCCTTTACTGTATGCATAATTGACAGCACTTGAAATTAGGCTGTTGTTCGCTGAAGAACCTAATGACATGTTGATGATTGTTTTTGTACCAGTAGATGTTGCTTGATCTGCAGCATGGCGGATCGCAGCAGCAATATCATCCGAGTAGCCAGAACCGCTGTCTGTTAAAACTTTGTATGCCCAAAGATCTGCCTCTGGAGCAACACCATAAACACCGCCTCGGTCGCTTCCGCCATCAGCCAGTGCTGACCCGGCAACATGCGTACCATGACCGTTTCTGTCAGTACAGCTATTATTAACAACGGCTGTCGCTGTCGTAAAGTCTTTACATTGCTCCACAGTGTTGGCAAGGTCAGGGTGGGAAGTGTTTACTCCTGTATCAAGTACGGCGATATTTACGCCGCTTCCTCCAGATGTAGATGTTAATGAACTATTATTATAAATCGCTTTAATTCCCCATGGTACTTGCTGGGAAGCTCTTGCGTAAGCAGATGCATCCGGTGTTCTATCTTCTGTTGTATAATCCTCCCCCAATTCCAGATTGATCGGATCTAATGAGACGATAGGAACTTTTGTGACGGTGAAATTTTTATTCTTTTGTAATGCCTGGAATTGCTTTTCATTTATTTCTGTTGAAAAACCGTTCTCCGTTAATTCCCAGCGTGCAGAATATTGCGCTTTTGCAGATTGTTTTGCAGATTGGTTGTTTGCTTCAATATAAACACGGAACTTTTCTTGGCCAACATTGTTTGTTGAATTATCTTCGCTACCTAAAGTTGCCGCATGTGCCGGACTCATTAATGATCCTGCAATCAATAGACTGAATAATGTACTCTTCACTTTTTTCATTTTCCTGACCCCTTTTCAAAGTATATTTGGATTACATATTGAATTTATCACATTACTAGTTTTTTGATTATTGGGAAAATATTAAGTATACTAGATAAACTATCCAACTATTTAAAGGGGTGTGGTATTTGAATGAAAATAGGTTCTTTAATAAAGTACTATCGTACAAAGCTGGGAATGACTCAAAATGAGGTTGCAGCGGGAATTTGCTCAATTCCACATTTAAGTAAAATCGAGAATAACAATAAAGAAGCAAACTGCGAGACAATCCGTCTACTTTTGGAACGCTTGAACGTTAATAGCCATGACGTCGAAAATAGCGAGCACCATATCATAAAGTTATTGAAAGACTTACAAAAACAGATCAATTACCTAGAAAATGAAAAAGCTATTGCAACAATGGAACTATTAAAAGAATATGAAGAGATCATTGGTTTTACAGAATCAGTCTATATATATGAACTTTATAAATTACGTTACTACGTGTTTATTAACGAATATAAATTGGCGGAACATCAGTTGAAGTGGCTAAATGCCCACCGTCAGAATTTTTCCCAACATGAGAGATATTTACATTCTTACTATTATGCATTAGTTTTAATAACAAGGGGTAAGTATGCAGAAGCAGCTGTAGAACTAACTAATATACTTCAGACAAGCCCGGAACTTGGGTCACTGGAAGGGGAGTTTTACTATCACTTTTCGTTAATAAAAGGACGGCTGGATGAACCGAGCCAGGCGATTCTTTATGGGAGAAAAGCACTGCATTATTATAAGGATCAGTTTAATTTTAAGCGGATTATTTATACTTCCATGTCGCTCGCTCTTTATTACGCGCAGGGGAAAGTATTCCATGAAGCAATCGAAATTTATGATCATCTCCTGAGAAATGTGGAACTGATGCAGCAACAGCAGTTACTGCCTGCTATATATCATAACCTTGGGGATTTATATCAAATGAGAGGCGAATATGAAAGAGCCCTCGTTTATTTTGAGCAAAGTGCTTCGTTAATGGAAAATAACAGCGATAACTATCTATTTTGTTTATATAATTTGGGCATGACGCAATTTCGGCTTGATCAAAAGGTAGAAAGTTTCAAAACCTTTACTATTTTAAAGGAAGAAGCAAAGAGTAAGAGAAAACTGAGTTTTAATTTATTTGCTTCTTTTTATTTATATTTGCTAGGTGGACAAGAAAAGAAAGCAATGGAATTTTTGGAGGGGAGGTTAATTCCGTTTACGGCAAACAGTGAAGAGTTTAAAGAAATGCACCAGCAGTTTTCTTATTTACTGGGCGAGTACTACAGGCAAGAAAAGAAATTTGAAAAAGCAATCCAATTCATTTAATTATAAAGGAGACGAGGAATATGAAGAAGAACGTTAAATTATCGCTATTATTATTAAGTGTGGCATTGGTGACATTGTCTATCCCGATTTATCCCCCAGTTTTATCATAATAAAAAGCGCCATTCAGAAGCTTTATTTAAGCTGCTGGATGGCGTTTTACATTATTTCATTACCTTTGATTTCATCAAAAAAGCAAAGCCTTCTGCGCTCTCCAATGAAAAAGATGCGCCCTGACCTTCCATTACATCAACAAGAACTTGCATATGCTTTAAATACTCCGACTGATGCTTATCAATATAATACGGAACCCCTGCAATTTCCCCGAGAAGTACAAGCTGGCTGCTAATATAGTGCCCGTCCTTTGTAAAACACATGGGCACCGTACCATCACAGCAACCCGAAGACTGCTCAAAAACCAAGTTCCCATGCTTTGCCTTCAACAGCTCGATAACCTCAACCGCTTTTTCAGTCGCGACTAACTTTTCCATAAAGCATCCTCCTATAAAAAAGAGGATGTACTGTAAAAGCACATCCTCTAATAGTCCGCTTGGGCTTAGAAGAAACCTTGAGCGTTTTTGTTGTAGCTTACTAACATACATTTTGTTTGTTGGTAGTGATCTAACATCATTAAGTGGTTTTCACGACCGATACCTGATTTTTTATATCCGCCGAATGCAGCGTGAGCAGGGTATTGGTGGTAAGTGTTTGTCCAAACACGACCAGCTTGGATACCACGTACAGCGCGGTAAGCTGTATCCATGTTACGTGACCATACACCAGCACCTAGACCGAATTCAGTGTCGTTAGCGATTTCCATAGCTTCTTCGAAAGTAGAGAAAGTTGTTACAGAAAGAACTGGACCAAAAATCTCTTCTTGGAAGATACGCATTTTGTTGTGACCTTTGAATACTGTTGGTGCCACATAGTAGCCGCCTTCTTGGTCAGCATCTAATTGGTTTTGGTAGCCGCCGATAAGTAGCTCAGCGCCTTCTTCTTTACCGATTTCGATGTAAGATAAGATTTTTTGTAATTGCTCATTTGAAGCTTGAGCACCCATCATTACTTCTGTATCTAACGGGTTACCGATTTTGATTGCTTTAACGCGTTCTAATACACGTTCCATGAATTTGTCATAGATAGATTCGTGAACTAATGCACGTGAAGGACAAGTACAAATTTCGCCTGAGTTTAATGCGAACATTACTAAACCTTCGATAGCTTTATCCAAATACTCATCGTCATCATCCATTACGTCTGGGAAGAAGACGTTTGGTGATTTACCGCCAAGCTCTAATGTTACAGGGATAATATTCTCTGTAGCGTATTGCATAATTAAACGACCAACACCAGTAGAACCAGTGAACGCCACTTTGTTGATGCGTGGGTTCGTAGCAAGTGGTTTACCAACTTCAATACCTAAACCATTAACAACGTTGAATACGCCTTTTGGTAATAAGTCTTGAATTAATTCGATTAATACCATGATTGAAGCTGGTGTTTGTTCAGCAGGCTTCATCACGATTACGTTACCAGCAGCTAATGCCGGAGCAATTTTCCAAGAAGCCATTAATAATGGGAAGTTCCAAGGAATAATTTGACCAACAACCCCGATTGGCTCGTGGAAGTGGTATGCTACTGTATCGTTGTCGATTTCAGAAATTCCGCCTTGTTGTGCACGAATCGCACCAGCAAAGTAACGGAAATGATCCACTACTAAAGGAATATCAGCGTTTAATGTTTCACGTACTGCTTTACCGTTGTCCCATGTTTCAGCAACAGCGATTTTTTCTAAATTTTCTTCAATGCGGTCTGCAATTTTATTTAAAATATTCGCGCGGTATGCAACAGAAGTTTGTGCCCAGGCACCTTTAGCTGCATGTGCTGCGTCTAATGCTAATTCAATATCTTCTTCAGTTGAACGTGCAACTGAAGTAAATACTTTACCAGTTACAGGTGATTTTACATCTAGGTATTGTCCTTTAACAGGAGCTACCCATTCGCCACCGATAAAGTTATCGTATTTTTCTTTAAAGTTAACTACTGCACCAGCAGTATTAGGGTTTGCATAGATCATCTATTAACACCTCTATTATTGTTTTAAAGTTATAGTAACTTTATGTCCTCATTATGCAACTAAGTACGTAAAATAGCAAATGAAAATGCTTACATACTTAGTTATGTCGTTATACTTGTAAAATGAAATCGCATGGGAAAATCATTTTTGGTGAAATTATTTATGTACTGATACAGAGGAGTCAGGTGGGTTAGGTAATGAAAAAAAGTGGATTAAACCTTATATCATTATAATAAATGGTTATTATATAACAAAAATATACAGTGAAACTATATGTATAAAAATTCATGAACATTTATAAAATTTTTTTGTTATATGTTATATTTTCTATTTAATTAGTAGCTTTATAAGGTTGGAATTTTACACATTCTATTGTATTACCAGTTTAATAAGTTGTTCGCATTACGAAATAATTTAAGTTAAAATGAACGTATTCATTAAAAGGAAAGGGGAGAAATTATGCTTCTTGTATTCGTCATTGCACTTATTGGGGCACTTCTATTCTCCGCGCTTTCATTTCCGATCCCATGGTTGATCGGTCCTATTTTTTCGGTACTGGTTGCACAGTTCTTCATAAAAGATAGGCTGCGATGGCCGGCAGCTTTGCGAAATACAGGACTTGTAATCGTCGGTGTTGCAATTGGTCAGCAATTTGACTTCTCGCTATTTTCCGATTTCAAATCCTTGCTGTTTTTTATGGTCATCGTCAATGTTCTATTGTTTGCATTTTGTTTAGGGATTGCATGGGTGATTTCTCGATCAACGGGTCTTACATTTAAAACAGCCGTCGCCGCCAATGTTCCGGGTGGGTTATCCCAGCTTGTATTGTTTGCGGAAGAGGAAGGGGATGTCCATTTAACAGCGGTCACGTATTTTCATATTGTCCGTGTATTGGGGGTCGTGCTGCTCATCCCGTTTTTAGTGTCAGGTCATGTTGTTGGAGGGGCAAGTATTCCATTGACATGGGATGTATGGCAAGTGGGTCTGGTCATTTTGCTCGCTGCTGTTGCCGTCCCGCTTGGCAGAAAATTAAAGCTCCCTGTCGCGCACTTTTTAACACCGATCATCGTTGTCATCGGATTAAAATTCTTTGGAATTGAAGCACCGACAATGCCGAGTGATGTTCTTCATATTGCGCAAATTTTAATCGGTGCCTATATTGGACTGTTATTAAAGCCGGAAACATTGCGTCTTCCATTGAATGTTTTGATCGGTGGGATGGCCAGTACGGTTGCGATGATTATTCTCACATACGGCACAAGCTTACTCATTGCCCGGTATTTAGATTTGAGCTTTGCGACAAGTTTTTTAAGCACGGCACCTGGTGGACTCGATCAAATGGGGCTTTTAGCGGCTGCGGTTAAGGCGGATATTTCCGTTGTAACGGTTTTCCAGCTGTTTCGTTTGCTGTTTATATTTTTATGTGTACTACCTATTATTAAGTGGGTTTACCGAGAGCGGGAAGAGTCAGTACAACAATGAATGATAAGCCGTTTCGTTAATTGTCTGTCCAGCAATCCAATCATTAATTGTGACAGGATTATCACGACATTTTAAATGGAAAAATGAGAAAAAAAGCCTGGATGCTAACCCTTTATGTCCTGATTAGGTTATACTAGAGAAAGTGATTAATTAGGAAGTAGGATTAAGAACATGCAAACGCAATCGAATCGACAGTTGTGGGCGCAAGCAGTGAAGACCGGCATTATAAAATCTAACTTAATTCCGATGATCGCGGCATTAATGCTCGCCCTGTATACGTATGAATTAAATTTTATTGATCATATTCCCGCTATTATTTATGCAATTATTGGTTCGGCAGCAGTTATAGCTGCTGCAGGTGCATATAATAACGTCTATGACCGGGATATTGATCAAATTATGCCCCGTACAAAAACACGTCCAACCGTTACTGGAGAACTTTCTGCGAAGTTAGTGCTAATCGTTGCGACGATTTTATTAATACTAGGATGTACGGCGCTTTATTTAGCATCACCGTTAGCTGCTTTGTTAGGGTTTTTAGGTGTATTTTTCTATGTTGTCCCTTATACAATGTGGACAAAACGCCGTACGATCTGGAATACAGAAGTTGGTAGTATTTCAGGCGCTATGCCCCCGCTCATTGGATGGGCAGCCGTCGCTCCGGATCTTTGGCATCCGGCTGCATGGGCACTGTTTCTAATTATGGTCATTTGGCAAATGCCGCATTTTTATGCCATTGCCATTCGTAAAAAAGAGGATTACGCCGCGGCGAATATCCCGATGCTACCTGTAGCAAAAGGGGAAAAGCGCACATATATTCAGTCGAATATTTATCTCGTGCTGCTAATTTTATCGAGCTTTTTGTTTTTACCGCTTAGCTTAGGTTTAACAATCGTTTCACTTGTCCTTGGTGTCATTTGGCTATGTATGAGTATTGCTGCATCAAAAAAACAAGGTGAGAAGAAGTGGGCGAATATTATGTTCGGCTATTCGCTCTTCCATATGATGGCTGTATTTGGGACAGTCTTTATTTATGCAACAGTTGGCATGATTTTAAATGCGCTTTAAAGTTGTAGAATCAAAAGAGGGCGGGACATAACCCAAAAATGCTATTTTTCTCTCAGAGAAAAATAGCATTTTTTTGCTGAGCGTTAAAAATTGGTTTCCATTCCGGGACGCTTTCCGCGGGCGTGAGGCCAACAGGATGTTGGTCACAAAAGCGTTGCCACAGGACGTGGCGTTCTTAGCTTTTGTTCCTAGTCTCAGGCGTCACGCTATTCCCGCAGGAAGCTTTGCTTGTAGCGAAAGGCGTAGCCGTCAGCTACACTCGCCCTCCATTCCAATGAATTTTATAAAATATCCGTTTCTTAATAAGACTTTTCTCCTTATTTAATGAAATTTCCACTTCTGTCCCAACCTCTTTTTTGTTATATAGGTTAAGCACTTGTATAATCTTCTTTTTTATTTAGTAATAAATGCTTATCTGGAATAGATTTTTCTTATATATTATGGAATTTCGTCAAAAATCAATCAAGAAACATCAAAATATTATTATTTTCTATCCGCTTGTTGAGAAATTGTGAACAGAAAATGTGAGCATAATATGACAATGATAGCCCACGTATTTTTTGCTTGAAGGAGACATGCTATCATTGGTTTATCAAGTAGAGCGGTGTGCATGGTAGGCAAACTTGCTCACTCATTGATATGCTATGTTACTCATAAATCTCGTACATGACTTCGACAACATATAACCCCCCTTTTTTTATATGGTCCCGTACGGATTCAAAAGACTCCAATGCTGTAGTGAGCATTGGAGTCTTTTTTATTTTTAAAATTTAATTGTTGCTACTTCATGCATGTAATCGCCAAGTACTCGCAAGCCTTGGTCAAAGTTTTCAAGATGGAAGTGTTCGTTTGGTGCATGGAAGTTTTCGCTTGAAAGACCAAAGCCCATTAACACTACAGGCAAACCTAAAATTTCATCGAATGCTGCAACGATCGGGATTGATCCGCCACCGCGCGTATAAGCTGTAGGTACTTCATATACTTTTTCATATGAACGACCTGCCGCCTGAATTGCCGGGTGATCGAATGGTGTTAAGTAAGGTTTTCCTTTATCAAATTCAGAAATCGTTACTTCGACACCAGTTGGTTTATGCTTTTCAATATGTGCTTTCAGTAAAGAAACGATTTCCTCAGGGTCTTGATCCGGTACTAAGCGGCATGTAATTTTTGCACCTGCTTCAGCAGGTAAAACTGTTTTAATGCCTTCACCAGAGAAGCCGCCGAATACACCGTTTACTTCCAATGTTGGACGTGCCCATGTTTGTTCCAAGTAAGAATAGCCAGCTTCACCGAATAATTCTTTCACACCGACTTCTTCTTTTAATGCTTCTTCATCAAAGTTCAAATCACGGTAAGCTTGGCGCTCTACTTCAGATAGGGGACGAACTGAATCATAGAAGCCTTCCACTTGAATTGTCCCGTGCTCATCACGGAAAGAAGCTAAAATTTCTGCAAGTGCATGGATCGCGTTTTGAACACCACCGCCATAAAGGCCAGAGTGCAGGTCACCTTTTGCACCGCGCACATCAATCTGCACACCTGTTAGTCCGCGTAAGCCATAGCATACTGCCGGTTTTCCTTTTGCGTATAGACCTGTATCGGAGATGACGATTAAGTCAGCCGCTAATTTTTCTTTATTGTCTTCTGTATACTTTGGTAGAGACGGACTGCCGATTTCCTCTTCACCTTCATAAATGAATTTCACGTTTACCGGTAATGTACCTTCTGTCGCAAATAACGCTTCGATCATTTTTAAATGCATGAACACTTGTCCTTTATCGTCCGAAGAACCACGTGCAAACAGTTTATTGTCGCGGATGGCCGGTTCAAAAGGAGGTGTTTCCCATAAGTTTAACGGATCAACTGGTTGTACATCATAATGACCGTAGAACAGAATCGTCGGTTTGCCTTCAGCATGAAGCCATTCCCCATAAACGACCGGATGACCAGCTGTTTCATCTACTGATACGTTTTCGATGTTTAATGATTTTAAGTGGTCCTCCAGCCAGTTTGCCGCTGACAACATATCTGCCTTGTGCTCAGATAAAGCAGAAATACTAGGAATACGTAAAAATTCGGTTAACTCCGCTAAATGACGTTCACGGTTTTCCGTAAAGTAAGCGTCTAACTTTTCTAAATGACTCATATGATTGAGTGCCTCCCTTTATTTCGGTTGTAGAAATAATTATAGCATAGAACATCTGGAAATCAGCTTCTCATCTTTCCTTTTTTTGAGCCTGCGTCAAACACCCAATACATTGTCGCTGTCGCAATGGCAAAGACAATTCCGCCATATAAAGGCAAGTAAATGGATTCCATCATAAGGGATATTGTCATTAAAAGCGTAAAGGAGATAAGTAAGTGCGCAAAGTATTTATGGAACCGGTGATTTTGAGGTGTTTTTAATTCAATCAGGACATCAGAAAACATAACAAACGCAAATTCAATGACTCCATATATTAGAATGAACCAAATTAAGTTTCCCCAACCTTCAAATTCAATTCCGACAAGCAGTAAAATGCCTACTTCCACAGAAATTGCGATTCCGATGATCGCTATAAATAGTAAACCAATAAAAATAAAGCCGATAAATCCTCCGAAATTCTTCATATAAACTCCTAACAAATTTGAATAGATAATAGTTAGTATAAATGATTTTCGGAAAAAAAGGGGAGTGCGCTCTCGTCAAAGAATATAAAATACCTGTAGTAAGCACACTTTTTCAAATGACTTACTACAGGTATCAACTTATGCTTTTACGATCATGTTTTTCGTTAGCTGACGAATTGTATAAACTAAAGCGCCGACCAATATCGTACTCAACAATACAATCACAACAGGCGCGTAGTCTTCGATGCTGACTATGCTAAAAATCGCTAATGGTAAATCTTCTCCCCATATACCTGTTTGAAAGAAAATGGCGATAAGCGAAATTAATATAAAGCTAACGCCCTTAAAAAGATTCATTCGATAAAATCCTGCAGCGATAAACCAGCCGATTAAATAAAACACCACAATATCCAAAGCCAATTTCACAAAAAATAATAACATCTGTTCAAAGCTATTATCAAAGTTACCAAAGATGAAATATTCAACCCCGTATAAAATTGCCGTTAACACTGTAAATGCGGCAGCCAGCAGGAAAATACCCATTACATTTCCTTTAAAATAAGCCTTTCTTGTAATGCCCATCGATACGAAATATTGGAGAAAAGGCCCCATCGATAAAATTCCGCATACTAAGAAAAAGATGCGTGCCGAGTCGCCGAGAATGGCAGCGATTGAAGTCTTGGAACCTTCTTCCATAAAAGCAGGGACGCTCATTTCAAAGCTATTTCCTGTGAAATCTGAAAAAGCAGCACTCCCGATATAAATTGCTAAAACAATTCCCATAAACCAAAGTGCCCACCCTCCAATTACTTGAAACATGGCAATGCCGACGACAAATGATTTTTTCGTTTTCATATTACGATTCCTCCTTCGTCAAATGGATGAACAGCTCTTGTAAGGTGATTTGTGCAATTTGTAATCCGTTCGCACGCTGTTTTTCTTTTTCTAAAAGCTGTCCATAAACCATTGCCTGCTTTGTACTTCCAAGAACTTGCTCTTTTAAAACGGTTTTCCCGATTGTAAATGCATCGACCTCTTCGATCGGACCAGTTACCGTAACTCCTCGAGACTTGAATGTATCAAGTTCTTCGTGAATCACAATTTCGCCTTGGTCGATAATAATGACTTCCTCAAACATCGATTCCATTTCCGAAATTAAATGCGTCGATAAAATGATTGTTCGTGGGTGCTCCATATAATCATTTAATACTTCTTCATAAAATTTTACGCGAGCAGGTGCATCCATTCCTAAATAGGCTTCATCAAAAATGGTAATCGCACATCGACTTGCTAAACCAATCACGACATGCATTGCAGACATCATCCCGCGCGATAGGGAGGAGACTGCTACATCTTCAGGGAGGCGGAATCGTTGCATCAGCACTTTTGCATAGTCTTCATCAAAATTCGGACGAAATGCTGCTGTTTGCTTAATGTATTTCCATACTTTTTCCGATTCATCGAGCTTTATATCCCGGATGAATATAATATTTTCCATCAAATCCTCATTTTCAAAAATAGAAACACCGTCAATTGTTATACGTCCAGACGTTGCTTGTGCAAAACTGGCCAGGAGTGAGAGCATTGAAGTTTTTCCGGCTCCATTTCGACCGAGCAATCCGTAAATTTTATTTTTTTCTAATTTAAGGGATATATTTTTTAATATTTGTTTATTTTTTAACTGAAAAGAGACATCTTCAAATTGTATGATATTGTACATAATTGAACCCTACCTTTCATATGAATCGAACATTTTTTGAATTTCTTCTTTCGTCATGTCGAGTTTTTTGGCCTCGGCGATGAGCGGTGCAATAAATTGCTGTTGGAATTGAGAAATGCGTCGATTTCGTAGCATTTCATATGCTCCATCTGCGACAAACATCCCAACGCCACGTTTTTTATAGACAATCCCTGAATCCACCAGCTGATTAAAACCTTTTAGAATCGTGGCAGGATTTATTTTATAGTGTGAAACAAGCTGATTTGTTGAAGGAATTTGATCACCATTTTTTAAAACACCATTTACAATATCATCTTCAATCATTTCTGCGATCTGTTGGAAAATGGGTTTCGTATCATCGAATGTTAATCGCATTATTTTCCTCCTCTCACTTTTGGTTATATGGTTAACTATATGAGTAACTAACCTTAAAGTCAAGAAATACTGTATTGTGTTTTTGATAAATATGGAAAGCAATCGGTGCAACTTCTGCTCAAATACGCTACGATAAAATAATAAATCCAAAAAGGGTGATTAAAATGTTCTATATACTGCTAAGTTATTTACTCGGTACAATCCTTTTTGCGGTCGTTCTAGGGAAAGTAAAAGGAATTGATCTTCAGCATGCGAATAGCGGTAATCTTGGGGCACGAAATGCCGGGCGTACGTTAGGAAAGTGGGCTTTTATCTTTGTGGCAGTAGGGGATGGTTTGAAAGGGCTTCTTGTAGTAGTTGTAGGACGAATGCTTGAGCTTCCTGAACTGACGATTGCACTTGCTGTTATTGCTGTAGTGCTTGGCCATTTGTACCCGTTTTGGAATCGCGGAAAAGGTGGAAAAGGAGTCGCAACGGTAATTGGAGCAATGGTCGCTTTTTCGCCGTTAATGATATTCGTATTTTTAGCAGGCTTTTTATTGTGCCTGCTCGTAACAAAAAGTGCAACACTTAGTATGACAGGCGGGTTTATCTTGTATGGACTAATTATGAGTGTATATATAGAAGCAGGATTCATCGTAACAATCGCACTTGTTCTCGTTATTTGGAAACAGCGACATAGTATTGTAGAAAGGGTGAAACCAAATGTACTGGAGTAAAATTGCAGCAACAGATGAAGAATTTGATGCAATCGCAGCATTAAACTATGAAACTTTTGTAGAGGAAATTCCCCAGCATGAGCACAATCCGCTGCGTAAGCTGATCGATAAATTTCATGATGAAAATGTGTATGTAATCGTCTATAAAAATACGGAAATGGTCGGTATGGTTGCATTCCGCGATACACGACCATTTTCAATCGATCGAAAAATCGGGAATGTGGAAAAATACTTGGATGCAGAAGTTTGCGAACATTTATGTGAAATCCGGCTGCTCGCGGTGAAAAAGAATCACCGGAACGGGCGTGTTTTTACGAAGCTTGCAACAGCGATCTACCGCTATTTTTATGATGTAGGATATACGGCATGCGTCATTTCCGGTACGGTGCGAGAAGAGAAAATGTATACGCAAATGGGGTTCAGGCAATTTGCGTCAGCTGTTGGAACAGAGGAAGCACGGTATTTGCCGATGGTTTTAACACGGCAGGACAGCGCGGTCTTCCGTGAGCGTCTGCGTGAACAGAATAGGGTGTTTTTCCCGGGACCAGTTGCATTGGAAAATCCGCTGATTCCGTCCACCATTTCCCATCGTTCTGTAAAATTCCAGCAGGAGCTTGATGATATGAAAAGCGGGTTATGTAATCTTGCAAAGGCAAATTACGTTATACCACTTGTCGGTACAGGGACACTTGCCAATGATGCGATGCTCGGCCAGCTGAAAAGCGAATTTCCTCATGAAGCCGGACTAGTATTGGTGAATGGGGAATTCGGTCAACGTCTTCATAACCAGGCGAAACAGTGGGGACTACATATTGAAAAGATTGATGTTGGATGGGGAAATCCATTCGATATTGCAGAAATTGAAGCGTATTTACAAAAGGGGGGTTATCGATACATTTTATTTGTGCATGGCGAAACATCAAACAGTACATTAAATCCGCTTGCCTCGTTAGGGGAGTTGGCGGAAAAATATGAGATAAAGCTATGTGCGGACTGTATTAGTTCGTTTGGTTCCATACCATTTTCGATGCAGGGGCTTCACTATGCAACAGCAGTCAGCGGGAAGGCGCTTGGCACGGTGGCGGGACTTGCTTTCATCTTTTGTAAGGAACACCCGATTTCTAGTGATGCACCGCTGTATTTGAATTTGCCTTATTATATTGAAAAGCAAATTCCGTTCACATTGCCGCATTATTTTGTAGAGGCGGTAAGCGATGTACTAAAGTTGTATCCGGAGCGCTTTGAAGTATTGGAAAAGCGGATGGAGGCAATTAAGAATTCAACGCTTGATGTAACAGCAACTTATCCGATGATCGCTACATGGGAGCACCCAAAAATGGCTGAAATCCTTACTGCATGCGAATTAAATGGTTTTTATCTGCATGGCGACAGCGCATATTTAAGAGAACGTAATATCGCTCAAATCAGCACAATCCAACCGAATTTTGAAAAAGATTTTAAAAAGTTAAATGAATTGCTTACTTATGTAATGGAAACTTTGTAGGGGGAGGACTATGCGGGGGATGCAGAAACATTTATTTCGTTCAAATGATTACAACCAATCTTACAGCATTGTAAGGTAATTGAAAGCCAATCCGATAGAGTGTAATTGTTTAATTTGGCACAATAAGGTCATAAGGAAATTTAACATACACATACGATGTAATTATGCCAAGGGCGCACTTCATATAAAATCTATCGGAGGACTTTCAAATGAATGAATTATTAACGACTATTTATGATGAATACAACCGCTACATTTACCATCTTTGCTTAAAGCTTACACGCAATCAAAACGAAGCAGAAGATTTAATGCAGGAAGTTTGGGTAAAAGTTGTACGCTATGAAGAATCAGTATCAAAAGTAGACCATGTAAAAGCATGGCTTACAACAATTACGATGAATACATTCCGCGACCGCTATCGCAAAAATGTACGTCGCAGTAAATACATGATGAATCAACCTGAACAATTAGACGTACCGATTTTAGATTTGGTTCCCAACAATGATTTTACGACAGAAGAAATTGTGGAAAAAACAGAAATCACAAAAATCGTGCAGGAGAAAATGGCACAGCTTGATAGCATTTACCAAAAAACATTATGGTATTTCTATGTGGACCAATTCTCATTAGCCGAAATTTCCGAATTGATGAAAGTGTCAATCGGTACGGTGAAATCTCGTCTATTCCGCGCAAAAGCACGCTTAAAAGAAATTTTACTATCCGACAATGGTGTCGCAGAAGCAGTATTGGCTTAGTAAAAGATAGGACGAAAGCTATGGCAGAAAGTTGCCGTAGCTTTTTTTGATTGCCTGGAGATCAAACCTTTATTAATACGTGATTTGCTTTCAATAATATAATATGATAAATTATGAATGAACGTCAGTCATTAATTGTAGGAGGTAAGAGATGAAAAAGTCATGGATTTATGTAGGGTTAACAAGTTTGTGCGAATTATTATGGATTTACGGCTTCAATGTAGCAAGTGCGTCATGGCATTGGGCAATTATTATCCCACTTATCACTGTTGATTTTTATTTTTTAGCAAAAGCGTGTGAAGGACTGCCGACTGGAACAGTTTATGCAATTTTCGCTGCTATTGGGACAATTGGTACGGCATTGATGGATGTTTATTTATTTGGTGAATCCTTTACAACATTGAAAATTGTATTCATAAGTATCATTGTAATAGGTGTGATGATGTTAAATATAGCGGATACATTGTCTGAACGGAAGGTAGAAAAGGGGGCGCTATAATTGGGATGGATATTTGTAATTTTAGCTGCAATATTAGAAACAATTGGGGTTATTGGACTTAAGAAATTTAGTACCTCGAAGAAGCCGAAAGATTTAGTAACACTTGTTGCGGGTTTCGGTAGTGCTTTTTACTTTTTATATGCATCTTTTGAATATTTGCAGGTAAGTATTGCTTACGCTGTTTGGATTGGTCTTGGAACAACAGCAGCAGTCATTATTAATATGCTTTTTTTCGGCGAGTCAAGGAGCGTAGGAAGAATGGTGGCAGTGTTTGTGATTGTTATTGGAGTTTCCGGATTAAAATATGTTTCATAGCATGATATTATTGTTTTGGTACATTGTTTCTTCTTTGAACTTTCGTTATCATGAAAGTAGTTTCTGAATGAACTTCATTCAACAAGATAGGGGATGGCGTATTGAATAAAAAACAAAAAATTATTGAAGCAACAATTGAGCAATTTATAAATAAAGGTGTAGAAGGCACAAAAATTTCAGATATAGTTAAGGCCGCTGGAATTGCTCAAGGCACATTTTATTTGTACTTCCCTTCAAAATTTTCAGTCATGCCTGAAATTGCTAAATATGCTGTAGATGAAATTATGAAAAGTATCGAAGAAAATGTTAATTTAGATGAATCTTTTGACCAAAAAATTGAGCAACTTATTAAAGCAGTGTTCCAAATTAATGAGCAGAAAAAAGAGCTGTTTGCGATTTTATATGCAGGTCTTGCACAAAGTGAACATTTAAAACAATGGGAATCAATATATGCGCCGTTTTATGAGTGGGTGTATAATTTATTGAATGAAGCATTACAAAAAGGCGAAATTCGTTCGACTATTGATGCTTCACGTACATCGCGAATTTTAATCGGCTTATTCGAGTCGACAGCGGAGCAATTATATCTATATGATTCTACGACAACTGAAGAAATTCAGGCCCAATATGAGGAACTTGTTAAATTTACGAAAAGCGCATTGAAATAGATGCGTTTTTTATTTTAATAATTTACTAAAATAGCTGATTGCAACAGAAAAAAGCGAGCAAAGAGCTGCTCGCTTTTTTAAAACCTCGTACATTTTTCAAAGATTGCCGTTAAAGTTTTAATTTCATCTTCTGTTAACATGCCGAACAGGTTTTCGAAAAGATTGTCTACTTGCTGTTGAGAGCGTTCGAGCACTTCGATTCCTGCTTCGGTAATATGAATTTGCGAAGCGCGGCGATCCGTTTCATTTTGTGTTTTTTCAATGAGCCCCGCCTTAATGAGCTTCGTCGTCAAAACAGTCACGCCACCTGTTGTCACTTTCAGCTTTTCTGCAATGGCAGAAGGGCGCTTTGGTCCGTCTGTATGCAAGTAAGCCAAAATTAAAATATGTGATTTCGAGAAGCCTAACTGATTTTGACTGTTCCATTGATTAGCAATTTTGCGTTCCAACGATGTCATCTGTTCAAAAAGTTCGGTTAACTGCTCGCGTTTATGCTCATTCATCAGTGTCAACTCCAAATGTTATCACTATTCTACGGCTAATTTTTGAAGGGCATTTAATTCAAATGCACGCACTTTACGAGGGATGAAACGACGAATGTCCATTTCGTTATAGCCGATCTGAATGCGTTTTTCATCAAGTAAAATAGGGCTGCGCAACATACGAGGATGCTGCTGAATTAAGTTGTACAACTCTTGAATGGATAACTGGTCAATATCAATGTCCAGATTTTTGAAATCATTCGAGTTTGTCGCAATAATTTCATCCGTACCATCTTCTGTCATACTTAAAATATGTTTAAACTCTGCTAAAGTCAAAGATTGAGAAGTTGTTCTTTTTTCAGTATAAGTAATATTATTTTCGTTTAGCCATTTCAATGCTTTTCGTGATGAGGAACAGCTCGATTGTGTATAGATTGTTACTGTCATAATTAATTTCCTCGCTTTCCCATAATCAATAATTTGGTGATAGCTTAGTTGTAAGACATTTACTTATAATAATATCTTACCAGTAAGCTATTAGTAATGCAACAAGTTTATTATATGTTTCCCTATATCTGTTTACCCATTCTTCTAATAAATTATACGTATAAAACTATAAAAAGTTTCTAATTTAATATTACAGTTTTGTAAAGTAGAAATCAGAAGAGGGAGGGGATTACTGGGCGCGGTGAGTTTTAAATAGGAAATTATTCTAATATGTAGTTGGAGAGTGCTCTAAAATACCGCGACTTTTTAATATATTCCTGAATTATGCCAGATAGAACTTTCTGTAAAAAAATATTTTTGAAAGTCAGAGGATATTGAACTGAGATTACCAATAAAACAGCATTTGTTTCAATAAAATTGGCAGTGTTTCTAATAAATGCTCAAACATTTAATATATTCGTTAGTTATACTAAAAAGTCCTTGCCAAGCGCTACTAAGTTGGCGAAATATTCTAAAAATTAAATATAATTTTCAAATATTTGCCACATTTATTCTGGTAAAAACAAACCAAAACTCAAAAAAGCGCACTCCATAAAAAGAGTGCGCTGCTTCATTAAAAAACTATTTAAATTCGTTTAATTCCTTTGTTTCGCGCGTCGTGAACCAATCTTGCACGTTCCACACTTTCGTAGCCAAGCCCTCATAGAATTCCGGTTCATGTGATACAAGAACGATTGTACCTTTAAATTCTTTCATGGCGCGTTTAAGCTCTTCTTTCGCATCAACGTCCAAGTGGTTTGTCGGTTCGTCAAAGATCAGCCAATTTGTCTGATCCATCATCAGCTTGCAAAGACGTACTTTTGCCTGCTCACCACCAGAAAGAGAATTCAGTGGGCGAGTAATATGGTCCGTTTTCAGACCTGCACGTGCCAATGCAGCACGAACTTGTGCTTGTTCCATAGAAGGGAACGCATTCCATACATCATCAATCGGTGTGATTTTATCTGCTTTTACTTCCTGTTCGAAGTATGATGGCTCCAAATAGTCACCTAAAATCACTTTACCGTCCAACGGTTGAACTTTGCCTAACATTGTTTTCAGTAATGTCGATTTCCCGACACCATTCATCCCGACTAACGCAATTTTTTCACCGCGCTCGATTTGGAATGTAAGTGGCGGCAATAATGGTTTTTCTTTATCATAACCAATTACCAAACCTTCCGCTTCCACTACGTAACGGCCAGGGGTACGCGCTTCTTTAAAGCTGAACTCCGGTTTTACGGCAGTTTCCGGGCGATCAATGCGCTCCATACGATCCAACTGCTTCGCACGTGATTTTGCACGACCACTTGTTGAGTAACGTGCTTTGTTGCGCGCAATGAAATCTTCCTGCTGCTTAATAAATTCCTGCTGTTTTTCATATGCATCGATATGCTGGCGCTTGTTAATTTCAGCAAGCTCGATAAATTTCTCATATGTGGCAGTGTAACGCGTCATTTTAGCAAATTCTAAATGTAAAATCACATCGACAACATTGTTCATGAATTCCGTATCATGCGAAATTAACAGGAATGCATACGGATAGTTTTTCAAGTAGTTTTTCAGCCAAGTAACATGCTCTTCATCAAGATAGTTCGTCGGCTCGTCCAGTAATAATACTTTTGGCTTTTCAAGTAAAAGCTTAGCAAGTAAAACTTTTGTACGTTGTCCACCAGACAATGCGGCAACATCACGCTCCAGGCCGATTGCATCCAACCCTAAACCACGAGCAATCTCATCAATTTTCATATCGAGGCTATAGAAGTCACCAGCATCCAATGCATCCTGGATTTCAGACATTTCTTCCAATAGACTATCGTAATCTGCATCAGGCTCGCCTAATTCCACAGAAATTTCATTTAAACGCTCTTCCTTCTTATATAAAGGTGCAAACGCGTCACGTAATGCATCACGCATTGAACGGCCGGCAGTTAAAACCGTATGCTGATCCAAATAACCGTAATGTGTGCCAGGCAGCCATTCCACTTTTCCTTCATCGTGAATTGCTTGCCCTGTAATGATGCTCATCAATGTTGATTTCCCAACACCGTTTGCACCAACAAGTCCGATATGATCGCCTTCAACAAGACGGAACGAAACATCTTTAAATAACGTACGGTCACCAAATGAATGACCTAAATTTTCAACAGTTAATATTGCCATATATAATCCTCCGAGTGTTTAAGTGTTTGCTACTAATAACGTTGATTTTTGTTTGACGGAAGCTTTACTCACCGCCTGCATTCCAATCAACTAGATTCTTCTAAAAAATTTATCCATTAAAAAACCCGCAACATTAAAGTGCTGCGAGCTGTTTGTTTAGTTCTGCTAGCCGTGCTTCCATATTTTCAAGGCGTGCGAGCGCTTGTTTTACTGAGTCTGCATGGCCAAGTGATTCTAGCTTTTCCATGTCGCCTTGAAGATTGATGTAATCATTCTTTAATTCGGCGATTTGCTGCTGAAGCTGGTCTTTTGTTAGCATCATTAATTACTCCTTTATTTTCGGAAATTAATCTTTTCATATTGTAACATAATGCATACATTTATGTGATGGGGAAAGCCTAATTTTTTAGTTAAATATGGGCCATATTATGACGGGCATAAGCTAAATCGAGCAGCAGGTTTTTGAGGATTTCATTATTTGTTAAAATTTCAAGACTGCGCTGCTTGCGGACAGCTCGTTCACGGCGCTGCTCATGAAGCAAAAGCTCCATCACGGCATTTTGAATAATGGATTGCTTCATTTTCCGACCTAGGCCAATATGGATAAAGCCGTTCATTTCGCGTGTGAATGCATAGTTCAGCTCATTATCCTGCTGGGCCGTTGTAATACAAGGGATCCCGGCTGCTGCCACTTTGTATGGTGTATAGTTGGCATTACAAATAATCAAGTCTGCTTGCGGCATCAATTCGAGCAGGGCATCAGATTTTTGAACGATGACAGTATTCTTCCGGCTTAGTGCCATCATTTTTAGACTATCGATGTCATGATGGTATTCATCGTCAATCGCGACTGAAATTTTTAATGGGATTTGCAATTGTGTTAAGTGGCGTAAAGTCCGGTAAGTCAGGTTGTTGCTATCCCCATCTTCAAATGCGACAACAATATGGGGTAGCGAATCTTTAATCGAGCTGTCAGGCTTTTCAAGGATTTGGTGTGCGACCTTTTCTAAATTTGGCGGGACGGCAAACGCATAGCTGCCTGCCAGTTCATGTGTATGCGGCTCTTCATGGGATTCCCCAAACAACGAAACGATATGACAGTCGCTAAGCTGTGCACCCATGCCAAAATCGTCAAAATGAACAATCGTCGAGCAAAACGGTTTAATCATTTCAATTTGTTCAACTTGGGTATCTTTACCTTCATGGATAATTAAATGAGGCTCCAATTCACGCATTTTCTTTTTAAGTTCGATAAAACGTTCAAACTTTACAATATTTAAGCCTGTTTGGGCCAATTTATCAAGAAGCTGATCGTTAGCAGTTTTCACAAAGAGAATGACCTCTTCATCCTGCAACAGATTTGCCAAAGTTACTGCACGCTCAAAAGGATATGTTCCTTTAATCTCACAATGCTCGATAATCCATATAATTTTTCTTTTTTGCACGTAAATCCCATCCTTTCCACTATCTCTATAAAATATGGTGGAATCGCCGAAATTATGAATGAAAGAGCTTTCTACATATACATACATCAAAATAAAGAAAAGAGGAAACATATGAAAACCATGCGTTCAGCGTTGGTCGTAGGTGCAACAGGATTGGTAGGTTCTTCCCTTGTGAAGTTATTATGCGAGAGTGAGGAGTATGCAGCTGTCAATGTCATTTCGAGAAGACCGCTTGATTTTACGCACCCAAAATTAGTTGTAAAGCTGTGTGAATTTGATCAGATTGCAGATAAGGATATTGAATTTGCTCATGAGGTATTTTGTTGTTTAGGAACGACGATGAAAAAAGCCGGGTCAAAGCAACAATTTGAAAAGGTCGATTTTGAGTATCCATTAACGATTGCAGCCATCGCAAAAAACCGAGGAGTTGGTCATTTCATTGTTATTTCCGCAATGGGAGCAAATGAGAAGGCACTTGCTTATTATAGTCAGGTAAAGGGAAAATTGGAGGCAGAACTCATTAAAATGGATTTCCCGCGACTATCCATCGTACGTCCATCACTCATTACAGGAGATCGACATGAATTCCGTCTAGGAGAAACAATAGGCGATAAAGTATTAAAGGTGCTGAACCCAATCTTAGTCGGACCGCTGAAAAAGATGCATTCCATTCCGGCAATGCAAATTGCATTTGCAATGAAAGTAATCGCACTTCATGGGAAAAATCAAAAAGTGGCGATATACTTATCCGATGAACTGCTGGAAATGCAAATGCCCATTATTGAAGAGAAAGAAGCTTTAGAAGAGGAAGAAGTAAGCTTTAACTGGGATAAATACAAAGAAGAATCGCTATCGCCAGTAGGTATTGAGGACGAAAAAGTCAATCGGAAAAACGAAAACCTAAATAATAGGGAGTAATGCTGGTTATAAGGCTAATCTTATCCGCTATTTCTGAAACCGGCCAAGAAACGAAACCGTAACGAAACTTAGCAATGCTAGTTGGAAATTATCCTAATCCCTTTCCCGATATAACAATGTAAGACGAAAGACTGAAATTGAACTTAACTAAGCAACTACCTATTAAAAAGCAATGTTATTCTGATACAATATGAGTACAATGATTTACATGGAGGAACATTTATGAAAATATTACTTGTCGATGGAACCATTTTTGGTCGTAAAACCGGCGTTCTTTTGGAACAGGTTCAACAATATATTCAAGCTTTCAACCCTTCGCTAGAATTGGAGATTTTATATTTCTCGAAATTACAGCATCAAATTTTAGATGGCAGTCCGCTAAATGATGATATGAAAAAAATGATTCAAAAATTTGAAGAAGCAGATGCTTATATTTTCGCGTCGCCGATTTTCCAGGCATCAATTCCAGGTGTACTGAAAAATGCCTTTGATATGATTCCACCAAAAGCGTTACGCTACAAGCCGGCAGCAATTATCGGCAATGGCGGAACATACCAGCATCATCTAGTACTGGAAAACCAGCTGCGTCCGATCCTTGATTACTTCCGCTGCCTAGTTACACCAAACTATGTATACACACATGCGGACCACTTTGATAAAGAAAATAAAATTATCGATGAAGATGTACACAACCGCCTGCGCGAACTGGCACGTGTATTCGTTCAATATTGCGAAATGACAAAAACATTATCAAAACAAGCAGTTGATATGCAATAACCATTAAGAAGCCTCCGTTTAAATACGGAAGCTTCTTTTTTATTTCCTTCAGCAAATGCATCATAACCCCTCAAAATTCATGTATATAAACTTGCGTATAATATATTTCTTTATTCAACATAATTTAGGTTTAGGAAGATGCTATAATAGGATTGTTAAAATTTGTAATGAGGAGGATTCATAAATAGTTTCAATTGAATCCAACGTCATTTTGAAGTACCATGAATATTTATGTAAAGAGAAGATTTTACTTCCGGAGCATTTGGAGGCGAACCAATAGTGGAACAAACGATATGGCAACAGGAAGAGACACATTTAAAGGAAATTAGTGCACTTCTAAAACAACAAATAAAGATTCAGTCCAATCATTTAAAAAAGCAAAAAGGCGACATTGTTGAGGAACGCTCACAAGCATCTTCGGAGTTTAACGATGTGTCAGGAGAAAGTGCAATCCAGTTTTCGCAAATGCTGCAAACGATGCAATTGCGCGAACGAGAGTATCTGAATGCAAGCGAACAATTAAGCAAAATGCAAATTTTATATAAAAGTCCGTATTTCGGGCGTATCTCAATTGAAAATGAAGAAGGCGAACGTGAACATTTATATATTGGCCTATCGACATTCCGCGAACCTAAAACGGATGATGTGCTGATTTATGACTGGCGAGCACCGATCTCCAGCCTTTTTTATGAAAATAAAGTCGGAAAGGCGCGCTATCAAATTCCAGACGGGGAATATATTCCGGTTACAATACAAGGCCGCCGCCAGTATAAAGTAAAGTACGATGAGCTATTGCAAGTACTGGACGCGGATATTTATGTAGGCGATGAAGTGCTGCAAAGCCTGCTGTCGGATACGGCAAAAGAGAAGATGAAATCGATTGTTGCAACGATCCAAAGTGACCAGAATATCGTCATTCGTTCATCAAATAAAGATAATTTAATCGTCCTCGGACCGCCCGGCAGCGGGAAAACATCTGTTGCGATGCAGCGAATTGCTTATTTACTGTATGAATACCGCCAAACAATGAATGCACGTAGTATTTTGCTTATTTCGCCATCGGATTTGTTCAATGACTACATTTCGAACGTATTGCCTGAGCTCGGTGAGGATAATGTTCAACATACGACATATTACCGTTTATTGCGCGATTTGAAATTATCTTATTACAAAGCAGAAACAAGCTACGAAAATATTGAACGTCTTCAAAAGGGGAGCAAGGAGGAACGCGAGCACTATGCATTCAAAGGCTCGCATGCATACGTAAAGCAGCTGCTGAAATATATTGAAAGTCTAAAGAAGAGTGGCATGCCATTTTATAATTTGAAGGTGGAGGAAAAGCTGTTTGTTTCCGCTAAAAAACTGACCGACCTGTTTTATGACAAGTTCGGCACATTGGATATAGATTTTCGCCTGAAAAAAATCCGTACAGTACTGCTGGAAAAAATAGAGCAGGAAAAAAAGAAAGACCGCAAAGTATTAATGAAGGAATTAAAGGCGGTCAATACGTATATCGGCACAGATAAGGAAATCGAGCAACAGGCAAATGAAAAGCTGCAAAAAAGGTACGGCAAACTTGAAAATGCGATTCATCAGCTAGGTTTTGTCAATTTAAACAAAATGTATCTTCATTCGTTAACATTCCAAAATGATAATTTAAAAACACAAATGATTCAGGATGCAACGACTGAAACGCTGAAACAGCGCATATTATATTACGAAGATTTGGCCCCAATCATGTATATGCAAGCGGTTGTAAAAGGCTTGTATATTGATAATAAAATCAAACATATTGTCATTGATGAAATCCAGGACTATTCGTATTTGCAATTGTTGACGATTAAAGCAATGCATCCAAAAGCGCATTACACGTTGCTGGGTGATAAAAACCAGGTTGTGCATCCGCAAATGAAGGATTCGCTGGCAGGTCCATTGTCCAAGCATTTCAAAGCTGTCGAGCTGAATAAATCGTATCGTTCGACAAATGAAATTACCGATTTTATGAGCGCGATTTTAAACAACACGACAACTGAGTCGCTTGGTGTATCAGGAGATAAGCCACAAATGATCGAAACGAAATCAGTGGGCAAAACAATTGCCCGTCTTGTCGGTTCGCATTATAAAGAAGAGGAAA
The DNA here is from genome assembly GCF_002174535.1 of Solibacillus kalamii. Lineage (NCBI taxonomy): Bacteria > Bacillati > Bacillota > Bacilli > Caryophanales > Caryophanaceae > Solibacillus > Solibacillus kalamii. The sequence goes on along the minus strand of NZ_NHNT01000001.1, from coordinate 751,013 downwards.
GCTTCGTTATTTTATGCAAAAATAAGCTGGCATGCGAGCAATTATACAATGAATTAAAACCGCTTCTTCCACAGCTTCAGCTCGTTACAGAAGAACAGAAAGTTTATATGAAAGGGCTGCTCATCATGCCGGGCTATATGGCGAAAGGCTTTGAATTTACAACTGTTCTTGTAGCAGATGCCAATGCCCATGCATACCGGGAAGAGATGGATGCGTATTTACTGTATACAATTGCTTCACGAGCGACCCGCCAATTATTTTTAGTAACGGACGGAACAATGCCAAAAGCGCTTGCACACATCAAAGAACAATATTATCGTAAGGAAGTGAACATTTAGGCGTCTTTTGCGTCTAACAGAAGAGAACTACTTTTTTAGGAGATACAAATGGAAAATTTTGATTTAATTTTAGTGTTAAAGCATTTTATTATCGGTATTGTCCAAGGCTTAACTGAACCGATTCCGGTGTCATCAAGCGGGCATGTCATGATTGTAAGTGAACTTCTGGGAATGGGTGAACAGGGCTTTACATTCGCGATTCTAACGAATACGGCATCATTGTTCGCGATTATGTTTATTTACCGTGAAGATATTATTCGATTAATTACTGGATTTTTACTGTATATTAAAACACGAAATGCGCGATACCGTGCAGACTTTAATTTTGCACTGTATGTCATTATCGGTTCGATCCCGGCAGGTGTTTTAGGCGTTTTGCTGAGTGATGTTATTGCAGATAGTGTGAGCATGACGACGATCGCGATTATGCTGTTTGTGACAGGTATTGCCTTATGGTTAATTCGAAATTTACGCGGAACAAAACGTGATGGGGATTTATCAGCAAAGGATGCCTTATTAGTAGGTTTTGGGCAGGCTGTAGCATTAACACCGGGAATTAGCCGGTCAGGGGCAACGATTATTTCGGCAATTGCTGTAGGTATGAAACAGGAGACGGCACTGCGTTTCTCATTCATGCTGTATATTCCGGTAAGTTTAGGCGGTGTCGTATTAGGGTTTACAGACTTCCTAGATGAGCCAAACAAAATGGATTTAGCCCTTCCGTATACAGTTACATTCCTTGCGACATTGTTTATGACATATTTTGCCATGCGATGGTTCATGGGGATTATGAAAAACGGAAAGCTCCACTACTTCACGTATTACTGCTTTTTAGTAGGAATTTTATTATTAATATTCTTTTAAAACGAATGAACACGCTCGTAGTCTTTAAGGCTATGAAGCGTGTTTATTTGTTTAAGGAAAGGGAAGAGCTAATTGAGATTTTTCTCAATTTCTCTATTTGGCCGAATATAGTTCTCCATTTTTTGAGTGCGTGTATAACTTGATTTATCAGCTTTTAAAAGCATCTTACCATTCAAATTCACTTCCGTTCAGCAAAAAAAGATTGACAAATGAAGTAGAGTTCTATTTAATTAGTTAGGTTAACTAACCATTATAGAAAATAAAGGGAGGTAATCTGATTATGACTTTCTTTTTACAATTGCACCGTTTTCATAAACGTTATATGCAGCGTCTTACTAGTATGCTGGCAGGGCATGAACTGTCCAATGCCAACTGGTCTTTGATGCAATATTTGGCGAATGAAGAGCTGGCTACAATGAGTCAAATCGCGAAATATTGGGATGTCGAGAAGCCAACTGTTTCTGCAAATGTTAAGACATTGACAAAACGAGAGCTTATCCAACTGAAACAAGGCAATGACAGACGTGAAAAATATATTAGTTTGACGGAAAAAGGAGAAAGATTGTATGAAAATATTTCCCCGGAAATTAAATTTCTACAAGATCAGCTATTAAATAACCTGACAGACGAACAACAGGAGCTTTTCAAAAAAGCGCTGTCTGATATGGAGAAAATATTGAAAGAAGGGCTAGAATGAAGGAAATAAAAGAACCGATATGGACGAAGGATTTTATTATTGTATCGGTCATTAACTTTGTATCCATTTTAATGTTCTTTTTGTTAATGGTGACTATTTCAAGTTATGCAGTAGATACATACCATGTTTCTACAAGTATTGCAGGGCTTGTTTCGAGTATTTTTATTATCGGTTCATTGATCGGCCGGTTAGGGGCTGGGCGTCTTATCGGCAATATCGGGCCACAGAAGATGCTTTTAATTGGCCTTGTCTTATTTTTTGTAACAACAACACTTTATTTAATGGAGTGGGGCGTTGTCTATTTATTGATTATCCGCTTATTGCAAGGGATTGCAGTCGGGACGATCGGAACAGCGACAGGTACGATTGTTGCTATGATTTTACCGGTGTCACGTAAAGGAGAAGGGATCGGATACTTTAGTCTTAGCGCGGTTCTGGCAACAGCCATTGGTCCATTCGTCGGCATGTTCATGCTGAAGCTTGAAAATGGCTTTGATGTCATTTTCTATATGAACACCGGTCTTTCGCTTATGTTACTAATTGCTTATTTCTTTGTTAAAATCTCTTTACCGCCAGTGAACAAGCAAAATGGGCAACAGACAGAGAAGTTATCGTTTATTGAAAAATTTATTGAACCAAAAGCGCTTCCGATTTCATTTATTGCCTTATTAATCGGTTTTGCGTACTCTGGCGTCATGACGTTTATTACGTTTTATGCGAGAGAAATCAACTTAGTGGAAGCGGCAAGCTATTTCTTTTTGGCATATGCAGGAATTGTCATTATTTCCCGCCCATTTACAGGGAAATTAATGGATGTTCGCGGTCCAAACGTGATTGTATACCCATGTCTTGCTGTATTCGCAGTAGGTATGCTGCTGTTTAGCCAGGCATCTGCAGGCTGGATGCTGTTAGTAGCAGCTGTCCTAATTGGTTTTGGCTACGGGAACTTCAATTCCATCGCTCAAACAATTGCGGTTAAAGTAACGGAGCCTCATCGATTCGGCTTAGCAACATCGACATATTTTATTTTGTACGATTTAGGATTAGGGGTAGGGCCTTTTATTCTTGGAATGATCGAACCCCATACAACATACCGAACAATCTTCGTTTCCATGATTCCGCTAATTCTTATTTGTATCCCGCTTTACTATTTATTAGTAGGAAGAAAGCAAAAGCTAGCGTAAGTTATGACAGTTTATCAGTTCAGGTAAATAATCGGAATAACAACTTCATGTCAGTATCTTACTAGCAATAAGCATGTATCTTCTAAAATGGTACATGCTTATTGTGTATTTAGTTGAAAAGTGATAAAATTTTGAAAATTACAAAAAGGAAGAGAGTTCACTATGCAATATTCTGATAGTATTTTAAAAACACCGTCATCATTCATCCGCAATATTTTAAAGGTAACGGATGCATACGACGTCATTTCATTTGCGGGAGGCTTGCCAAATCCAATCTCATTTCCAATTGATGAGTTAAAACAGTCGGTAAATGATGCGATTGAAGCGAATGGTGCAAAGGTATTCCAATATTCTACGACACAAGGCTATTTGCCGCTACGTCAGTATATTGCAGACAAGCTTAATAACAAGCAATCGAATTTAAATTATACAGCAGATGATGTCCTTATTACGACAGGATCCCAGCAAGCATTGGAGCTTATTTCCAAAGTTTTGCTGAACAAAGGGGACGGCGTTGTTATTGAAGAGCCAGGCTATTTAGGCGCGATCCAGGCTTTTACATTACGTGAACCAAGTTTCTACGGTGTCACACTGGAAACAGAAGGGCTGAATGTTGAACAGTTTAAGGATGCGCTAAAACAGCCAAATGTGAAAATGGTATACACAGTACCAAATTTCCAAAATCCTACTGGTTTAACGTATACGAAAGAGCGCCGTGAAGAAGTGTTTGAGGCGGTAAAAGATCAAGATGTCATTTTTATCGAGGATGATCCATATGGCGAGCTTCGTTTTACTGGTGAAAACTTGCAATATATCGCAGCAGGGAAGATGACGAACAGTGTCGTATTAGGTTCGTTTTCAAAAACGGTTACACCAGGTATGCGCCTAGGTTATATTTTGACGAAAAACCATGAACTACTAAATCATGTCGAAACAGCAAAGCAGGCAACGGATTTACATACTAATATTTTCGCACAATATATTTTGCACCAGTATCTAACGACTAATGAGTATGAAGCGCATGTTGAAAAAATTATAGCGCTTTACAAAACACAAGCAGATGCAATGCTGGCGGCAATGGAAAAATATTTCCCGCCATATGTGAAATATACAAAACCTGAAGGTGGTATGTTCGTGTGGGTCACACTTCCGGAAGGAGTAAATGCGCTTGATAAGTTTACGGAGGCGATGGAGAAAAAAGTGGCATTCGTGCCGGGAAATCCATTTTACACAGATAAAGAATCAGTTAACACACTACGCTTGAACTATACAAATGCAACACCGGAAACGATCGAAGAGGGTATTAAACGTTTAGCAGAAATATTATAAGAAAATGTGGGGGAGCTATTGCTCGGAGAAATTCGAGTGATAGCTTTTCTTATTCTGTGTAGTTATACAAAGATAAAAGGATATGTGAACTTAAGAAACCGTTGCACCATTTCTGCTTTTCCACTATCACCGTTCCTCTATCGTTAATTTACAGAAAGTAAGGGAAATAATTACATGGACACGCAATAGTTACAGCTTATCCCTTCAAAGTACAAACAAATCAGAAGGGCCGTTATCACGAACAAAACTTTCGGAGTTAAAAGAAACTGTCGGAATATAACGGATTTCCTGGGAAATAGGGTGTACGATACATCGATCTACACCATACAACTTCAATTTGCGACATTTCACCGTCGATATAATGCCTTCATCAACTTTCTCCATTAAATGTACTTGTGAAAGTGGTTGAATGGTTGCCAAGTTCACAGTTACTGCAAATAGTAGAACTTCACAAGCAGGAGGGACCTTCCGGAGTTAATAAGTGCATTTATCATCATCGCGATTTGAACAGTGATACCCGTTATCATATCAATCACATATTATTCAAGACCGCACGAAAGATGAATAGGCGTGAAAAATAGAAATAGCCGTGCCGAAAGTTAATCTCCGGCACAGCTATTTTTTCATCATTATGAAACTATAAAAAGAAGCATACCCGATAGAGTATGCTTCTTGCAACTAACTATGTGAACTTAATTCGTTAGAATTAAAGTTTTGTTACGTTAGTAGCTTGTGGGCCACGGTTGCCTTCTTCAACGTCGAATTCAACTTTTTGACCTTCGTCTAAAGTTTTGAAACCTTCGCCTTGGATAGCTGAGAAGTGTACGAATACATCGTTACCGCCTTCAACTTCGATGAAACCGAAACCTTTTTCTGAGTTAAACCATTTTACTGTACCTTGTTGCATGAGAGAAAACCTCCAAAAAATTAATTAATTGAATTGCTAAATGTATAAAAAATTCACACATTAAAAAAGGGAGCGTAGCGTACACGTTCACTTTTTTAATATGTGAATTGATCGTAAACAGCTTAAGCAATTTAATTAAGTTTATTGTATAACAACATTATCCAAATGTCTACTAAAAATATTCGAAATGAAGGAGAAAATTTTGATTTTTCATACAAATGAAGGGAAAGTATGAGTAGAATACATCTATTTAATAGTACTTTACTACTGTATAAACCGAATAATAAGTAAAAATTTATGTAATTAATAACTATTTTACCTTTTATTTGAAAACATATTCATAATCAACAACCCAAAATCATTTTTAAGATTTATTTGAATAATTTTGTTGCTTAAAACTAATATACCCGACTTTTAAAATGCTAAACATCATATTATATTCTTATAACAATTTTTGTGACATCCAATAATTTTTTTCTGAATACGGGTCGCAAAGCTAATACATCTAGGTGCTATTGATGTATGGTATAGTTGGTTCAAAGAGTTACGAAAGGGTTGTTTACAATGGTTAAAAGCTTAGTACTAGCAGAGAAACCTTCAGTTGCACGCGATATTGCGAATGTGCTGAAGTGTCATAAAAAAGGTAATGGATTTTTAGAAGGAGACAAATATATCGTCACATGGGCTTTAGGACATTTAGTAACGCTGGCAGATCCGGAAAGCTACGATGAGAAATATAAGAAGTGGGATTTAGCCGATTTACCGATGCTGCCGGAACGTCTGAAACTAACAACAATCAAGCAGACAAGCAAACAGTACAATGCGGTAAAGTCGCAGCTAACACGTAATGATGTCAATGAAATTATCATTGCAACAGATGCCGGTCGTGAAGGGGAACTTGTTGCACGCTGGATTATTGAACGCGCAAAAGTAAATAAACCGGTTAAACGTCTATGGATTTCTTCGGTTACCGATAAAGCGATTAAAGAAGGCTTTGCGAATTTAAAGCCAGGGAAAGCATATGAAAATCTATATTATGCAGCGGTTGCCCGAAGTGAAGCTGACTGGTATATCGGACTGAACGCAAGTCGCGCATTATCGACGAAATTTAATGCACAGCTTAATACAGGTCGTGTACAAACACCGGTTGTTGCAATGGTTGCCGCTCGTGAAGATGAAATAAAGAATTTCAAACCTCAAACGTATTACGGAATCGAAGCTCAAACGAAAGAGCTGAAATTGACATGGCAGGATCAAAACGGCAATGCACGCAGTTTTGATAAAGAAAAGATCGACAAAATCGTTCATACATTAGACAAGCAAAATGCGAAAGTAATCGATATTGAACGTAAACCGAAAAAGTCATTCTCTCCTGGACTATATGATTTAACTGAATTACAACGTGATGCGAATAAGCTATTCGGATATTCGGCAAAAGAAACGTTGAATATTATGCAAAAACTATATGAATCACATAAAGTGCTCACATACCCGCGTACGGATTCACGTTATCTTTCATCCGATATTGTCAGCACATTGCCTGAGCGTTTGAAAGCATGTTCTGTAGGGGAATATCGTACGTTAGCAAACAAAGTACTAACAAAACCGATTAAAGCAAATAAATCGTTTGTTGATGATAGTAAAGTATCCGATCACCATGCGATTATTCCGACTGAAGAATATGTGAATTTTGCGAACTTCAATGATAAAGAGCGTAAAATTTACGATCTAGTCGTAAAACGTTTCCTTGCAGTTCTTTTCCCTGTTCATGAGTATGAGCAATTAACAGTTCAAGCCGAAATCGGGAAAGAAAAATTTATCGCACGCGGTAAGACGGTTATTTCTGCTGGGTGGAAAGAAGTATACTCGAATCGTTTTGATGACGAGGAAACTTCAGAGGATGTGAAGGAACAGCTGTTGCCGCGTCTTGAAAAAGGACAAGTGCTAAACGTGACATTACTTGCCCAAACATCTGGACAAACAAAACCGCCAGCGCGTTTTACAGAGGCGACAATACTAACAGCGATGGAAAATCCGGCGAAATATATGAATACGCAAAACAAAGCGCTTGCCGATACATTAAAATCGACAGGTGGGTTAGGTACTGTTGCGACGCGTGCCGATATTATCGATAAATTGTTCAATTCGTTCCTTATTGAAAAGCGTGGAAAAGACATTCATATTACGTCAAAAGGCCGCCAGCTGCTGGATTTGGTACCGAATGAACTAAAATCTCCGGAAACAACGGCACAATGGGAGCAAAAGCTTGAGCAAATTGCTAAGGGTAAGCTGAAAAAAGATGTCTTCATTAATGAAATGAAACAGCATACAAAAGCAATCGTGGCCGACATTAAAAACAGCGATAAAAAATTCAAGCACGATAATATTTCAACGAAGTCCTGCCCGGATTGCGGAAAGCCAATGCTTGAAGTTAACGGGAAAAAAGGAAAAATGCTCGTATGCCAGGACCGTGAGTGCGGTCACCGTAAAAACGTCTCACGTGTAACGAATGCCCGTTGTCCGCAATGTAAGAAAAAGCTGGAGCTGCACGGACAAGGTGAAGGCCAAATTTTCGTATGTAAATGCGGTTACCGCGAAAAATTATCCGCATTCGAAGCGCGCCGTAAAAAAGAAGGCGGCGGTAAAGTTGATAAACGCAGTGTTCAAAAATATTTGAAGCAGCAAGAAAAAGAAGTAGAGCCAATTAATAACGCATTTGCGGATTTATTAAAAGGCATGAAATTTGATGAGTAACTCGCTTTATTGATTACATGCAGGAATGGAAACCGTACTTTAACAAGTGCGGTTTTTATGTTTTAAATGGGTACCGTAGTTTCTTCAAATTAATCTAATATAGCGTAAGAATCGAATCCATTGGCGCAGTACCATTCGCAACGGCATTCACTTTGTTAACGTATTGCTTCTTGATTAAATACTTTAACGGCTGCTCTACGGCATTGAAATATTTGAATGTATCCCGTGCCATTTCATCCCATTCTTCATAATAGGTTAAATAGTCATTTGCCGTTACTTTTGTTCTCGATGTGCCTTCTTCAGAGATGCACTCAAAATCCTCAACACCTCTTAAAGTTCCATAATCACATGTTAATTGCTCGCCAGGTTGAATGTCTTTTGCGGCCATTTGAAAATAATATGCTGTATCGACACAATTTGGTTTGAAACTGTGATTCATATATTTTGCGTGATCCCAATGAAGGACATAGATACCATCAGTTTCTAAGTACGCATATTTATAGACATCCGCTTTTTGCAAATCACCAAGGCTTTCGATAAACTCCTCTGTCAGCATCAAGTCTAGGTCATCTTTAATCCAAACAATCGTCCCTTTAGGGATTAGTTTAGTTGCAAAGACACCTACGCCGACCTGCTCACTGACAAATTGAATTTCTGTATGTGGATGCATCATTTGTTATTCCTCCTTAAAAGTAAAGCCCATTCAAATGTTATATTGAATAAGAGATGAGTTATTTCCTTGAAATCAGATTGTTTTAATATGTTTATGTCATTGCTTTCTATTTGGAATAGGCTATAGTCAGTATTTATAATGCTTTGATGCATTGGATTTTATTGTAGAGGGAGAATTTCATTTCATTACAAAATCATGAGGATAGGGATGTTTTTGATGGGGGTATGTATGACCAACAAGTTGAAGGGGAATTTATTTTAAAAACAGCAAAAATACCATTTTCTCCTTTAGAGAATAATGGCATTTAGGCAACTTTATTTTAAGCAATATTTAGCAACGACTTCTGCACCAGCTTTTGCTGCAACTAATAATGCCCGTTCATCAATATCAAACTTTGGATGATGGTTCATATAAGGTACATCTAAGTACGTTGGTTGGCAGCCAATATAATAAAAAGTGGATGGCTTTGCGAGTGCATAATACGCAAAATCCTCTGACCCTGAAAACAACGGTGCTTCTTCAATCGCAATGATTTCTTCCTGTTCCGAAGCTTCCAATGTTTCAACGACAAAGTTTGTCAGGTCCTTATCGTTTACTAACGGTGGATAATCCTTTTCGTAAGTGAGCGTGCAAGTAACACCAAACTGGACTTCTAAACCGTCTACCAACCGTTTGATTTCCTTTTCAATCGTAGCGTGAACAGTGTCGTTCATATAACGCACATCACCTTCAAGCGTTACGGCATCTTTAATAACATTAAACGTTCCTTTTCCATCAAATGAACCGATTGTAACGACACCCATATCATACGGGTTTAACCGTCTGCTAATAACCGTTTGTACAGTCGTTACAAAGTTCGAGGCTGCAACTATTGCATCATTCGCCAGGTGAGGGGAAGAACCATGCCCTCCTGTACCATGTACGACCAATTTGAAAAATGAGCGGCCAGCCATTGCAGCGCCAGCACGATATCCGATATGTCCGACTTTAAATGTTGGGAATAAATGTGCCCCAACAATAATTTCACAGTCATCGAGTAAACCGGAAGCCATCATACTTTTGGCACCACCAGGCGGTTTTTCCTCTGCATGCTGATGAATAATTTTCACTGTTCCATGCAATTCATCTCTTAACTGGATGAGACAGTCCGCTAAAATGAGCAAATACGCGGTATGACCGTCATGACCGCAAGCATGCATGACACCCGGGTTTTTCGATTTAAATGGGACATCTGTTTCTTCTTCAATCGGTAAAGCATCAAAATCTGCACGTATCCCGATGACAGGACCTGGATGTTGCCCTTGAATTTCTACAATAATTCCGTACCCATTGCCGACATTGCGATGGACCTTTACGTCTTTATTTGCATAGAAATCCGCGATATACTGTGCTGTTTGCTGTTCTTCAAAGGAGAGTTCCGGATGTTCGTGTAGATGACGGCGAATGGCAATCATCTCATCGTTCCGTGCTGCTAACTTATCCATTAACTGTTGTTTAATTGTCATGATGTTTGTTCACTCGCTTTCATTTTTTCAAGAATTACGGCAAAGAGGACTGTTCCTGCAATACAAATAAATGTTTGGAACGACGGCGGAATGGGACCAAGCGCTGCAAAAATCCCTAATCCAATAGCGCCGATTCCCCAAACGGGTTTCTTTAATGCGAACTGCGCAAGCACTCCACCAAAGATAGCCGGCAATACAAAGCTGAAGCTGGCGCGGATTGACTCAGGCAACGCATTAATTAAGTAAGAACCCCCTAAAATCACAGCTATAAGCATTGTTGTATTCACAATGGAAGCAGCAGAAATCGCTAATGTTGCGGTAACTTCACCTTTGCGTGTCCCTGGCTCTGCTTTCACAATAGATTGGGCAATAGATGCGCTAGGTAAGCACATATTTCCGATATTACCTGTTAGAAAGGCCAAATACGTGCCCGACACACCTAAAATAGGGTAGTAGCTAATTGGCTCGACAAACCAGATGATCGATACAACGGCCCCGTAACTTAAAAAACCTGTTAAGATAACAGACCAACCTGGATGGTACCCTAGACCAAATGATAAATAGAGGGGAAGGGCTATCGTACAAATGATGACACTCCAAATAGTAAGACGACCCCAGAAATGTGCCTGACTATGAAACGTTGCAAAGTTTTCCTCGCTTTTTGTAGGTGAAGCATCTGTTGTGTGACGCTCTAAAACGACCATTTTAATCATCCTCCTTCAATTAAATTAAGAAATACCCGACGCTCATACCGATTAAAATAACTAATCCTAGTGACCACTCACGGAGCCAATTCTGGTTAAAGCGTTGAGCTGCCCACATGATAACCGGCATTACAAGTAAAGCGACTATAAAAATAATCGTTTCATTCATACCTTTTGCGATCTGGCCACCACCAAAATATCCGAAAGCACCAATCATTGCTGCAGTCGAAATGACACTTAACCATTTTGCCCGGTTGCCGCCACCGCTCGTTAACTTACTTTGAAGGCGACCAAGAGATTTCGTAAACAATGCTGTAACAATCAACCATCCCATGCCGCCTAAACACATTGTCCAAACTGCTGCTGTAAATGCTTGTGCTGAGAAGCTTTTGTCACTTAACTCTTCACCTGCTGCTTCAGCCCCTAGACTTGCTCCTACTGTTTCAATCGGTGCTGATCCGACAATACCAATTCGCATCATTGTCGTTGGTTCACCAATTAAAGTAATTAAAGAAATGGCCACAATAATAATGGCAAATGATGGACCTAATGAACTAATTGCACCTGTTCGAATAATTGAAGTGACTTCCTTGTTCGTTAAGCCTACTTCTGGTGCTACTTTCTTTGAAATACGTATAAAGACAATGGCTTGGAAAATTACAATGAGTACAACGACAAATGCTATAACCCATAAAATCGGATGATCCATAATCTCTGATGCTAAGTTCAATAAAACCCCTCCTTTAAATTGACGAACAATTCAGTTTTTTAATACTATACTTTGTTTTCTTGTTGCGAAACAATGTGTAATCCTCTATATTTATAAATAAAATTATGGAATATTCTATATATTTCAGAAAGAGGGGAATGTCTATGTCAGATGGACAAGAAGCAATTCTACGTCACTTAACACTTTCAAATAAACAGTTATCTATCCTCGTGGAAAGTATCCGGACAATCACTTCCAAACTTCATATTGATGAAGTATTACATACAATCATGCGGCATGCACTGAACGTTATTCCTGAAGCAGATGCAGGGTATTTAATGCTTTTTGATGAACAGAAACAGTGTCTAATTCCGAAAACCTATATTCATTTCCCGCCACTTATTGAACAATTTCAAACAAAGCCGAATGAGGCCATTACTGGTCGTGTATTTGCGACAGGAATCGGTGAGTTCTTTAACAGTTACGATGAAATTATGGCTGCTATGTACCATCAAAATGTAAGCCCGCGTAATTTACAGACAATATTAAAGAGCGCACATGTTCCGCAAGCAGCTCTTTGTGTACCGATAACTGTTGATGCTAAGCCAATCGGCATCATGATCCTTCACCAACTTCAAAAGAAAAGAGACCTCACACAAGAAGATCTATTATTTTTTCAAGCCTTTGCCGATCAGGTAGGGGTGGCAATTCAAAAAGCCCAGTATTATGAACAGATGACTGAGAAAGTAAAAGAAGCGCACGAATTATCTCTGGCATTAGAGACAAAACATACCCTTCTTAAACAGCGCTATGATGTGCATGCGACATTAAATCAATTGCTCTTACAAAACGAACCGATCTCCGTCATTTTAAATGAACTGAAAAACTTAACACAATTACCAATTGGTTTTTATGATGCATATGATGATGTGTTTTTTGAAGATGTTCAGTCAATTCCCCCTCACACAAAAGCTAAAATAAAAAAACAATTATTCTTGAAAATGAAGCCATTTGAGTATCGGCTTAAAAATGACCGCAGCTTTATTGTTTATCCTCTCTATAATTTGGATATTTGTTTAGGAAGCATGATTATTGAACAGAAAGGCATCATTTCCTACAAAGATCAGCAAACACTGGAGCAGGGGGCCAATATTTTAACACTGCAAATTTTACGCAATAAAAATGTTCTGGAGCACCATAACAAACGAATGCAGGAAACATTCCAGCAGATCATCGATGCACCTAATCAAAAAACAGTTGCTTCTATGGCATATCAACTTGATCTAGATGTGCAGGACTACTATCGTTTATGTATTTTCGAGTTCAAACAAACGGCCGACATGTTATCGATTGAACAATATTTACATCAGTTCATCTCCATGCTAAAGGAACAATTTCCAGGTGAACGGAAATTACTTTTTTATGAAAAAAACAAAATCACTCTTTTAATCGGTGTGCCGTCACCAGCAATACTTACAACATTAAACGAAACACTCTCGCGCCTACAAAAAAAGTGGCAATCACAGCATAAACCGCTTTTTCGGTGCGCAATCAGTAAGCAATATAAAACCCTACAGACAGTTTCTTCTCTTTACGAAGAAGCGCTGCAAACATTGCGCTTTTTACATGTACGTGATGAATGGACAATTACGAGTTACGATAAAATCGGACTCAACCAGCTGATTTTACAAGTCCCGCCAAAAGACTTGGCAAACTTCATTCATGACCAAATCGGTGAGTTATTGACTAAAGGCAATAAAAGTCACCTGTATGAAACATTGTTGGCCTATTTCAGGTTTAATCGCTCCGTTCAGCAAACAGCACAGCATTTACATATTCATACCAACACTTTGTATCAGCGATTAAGCCGAATTGAGCAAATATTAAATATCTCGTTTCAAATACAGGAAGATGCACTGAAAATACAACTAGCTTGTTATTTAAAAGAAAATTACTTAACGCCTGTAAAAAAACGAGAGTAAATATAGGGGAGTGAGGGGGATAATTGTCATGCTAGAAAATTAATACATCTTAATAAAAATGTATACTAAAATTTCAAGTGAGTATAAAATAGGACAAGTTAGCATGGGTGTAGGAAAGTAACTTTGTATTTAGGAGATGTTGGTGCAGAATTTTAATAGCTGACGAAGTAGCACGACCTACATACCAACAGAAAAAGTTGAAAAAATAGAGGAAGTGAAACAATGGATTGGTTCGGTAATATATTGGGTGAAGTGAATACAATATTATATTCATATGTATTAATAATTTTATTAGTAGGAACAGGCATATTTTTAACGGTTAAAACAAAGTTTATTCAATTTCGATTAATCAAAGATATGTTTAAACTTATAACAGAAGCGGCGCCAACAGATAAGTCAGGAAAAAAAGGTATATCTTCTTTTCAGGCTTTTACAATTTCTGCTGCTTCTCGAATTGGAACAGGTAATATAGCGGGTGTCGCGACGGCAATTGCTCTTGGCGGTCCCGGTGCGATATTTTGGATGTGGATGATTGCGCTGATCGGAGCGGCATCTGCACTAATTGAAAGTACATTAGCACAAGTATATAAAGTGAAAGATAAGAGTACTGGATTGTTTCGTGGTGGTCCTGCTTATTATATGGAAAAAGGCTTAAATAAAAGATGGATGGGTATTCTTTTTGCTGTTGTCATTACAATTACGTATGGCTTTATTTTTAATTCTGTCCAGGCAAATACGATTTCCATTGCATTTGAAGAAAGTTTTGGTGCCAATCGATTTGTAGTAGGTTTAGTATTGGCTGCTTTAACAGGGATTATTGTTTTTGGTGGATTAAAGAGAATTGTTAGCTTTACTCAAATAGTTGTTCCTGTTATGGCAATTTTGTATATTATAATTGCTCTTATTGTTGTATTCCTCAATATTTCCGAAATTCCGAATGTATTTCTTCTTATCATAAAGTCTGCCTTTGGATTGGAAGAAGCCTTTGCGGGAATGATTGGGGCAGCAATTATGAATGGTATTAAACGCGGATTATTCTCCAATGAAGCAGGGATAGGGTCTGCACCCAATGCAGCAGCAACAGCAGATGTTTCCCACCCAGTAAAACAAGGGTTGATTCAATCTCTTGGTGTATTTATTGATACATTAGTAGTTTGTACTGCAACAGCGGCGATCGTATTATTAGGCGATGCATACCTTCAATCTGATGCAACTTCAGTCAATTTAACGCAAGCCTCTTTAGTCGGAAGTTTAGGTGATTGGGCAGGCAGCTTCTTAGCGATCATTGTATTTATGTTTGCTTTTAGTACGGTTATTGGCAATTACTATTACGGTGAATCGAATATTAGTTTTATAAAAGATTCAAAGACCGGTTTATTAGTATTCCGTATATTTGTCGTACTTTTTGTTATGTTTGGTTCCATTGCAAAGGTACAAGTTGTATGGGATTTAGCGGATCTGTTTATGGCCTTTATGGCGATCATTAACTTAATTGCTATTCTCCAACTTTGGAAAGTGGCCAAACCGGTTATTAATGATTATTTAACTCAACGGAAGCAAGGCAAAGATCCAGTATTCTATAAGAAAAACGTACCTAATTTAGGCGAGGTGGAATGCTGGGGCGAAGATGAAGAAATAGAAGGAAAACGTTAAATTTGAGCTTTCATTCAGGAATACTACTTCGTAAATAGCTATTAAAATTTAAAATGGGGCAATCACTAAATTGGTGATTGCCCCATTCCATTATATTAGAAGCGAGTCTAGTTTAAACCGTATGGCTGTAGACCCTTCTTTTTCACTTGAATACGCCACACCTCGTTTTTTGATGATTCGGTTACGTAGAGGTATCCATCATAAAAAGCTAAGTTTGTTGCGAATGTTCCTGCATCTTCAGGAAGGCGAATGGTTCCGTATTTAAAACCATTGGCGTCAACCACTACTACTTCTCCAGCTTGGAAATGGGCTACGTACAGATTACCTTCAGCATCTACAGCTAACCCATCCGGACCGATTCCACCTTCAAAACGAGCAAAAATAAACGGTGATTCAGGAGAATTTGCAGCATTTACAGAAGGTACTGATAGAATTTGATTTTTATCAAACTCTGATATATAGACGCGTTGGCCATTAGCCGAAATAGTGATCCCATTAGGATAAGCAATATTCTCTGAGAAGAGGATTGCTTCAGTTTTACCAGGAGGTAAGTAGAAGACGCGACCTGTTGGATGAGTAGCACTAGAACCCATTGGCTCAGTAAAGTAAAGACCACCTGTTTCGTCAAAAACAAGGTCATTTAAACCGTTTAAAGGTTTCCCGTCGTAAGAATTGACAATGGTTTTGCGTTCGCCAGTAGCAGGATTGTAGGAATATAATTCACCTTTGCCATCCGTAATAAATAGGCGACCATCTTTATGGAACTTAGCTCCAATTGGCATTAATTTATCTTTATCTCCTAAAACTTTTTCAACTTTGTCGCCTTTAATAGTTAAGATTTCGCCAGTTGTCGGGCTAACTAACCAGATGTTTCCTTTACGATCAAAGTTAATACCTTCCATGAATCCACTACCTGTAGCAACCTTTTCCCATTTACTGCTTTGATGAATAATTTCAGAAATGTCATGTCTTTCCTCTGCCGGCACTGGTTTTGTTTCATACAATGCCTTAGCACCAGTGAATGTAACCGTTATAAGGGAGAGAACAAGAACCAATATCCATACAAGTGCACCTTTTTTAGACCTCATAAATACCTCCTAAATGACAGTGAATTTTTTTGAAACAGTATTCAAGAAGAAAGAAGTAATTAATTTATTAACCTTTTTAAATATAAGCGCTTATATTCTTGGTATCATATCATTCGTTCAATGATCTAAATAGCAGAAAAAGAACTCGAATGAAACTAATAAAAAGTAGTATTTTTAGCTATTTAGAAAATTCTTTATTTGTTATACTGGAAATTTAGACTATTATAAAAAATACTTGCTATATAATTGGACTTTTTAACAAAGAATGTAGTCTATAAACATTTGACTAAAAAGAAAGGAGGACAACCTTTTTGCACTCTATACACAAAATAGGTAAAAGTTTTTGGTATATCACCCCAGTCTCGTTGACTGACCGCCCGATTTTAGGAATGGTGGTTGGCAGTAAAAAGACATTAATGATTGATGCAGGGAACTCGGAAGAACATATGCACTATTTTCTGAATGAACTTCAAAAAAGGGGAGTTCCTAATCCGGCTCTAGTTGTCCTAACACATTGGCATTGGGATCATATATTTGGACTTTCCGCATTACCCGATACTGTTTCAATTGCCTCCAAAGAGACTGAAAGGGAAATGGAGAAGCTTATTCCATTTTCATGGTCAGATGAAGCCATTGATGCGCGAGTAAATAAAGGCGTGGAAATTGAATTTTGTGCAAAAGCGATTAAGGAAGAATACACGAATCATCGAAACATTAAAATTACTTTGCCGGATATTACAATAGAGAAAAGGGCAGAGATAAATCTTGGTGATGTGACTTGTATCGTACAACATGTTGGAGGGGACCATGCTGCAGATTCTGTCATTGTGTATATAAAAGAAGAGAAGATTCTTTTCTTAGGGGACTGCATTTATCCAAGAATGTATGCCGAAAAAGTACACTATACAATTAGTGAAACTTTACGGTTATTAGATGTATTAGAAACTTTTGATGCGGAAACCTATATCCCTTCACATCAACAACCAATTTCAAAAGAAGCTTTCGATAAAGAAGTTGCCATGCTAAGAACGATTGCCAAATATACAGAGGTCTGTAAGGGAGATTTACCGACAATAGTGAAGGAATACGAAAACTATGTAAAAAGGGAACTTACCGAAGATGAATTAGAAACCATCTCCCATTTTGCCGATGGATACTAACTGATTGCGCTCCTTTACGAGAAAAATTACAATTTGAAGAACCACCTAATTGTTGATATACAACGAATTAGGTGGTTTTTTGACCAAAGAAAAATTAATAGAGAGACCGTTTATAAGGTATTCTCTTTTTATTTCCCCTATATAAGTCAGCTGTTTCCTGTACTGTGCAACCCAAAAATCCCTTTGATTCTTAAAAATCTAAACCACCTGTATTAATTGCCAATTTGACAAAAGTAACAACCCATTTATAATTATAAGTTGTTAGATGTTAATTTTTACATATAACCCGCTCTCAGCAAAACAATCAGAAAGGGAGATTTTATGAAACTCATTAGTTTATCGAAGCTAGGATTAATTTTAGGATTAAGTTTATTATTAGCTGCATGTTCTTCGGAGGCTGAAGGTACAGAAAAACAAGCTGTCAACTTAGCCTATGTTGAATGGGAGACTGAGGTTGCCTCCACTCATGTAGTAGGGCAAGTTCTAGAAGATTTAGGATATGATGTAACGCTGACGCCTTTAGATAATGGAATTATGTGGGAAGCCCTTGCCAATGGAGAGGTTGATGGCATGGTTTCAGCTTGGCTACCACAGACACACGCCCCGCAAGTTGAGAAGTACAAAGGCCGTATAGATAATTTAGGTGAAAATCTGTTAGGCGGAAAAATTGGGTTAGTAGTCCCTAGTTATATGGATGTGGACTCCATCGAAGATTTAACAGATGAAGCGGGTAAAACGATAACGGGCATTGAACCAGGTGCAAATATAACAGGAACTACAGAAAAGGCGTATGAGATATACCCAAATCTTGAAGGGTGGACAGTACTAAGCTCATCTTCAGTAGCAATGACAGGGGCTCTTAAACAAGCGATTGAGAACAAAGAAGAAATCATAGTGACAGGTTGGTCTCCTCACTGGAAATTTAACTTATTCGATTTGAAGTATTTAGATGATCCTAAAGGGATGTACGGAACTGAAGAATATATCGGTACATTTGCACGTAATGGATTCAAAGAGGATAATCCTGAGGCATACAGTGTTCTCGATAATTTCCACTGGACGCCTGAAGATATAGAAAGTGTTATGTATGATATTATGGAAGGCATGGATCCGAAAGATGCAGCAAAAAAATGGATTGAAGAAAATGAGGCTAAAGTTGCCGATTGGACAAAGGAAGTTAAATAAGTACCAAGTACCGGATGCACTCAATTTGATCGGTCTCAGCATATAAGTCATCATGCTAAGAGGCGCTGGTTAACGGGAATGCCTGCTAGTCTCATTTCTATCGCTTTTATTTTAACTCAGCAGAATAACATACTCTTGTCCCCATAAAAAAACACCTCCATGTTGATTCTTGGTATTCAATACCCTTTTTTCAACAAAAGGTGTTTTTTGTTTGTGTCATTATTTTAGGTCAGTGCAAAAATACATAAACTATTTCTGTTTGTTTTTTATTTCTACTAACCCATGTCATACATTAGGAGTATACTGGGATATTTATGGAAAGGAGAAAAAACTTGAATAAAACCTTACTTAATGCACTTAGGAATGGGGGATTTATATTTTATGCAAGGCATGGAGAAGCGACTGTCGGAAGCGATTTAGCCAACTTAAACTTTCAAAACTGTTTAACTCAAAGAAATCTTTCTGAATTGGGACGTAGGCAGGCAATTTACTATGGAGAAATACTTCGGTATTTACGAATACCATTCGAAATTCCTGTTTCTTCAAGTCCCTATTGCAGGACAATCGAAACAGCACAGTTAGCATTTGGTAGTGGTAATGTTCAAATTAATCCTTTTTGGGTTGAGATAAATAGGTTAAGCGAAAATTTACCAAGTAATGATAGACAAATAATTTTGAGTAATCTTCAATCAATTTTAGAATATATTCCGGATAAGGGAAAAAATAAAATAATTGTTGATCACATTTTCCCTGCAAAGGTTGGATTAGGTCCAACCCCTTCTATGGGGACAGTTATTATTAAGCCAAAAGGGCGAGGTAACGGCTATGATATTGTTGGTCAACTATCTTTAGAATATTGGTCTACATTAGATAGTTAGAAGAACATTGTGTGAACTACATCTAAATCTATATCTTAAAACCGCACTTAAATTTGTTACGGAAATATACCGTATCATAAGTAAGTGCGGTTTTCTTTAATACTTTCAAGAAAATGAAATTTCTCCAATATAAATCTTAAAACCGATAATTTATGTAGATTTTAGTAATGTACAGTAAATCTTCAATGAGTAAGCAATCGTTGTTTATTTTATTTCTGCTACCTTATTTAAGGGCAAAAAAAATACACCTGCCAAATGCATTGTAAAAAATGCGGACACGTGGTAAGTTTATATAGATATGCACAATTAATTATATTTGTGTATATATTATTCCTTATTCTAATTATATATAAAAATTCTTTATTAGTCAACTCTTAACTATTTTCAAGGAGTGAATGTTATGAAAGCAGATTTCCTGGACGAACAACAACGGTTAAATAGTGTTCTGAATGTAATTAATGATCAAACATTTCAACTGGAATCAGAAACGTTAAAGCTCCGAAACGAGGTAGTAAATACTCGTAAGCATTTTTGGGATGAAATTAAAGTGAATACAGATTCGTTTGATGACTTTCTCGAAACCGTTATTAATTTAAGACAAGAAGCGCAGGCATTAGCTGTTGGTGAAAGTACACACCACCATGCATCCAAAAGATTAGCTGTCCTTCATCGTATGAAGTCAGTACCTTATTTCGGGCGAATAGATTTTCTTGAAGAAGGATTTTCAGAGCAGGAGAAAATTTATATTGGTATTTCGTCCCTAATGGATGCAAATGGAGAGGACTTCCTAATTTATGACTGGAGAGCACCGATTTCAAGCGTCTATTATGATTACGAGCCTGGACCAGCACACTATAAAACTCCTGGGGGCAAAGTTTACGGTGAACTCGAGAAAAAGTGGCAATACGTTATTCGTGACGGGAAACTGCAGTCTATGTTTGACACAAGTCTCACGATTGGTGACGAGATTTTGCAGAAAGTGCTCGGAAAAGGCGCGGATAAGTATATGCAAAGCATCGTAGCAACGATTCAAAAGGATCAGAACCGTATTATTCGCCATGATCAAGGGCGTATGCTTATTGTGCACGGCACAGCCGGCAGCGGAAAAACTTCAGCTGCATTACAAAGAATCGCATTTTTATTGTATAAATACCGGGACCGTATAAAAGCAGACCAAATTATATTATTTTCACCGAATGCTATGTTTAATAGCTATGTTTCCAACGTACTTCCAGAGCTCGGTGAAGAGAATATGCAGCAAGTTACATTTCAGGACTATTTGGATCATCGCTTAAGTAAAGATTTCCATTTGGAAAACCCGTATCATCAATTGGAATATGTGCTGACGGCAGCAAATAGCCCTTCATATAGCGCAAGAATTAAAGGCATTCAATTTAAAGCATCCGTAAAATTTTTCGAGGCGATTAAACTATACCGAGAAACATTGGAAAAATCAGGCCTGCTATTTAAAGATGTCAAATTCAGAGGGAGAACGATCTTTTCCTCACAACAATTGTCGGAGACGTTTTATAGAGACCATATTTCTCTGAGTTTCCAAAGCAGACTTGAAAAGCTGAAAGACTGGCTAATGAATAAAATTAAAGAAATAGAAAAAGTAGAACGTTCTCAGCCATGGGTAGAAGAGGAAATTGAACTACTAAGCGATGAGACATATCATAAAATTCATAAATATTTAGCAAAGAAAAATGGCTTTGAAAAAGAAGCGCAAGCGGATTATGAAATGAATCAGGATGCGCTTATTCAAGTAATTGTCCGCCTGAAATTGAAGCCCGTAAGAAAACAAATTCAAACACTGAACTTTATTGATTTAGAAGGGATCTATAAGCAGCTATTTACAGATCCATTACTGATGCAACAGCAATTAAAAGTAGAAGTGCCAGATGAGTGGCAAGCTATATGTGAAGATACACTTCAAATACTTGAATCGGGTACTCTGTATTATGAAGACGCGAAACCATTCCTATTTTTGCAGGAATTGATTCAAGGCTTTCAAACAAACCGTTCGATCAAGCATATCCTCATTGATGAGGCGCAGGACTATTCGCCGTTTCAATTTGAATTTCTGAAGCGGCTATTCCCTTCAGCCAAAATGACAGTGCTAGGTGATTTTAATCAGGCTATTTTTGCGCATGCGAGTGGAGTGGGAGATTTTCAAACGCTCAACCATCTCTATGGAGAAGAACAAACAGAAGTAATCAATATGACAAGAAGTTACCGTTCAACGAAACCGATTATCGAATTTACACGGAATCTTATAGCAAATGGAGAAAAAATTATCCCGTTTGACCGTGCTGGGGAGTTGCCGGTGTTGACCGAAATGGAGAATCATACAGACTTGCACCAATGCATACTGTCTAAAATTTCGGAATTACAAAGTGAAGGCTATGGAAGTATTGCAGTTATTTGTAAATCAGCGGAGGAAAGTAAGGCAGCATTTGAGACATTGAATAAAATTGATGGGATTAAGCTAATAAAAAGCGGTACAGCAGAATTTGAGAAAGGGGTAATAGTCATTCCTTCGTATTTAGCGAAGGGGATTGAATTTGAAGCGGTCATTATTTATGACGCATCCGAAAATGTATATGGTGATGAAAGTCTACGCAGGATTTTTTATACAGCCTGTACAAGGGCAATGCACGTACTGCAACTGTATAGCGTAGGGAGACCAAGTCCTTTTATGCAAAAGGCTTTAGATGGAAATTTCCTACAACATGAATTGACTTCATAAAGCATTAGTTAGACATTATTATTTCAATAAAAGCTTATTAAAACTGAGTCCGTACCGGACTCAGTTTTAATTTTAATCCGTCTGAAGTCCATTTTACCTGTTATTTCTTAATAACCGGAATCCACATTTCCCCATATACTTGGCCGTTTTGTTGCCCCATTACAACTGCTGTGTTTGGACCTCCTACATAGGCATAATCAGTTGCTTCTTGTAAAACTTGTCCAAAGGCAATACCTGTAACAGTATTAACCAACTCTTCTGCAGTAGGAGCTTCCCCTTTAACAACTACGTAATCCCCTTTAGGAAATTGAATGACTCTAGTTGCCTCTGGTAATGTTTCTTCAGTCTGGACCCCGGCATAATGCATCATCTTATTATTAACTGCTTCGTTTACGATAAAAATATAATCGTTTGTAGCTAAAGTCCTTAATGTATCAAGTCTTCCATCCTGATTGACTGCATGCCAAAAATCTGCCTTTTCTTTATTTATCCCCATATAGTCTGTGTAATTGCTCTTTAGTTCTGTTCCAAAACCTAAAACAATAAAGCTTTCCTTTTCTTCAATCGTATAATTTGGCAAATCATAAACCTTCTTTCAAATTTGTTTTAATCAAGATTTGTTTTTTTACTTGATAAGTTTATAATAGCCATAAATCATGTCAAAATATGATACTGTTTCGGAGGTGCCAATGAAAAAAGTTGAACGGATTAATACAATCATGCGATATATCAACAATCGTGCTCACTTTACCATTTCTGAAATCATGCAAGAATTTAATATCTCCCGATCAACGGCTATACGAGATATTAGAGAAATTGAAGCTATAGGAATGCCGCTTGTCGCTGAAGTTGGAAGAGAAGGGGGGTATAATGTTTTACATAACTCTGTCCTTCCCGCTGTTCGTTTTACCGATAATGAAATTAAAGCTCTTTTTATTGCCTTTATGGCGACAAGAAATCAACAACTTCCATATTTAAAAAGTCGTCAGTCGTTAGCTGAGAAATTACTCGGTTTGATTTCAGAAAACCAGCAAGACGACCTTGTTCTGTTAAATCAGATCTTGCTTTTTGAAGGGACGAACCCTCATAATCCGGATTTGCTGGATTTATCCGATTTACCTGATCCGGTGATAGAAAAGCTTATACAAACACTTCTGATTGACCGTTATTTAATCATTTCAGTCAAAGAAGGAAAGTTAACTAAAACATATTCAATTTATCTTTTTTACCTTCATCATGAAAAAGGTAATTGGCTGATAGAAGGATTTGATGTGGGTGAGAAAAAGAATCGAATTTTTCCTGTCTCGCATCTTATCGATGTGAAACCGGACTCGGGGAAAAACAGAATCAGTAAGAAGGAGATTTTAGAAAGGCTTAGTGAACGGGATAAAGAGAGTAACCTTATCCTGGAGTTTGGTCCAAAGGCAATCGCACAGTTCAAAAAATATCATCCTTTAAAACTTTCTATTTCCTATACAAATCCCTACCAAACTACAGCAGTTCTAGAGACTTTTATTAATACTGAGAACCAAGAAGACTTGGTAGAGATAACGAACTGGCTTTTGTTTCTGGGAGGGGACATAACAATTAGAGAAATACCAGAAGAAGTGTTAAAAGGGATACAAGAGAGAGTATCAGTATATTGCATATGAAAAACCCACTTAAAACGTATTTATTCATGCATAAGTGGGTTTCATCTTTGATGACTAGTTTCCCCTAATTTCTTTTAAATACTGCTCCAAATCAGCTGGAGATTTTAGCTGATTCAGCTCCTTTATAGACTCTTCATCCTCTGAATCATATGAAAAATAAAATCGGACAGCTCTCTCATCCAGATGTTTGAAGAGAAATTCATTATAAGTAAGTTTGCTGTCCTTTTTCTTTCGCTGTTTTTTCAAATTTTCATTAAAGTACACAATTTCAATATTGAAATAATTTAAATTTTGCTTTTTAAAGTGTTGGATCATTTTATAGGCTTTTTCCAATTGATCGTCCATCTGATCAGGAGATTCCAGTAGGACATTGGCAAAGATAATATTTCCGATACCGTTAGCTTCCTTTTGCAAAATCTCCTCGTACGTGTCGTTATGGTTATATGCAGCTTTGATTTCCTCCGAAAACGATACATTCACCATATAGGAGTATTTTTCAACAGTTCCATACAGCTCTTCATACAGTAACCCGAATCTTGTTTTCAGTTCCTCGCGCCAATGCATTTCCAAATACGTATCGTTAAAGGGTTCCATATCCTCATCAACCGAAACCGCTACTTCCAGATCGGGATTCTTCTTTGGGTGAGCGATGATATGATAGTACCCGAAATCTTCGCCCAATGGTTTGGAGTAAGTTGATTCATCTATCACAAAGTCTATGTTATATTTTTCTTCAAGAGAAGCTTCGGCGGCGTTCTCTGCTTTGAAGCTTATAACTGGGTAGTAAAAATAATCAAATGAAGCAATCGTGAGAATTAAAATAAAGAAGCCTGGAATCGCTAGTAACGCAATCGTTATAATTCGCATCGGAGTTTCTCCTAATACGTATAGCGTGCTACTTGCTCACCTTCAATAACAAAGCCGTCTATTTCCCGGAAGCCCATTTTTTCATAGATGCGCTTTGCATGCTCATTGTCAGGTTCATAAGAAAGGCTAATCGTTTGGTTGTGAGGCTCTTTCATTGCTCGAATATCCTCTATGACGAGCTGAACTGCTTCTTTCCCATATCCTTTTCCCTGATGTTTCTGGTCAATCATCATACGGTAAATCCAGTATTCATTGTCATCTTCATCAATACCATAAAGTGTGAATCCGACCATTTCTTCACCGTAGTAAATTCCTTTTGCATGGAAATTTTCCAAAAAGTTCAGCTGCGCCAGTGACACCGTATTTGATGCTACAAACTTTACTTGATCCTCCCGCACTTTTAATGAAATCGCTTTTATCCAATTGTCTTTTGTAATCGTTTTTAAATGCAGCATTTCTTTTACCCTCTCTCATGTAAAGTGAAGTGTCGTGCATTACGCACTAACAATTAATACCATAAAAGGGAGTGGGATTAAATATTACATTTTACCGCATTTCATAAAATTAAAAGGAGTTGGAAAAACTGCTGAAAGTCCCAAAAATCTCTTGTTTATATAACTGGGGGTATGCGGATATGAAGTTTACGATGATTAATCCATTGTCCAAAGCTGGATAGACATCGAATAAAAAACGGTCACCATACCGGATTGCCGTCAATGCGAGAGGCAATTCGCGCCGGAATACTTCATAACGCCGCATTGCTGTATTGAAATCCTGACCTTCTTTGTTAACCATTACATAGGCATTGTAATATATACAGTGCCCATTCGTTTTCCATTCGCCGATTACTTCATCTCTCATATCAATATTCACTTTGTCCCACGCAAACTGTGTTCCGATTGTTAAAAATAATTCTCCGGTGTCATCAGAATGGGTGAGTGTATGGTGTCTTGAAATAACGGGATCTGTTGCGGTAACACCATCCCTGTATTCAACGGACAGCCTTTCAGGATTAAATTTGTTCATGTCATTGCTCCAATCATTTTCTATATTCATATGCGACTTTTTTATTGGAGGTGAAGAGGTCGTTACTATGAGTAATTAACGTTTCATCCGAGTATTTCAAATGTCTATATTGTGTAAAATCATGAACATATACTAGGTTAGATGTCAAACTTAGTAGGGAGGTGAATGACATGCCATTTTTTGGGCAAAATTCTAGAGCGTGGATGTTTCCGCCAAATGGACAACAATTTGGTCCTCCACCGCAAATGGGCAGACAGCAGATGGGAATGCCTCGATCCAATGAATTTGCAAGACCGAGGGAAGCCTTTTATCCGCCATATCCAGTGAATCCTAGACAAGGGCAGGGGCAACAGCAGTTCAATCCATATCCACAACAGCAGCAACAACAATTCAACCCTTTTCCACAACAGCAACAACAGCAGGGGTCTCGCTTTAGCGGTCTTTCGGATAATTTAAATACAATGATGGGCCATGTGGGGACATTAACTAATGGAATTAATACGATGAGACAAGTAGGCGCAATGCTGAATCTCTTCAGATAATTAAATATAAACCTCGAAATATCAATTTAGCCTATCAATAGAAAATTATTGATAAGCTTTTTTGTTTCTGTAAATAAAAAGACGCTAACCAACGGCTATTTGCACAGTTGATTAGCATCCTAATTAATTTTTATTATGCTGATGAAGAATTGTTCTTTTTGATCGTTTCCTCATGCGAATGATGTTTGGACCGATTTCATTTAATACAATCGCTACGAGGATCAGCACAATACCGACCCATTGCACAGCTGTAACCGTTTCAGCCAAAATGATGCTCGCTGATAAAATTGCGACAGGCAGTTCAACAGAAGTTAATATATTTGCCAAACCTCCTGAAATCAACGGTGCACCGACCGCGTAAAACAATGGCGGCAATACAGCTCCAAATAATGAAACCCCTGCAGCGCTCGTCACCAAGTTTCCTTCAAGGGGAAATACAGTAGGGATGTCCTTCATAAATAGGATAAATACTAAAATCGTTGAGCCTGTCACCATTAAAGAAGTACGGGTTAATGGATTGACATCAACGGCGACTTTTCCGCTGAAAAAGATAAAGGCAGCATAAGTAAAAGCAGATAATATGCCCATAACAAATCCTTTAATCGGAAGGCCCTGCATATCACCGTTTAAAATATTCGATGCGAAAAATACACCGACAAGAATGAGCACAATCGAAAAAATAGTAATCGGGGCGGGCTTAATTTTATTGAAGACCCATTCGAACAGAATGCCGATCCAAACGAACTGGAACATTAAAATGATGGCCAGTGAAGCAGGTAAATACTGCATCGCACCATAATAAAAAATACTTGTTAAACCGATAAAACATCCGGTAATCATAATTGGAATGATATTCTTTTTAGTCAGTCCTTTAATCCCGTCGCCTTTTAAGAAAGCGATTGACCACAAAAGCAAAAAGGAGATGACCATTTGGACAAGATTAATTTGTCCAAGTGAGTAACCGTGCCCAAACCCTAACTTAGCGAACACAGGTGTAAAACCAAAGCATCCTGCACCTAGCAGTACAAAGAATACTCCTTTATTTATCTTCATATCTATAAACCTCCGATAATGCTTGAGAATAACGATTTTATATTAACATATATAACTTGCGGTGGCAGGAGTGACGGGTTTTGATGGAGATAAAAAAGTTTTTGTAATTTAAATGGGAAAAAGAGGAGGGGATATAATCCAAAATGCCATTTTTCTCTGAGAGAAAAATGGCATTTTTGCTGAGCGTAAAAATTGATTTCCATTTTGGGACGCTTTCCTCGTGCGTGAGGCCAACAGGATGTTGGTCACAAAAGCGTTGCCACAGGACGTGGCGTTCTTAGCTTTTGTTCCTAGTCTCAAGCGTCACGCTATTCCCGCAGGAGTCGCCCTCCATTCCAATCAATTTTATAAAATATCTGTTTCTTAATAAGGATTTTCTCCTTATTTAATGAAATTTCTACTTCTGTCCCAACCTCTTTCCTTTTCTTTAAATTTAAACATTATATAATGCGCCATCTATCGTGAAAGAAGATGAACTTACATATGAAGCTTCATCAGAAAGTAAGAAAGCAATAACATTTGCTACTTCTTCCGGTTCACCATAGCGTTTCATCGGTACAGCATCATTGTATGCTGCTTGAGCTGCCTCTGCAGCGCCCGGCGCAACATTTGCTTCAATTTTACGCATCATTTGTGTATTGATCACACCTGGATTTACCGTATTTACACGAACATTATACGCTGCTGCTTCTAAAGCGGCTACCTTATTAAGACCCATTACTGCATGTTTAGATGAATTATATAGTGCCATACTTGGAGAACCGATTAAGCCAGCTACTGATGAAGTATTAACAATAGAACCGGTTTTTTGTTCTTTCATTACCGGCAGTACATATTTAAGGCCGAAAAGAACACCTTTTACATTAATGCCATATACAAAGTCGAATTCTTTTTCTGTAATTTCTTCAAGGGGTTTTGCGGGGCCTTCTACACCAGCGTTATTCACAAAGCCGTCGATCCGGCCGAATTTCGAGATCGTTTGATCCACATAGTTTTTTACATTGTCTTCTTTTGACACATCGGCTTTTACAATTAAGCTGTTTTCATCTGTAAGTGAAAGTTCTGTTTGAACGGCTTTAATCGCATCTTCGTTTAGATCGACCAAGACAACTTTTGCTTTTTCATTAACCAGTTTTCTTACAACCTCTTTACCGATACCTCCTGCAGCACCTGTGACAATAATAATTTTGTTTTCAAATTTCATATTCTGCATCTCCTGTTTCTTTAAACTTATTGAATTGCCTATAGAAAGTATGGACTTTCTATTATTTCTCAACCGATTAAAAGAAATGAAATTATTGACAACTAAAATCATAATATGGTAAATTTATCTCGAAATAAAGATATTTTAATTTGAAGTAAATATACAAGGAAGAGGTAGCACAATATGAACTTTGAAGACTTAGTAAAATCTCGCCATTCCGCAATGAACTTTATAGAAACTGAACAAATGACAGAAGAAGATTTTAAAAATATATTTGAGCTGACAAAAATGGCTCCAAGCGCATACAACCTGCAGTTTACGAATTACCTGGTCATTACAGATCAAGAGAAGAAGGAAAGAGTAAAAGAATTAAGCTACAACCAATATAAAATCCATACAGCAAGCGGTGTTGTGATTGTTATGGGCAATAAGAACAGCATTGAAATGCCGGAAGTCGAAAGAATCTACAGTCCATTAAAAATGCTGAAGATGATGGATGAAGTGGAGTACGATATGACGATGGAATTGATTAAAGGGTATAGTGACGGCTTAAAAAACAATCCGCATGAATTGAATTTAGAATTAGTGCGCAATGCCGGTATTCACGCCATGCTCTTTATGCTGAGCGCCAAGCATTACGGATTCGATACATGTCCAATGCATGTCCATAATGTCGATGAACTAAGAAAAGAGTTCAATATTCCGGATCATTTAGAGCCGATTATGATGATTACGATTGGGAAAAGTGTTGATAAAGTACGTGCCCGTGGTTACCGTAAACCGGTCGGGGAATTTGTGAATTTCAATGGGTATTGATTAATAAAGTTTGGCGGCTGAACTCCATTTTGGATAATTCAGTCGCCTATTTTATATTGCCGAACTTCATTCATAGCAAGGATTTTTTCCTTCTATTAAATCTACATGAGGGCGTCCGATTGCATAGCCCTGAGCATAATGCACGCCAACTGATTGGATAAATTCATATTCCGATTTTGTTTCAATGCCTTCAGCAATTACCTTTGTCCCCGATTCAATCGCATAATTTAAAATGACCGTTAAAAGCTGCTGCTGTGCTTTATGCTGATCGATATTTTGAATTAGTGAGCGATCCAGTTTTATAAATTCTGGCTTTAAGTAAATTAATGTTTTTAAACTATTGTAGCCGGAACCGACATCATCCACCGCAATGCGATAGCCTTGTGACCGGTAGTGGGAAAGGACCCGTGCAAACTCTTCGAAGTCCCCGACAGCACTGCGCTCCGTCAATTCGAAAACGACCTGCTCAGGGGAAATATTCAATTTTTCCAGCAAAGCTCTCGTTTCACCGCTATGATAATTTTTATCGAGCAAAACATTCGGATGTATGTTGATAAACAACGTGAAATCCTTTTTCCTATTGTAATTGAGCCATTTTTTATGATAGCGCACGAGCGAAAGATTACGGCAAAAACACTCAAACAGAAATACTTTATCCGTTTGTCCAACAAATTCATAGAAAATATCGGCCGATTGGAAAAGCTTCAGTGCCATCGGACGATTCAATGCTTCAAAACCAAATGTCGTGTTGCTTTTCACATCATAAATAGGCTGGAAATATGTATTCATCGCTTCTTGTGCAATGATATTTTTCAATGCTATTGACTGGGATAGATGGCGGATCAATTTGCTCTTTAACAGAAACCGCTGCATCATTTCCTTGAAGTCGACCGGATAGTTCGGTTTTGAATTTACTAAAGTTTTCATGGAATGCTCCTACCTGAAGTTATTTATGATTCTTAATTGTAAACAGCAATTGTTTTGGCATTATAAAGGCGGTGTAAAGATTGGTTTTTCATTATAGGTAATGGGTACTTAAAATTAATGAACAGATAGTCCATTTTATAGGTGAATAATGCAGAACAG
Source organism: Solibacillus kalamii (assembly GCF_002174535.1). Classification (NCBI taxonomy): domain Bacteria; kingdom Bacillati; phylum Bacillota; class Bacilli; order Caryophanales; family Caryophanaceae; genus Solibacillus; species Solibacillus kalamii. The sequence goes on along the minus strand of NZ_NHNT01000001.1, from coordinate 720,408 downwards.
GTTGGTAGGAAAGTTCTGAATATGAACAATTGTTGAATATCTTCTATATAAAAGCGGTATATGTTGATATATTAATTAAAAATTAATGCAACTTTTACAAAAGGGGTGAAGAAGATATGAAGATTTCTAGCTTTGCATCAGGCTTTAGTTCAGAGTTAGATGAAAGAAGACGTTCCCAGCTTCGCAAAGAGGCAGGCGAAGTATATAAAAAGCATGCACAATATACGGATCCAAGTAAAAACCCGCTACTGAAGGTGCTTGAAAACCTTCTTTCCGGTAAAACAGAAAAAGATTTGTTGAAAAACGACAATGCCAATCAGGCAGAAAACCTTGCAGTGCCAACTGACATCACGTATTCACAAACACCAACACCGGATAATGTGCATCTAGCATCAGCTGTCCCTTCATCTCAAGATTTACTTACAGCAGCAAATGTTTCAACCTCCATTCCGCAAAAGCCGGCAAACACTCAAAAAGAACTTACAAAGCAAGAACAAGACGACGAAGCAATTCCGTTGTCGAACGAAAATCTTTCTTTTACAATACCGGAAAAGTTCCAACAAGATTTTGCACGTAATCCAGATGAGCAAACCGTATTTGGTCAAGAGTTGGAAAAGCGATTATTTCAGCGTTCCTTCAACATAGCTTCACAAAAATACAGCGCTCATATTGCAATGGTGAATAACGGTTACCGTTTGACAGAGGAATCGGTTTTTTCCCAAATTGCATGACAATAAGCCCGCTCATATGGAGTGGGTTTTTTTCATTTAAGTAAATTATAAAATTGCATTAAGCAGCACTTAGCAAATCATTCAGTGGTATAATATTTCCAAAGTTTAGAATATGGAGTGGTCTTTTTGGCGAAGAAGCAGGCAAAGACGAATGCAGTTCGTTTAATTGAGCAAAAAAAAATCGCATATGAAATTTTTGAATATACAATCAATGACGGGGAAGCGGTGGATGGATTGACTGTTGCCGGGAAAATTGGCCAGCCTGTCGAACATGTTTATAAAACATTGGTTGCCACTGCAGGAAAGGGCAATTATTTTGTTTTCGTTATCCCGGTCGATGCGGAACTGAATTTAAAGGCTGCCGCAAAAGTGGTAGGGCAAAAGAAAATTGAGATGCTGCCCGTAAAAGAGCTGCTTGGATTGACCGGTTATATTCGGGGAGGCTGCTCGCCAATCGGGATGAAAAAGCTGTTTCCAACAATTATTGAGGAAGCGGCGACTGCACTTGACTATATAATTGTCAGTGCCGGAAAAATCGGGATGCAGATTAAGCTTGCACCGGAAGATTTACAACAGGCAACGAACGGGCAATTTGCATCGATTGTCTCTTGATAGAAAGAAGGATTGTTGTGTCGAAAAAATTTAAGTGGCAATGGGGAAGTTTTTTTGTAGGAATGATGATCATGGCGCTTGGTATCACGATGACGATTAAAGGCAATGTTGTCGGTACCGCACCATGGGATGTTTTCCATATTGGTCTTTACAAGCAAATTGGGTTGACGATCGGTTCCTGGTCCATTTTAACGGGTCTGACGATTATTATCGGGACATCGATTTATTTAAAACGCATCCCGAAGCTTGCGACGTTTTTAAATATGCTGTTTATCGGTTCATTTATCGATTTGTTCAACTGGCTCCTGCCAGAGACAAGTATTTTTATACTGGAACTTACGTATTTTACAGCCGGCTTTTTTGTGATGAGCATTGGCTGCGCGCTGTATATTGCGGCAAGTCTTGGCGAAGGCCCGCGTGACACGATTATGATGATTATTGCGAGTAAAGGCTATTCTGTGAAAACAGGGCGGCTTGTTATGGAAGTATTTGCGACTGGTGCCGGCTGGCTGCTTGGTGGTCCTGTTGGTTTTGGGACAGTTATTTTAGCGCTCGGCACAGGTTATGTCATTCAGCCTTCACTGTTTTTCTTTAAAAGAAAGCTTGAGGAAATAATCGGAGAGCCGCTTACATAAAAAATTCCCCCTCTGTGCTAAAATATAGTGGAAATAGATATCGAAAGGATGAACGCGCATGTCAAACGTATTAAATACCTTTTTAGATGAAAACTTACTGGCACTACAAGCACAAGGTTTATACAACGAAATCGATCCGGTAGAAGGAGCAAACGGCCCGATTATCAAAGTTGGAGGCAAACAGCTTGTAAACCTGTCATCAAACAACTATTTAGGTTTGGCGACAAACGATGAGCTGAAAAAGATCGCTCAAGACACGATCGCTTCATACGGTGTCGGTGCTGGTGCTGTTCGTACAATTAACGGCACACTTGATCTACATGTAAAACTGGAAGAAACATTAGCAAAGTTTAAAGGTACAGAAGCAGCAATTAGCTATCAATCAGGCTTCAACTGTAATATGGCGGCAATTTCTGCTGTTATGGACAAAAATGATGCAATATTATCGGATGCTTTAAACCATGCTTCAATTATCGACGGCTGCCGTTTATCAAAAGCAAAAATTATTCCGTTTGCCCATGCGGATATGGATGATTTACGTGCAAAAGCAAAAGATGCAACAGAATCAGGCCTATACAATAAAGTAATGGTCATTACAGATGGCGTTTTCTCGATGGACGGCGATATTGCCAAGCTTCCGGAAATCGTGGAAATCGCAAAAGAATTTGATTTGATTACGTATGTAGACGATGCACACGGTTCAGGCGTTACAGGTAAAGGTGCCGGAACAGTGAAGCATTTCGGTCTGCAACACGATATCGACTTCCAAATCGGTACATTGTCAAAAGCAATCGGTGTTGTTGGCGGCTATGTGGCAGGGAAGAAAAATCTGATCGACTGGCTAAAAGTTCGATCTCGTCCGTTTTTATTCTCAACAGCATTACCACCAGGGGATGTTGCGGCTATTACGCGTGCTGTAGAGATGATTATGGAATCAACAGAGCTGCATGACAAGCTTTGGGAAAACGGTCAGTATTTAAAAGACGGCCTTGCAAAACTTGGCTTTAATATCGGTGAATCGGAAACACCGATTACACCATGTATTATCGGCGAAGAAAAGCTGACACAACAATTCTCGAAACGTTTACTCGAAGAAGGTGTGTACGCAAAAGCAATCGTGTTCCCGACAGTACCAAAAGGAACAGGCCGCGTGCGCAATATGCCAACAGCGGCACATACGAAAGAAATGCTCGATGAAGCATTAGCGATTTACGAAAAAGTAGGCCGCGAGTTAGAAGTAATTAAATAAACGATGTAAAGCTCAGCACTGTTTTTATGGTGCTGAGTTTTTTGTGATTTGAGGATTAAAAATGGAATTGAGGATTATTTAGTGCATGCTGAGGATTATAAAATAGAGACTGAGGATTAAATGAGAGCAAGTGAGGATTATTAAGTAATGGTTGAGGATTACTGAGTCAAAACTGAGGATTAAAACAAAAATGCGGCGAATAAAACACCGCATTTCCAATAGTTGAATCATACAATGAAAAGTTATTTCAAAACTGTCTCCACAAACAGACCAAGCTTTGCGACACGCTGTATTGCTTCGCGCAAACGATCTTCATCGACGAGCAGCCCGATCCGAATATAACCTTCACCGTATTCACCAAACCCATTACCGGCTGCAACGGCAATATCCGCTCTTTCCAGCAAAAAGTCGGCAAATAGCTCGCTTGTATATGGTGCAGGTACAGGGAGCCATGCGAAAAACGAGCCTTTCGGAGCTGTAATTTCCCAGCCGATTTTATGAGCCTCTTCAACGAGTACATTACGACGACGCTCATATAATGCACGGAGCTCCTGTACACAAGTTTGCTCCTCGTTCAGTGCAACGGCCGCTGCATGCTGAATAGCAGGGAACTGGCTGCAAAACAGATGGTCCTGAATAATATTGATCGCTTCAATCATTTTTGCATTACCGACAGCAAAGCCGATGCGCCAGCCTGCCATATTGTACGATTTTGACAATGTATAAAGCTCAATGCCGACTTCTTTTGCACCGGGTGCCTGCAGGAAGCTTGGCGGGCGCTCACCATCAAAGCCTAGTGCCCCGTAAGCGAAGTCATGGGCAACCGCAATGTTATTTTCTTTAGCTAACTGTACGGTCTGTTCAAAAAATTCATGCGTTGCGACACCGCCAGTCGGGTTGTTCGGATAGTTTAAATACATCAATTTTGCCCGTTGTTTAATATCTGCTGACAATGCTTCATAGTCTGGCAAAAAGTGATTTTCCTCTTGAAGCGGCATCGTATCAAACTTTACATCTGCAAGTGCGACACCGGATAAGTAATCCGGATAACCTGGATCTGGGAGGAGCATATAATCGCCAGGATTCAGGAGTCCAAGCGGAAGTTCGACTAAACCGATTTTTGTTCCGCCAAGGACAGCCACTTCTGTAGCAGGATCAATATCGACATTATATTCACGTTTGTAAAAATCTGCAGCCGCTTGCTTGAGCTCTTCAATACCGCGGAATGGGGAATATTTATGTGTTTGCGGGTCGTTTGCCGCAATTTGCAGTGCTTCAACAATATGTGCCGGTGTCGGCTGGTCCGGATTTCCCTGACCTAAATTAATGACATCGCGCCCTTCAGCAAGCGCTTCATTTACTTTGTTTACAAGTGCTGCGAAAAACTGTTGTGGTAACTGTTGCAGCTTTTTCGAGAATTCAATCATTTTTTATCACCTCTGAAAAATAGTAAGGTTAATGTTAGTCTAAAACTTCACTGAAGTAAAGCGAAGATTTTGACAACTTGAAGTGAGATGTTACAATGAGTACGAATAAGCGAAAATTGATTCTCACGGAATTTTTAAGGCGGTGGCAGTTATGAAAATTGGTTGTATTCAGTTGAATGTTGGTTTTGGCAAGGTAGATGAAAACTATGAACGCGCGGAGAAATTTATTCGCGAAGCGGTAGCAGGCGGTGCTGAAATTGTCGTATTGCCGGAAATGTGGAATACGGGCTATGCGCTCGAAAAACTGGAAGAGCTGGCAGACGAAAATGGTGAACGTACAAAAGCATTTTTAAGCAGTCTTTCAAAAGAATTGGCGGTACATATTGTAGGCGGATCGGTATCGGTGAAGCGTGATGATAAGTTTTACAATACAATGTACACGTATAATCGCGATGGCGAACTAGTCGGCGAGTACAGTAAAGTGCATTTGTTCCGCTTAATGGATGAGCATCTGTATTTGGAATCAGGCAGTGATATGAACCGTTTCGCATTAGGCGAGCTCGAAGCAGGCGGAGCAATTTGCTATGATATTCGCTTCCCGGAATGGCTGCGTTCTCATGCATTGGATGGTGCCAAGGTGCTGTTCGTACCAGCGCAATGGCCGACACCACGTATTGATCACTGGAAAATTTTACTGCAGGCGCGAGCAATTGAAAACCAGTGCTTCGTCGTTGCGGTAAATCGTATTGCCCGTAAAGTGGAAAACTTTAATGGTCAGTCAATGATTATCGGGCCATGGGGTGAGGTACTTTGGACAGGTGCAGACGATGAGGAGCTGGCGATTATTGACGTTGATTTTTCAACGGTCGATGAAGTGCGCGGCCGCATCCCTGTATACGAAGATCGCCGTCCAGGTCTTTATGAAAAAGTAATAAAAGAATAAATTTTAGAAGCGTACTGGATAATGCCAGTGCGCTTTTTTGCATTAAGCAGCAAAATAACTCTTTCATACCGGAAAAAAATCCCTAACAACCAAAACAACCACTACTTTCCACTTGCCATCTCACACGTCTCATTTTAATATAAGAACAAACGTTCGATATAAGGAGATGAGCTTTATGTATGAAAATGCGCCGGAACGTTCGATTATTTGTATTGATATGCGCAGTTTTTATGCAAGCTGTATTGCATCGGTTGAAAATTTAAATGTAATGGAAGTCCCGATTGCGATTGTCGGAAATTTTCAGCAAAAGGGAAGTGTTGTGCTTGCAGCGTCCCCTCCGATGAAAAAGCGCTTTAATATTCGCACAGGTTCGCGATTATACGAAATCCCGCCACATCCGGATATTCGCCTTTTTGAGCCGCGGATGTCGTTATTTATTCGCATATCAATGGAAATTACACGTCTGTTCAATGAGTTCGTTCCAAAAGAGGCCATTCATGTATATAGCGTCGACGAGAGTTTTATCGATTTAACCGGAACAGAAAAGTTATGGGGACCGCCCGAAGAAACGGCAAAATACATTCAGCAGCTCGTTTACAATCAATTTGAAATTCCCTGTGCAGTCGGTTTTGGCCCAAATATGCTGATGGCAAAACTGGCGCTCGACATCGAAGCAAAAAAGACGGGATTTGCGAAATGGACATATAATGATGTACCGGAAAAACTGTGGCCGATCATGCCGCTATCTACAATGTGGGGCATCGGTAGCCGAACGGAAAGAACGCTGAACCATATGGGGATTTACTCTGTCTATGATTTGGCGCATGCCGATTTAGCGTTACTTGAAAAGCGCTTCGGTGTTCTGGGCAACCAGCTTTATTACCACGCATGGGGAATCGATCATTCGACAGTCGGAGCACCGATTATGCAAGGGCAGATCAGCTTCGGGAAAGGCCAAATGCTTATGCGCGATTATCGCAGCCGAAATGAAATTTTAGTCGTATTGCTGGAAATGTGTGAAGACGTGGCAAGGCGGGCGCGGGAAGCGAAAAAAATCGGGCGGACGATTTCATTAGGGCTTAGCTACAGTAAAGATGCCTTCGGAGGCGGATTTCATCGTTCCCGCACAATCGATGAGCCGACAAACGATACAATGAAAATTTTCGAAGTGTGCAAGCAGCTGCTCGACGAATTTTATGCAGAACGACCGGCGCGCAAAGTTACGATTACATTAAGCAATATTGAAAGTGAATATTCGATGCAGCTCAGTCTGTTTGATGAGATGAGGTGGCGCAACCGCAAGCTCGGAGAAACGATGGACCGTTTACGTACAAAATACGGAACAACAGCGATTTTGCGTGCTGTTTCCTATACGGAAGCAGGTACTGCACTGACACGGGCTAAATTAGTAGGCGGGCATAAACAATAAGGAGTGAAGGCGATGAACAAAGATAGAGGAGCAATTAAATGGAACGCAATGATGCTGCCGGAGCATGTCCAACTATTGCGTGAATGGCAGGAAGAGGACACAATTGTTACCCAACCCCAACTCGACGAAGCCCAGTTAGAACAAATTAACATCAATCTGCAGCGAGCCTACACAGAGCATTGCCCGATCCAACTAAAAGTATGGGAGCAAACAGGCCTTTATACAGTTTCCGGAGCAATTCAAAAAATCAACATCCACGAACAATACGTCAAGCTGGCAAACAGCGAAAGAATTCAGTTCCACCATATTTATGAAGCGCTCTTAGATGAGTAGACTTTCAGGAGAATTTAATTTCTCTCAATTTTACAACGAGAACCACCCATATAAAAGCAATTTCACTATTCGAATATTTCACACGTACAAATGTATTGCTGAAAAAGAATATTTTTTTAAATATTGTTTTTTAGAAAAGAACACCATATAATGAATTTCATGAAAATGTTTGAACATCAAGTTTTACGGATGGTTCTATGTATTTTCCACAAGGACATTTGTTTTAATAGATGAGAAATAATAGACGGTATATTCAGCGGTAACAGGCTGAAAATTGTCTTTTAAAGGATAGGGAGGCTTCAGCGTGAAGAAAATTATGGTGACCGGTGCTTTGGGTCAAATTGGTTCGGAATTAGTAGAGAAATTACGTCATACGTATGGCACAGATAATGTATTGGCAACAGATATTCGAAAGATTGATCAGCATGAAGGTCCATTTGAAGTATTGGATGTAACAGATGGGAAACGCATGCACACACTTGCCCATGATTTTGGTGCAGACACGATGATACACATGGCTGCATTACTCTCGGCAACAGCAGAAAAAAATCCAGTTTTCGCCTGGAATTTAAATATGGGCGGTTTAATGAATGCACTTGAAGTGGCGCGTGAACTTGATATGCAGTTTTTTACGCCAAGCTCAATCGGCGCATTTGGTCCTTCTACGCCAAAGGACAATACACCACAAGATACACTGCAACGTCCAACAACGATGTACGGTGTCAATAAAGTAGCAGGCGAATTGTTATGCGACTACTACTACACACGCTTTGGGCTGGATACACGGGGTGTCCGTTTCCCGGGGCTGATTTCGTATGTGACGCCACCTGGTGGAGGAACGACGGACTATGCGGTAGATATTTATTATAAAGCAATCTTGGAAGGACGCTACACATCGTATATTGCGGAAGGTACGTATATGGATATGATGTATATGCCGGATGCACTGCAGGCTATTGTTGATTTAATGGAAGCAGACCCTGCAAAGCTTGTGCACCGCAATGCATTTAATATTTCGGCGATGAGCTTTGAGCCGTCACAAATTGCAGCCGAAATTAAAAAGCATATTCCAAGCTTCACAATGGGTTATGATGTCGATCCGATCCGTCAGGCAATTGCGGACAGCTGGCCAAATGCAATCGACTCATCGGCAGCGATTGAAGAATGGGGCTTCAAAGCTAACTACGATCTGGAAAAAATGACGCTCGATATGCTGGAAAAACTAAAAGTACGATTAGCACAAAACGCGATTTAACTTATAGAAGCGAGTGAAACTGTTGAAAAGCAGTTCACTCGCTTTTTTATATAGGTGCCTGTGGAAAGCCTCGATGTGGGAGACCCTAAAAGCAAAATTCTGTAATATTCGTTTCTCTAGTAAAATGAAATCGCTGCATTATTGACGAAATATTTTCATTTTTCAGTATATTATATTAAAATGATATTGTGGGAGAAATTAGGAGGCGTTTTATTGGTAATGGGGATTGCCGGTAAAGATAGTGCCTCATAAAAGGGGGAAATATATAATGATGATGCAAACACCACTCGTTCTAACAGATATGGTCAAGCGTGCAGAAACGTATTATGCACACAAAGAAATTATTTCACGTACAAGTGAAAAGAAGGTTCATCGCCTTACATACGGGCAATGGGTAAAGCGTACAAGAAAGCTAGCGCACTCATTAACAAAGCTGGGCATGGAGCGCGGTGATAAAATCGCGTCATTTGCCTGGAATCAGCATCGCCATTTAGAAGCGTATTTTGCGGTTCCATGCGCAGGTGCAATTTTGCATATGGTCAATATTCGCCTGTCACCGGAACATATTGCGTACATTATTAATCATGCGGGAGATAAAATAATTTTAATAGATGAAGATTTAGTGCCGCTCATTGAGGAAGTACAATCGGAATTGAAAACAATCGAGCATTACATCATTATGGCGGATGGGGAATTGCCGGAAACGACTTTGCCGAATGTACTGTCATATGAAGCATTGCTGGAAGAAGCAGATGAAAACTTTGCATTCCCGGAAGATTTGGATGAAAATGCGCCGGCAAGCATGTGCTATACAAGTGCGACAACAGGGAATCCAAAAGGGGTTGTGTATACACATCGTTCGCTCGTGCTGCACTCCATGTCGATTTCAATGGTGGATACGATGGCAATTTCAGAACGTGACACGATTTTACCGATTGTTCCAATGTTCCATGTCAACGCTTGGGGAATGCCGTTTGCAGCAGTGAATGTAGGGGCTACGCAAGTATTGATCGGCCCTCAATTTACCCCGGCCCTAATATTGGATTTCATTGAGCAGTACAATGTAACGAAAACGGCGGGTGTACCGACAATCTGGCTTGGCGCATTGCAGGAACAGGAAAAAAGAGCCCGTGATTTATCCACATTACAGGAAATTTTCTGTGGAGGATCGGCTTCACCAAAAGGCCTTATTAAAAAGTACGAAGAAATGGGCATCAACTATATTGTGGTATACGGCATGACGGAAACTTCACCGATTGTTTCGATGTCACGTGATATGTCACATATGAATGAATGGTCATTGGATGAAAAAATTGAAACAGGCGCAATGCAAGGCTTAACGGTTCCAGGAATTGAATCAAGCATCGTCAATGAAAACGGTGAAGTGCCTTGGGACGGAGAAACAATGGGCGAGCTGCGTCTGCGTGGTCCATGGATTGCGGCGGAATATTATAAAGATGAACGTACAGCGGAAGCCTTTTCTGATGGATGGCTGTATACAGGGGATATCGCGGTTCGTTCAAAAGAGGGATTCATTAAAATAACAGACCGAACGAAAGATTTAATCAAATCCGGTGGTGAGTGGATCTCATCCGTTGATTTGGAAAATGCGCTTATGTCGCATGAAGCGGTATTTGAAGCGGCGGTCATTGCTATTCCACACGCGAAATGGCAAGAGCGTCCGTTGGCATGTGTTGTCTTGAAAGAGGGGACCAATGCAACAAAAGAGGAACTTATAGCATTTTTAGGAGGCCAATTTGCAAAATGGTGGCTGCCGGATGATATCGTCTTCCTAACGGAAATTCCGAAAACTTCTGTCGGGAAGTTCTTAAAGGCGAAGTTACGTGAAAATGTGAATGAAATTTATCCACAGCTTCAACTGTAATTTGAAATGATGGGAACGCTCTGAATTGCCGGGCGTTCCTTTTTTATATTTTTACTAGAATAAAAAGGGAAGGTGTGCAAAAATAATGGCAAGTTGATTTCAATTAAAGAAGGTGCGCAAATTGCGAATTTTAGTAGCAGACGATGATCATACATTGTGTGATAACATCGCGAAAATATTGAAGCTCGATTTTTATGCGGTTGATTCCGTGTTTGATGGGGCAGAAGCGAAGGATTTAATCGATTACTATCAATACGATCTGCTCGTGCTCGACTGGATGATGCCGGAAGCTTTAGGAATTGAAGTGTGCCGGTATGCACGGAGCAAAGGGTTTGATGGCGGAATTTTAATGCTGACGGCAAAAGATGCAACGGAAGACATTATCGAAGGATTGGATAATGGCGCGGATGACTATATGGTGAAGCCATTTAAAATGGAGGAGCTTCGCGCAAGAGTCCGGGCACTGTTGCGTCGGAAAAACAAAATGGTGGAAGAGGAAGTCAGCGTAGGTTCGCTGAAGCTTAATAAAAACAAGCGGACCGTTTTTATTGAGAATTTCGAAGCAAGCCTGACGAAAAATGAATTTCTGCTGCTCGAATATTTAATTGAAAACAGAGGACAAGTACTGACACATGAACAGATGATCGACTATATTTGGGACATTGACGATAATGCCAATACAAATACGCTGGCAGCGCTCATCCGTCTAGTACGCAAGAAAATAGATATGGAAGATGAGCCATCCTATATTCAAAGCATTCGCGGACTTGGCTATAAATTGAGGGACAGCGATGTTTAGAAAAATAAAAATGCGCCTCACATGGATGAATGCCATCAGCTATTTTGTTTTTCTCGTGCTGTTTTTAACTGTTTTCTATATATCCTTTGCGCAAATTTTGAACAAAGTACAGGAAAATATGGTTGAAAGCTATGCGGCTAACAATATCGATAAGTTTTTCAATATTTATAACGGACCACCGAAGCCTCCTCAGCGTTTTGAACTTGAAGTCGATCAAGTGAGCTTCTTTTATGTCGTTAACCGTGATCTGGAGATTTTGTACGGAGAAGAGCTGCATGCCGGATTCAATGAAGTATTGCAGGGAAATTTAACGCCGGTAGAAACGAAACAGTTTAAACGATATGACTACGAAGGCGAAACATTGCTCGTCATGACACAGGCTGTGCGCATGAAAGGGGAGACATTAGGCTATATCGCAGTTGGCCAAGATGTCACGACATATGAAGAACTGTTACAAAACGTGCTTATTTTACTTATCATGCTGCTGACTGTTTCAAGTATCGGCATCGGGATATTAAGTTATTTCCTAGTGAAAAAATCGATGGCACCAATTCAGACATCGTATGAGCAACAGCGCCAATTCGTAGCAAATGCTTCTCACGAGCTCCGGACACCGCTTGCCGTACTGTACAGCTCGCTGGAATTATTCGAAGCGCAGATGAAGCAAAAGGAAACCGATTATCCAACAGATACGATGGATGATATGAAAAATGAAGCGAATTATATGAATGACATGCTTTCAAGTTTGCTTACGTTAACACGTTCGGATCAAAATCAAATTCAGTTGACAATCAGTGAAGTGGATTTATCGAAAGTACTCATTCAGCGAACACGCCGCTTTGCCAAAACGGTGCAGCATCTATCATTTCAGCTCGATATTGAAGAGGATTTGACGATTGAAGCGGATAAAATATTGGTAGAGGAACTGCTTTATATTTTATTGAAAAATGCAGTGACCTATACAACGGAAGGTACGGTTCATGTTCGCGCATATAAGGAAACAAGCTTCGTGAAAATCGAAGTGGCAGATACCGGTATCGGCATTGCGGCGGAAGATTTGCCTCATATTTTCGAAAGGTTTTACCGGGCAGATAAAATACGCAATAAATCAGGAACGGGGCTCGGACTTGCCATCGCAAAAGTCATTACTGATTTGCATGGCGGGCAAATTACAGTAAAAAGCGAGCTAGGCGAAGGGACAGCATTTACTGTTGAATTGCCGATTGTTCAAAAATAGGCGAGGAGTCTTATTAAAAAGTCTTCCGCAACAAAACAAAATACATGAATCAAAAAACTCAACTTTTCTCTCTGGAGGAAAATTGAGTTTTTTTATTTATCCGGACTATTTTTTCATTTTCATTTCATTTTTCCTCTGTATTGTAACGTTTGTAAGGAGGAATGACTTTGAAAGTGCGTACAAGATGGCTAGTTGTGCCAATTATTTTAACGGTTGCCGTCGTGATAGCTGCAGTTTATGGGCTGAAGTATTTTAACGTAGAAAAATCAACAGCAGGCTATGACTATAAAGAGCAGTTATTTAAGGAAGATGAACTCGCAGTTGTAGAAATAACGGTGAGTGACAGCAACTGGAATAAAATTTTGGACAATCCAACTGCCGAGGAATATGTGGAAGCAAAAGTAACGATTAACGGTGAAGCATATGACAATGTAGGTGTTCGTGCAAAAGGGAACTCCTCATTATCAAGTGTGGCGAACAGCGATTCAGAGCGTTACAGTCTAAAAGTGGATTTTGCTCAATATGATACGAACCAGACGTTTTACGGTTTGGAGAAAATCAATTTAAACAATAACTTTTCAGATACAACACAAATGAAGGAATTTGTCTCATACGAACTGATGGAACAACTGTGGATCGTGACACCAGCACACTCTTATGTAAAAGTGCTTGTGAATGGTGAATATTACGGACTGATGCTTGCCGTTGAAGAAATTGGAGAAGCCTTTGCGAAAACAAATTTCGGATCGACAGAAGGGTTTATTTTTAAACCAGAAGGCGATGGCAGTGATTTAGCCTATAAATCGGATGATACAGATGATTACGCCGGAATTTTTGATGAAGTAAAAATGAACAAAAAAACGGCTGAAAAAAATTCGAATATTATCAACATGATGAAAGAAATTAGCGAGGGTGACACCTCTTCGGTAAATATTGACGAGGCAGCACGCTATTTCGCATTAAATACGGCGCTTGTCAGCATGGACAGTTATCAAGGCTCATTCAAGCATAACTACTATTTATATGAAGATGAAAATGGACAATTCTCGGTTATTCCATGGGATTATAACATGTCATTCGGTGGATTTGGCGGTGGGGGCGGTCGTCCGGACGGGCAAGTCAATGCCGATACCGGGCAAAATAACGAAGCACAAACAGAAGAACCCACAAACAATCCGCCACAGATAAACGGTGGTATGGGAGGTGGCGGTATGATGCTTAACGAAACGATCATAACCGACTCCAATATTAATTTCAGTATTACGGAGCCTGTATCGGGAACAACCGTTGATGCACGTCCATTATTGAAAATTATTTTAGAGAACGAAGAAGCGCGGGCTTTATATGACGGTTATTTAGAAAAAATAGCGGCTGAAATTTTAACAGAACAAAATGTACTTGCGATTACAACTAAATTACAAGATTTGCTGCAGGAAGCAGTAGAAGAGGATCCATCCAAATTTGCAACGACAGAGCAATTCCTGGCAGGAGTGAGCGATGAACAAAGCTTGCCAGAATTTGCAAAACAGCGCAGCGAATCGATTCTAAAGCAACTTGCCGGTGAAATTGAAGGTGTATCAGGTGCAGGATCAGGATTTGGCGGGGCCCCGGGCGGTGAAATGAATGGCGAAATGTCTGAAATGAACGGCCAAGCCCTACCGGATTTCGGGAACAATGGGCAAGGGAATGCCAATCAAGGGAGCGGTAATCGTCCACAAATAAATGGACAGCTACCCGCGAATGGAGAAAATGGAGCACAAGGCGGCCCACCGGAAATGAACGGTGAGATGCCAAACTTCGAGAACATGCCCCAAATGAATGGTATGCCAGGGCAGCAACATACAAACGACGCGGCAACAGGCAGTTCAAAACAAACGATCATCATATTGGCAGCTTCCTTTGCAGCAGTCATTATCGCAATCGGTGCTGTTGTAATCCTAAGCAGAAGAAAATATAAAAAGGGGTGAGCATGGTGCGAAAACAAACATCCTATAATCCAAATGGCCGCAGTGAAATGAAATTTGGGATTACGTATATAGACTATCAAATTTTAAAAATGAAGCTGCGTCATATGATGAAGCTCGATCCGCATGCAAATGCAAACGGGCGTTATCTCATCCGTTCCTGTTATTTCGACAACTTCGACAATAAGGTAATGAACGAAAAGAAGGAAGGCTTTTTAAACCGGGATAAATACCGGGTGCGAATATACAACAAAAGCGATGCGGTTATTCATCTTGAGCGCAAATCGAAGCGCAATAACCAGACATACAAATCTAAATGTCCACTGACAAAAAAAGAATTTGAGCAATTGCGTGTAAATGATTTCGAATGGATGAAAGATGATGAGCGTTCATTAATCCGAGATTTGTACAAAGACATCAGACTCTATCACCTGAAACCAACGACCGTTGTCGACTATGAACGTGAAGCCTACTTGTATGAGCATGGCAATGTGCGTATAACATTCGATTGCAAAGTACAGACAAGCTTGCGCAATACCGATATGTTCGACAAAAACTTACCAATGGTCGATGTACTTGATCAAAATGAAGTCATTTTGGAAGTGAAGTATGACGAGTACTTGCCGGCAATTATTAAAATGTTGCTGCAAGGCATTCATACGCGCCATGAAGCGTACTCAAAATATCAGTTAAGCCGCATGTTCGGCTAAATATAGGAGGAATTTTAAGTGTTTACATTATTAGCAGCAACGAATATCACCAATTTTGATGATATTTTTAAATCGAGTTTCTTAGAAAAGACGTCCAGTTTTTCTTTAATCGATGCATTGATCGGACTGGCAAGTGCCTTTTTATTAGGTGTGTTTATTTACTTCATATATAAGAAAACATTTAACGGCGTTGTGTACTCTCATTCGTTCAATATTTCGTTGATGATTATGGCTATGGCAACAGCGCTTGTCATTATGGGGATCAGTCAAAACGTTTTATTATCACTTGGTATGGTCGGTGCATTATCAATCGTTCGTTTCCGTACACCGATTAAAGATCCGATGGATTTAATATTCCTGTTTTGGTCAGTAGTAGTCGGAATTTTATGTGGTGCAGGATTTATTCCTTTAGCGGTAATCGGTTCAGTCATTATTGGAGTAGTCATCATTGTTTTCCAAAATAAAATTGTAATCGAAAATCCGTACTTAGTTGTAGTACGTTTTGAGCATGAAGAAACGAATGCAGTAATTGAAAGATTGTTGAGAGAAGCTTCAAAACGTTATTTACTAAAATCAAAATCGGTGATGAATGATGAAAAAATGGAAGTCACATATGAAGTACGCTTAAAAGGGAACGATGCTGCTTTCGTATCAACTTTATCAAAAGTAGAAGGTGTGTCATCAGCGGTAATGTTAAGCTATGACGGCAACTTCACAGCCTAAAAACAAGGAGTGTACTAATGAAAAAAACTTTAATCGGTATCACAATGACGGCTTCATTTTTGTTGGCGGCATGTGGTAATACAGATAACGAGATTGTCGCAACAACGGCTTACGGGGATATTACAAAATCCGGATTTTATGAGCAAATGAAAGAAATAGCCGGAACAACTCTTTTAGAACAAGTCGTAATTGATAAAATTTTAACGGATCAGTATGAAGTATCGGACAAAGAAATAGAGGAACAGCTCGAAACGTATAAAGAAATGTACGGAGAAAGCTTTGAATCGGCTTTGGCGACGAATGGCTATACAGAAGAAACATTCAAGGACACAATACGCTTCCAATTGCTCCAGCAAAAAGCGATGGAAGATGTTGAAGTAACAGAAGAAGAAATCGAGACCTATTATGAGCAAGGAAAATATGAGCTACATACACGCCACATTTTAGTCGAGACGGAAGAAGAGGCGCAGCAATTGTATGAGCAGATTTCGGAAGGGAGCGATTTTGAATCGGTTGCTAAAGAAAGCTCGCAGGATAGCGAAACAGCTGAAAACGGCGGCGATCTAGACTGGCTGTCAATTTCTGATATGGAGACAACTTTTGCAGATGCGGCATATGCGTTAGAAACTGGAGAAGTATCAGAGCCGGTGGAAAGTACTTTAGGCTTTGAAATTATTCAGCTAGTAGATAAACGTGAAGGGAAAGACTATGGTTCACTGGAAGAGCAAAAAGAAGAAATCAAAAAGACATTGATAGAGCGAATAGTTGCAAATACAGAGTGGGAAACAGTAGAAGCCCGTTTGTTGAAAGAAGCCCACGTTAAAATTAAAGATGCTGATTTTAAAGATGCATTTAGCGCAACATTAAATGAAGAAGAGTAAATGAAAAATAAAAACGGGAACGCATATTAACGAGCGTTCCCGTTTTTAACTGTATTTCCTTTAAAAAAGCGTTTAATCAACGCTAGGCCAAGATTAAAGAGGAAAATGATCAGTGCAACTCGAAAGAAAGCAACGAAATATTGCCAAGCAGTTGTACTTTCAATAAAAAGGTTCGGCATATTATCGACTAATGCGTAAATAAAATAACCCGCCAGTCCAATAAAAAACAAACCGGCAAAAAAGTCCTTTACATTCATTTTGAACCTCCACTAATTAGGATTTAATTAAAGGATACCATATAAAGGAAATGTAATATATAGAAGAAAGCAGGATGCAAAAGAGCTGAATTGAATAGGAGAAAATCTCCTATTCACCAAGTCGTTGCATCCTCTTAACAAGTAGTGATTAAATCACGGCCGATTTCTTCGTCGCCTGTACAAGTGCTTCGATTGTTGCCCAGTCTTGCTCAGCGAGTGCCGTAACAATTTTACTGCCGACAATTACGCCATCCGCAATGTCGCCGAAGCTTTTTACATGTTCCGTCGTAGAAATACCGAATCCTGCTAACACCGGAATATTGCTCGCTGCTTTCAAGTTTGCAAAGTGCCCGGCAAGTTCCGCGGCGAAGCTTGCACGTTCACCGGTAATACCATTTACCGTAACGGCATAAACGAAGCCTTCACTTGCTGCGGCTAATTTCTTAATACGTTCAGGTGGGCTCATCAATGATACGAGCTGGACAAGCGCAATGCCGTTTACCTTTAAAGCATCATGCAATAAAGCACTTTCTTCATAAGGCATATCCGGTACAATCAGTCCTTGAACACCACCGCGTTTTGCATCCTCTGCAAATGCTTCAATTCCATAAGCTAAAATCGGGTTTAAGTACGTCATGACAACGAGCGGAATATGAATTTCCTGTGCAAAGCTTTGCAGTTCAGCCAGTACTTTTTTCAATGACACACCGTGTGCAAGTGCACGTTCACCGGCTTGTTCAATCGTTGGTCCATCTGCTACAGGATCTGTAAATGGAATACCGACCTCAATTGCGGAAACCCCGATTTGCTGCAGCTTTAAGATAGTAGGTTTTAAAGTTTCAAGCCCGCCATCGCCTGCCATAATATAGGGAACAAATGCTTTATCACCTGTTGCTAATACGTCTTCAAGCTGTTTTTGCAATGTCATTTCAAGCCACCTCCAAGTTTATCCATTAATGTATGAACATCTTTGTCTCCACGTCCTGATAAGCAAACAACAACAATTTCATCAGCAGGACGGTTTTTGGCAAATTGACTTGCATAGTATACGGCATGCGCGCTTTCCAATGCCGGTAAGATTCCTTCCGTTTCACATAAAAGCTTCACACCTTCAAGTGCCTGTTCATCTGTAACGGATGGGTAGGCAGCACGACCTGTTTCATGTAAATGACAGTGCTCAGGTCCAACTCCCGGATAATCAAGTCCCGCTGAAATTGAATGGGCTTCTTGAACAAAACCGTTATCATCCTGCAATAAGTACATGAACGCACCGTGAAGGACGCCTGTTTTTCCAACATGAATTGCTGCCGCATGCTTGTCGGTATTAACACCGGAACCTGCAGCTTCCACGCCATATAATGCAACATCCTGATCTTCCACGAACGGATAGAACATTCCGATCGCATTACTGCCGCCGCCAATACAAGCAATAACTGTATCCGGAAGACTTCCTTCCTGCTGTAAAATTTGGGCACGTGTTTCATCCCCAATAACACGCTGGAAATCACGGACAATTGTAGGGAAGGGGTGTGGCCCAAGTGCTGATCCTAAAATGTAATGCGTATCTTCTATATGAGTAACCCAGTGACGCAATGCTTCATTAACCGCATCTTTTAATGTTGCGGAGCCTTTTTCTACTGCAACAACTTTTGTCCCGAGCAGCTCCATACGGAAAACGTTCAGTTGCTGGCGGCGTACATCTTCTGCCCCCATATAAACGATACATTCCATATCAAGCAATGCACAAGCAGTTGCCGTTGCGACACCATGCTGACCTGCCCCTGTTTCAGCGACAATTTTTTTCTTCCCCATACGCTTTGCTAAAAGTGCTTGGCCAATCGCATTATTTATTTTATGTGCGCCAGTATGATTTAAATCTTCGCGCTTTAAATAGATTTTTGCACCGCCGACTTTTTTTGTTAAACGCTCCGCAAAATAAAGGGGAGTTTCCCGTCCGACATATTGCTTTAAATAATAGTCAAGTTCTTCCTGGAAAGAGGGGTCCTTTTTTGCTTCCTCATATGCAAGCTCCAATTCCTCAAGTGAAGTCATCAATGTCTCGGGCACAAATTGACCACCGAATCGCCCGAAGCGTCCTTTTACTGTCGTCATAAAATCAACTCTCCTTTTGCTGTTTCAATAAAATTCGTAATCGCTGCTGAACTTTTTCGACCATCTACTTCTACACCACTTGAAACATCTACCGCAAATGGCTCGACAAGCATAATCGCCAGTCCAACATTTTCATTATTTAATCCACCTGCCAAAATAACCTTTTCAAGCGGGATTTTCATTTTATCGAGGAGCATCCAGTCAAAGGATTTTCCGCTCCCTCCACGGAAGTCACTTCCAGGCGCATCAAACAAATAGTAGTCCACATCATATGTCGCCGCACGCATCACATCCTCTTCACCACGAATCGAGAACGCTTTAATTGCCGGCAGTCCGATCCCCTGAATTTGTTCGGGTGTCTCGTCCCCGTGATACTGGATATAATCGAGTCCGACTTCTTTTGCAATTTGACGAATAGTGGCTGACTCTTCATTGACAAAAACCCCGACTTTCTTGACCGTACTCGGAATTGCCTTTGCCAGTTCCACTGCTTCCTCTACTGTAATGCGTCGTTTACTGGGCGCAAACATAAATCCGATAAAATCAGCACCTGCTTTGACCGCTGTTTCCACATGTTCGATTTCTTTTAATCCGCAAATTTTTACTTTTGTCATCGATTTTCGCCAACCTTTGCTGTTATGTCGATTTGTAGGGCTTTAAGTGATTTTTTGACGTTTCCGCTGCGCATTAATGCCTCTCCGACTAATATTCCTTTTGCGCCAGCATTCGCCACAAACTGTGCATCTTCCGGACCTGAAATGCCGCTTTCACTAATAAAGGCAATCGGTGATGGGGGAAGAAGCTGCGCAATTTCAAGTGTTGCTGAAAGTGAAACATCGAATGTTTTCAGATTCCGGTTATTTACCCCGATGATGTTTGCCCCAATGGCAAGGGCACGCTTTAATTCCTCGGCATCATGTACTTCAACGAGCACTTCAAGCTGTTTTTCTGTTGCATAGGCGTGTAGGGATTTCAGCTGAACGTCTGTTAATGCTGCGACAATCAACAGTACAACCGATGCGCCGGCAGCTTTTGCATAGTCGATCTGCACTTCATGAATGATGAAGTCTTTACATAAAACCGGGATGTTCACAGCATTCGCAACTGCATTTAAATCCCCATAGCTTCCTTTAAAAAATGCGCGCTCTGTCAATACGGAAATACAGGCAGCACCTGCTTCTTCATATTGTAAAGCTTGCTCAACAGGGTCGACTTCTGTCGCAATATCACCTTTGGAAGGGGAGGCACGCTTCATTTCCGAAATTACTTGCAATGAATTGGCTGACATCAATGTTTCATATAAAGAAGGTCGGGCCTTATCAATTGATAAAAACACAGGCTTTGTCGAAAGCAATTGTGGCAGCTCAGTCTTTTTTTGGTCAATAATACGGTCTAAAATCGTCATTTTACGGGTTCCTCCTGCAACTGTTTTTCGCTGTAAGCAACGATATTTTCTAACTTTTCATAAGCGCGTCCGGACAAAATGCTGTCCTTCGCCATATCGATTCCTTCCTTCATCGTCGCGGCAAGCCCATATGCAAAGAAGCCAATGCCGGCATTTAAGAGAACCGTATCGAAATACACGCTTTGTTTTCCTTTTAATAAATCACGCATAATGTCCGCATTTTCTGCAGGAGTGCCGCCGCGTATGGCAGAAAGTGGCTGTGCGGCTAAGCCCACATCTTCAGCGCGCAGTTTAAATGGAATCATATCCCCGCGGTCTAACAGCACAAAAGTATTTTCACCATCCAGTGAAGCTTCATCCATTCCTTGTGCACCAGATACGACGATTGCACGCTCACGTCCAAGCATATGGAGCACTTCCGCATAATCCATCGTGAAGTTCGGTCGGTTAATGCCGACAAACTGTGTTTTTAATGGAACAGGGTTTGTCAGGGGGCCGACTAAATTGAAAATCGTTGGCTTTCCGATTGCCTGTCGCACTTCACCGATCCGTTTTAATTTTGGATGCATATTCGGTGCATGTAAAAAGGCGATACCATGTTGTTTGAGTAATTCGGATGTTTGCTCGATATTCGGCAATAGCGTAATGCCAAGTGCCTCTAACACATCCGAACTTCCTGAAGCACTTGATACTTTTCTATTGCCGTGCTTCGCTACCGAAATGCCTCCACCTGCCAATACAAAAGCGGAAGTCGTACTAATATTGAAGCTTTGAAGTCCGTCGCCACCTGTGCCACAATTATCGATATAAATGCCTTCTGGTACGTCGACGGCCACGGCATGTGATTTCATTACAGAAGCTAAACCTGCAACTTCGTGTGCTGTTTCACCTTTTGCACTCATGGCTGTTAAAAAAGAGGCGATCTGTTCTTTCGGTGTTTGCTCATTAAAAATAAGCTGTGCCGCCTGCTGCATTTCCTCAAAAACTAAGTGCTCTTTTCGCTCAATCTGTTCAATGTATGGAAGTAAAGACATGTTCATCATCCTTTCAGTAAAGAGTGGAATGGCACTTCTTCATCTGCTTTCGAATGAAGCTGAGCGACATTTCCTTGAATTATTATCGTCTGTTCAGGTGTTGTGAAATCGACTTGCCCATTAAAGCCGATATAGCCGATCAAGCCTTGTGCTGGTAATAGCCCTTTCACGACATCGATTGCATGAAGGGTAGGGCTTAACGTACCTGTTGTAACATTGGCAAGTTGTTGCACTGAATTTTCCGTACTATAGCGTTCAATTGACGGTGCATCATTCGTAACGGAAATATTTCCGTCTTTTACTTGCATGTAGTTTGATTGTGACGTACCGATTACTGTGCAATCATCAAATTCGACATAGTACATATATGGTGCAGCGTGCTCAATGCGCATTTTTCGATAAAGAGAAAGGGCGTCACCTGTAAATTGTGCGCGATAACGTTCATTTTCATCTTTTTCGACATGTTGCAATGTGTAGGCTGACTGTTCAGGTGTTGGTGTTGTAAACAGCTGTTCAATCAATTGATTAATGTTTGGCTCTACTTGCTCTGCTTCAATATTTGTATGGAAAACAGCGATTTCATCTGTTAAATGATCAAAAATAACGAGTGTATCGTAAACGTGAAACTGCAGTTCAGGCAATGGCTTTTGCAATGCATGAATATAGCCAATCCCGCCACCTGTAAACGGATATTCCGTATGTGACGAGATACGCGGCATCGCTTGTTTTAAGAGTTGGATCAGTTCGCCTTCATATGTGTAGGCTTTTTTTGAATGATGCGTATGATCTAAGAGCTTATCATCTGTCCCGATATATGTTTTGCGGGGATTGACCCCGATGAACGAATAGCGTCCATTACCATCATATTTAGAGGAACTTTCCAATAAAAACTTCCGTTCACCTTGCAATCGCTGGAAAATAGAAATCGGTGTCAGTAAATCCCCATTTACTTTTTTCATTGATGTACGAAAATGTTGCTGAACTACCATTTGAAACACTCCTTTTTTGAAATAAACTACGCCTTTACGATTCGGATTATTTAGCAATCTTGTAATTATAGTTTGCTGAATAAAAAAAAATCGCCCTCAGCAAAAGAATTAACTTTTGCTGAGGACGATCTGCACCGCGTTGCCACCTCGTTTGAAGCATGCCAAAAAAGCCATGCCTCCACTTAAACCTGATAACGGCAGGGTACCGTCCACCGACTAGCGCCAGCAGCTTTCATAAGGCCCATTCACATTTACCTTTTGACGTATTTTCACCATCCATACGCTCTCTGGACAAAACAATAAATGCTACTTTTCTTATTCAACAATTTACTCAACTAAGCTCAACTAAACGAAAACGGTGGTCGCGCTCCCGCAACCTGCTACCGTAAATAATAATTTAATATGCTTTATTCTAACACTGAAAAACGAAATGTCAAACAATTCTAAAATGTTTTCGCTAAATAAAAAAACCAGCTGGCGTTTAAAAGACAGCTGGTGAAACAATCGATATTAAATTAATTTTTTGAAATTCAATCGTTTATTTAAAGTGTACATAATCGGTGCTCCAACCGCCAATACAACAAATTCGCCAAATGCTACAAACAGCCAAGTTTCCCAGAACGGGAAGCCGAGTACAATATTCAGCTGTGCTGCAATGATAAACATTGTAAACGTAAATAGCGTTGTATTAATGATCAGACGAGCCCAAATATTTTTCACAAACTTACAAATGAATATGAAAATTCCCAGTGTAATAATCGTATGTCCCACACCGAATATTAAGTCAATTGGACCGATTGAAGACAGCAGGAAATTGGAAATAAATACACCTAAAACAACACCTAACATATAGCGCGGGTTAAAAGCGACTAAATGGTTAAAAATTTCGGCAATACGGAACTGTACTTGCCCAAAGCTAATTGGTGCAACAAGCATTGTGACAGCAATATACAATGCTGCAATAATGGCACTCGCTGCAATAAACTTTACTTTCATATGAAATTCCTCCTAGTTTTTTAACGTGGGATGGTTACGAACCACGCAAAGCAACTGCAATCATAGCAATATTGAAAATAAAAGTAAAGATTTATAGGTCTTTTTTTTCAATAATTGTTCAAAAAATTTACAAAGAGTAAAAAGTTCAACAAACCCCGCCGCATAGCGGTTTGAAGTGTAGCAAGTAAATTTTAAAATAAGGCGCATTACCTAGAATAAATTCAGAATATTCTAAATGTTATTGACTATCTAAATATGACGCGGTAATATTATTCCAACACACTTCATCCAAATGAAGTTCGGCGCTTTAAACCGATAAAGTAAACTAGGGGGAAATAAGATGAGAAAAAACTTAATGAAGCTGTCCTTTTTATTATTCGGGCTTCTTTTATTATTAGCTGCTTGTGGCGCGGAAGAGAGCGAGACATCTTCGAATGAGACAACAAATGGCGAGGCTGTAGATACAGCTAATGCAGATAGTGAAAAAACATTTAAAATCGGGACAACACAAATTGTTGAGCATCCATCATTAGATGCAGCAAAAGAAGGGTTTAAAAAAGCAATTGAAGATGCAGGTATTAAAGCAGAATACGTAGATAAATCAGCAAACAACGATAACAGTGCGAACATGACAATCGCCCAGCAGTTAGTCGGGGATAATGTAGATCTGATTTTCGCGAACTCAACACCTTCAGCACAGGCGGCAAAAAGCGCAACTTCCGATATTCCGGTTATCTTCACATCGGTAACGGATGCAGTAGGTGCAGAATTGATCGAGTCAATGGCAACACCTGGTGCTAACGTAACAGGTACGATTGATTTACATCCGGAAACAATGCCGAAAACAGTTGCTTTCCTAAAAGAATTAGGGGCAAAAAATGTAGGGATGGTATTTAACGCTGGTGAGCAAAACTCAGTTGCACAAATTGCGGCAGTAAAAGAAATTGCAGCAAAAGAAGGCGTAACGATTGTGGAAGCAGCGGTATCTGCTTCATCTGAAGTACGCCAGGCAGCAGAATCATTAGTAGGAAAAGTAGATGCATTTTATATTATTACAGATAATACTGTTGTATCGGCACTTGAATCTGTAATCGAAGTAGCAGATGCAAACAAATTACCGCTAGTTGTTGGTGAGCTTGATTCAGTAGAGCGAGGCGGTTTAGCAGCATACGGTTTCGAATACTACGATATCGGCTATGAAGCAGGGCAAATGGCGGCACAAATTTTATTAGAAGGCAAATCACCTTCAGAAGTTCCAGCTGCTTACCCGGCAAACTTAAAATTAGTAATCAATAAAGCAACAGCAGAAAACCTAGGCTTGGAAATTAAGCCTGAATGGGAAGCCGAAGTACAATAATTCACTTTATCAAAAAAAGCAAGTCAGCCTAAACAGGTATAAATGTTTGGGCTGATTTGCTTAAAACTTTTAAAAAAGTCAGGAGATGATTCGAGATGTTTACAGCTATGTTTGGGTCAGTGGAGCAAGGGATCATCTATGCAATTATGGCGCTTGGGGTTTATTTAACATTCCGCGTGCTGGATTTTCCGGATTTAACGGTTGATGGAAGCTTTGTAACGGGTGCAGGTACGGCAGCGATGATGATCGTACTTGGCTATAATCCGTTGCTTGCCACATTGGTTGCAACAGTTGCTGGATTTATTGCTGGATGCATGACAGGAATTTTACACACTAAAGGGAAAATTAATCCACTGCTTGCAGGGATTTTAATGATGATTGCCCTCTATTCGATCAATCTTCGAATTATGGGGTTAAGCTCAGATACCGGTGTAACACGACCAAATATTCCATTATTAAATTCGGAAACAGTTTTTTCGACGTTCGGAGCTTTCTGGTCGAATTTAGGTATTGATTCCGCGATTACAAACCTATTGAAATCAATGGGCTTAGCTTCTGTTCCAACAACTTGGGGAATTTTAATTTTAATGGTTGTTGTCACGGCGGTTATTAAACTAGTAGTAGACTGGTTCTTAAAAACGGAAATCGGTCTGGCAATCCGTGCAACAGGTGACAATAAACGAATGATTCGCAGCTTTTCGGCAAATACCGATTCACTGGTCATTTTAGGGCTGGGAATTTCAAATGGTATGGTGGCATTATCGGGTGCCTTGATTGCCCAATATACAAAGTTTGCCGATGTCGGACTGGGAATTGGTATGATCGTTGTCGGATTGGCGTCTGTAATTATCGGTGAAGCGATTTTCGGAACAAAGTCGATTGTTCGTGTCACATTTGCAGTTATTGCCGGGGCAATAATTTACCGAATGATTTACGCATTGGCTTTACGTGTGAAATGGCTTGACTCAGGTGATATGAAATTAATTACGGCGGTTATCGTTATTCTAGCGCTAGTAATCCCGCAAATCGTAGGGAAATATAAAGAGAAAAAGAGAAAAGCAAAACGTTTGGAAGAACGTCTCGCATTACAGCAGGCAGAAGTAGATATTGAGCAGGGGGGGAAGAGCCTTGCTTAAATTAGATGGCATTAATAAAGTGTTTAACGAAGGAACACCCGATGAGAAAATTGCGCTGGACAATATTAACTTGCATTTGGCACCTGGTGACTTCGTTACAATTATCGGAAGTAACGGTGCCGGTAAATCGACAATGATGAATATGATTTCCGGAGCGTTAACACCCGACTTTGGCTCTGTCGAAATTAACGGCAATAATTTAACCCGTTTGCCGGAGTATAAGCGTGCTGTCCATATCGGCCGTGTTTTCCAAGATCCAATGGCAGGGACAGCACCAACGATGACAATTGAAGAAAACTTGGCGATCGCCTACTCGCGCAACACGAAGCGTTCATTGCGTTTTGGCGTTGATAAAAAGCGTCGAGAGTTTTTCAAAACGTCATTGGAAAAGCTGCATTTGAATTTGGAAAACCGTTTATCGGCTAAAGTCGGGCTATTATCGGGTGGGGAACGCCAGGCATTAAGTTTATTAATGGCGACATTTACGAAGCCTTCAATTTTACTGCTTGATGAACATACAGCAGCTCTTGATCCGTCCCGTGCAGAGCTTATTACAAAGCTGACAAAAGAGCTTGTCGAGGAAAGCCAGCTGACAACACTGATGGTCACGCATAATATGCAGCAGGCGCTCGATTTGGGGAATCGCCTCATCATGATGGATAAAGGTCAGGTCATTCTGGAAGTCGGCGAAGACCGCAAACAGGACTTGACGATTCCGGATTTAATGCACGAATTCGAACAAATCCGCGGCGAAAAAATGAACTCAGACCGCGCGCTGCTAGGGTAATTGAGAAGTTCCGTACAGATATCGAGCTTTTTTTAATGAGTAAGCATCAGTTTGAATTAAAACTTAATTAATTGATTGGAGCGAAGGGGCGACTCCTGGCGGATAAACGTGACGCCTGAGACTAGGAACAAAAGCTAAGAACGCCACGTCCTGTGGCAACGCTTTTGTGACCAGCATCGTGTTGGCCTCACGCCCCCGGAAAGCGTCCCCGTAACGGAAATCAATTTTTAGAAGCAAAAGACTCAATTTTCTCTTGGAGAAAATTGAGTCTTTAAATTTTTTAACAATATTATCTACACAAGCAACGCAAACAGCGTACTGTCGTTATTTACTTCTTTATACTCGAAGCCGTTTGCACGCATACGTTCAATTAATCCTGCGTGGTCTTCGCGATGTGCAAGCTCTATGCCGACCAATGCCGGACCGCTTTCTTTGTTGTTCTTCTTCGTATACTCAAATGTTGTAATATCATCATTCGGACCAAGAACTTCCGTTAAAAATTGGCGTAATGCTCCTGAACGCTGCGGGAAACTTACGATGAAATAGTGCAGCAGCCCTTCATAGATGAGTGAGCGTTCTTTAATTTCCTGCATACGCCCAATATCGTTATTTCCTCCAGAGATAATGATGACAACCGATTTTCCGCGAATTTGCTCTGCGTAAAAGTCAAGTGCTGCAACCGACAATGCTCCAGCAGGCTCGGCAATAATAGCATGTTTATTATATAAATCTAAAATAGTCGTGCATACTTTGCCTTCCGGAACCGTGATAATATCATCCAAATAATGACGGCATACTTCATATGTATCATGCCCAACACATTTTACAGCAGCGCCATCAACGAATTTATCGATCGTATCCAATGAAACCACTGCTCCGTTTTGGAAAGCAGATTTCATACTTGCCGCCCCTGCAGGCTCTACACCAATAACTTTACTCGAAGGGGATAAGTTTTTAATGTACGAAGAGACGCCTGACATTAAGCCGCCACCGCCGATACTGCCAAATACATAATCGATCGGTTCTTCGATATCATTCATAATTTCGACCGCCACTGTTCCTTGGCCAGCCATTACATCTGCATCATCGAACGGATGGATGAAAATGCGGTTTTCCTGTTCACAATAGGCAAGCGCACTTTCTGCAGAGTCGTCAAATGTATCGCCAGCCAGCACAATTTCCACAAAGCTTCTTCCAAACATCCGCACTTGATCGATCTTTTGTTTCGGTGTTGTTTTCGGCATGAAGATTGTCGCTTTGATTTCCAGCTTTGCACATGCGTAGGCAACGCCTTGTGCATGATTGCCTGCGCTTGCACAGACTACACCTGAAGCACGAGCCTCAGTTTCAATTTTTTTAATTTTATAGTAGGCACCACGTAATTTAAATGAGCGAACATGCTGCAAATCTTCACGCTTGAAGTAAATTTTTGCCCCATATTTTTCTGATAAATATTCGTTTAATTGCAGGGGTGTATGTACAACAACATCTTTTAAAAAATGATGTGCGATTAATACGTTTTCGACTGCAATCGTATTTGGTTGAGTAACTCCCATTTCCATGTAACCTCCGTCATCTGATTAAAGATTATATTATTCTATCATAAATTTATGACGTAATGGCGTAAAAATTCTGTAAATTATGAAAATTCACCAATACGCCATAATGAAAGCGGTTTAATAGAGAATTAGGAAGGGATTCAGACGAAAACCCCTTCAAATTGAAACGCCAACTAAATTCCTCGGAAGGGCATATCGTAGAACGGAACAGGAAAAGCTTATGTTT
Organism: Solibacillus kalamii; assembly: GCF_002174535.1. Taxonomy (NCBI): domain Bacteria; kingdom Bacillati; phylum Bacillota; class Bacilli; order Caryophanales; family Caryophanaceae; genus Solibacillus; species Solibacillus kalamii. The sequence goes on along the minus strand of NZ_NHNT01000001.1, from coordinate 691,737 downwards.
AAATCACCCCCCCATGTTTATTTGAAAAGTAACAGGGAAAAATAAAGTATTGTGGCAGGACAGTTTTGCAAATAGAAAAAAGCATATTGGAAACGTCCAAAATCATCTTTCAGGAGGAATAGCGATGACTAAAACAGCGATCATTACAGGTGGAGGCAGCGGGTTAGGGCAGGCAACAGCAATCCGTATGGCTCAGGAAGGTATTAATATTGCAGTAGTGGATGTCAGTGAAAAAGGCGGAAACGAAACAGTTGAACAAGTAAAAACACATGGCGTAGACGCTATTTTCATTAAAGCGGATGTTTCAAAAGCAGAAGAAGTAAAAAACTATGTGGATCAAACACTGAAGCATTTTGGTTCGATTGATTACTTCTTTAACAATGCAGGGATTTCCGGTAGCGGTAAATTCTATTTAGATACTACGATTGAGGAAATTGAACAAATTGTCGGCATCAACTTGCTTGGGGCACTTTATGGTGTACGCTATGTAGCAGAAGTAATGCTTCAAAAAGGTGGCGGTTCTATTGTGAACACAGCATCAAGTGCTGGTGTAATTGGACAGGATTCCGTTGTTACATATTCAGCAACGAAACACGGAATTGTCGGCTTAACAAGAAGTATGGTAGCGGAATACGCAAAAGAAGGGCTACGCGTTAATGCCATCGCACCAGGGCCGACTGAAACACCAATGGTAAAAGCCTTTTATGAAGCAAATCCGCAAATGAAGGAAAATGCTACTGGTGGAATCCCTCAAAAACGCTTAGGTACACCTGAGGAAGTAGCTGAGCTTGTAACCTTTCTGCTAACTTCAAAAGCAGAGTATATTAATGGGGAAGTCATTCGAATCGATGGCGGCTTCACAAGCACGAAGTAAATAGTAAAAAGGGCTGCCCGGAACGTCAGTAGAAAATCTGACTTTCCGGCAGCCCTTTCTTTTTTAATTAAAATAAAAGATGTGCAATTGCTGCAATAATTGGAATCGAAATAATTGTACGGATTAAGAAAATCATGAATAGATCCCAAAGCTTTAATGGAAGTTTTGTACCTAAAATCAGTCCGCCGACTTCCGACATGTAGATTAACTGTGTAACCGATACTGTTGCGATGAAGAAACGTGTCATTTCTGATTCAATACCAGCACCTAAAATAGAAGGTAACAGCATGTCCGCAAAACCAACAATCATCGTTTGTGCAGCTTCACCGGCTTCAGGAATTTGCAGAAGCGCCAAAATCGGCTCGAATGGCATCCCTAGAATACGGAAGAAGCTTGTAAACTCGGCTAACACTAATGCGATTGTGGCGAACGACATAATAATAGGAGTTACCGCAAACCACATTTCCAATACATTAATAAAACCATTTTTGATCATTTTACCTAAATTACGGTTAGAATCAGCTTTCGATAAAGCATTATGCAACCCATAAGAGAATACATTATATCCATCTTGTACATCTTCACGGTTTGCAGGAACTTGTGAACCATCAATTAAAGTATCCGCCTTTTGTTTTAACGGGTAAATACGTGGCATAATGAATGCTAAAATTAATCCGCAAATAATGACAGAAGCATAAAACTCGATAAAGTAGTCGCCAATGCCAATTGTTTCAACTACGACTAAACAGAATGTGATCGATACGACCGAGAAAGTTGTTGCGATTGTTGCAGCTTCACGGCCTGTATAATTTTTTTCTTCATACTGCTTGCTTGTAAGCAATACGCCGATTGTGCCATCACCAACCCAAGAAGCTAGACAGTCAATGGCAGAACGTCCTGGAATCTTGAATAGGGGACGCATAATTTTCACCATCATTGAACCGAAGAATTCCAGTAAACCGAAGTCTGTTAATAACGGCAGCAATAACCCTGCGAATAAGAACAATACGAACATGAATGTTACAAGACCAGTTGCCGGGTCGATTAACACACCTGTCGTTACTTCACTCGTTAAGCTTTCAGGACCAACTTGGAAAATAAACATACTTGCAAAAATTACTGCGAGCACACGCATAATTGTCCAGAACCAATTCACACGGAATAGTGAATCAACTAGCGTACGTTCACCTTTTTGCGGAATAAATTGCATTACGACAGAGCCTACCGCCGCAACAATAAACACGATGAGTGCGAACCAATGAATGAACGGCTCTACTTTACCTGCCAAAAAGTTCGCAAGGATCGCAATCGGTACTTTTATGCCGTCATCTGTACCAATAGGTGTAATAAATAGGAATACACCAAGTGCAGAAAGTGCAATAAACAGAAACCAAGTATAAGAAGAAAATTTTGTTTTCATATATGATAACCTCTTTGATTGTTAGTTTGAATATTTATACACTATAAAACGTGAATATTCATTTGTCTACTGTTTTACATAAAGATTAATATTTCTGAAAACTATATTGATTAAAAAATGAATATAATTAGGCGAACGAAAGGTTTAGACGTACTAAACATCATAATTTTGAAGAAATAAGCTAAAATGGAACCGAATAAAAATACAAAAAATGAATAATAGAAAAAAGACGCCTGCAAATCAAAAAAATATGCAAACGTCCTTTTAATTATAAATATACATTAATCATTAAATGTAACAGTATAAAACTTTTCGTAATTTAACCAGTTATCTAATGAGACATCGCCGGAATCTACTCGTTTTTCTGCGTCCTGCATCATCCAGGCAGTTTGAGAAGCATGTGCTTTCAATGCTTTTAACTTATCTGCTTTGACGGATTGGATTTCGATTGTCACATCCGGCTCACCATTTTTCTCAACTGTGTCATTCGCAAACGCACAAGCTAAAATACGAGGGCGGTACTGTTTATCGATGCGACGTACCGCTTCGACGACAGCGCGTCCAGTTGCTTCATGATCGGGATGGACAGCGAAGCCAGGTAAAAATGTGAAGATTAATGATGGATTCAGCTCGACAATTAAATCATTTACGAGCTTGATCATTTTTTCGTCATCTTCAAATTCAACTGTTTTATCACGTAAACCCATCATACGCAAATCACCGATACCCATTGCCTCACATGCTTCCATCAGTTCTTTGCGGCGGATTTCCGGCAATGATTCGCGCGTTGCAAATGGAGGATTTCCTAAGTTTCGTCCCATTTCGCCTAATGTTAAACAAGCATATGTAACAGGAACTCCCATGTTGTGGAATAAGCGTAATGTACCTGCAACTGAAAAGGCTTCATCATCCGGGTGCGGATAAACGACTAAAACGTGACGTTCTTCTTGTAATGTCATATAAGCAACCTCCTTAATAAGCAAATGGCGTTTCGCTGATTTCTAATGCAACCGCCAGCTTTCCAGTATTATCTAAACCGGCCATTAGTAATCGGCCCTGATCGTCCAGTTCAAAATGTGTAATTCCTTGCGCGTACACCCAGCCATGCGGCATTTTAAGTCCGACACGGTGCGGTGCGTCTCCTACAACTTTTCCTAATTCATAGCGTATTTGTACATTGCGGATAAATGCGCCTGCATTGAAAAAGCCTTCATTGTAATGTGTTGCATAAGAGCCGTTTGTAGTTTCTAGATGAATAAAAACGTCTTTGTTCGCAAAAGAATTAATTAACTCCTGGAGCTCGTTAGTATTTACTTCCTTCATCACTCTTATTAACTCCTTTCGAATCTTTCTATTAATAGTATAGTCAAATATATTCGACTGTGAAACGAAAAAGTCACACAAGAAACGAGTTCTTGTGTGACGCCATATCAATTACGCCTCAACATAATTGCGTCCGGATTCGGCTTTGCGCTGACGCAAAGACCTCCTTACCGAATTTGTGACATCCGCCGGAGGCAAAACTTCTACTTGTAGAAGTTTTATGCATTATGCTTTAACATAGTTTGGAATTGTTGTAACCGTAACTTCAGGTGCACCGAAACGTGGTTTTGCCCCATGCATTACTGGTCCAACATGTTCATTTAAAGCCCAACCGTGTTTAATCGCCGCTGAAACGAATTCTTTCGCTTCAATAACCGATTCTTCAACAGTAAGACCATTTGCTAAGTTTGCACAAATACTTGCTGCAAAAGTACAGCCTGCCCCATGATTATAAGTAGAAGAAACTTTTTCTGTTTCTAATAATTTAAATTCTACTCCATTATAGAACAAATCAACGGCTTTATCATGTACTAAGGCTTTTCCACCTTTAATTACAACATTTTTCGCGCCAAGCTCATGGATTTTCACAGCGGTAGCTTGCATTTGCTCGATTGTTTTCGGCGTTGTTGTCCCTGCAAGTTGTCCTGCTTCGAAAAGATTAGGTGTGACAACTGTTGCGTGGGGTAATAAATATTTAATCATTGCTGTTGTATTGCCAGGGTTCAATACTTCATCTTCGCCTTTGCAGACCATAACAGGATCGATAACAATTTTATCTGTACCGGAAGCCTGGATCGCTTTTGAGGCCATTTGAATAATTTCTTCAGTTGAAAGCATGCCTGTTTTAATGGCATCGACACCTGTTGAAAGGGCTGTATCGATTTGCTTTTGCAATAATTCTGTCGGTAGCGGTGTCACTGTGTGGCTCCAAGTTTTCGGGTCCATTGTTACGACTACAGTCAATGCGACCATTCCGTATGTGCCATGTTCCTGGAAGGCTTTTAAATCGGCCTGCATTCCTGCGCCTGCAGAAGTATCAGAACCAGCAATTGTTAAAGTTTTTTTAAGTGTCATATAGCATATCTCCTTAAGGTGAATATTCGAATTATAATTAGGTTAAGTATAACTCCTGTCTGACTATATAAAAATAGTCAGAAAACGAAAAAACTATAATGTCAGAAAAATTACTTGAACTTCTGCAGCAAATTCAATAGCGTTTAAAATGAGGTGGAAATTATGATGGAACAGTTAACGAATAGTTGGAAAGATTTATTGTCTCGAGAAGAAGAGCAGCCGTATTATAAATTTCTTGAAACATTTTTAGAAAGACAATACATGGAACAAACAGTGTATCCAAAGAAGGAGAATATTTTCAATGCCCTCCAGTTAACGGATTACGATAATGTAAAGGTAGTCATTTTAGGCCAAGATCCGTATCATGGTCCGAATCAGGCACATGGATTAAGCTTTTCGGTTGAAAAAGGGCAAAAATTACCACCGAGTCTTAAAAATATGATGAAGGAACTGCAACAGGACATTGGCTGCGAAATACCTGAGCATGGGGACTTAACATCGTGGGCAAAGCAGGGTGTATTATTATTGAACACCGTTTTAACTGTACAAGCAGGCAAAGCCAATTCTCATAAAGGGCAAGGTTGGGAACAATTTACGAATGCTGTTATTGAACTTCTCGCGAAACGTGAGCAGCCTATTGTATTTTTATTATGGGGAAAACCGGCGCAAAGTAAACGAATTTTAATTGAACGAATTTCAAGTAACCATATTATTCTGCAATCACCACATCCGAGTCCACTAAGCGCACACCGAGGCTTTTTCGGAAGCAGACCGTATTCAAAAGCAAATGAAGCGCTTTTATCATTGGGACAACAGCCAATCGACTGGTGCTTAACGAAGAAATGGGGAAACAGCTAAACTTTTGGCTAAAAGCATGGTAAAGTATTGATAGAAAGAGAGGGACAGGCAAATGAAAGTAGATTGCTTTAAATGCCAGTATTTTCGTGTGACGTGGGATCAGTCTAATCCGCGCGGTTGTACAGCATATGGCTTTAAAACGAAGCAGCTGCCATCTCTCGTTGTAAAACAGTCTTCGGGAATGGACTGCTTAAAATTCGTACCGAAAAATAGAGAAGGTGGGCAAACGCGATGATTACGTATGAAACGATTGTTAAGCAAATTGAAAAATTGACAGCAGAAGCAGCACATGCGGCAACAGAACAACAAGCCCGTGAAAAGCTTACGGCAATTCGTGCACTATGTGATGTCGTTTTAGACGAAAAAGTCAGTTCGCCAAAACCTGCTTCCATAAATAGCATGAGTATGAGTACAACAATCTCGACCCCCGTATACACGCAACCAGTCGCAATTCCAGCACAAAAGCTTGAAGAAGACGATGCAAACGGCGACTCATTGTTTGATTTTTAACTGATATTAAAATTAAGAATCGTAAAGACCTTTTATAAAGCAAGTTGACTAGAATGGAGGGGAGGCGACTCCAGCGGGAACAGCAAAATTTATTTTGCGACGAAAGCGAAGCGACAGGAGCACCGAGCCGGAGACTTAGGAACAAAAGCTAAGAACGCCACGTCCTGTGGCAACGCTTTTGTGACCAACTTCGTGTTGTCCCCACGCCGTGCCCGCGGAAAGCGTCCGACCCGGAATGGAAATCAACCCCTTGTTAGGGGAATTCGGTATTAGAAAAAGAAAGAGGTAAAAGAAATGAAAGGTTCAATTATATCTGGTGCAATTCACGGATTTTTAGCAGTTGCATTAGGCGCATTTGCAGCACATGCACTGGAAGATTTGCTGGATGATTACAGTGCAGGAATTTGGGATACAGCAATCCAATATCAAATGTTCCATGCAGCAGCACTTATTTTGGTCGGTATTTTAATGTCAAAAGCTATTTTCGGTGAAGTGAAGCAGTTAAAAATTGCGATGTTCTGCTTTAATGCAGGCATTGTATTCTTCGCTGGAAGCTTAATGGTGTTAGCACTAACAGGAATCGGCATACTAGGTGCCATTACTCCTATTGGCGGGGTATTCTTTTTAGTGGGCTGGATTATGGTTATAATAACAGTAGTAAAAAAGACACAATAAAATCGGTAGCATATACTTCATTAATTGGAAGTATATGCTTTTTTTATTATTTTAATTGGAAAATCAAATCTTTTATCTAAATTATTTGAATTTATTGTATAGTTATAAAGTAAGAGAGTAAAGGGGTAAGGAAAATGGACCAATTATTATTAAAGTTAGAAGATAATTTTGAAGAGATGGTAAGTATTCGACGCTATTTACATGAGCACCCGGAACTATCCCATCAGGAAATACATACACCTGCATACATTGCAAATTACCATCGGGAGCTAGGCTTGGAAGTTCGAGAATTTGTAGGAGGGCGTGGGGTTGTAGCCACATTAAAAGGGGCAAAACCAGGAAAGACAGTGGCTTTACGTGCTGATTTTGATGCATTGGCAATTCAGGAATTAAATGATTTCCTTTATAAATCGAAAAATGAAGGAGTGATGCATGCTTGCGGTCATGATGGGCATACGGCAACATTACTCGTTCTGGCAAAAGCATTAACAGAAATGCGGGATCAACTGTCCGGCACTATTGTATTTATCCACCAGCATGCAGAAGAGCTTGCTCCAGGCGGGGCAAAGGCAATGATTGAAGATGGCTGTTTAGACGGAGTAGACGTAATATTCGGAACACATTTATGGGCACCGACCCCTTTAGGCGAAGTCCTTGTACGCGAAGGGGCTATTATGGCGGCAGCAGATCGGTTTGAAATTGCAATCCAAGGAAAGGGTGGACACGGTGCAGAACCACAGCATTCAGTTGATGCAATCGTTGTTGGTGCACATTTTGTTACACAATTGCAGACGATTGTTTCTCGCCGTATCGCCCCACTTGAATCGGCTGTAGTGACACTCGGGCAATTTGAGGCGATCAATCCGTTTAATGTCATAGCGGATACAGTGAAAATGCAAGGGACTGTACGTGCCTTTGACGAACAAGTACGAAGACAAATGAAAGAGGAAATTGAATTATTATTGAAAGCGACTTGCTTAGGAATGCATGCTGACTATCGATTTGACTATTTGGATGGTTATCCGCCTGTAATAAATCATGTAGAACAGACACAACTTGTTGCACAAATAGCGAACGAAACACCAGGTGTTGAAAAGGTAACAGTTTGTTCTCCGTTTATGATAGGGGAAGATTACGGCTACTATATGCAGCATGTTCCAGGAACTTTCTTCTTTACAGGAGCCAAAGACCCGGACTGGGAAACGGTATATCCGCATCACCATGCCCGATTTGATTTCGATGAACGTGCAATGCTCATCGCAGCAAAAGTTTTAGGACAGGCAACATTGGAGTTTCTTTTAACTGAACAACGAGAAGAGGAATAAACATGAGCGTAGGGAAAAGATTAAATGCTGCACTAATTATAATGATAGTGTTAATTATGATTACAGTAATACTGAACTATATTAGTCTGAAAAATATACAGGGAAATATGAATGAAGCACTCGACTACCGGGTTGAACAAATTCGTTCCGTAGACAAAATCCGGTTTAATGTCGCGATGCAAGGAATGTATGTACGCGCACTTGTTTTTGATGGAAAAGAGGAATCTGCCGAAAGCTTTAAGCAGTATAACGAGTTACTGGATCAGGAGATTGAATATTTAGGAAAATTAGTCTCAAGCGATACGATGAAAGAACTGATGGAACAAATCATTAAGTACCGAGATGACTTTAATTACGGTTACCTTGATATGATGGATGCTTTCGAACGGGGCGATCAAATACTCGCAAACGGTTTTATTAATACAAAACTGCGCGCAGCAAATGACGGAATGTTCGATGCAACAGCTCAAATGGTTGAGCATCAGGAAAAGGAGCTTGATGCAATTAAAACGAAAGCCGACGATGCGATTGGCTTCTCCGTTTTAGTTGCCGGTATTGCTTTAGCAATCAGTGTTCTTATCGGCATACTTGTTATGATTTATATTCGTAAAACAATTATTTCCCCTTTAAATGGAATTGTGAATGAAGCGAATCTTATTGCCGCAGGTGATTTATCGCAGCAAGATATTCATGTGAAAACAAAGGATGAAATAGGGCAGCTGGGCAACGCATTCAATTCGATGAAAAATAATTTGTCGAACCTGATAAAAAATATTCAAGTCAACTCAGAGCAAGTAAATGCGGCGGCACAGGAGCTTTCAGCAAGTACCGAAGAAATAACGGCAACGACGGAAGATGTCACGATGCGGGTAAATGATACGACTGAAAGAGCGCAAATTTCTGCACATGCATCAAATGAAAGTGCCCGTGCAATGGAAGAAACAGCTGCAGGGGTACAACGAATTGCAGAATCAACTCAGAAATTGCTTGGAAATTCGGTTGATGCGACACAAACAGCAAAAAATGGTGGTCAAATTATCTATGATGCGCAACAACAAATGAGCATTATTAGTTCATCAACAAACTCTGTAAATGCTTTAGTACAAAAACTGGCACAACAAACAGAAGAAATTAATAATATTTCCCAATTAATCACATCGATTACGGATCAAACGAATTTATTGGCATTAAATGCAGCGATTGAAGCAGCGCGCGCAGGAGAACATGGAAAAGGGTTTGCTGTCGTGGCAGATGAAGTACGGAAGCTGGCTGAGCAATCGAAGTCATCTGCCAATTCAATTGTCAACTTAACACTTGAAATTAAAGCAGATACGGAAAACGTAGAACGTGCCGTATCGGAGTCGTTAGTTTCTGTGGAAGATGGTGTAAAGATTATTTCAAATGCCGGCGATTCATTTACAACGATTGTAGATGCAGTGACACAAATGTCGATGCAAATCCAGGAAATTTCATCTACTTCTGAAGAGCTTTCTGCAAGTGCAGAGCAGGTGACGGCATCGGTTAATGAAATAGCTCAAAGTTCAACTGAATCAAGCGGCAACTTAGAGATGATCGCGGCAGCAGTAGAGGAACAGACCGCTACAATGCAGCAAGTAAATGCAGTTGCCGTGACATTAAGCGATAATGCACAAACACTCCAACAGGAAATTTTGCAGTTTAAAGTATAATCCATTCCATAAGGGTGAAATGAGTGGAAACCTGCTTGAAAAAGAGTTAAGTACTCGTAGTAAGAAGCTAATATTTTTATTTACAGCAAAAAACGTCATTTTTCTCCTGAGAAAAATGACGTTTTTGAGTTATGTCTGCTGCTTTTCTGCAACAAAAAAAAGGCGCTTAAAAAATGCGCCTTACTTTTTTAAGGTTGTTGTGTGAAATAACTTAATTCTTCATCGAATTCCGCATAGTCAAAGTAAATCATCGGGAACAGGAATCGGTGGTTATTTTTTAAATCACGTAAAATTACATGGTCACGGCCGGCTGCTTCCACAACCCCACGGACCGCCCGTGTATTACTGCCAGCTACCGCATTATCAAATGAAAAATAAAACGTACCTGGTTTACCTCTGTTTAATCGTAAAATATTCTCGATATAGGATTCCTCACGTGGAAAGCCTACTCCTTGCATACCTGGTATACCCGAAGACATCGGAACCGTCGCAGGATTCATTTGTTGCATTGGAGACGTCCAATAATAAGTCAATTTTGCATCCTTTCATAAAGAAATTTAATATACTGCAGTCATCGGCGCAAGAAACAGTAAACGAAGAAATGGCTGCTGTTTCTCTGTGTTCACAATAAGCAGGACACTTGCTTCACCTTCTGCCGCACTGTAACCGAAGAAAGAAGGGCGGCATGTAAACCTTTTATTTGAAGTTTAGGCGTTCGATGTGACCTCCTTTTTCGACTTAGTATATGCATAAATAAAAAAGTTGAACACCAAAAACAGTGTTGTTTTTTGAACAGGTGACATACTATAGGTTAATTAGTTCGGATATATGTAATAAATTTCAATGTATTGGGAAAGATAAAGTAAATAAATAAGAGATTGTTGCCGGTGTTGACGAAAAGCGCAGGAGTGGAACATCATGAAAATAGGAGTTTGGTTAGGCATAATAATTAGCGCATTATTGTCTTTTGCGGTTGCAATATTTTATGAACAGCCGATTCATTGGTATTTATTAGTTCTTCTAATCATCATCGGTTTCTTCATTAATACAATCATTATAATTTTAAAATTGCAGGATGAATCAAACGTAAAAGATGAGCCGAAATAAATCGGCTCATCTTTTATGTTTCAGGAAAAAGTAAACCCGTTCCACACTTTTGAAGTTGGTTAAGCCAACATCAAGTGGGGGAACGGGTTAAGACATTAAATTGCTAACAGTTTTTCTAGTTTTTCATTGTCCAGCAAGTTTCCTACCAGGAACTCACCGAATTCGCCGTAACGAGCTGAAACTTCATCAAAGCGCATTTCATAAACGATTTTCTTGAATTGAAGCATATCATCAGAGAATAATGTAACGCCCCACTCATGATCATCTAAGCCGACAGAACCAGTTATAATTTGCTTGATTTTACCTGCATAGCTGCGGCCAATTAGACCGTGGTCATACATCAATTTTTTGCGATCTTCCATAGAAAGCATGTACCAGTTGTCATTGCCTTCACGTTTTTTATCCATTGGGTAGAAGCATACGTATTTTGATTTTGGCAGTTCAGGATATAAACGCGCACGAACATGCGGGTTTTGATATGGATCTTCATCTGATTTACCTGCTAAATAGTTCGATAATTCGACAACGGAAACGTATGAATACGTTGGAATTGTAAAATCAGCAATCGCCAATTTCGCGAATTTTGTTTCGATTTCATTTAGTTCTTCAGGTGTTTCACGTAAAGTCATAATCATGAAATCTGCTTTTTGCCCAATAATTGAGTAAAAAGCATTCGAACCCGTATCTTTATTTAAGTCTTCCAAAAATGCGATAAATTCTTTTGTAGCGGCTTCGCGTTCTTCAGCTGAAACTAATTTCCATGATGCCCAGTCCATTGAGCGGAAATCATGTAATGCGTACCAGCCGTCTAATGTAATTGCTGCTTCATTCATCTGTTCAAACACTCCTTGTAAATGAAAATGATTCACAATTAGTGTAGCATAGTTTCAGGGAAAAATATCATTTCAACATTGCAAAATCCGTCAATTCACCAATTTGACATGACTTTAAAATGCGGTATGCTAAAGTGAGGAAAAATTAGGCTAGGAGTATAAAATATGAATGATTTTTTGCAGCAAACAATGTGGCGTTTTATCGATCAGTCGATCAGCGCGAATAAACGCTCGCCATTAGAGTCCTTTGCAATGGATGATACACTTTGTCATCTTGTCGGTCAGAAAATGACCAATTCGACAATACGTACGTGGGTTCATCATGACGCAGTGGTTCTTGGCATTCAAGATCACCGCTTGCCTTATATTGAGCAAGGAATGGAGACATTGAAGAACAGTGGATATGATCCGATTGTCCGCAATTCTGGAGGACTGGCGGTCGTATTGGATGCAGGAGTTTTAAACATTTCGATTGTGTTAAATGAGGACAAGCCGTTAAGTATTAATAATGCGTTTGAAATGATGGTTGCATTAATTCGTCAGTTATTCCCTAAAATTGCAACGAAAATAGAAGCATATGAAATTGTTGGTTCTTATTGTCCAGGTTCATATGATTTAAGTATTAATGGTCAAAAGTTTGCCGGTATCTCACAGCGTCGTATGAAAAACGGAATTGCTGTTCAAATATATTTATGTGTGGAAGGCAGTGGCAGTGAGCGTGCGGAACTGATTAAACGTTTTTATGAAAATGGTCTGCAAGGCGAGAAAACGAAATTCGAGTATCCGGATATAAAGCCGGAAGTCATGGCTTCACTTCAACAACTGACAGGACAAAACGTGACAGTATTCGAAGTGAATGAAAGGCTTCGTAACCTATTGAGGCAGTGGAATGGACAGCTGTTCGAACTGCCATTGCAGCAAGAGGAAATGGAATTGTACGATTACTATTTAGAGCGCGTGTTCAAACGCAATGAGTCGATGCTAAGTAAATAAGAAAATAAAAAGAGGCGAGGTGCTAATATAGCGCTTCGCCTGAATCATTTAACGATGTTTGGGAAATCAAGTTGCCGTTACGCTCCATTTTGAATGTTGGCGTGGCCTCAGTATCTGTTTCTAGTGCTACAAGTCGTCTTGCGCGGTTCATAATAGAAACAAACTGCTCGTAATCTTCTTTAATCGCTTTATTCTCTTTTTGCAGTGCTGTCAGCTGTTGCTCTAGCTGGCTTTTCTGTTCTGTTAATAGTGATGTCAATTTGCGCCATTTCAATAAATCCTGTTCATTTGAATTCGTATGCTGCAGTTGTACTAAGTATGCAATGACGATATCGAGTGATAATGCCGATAATGGAATCGATGTTGGCTGATTTTCGTTTGACGGCAGTAAGTATACTGGAGTTGTTCTGCGTTTTGTAGCCGTATTCATCATGCGCATACGTTCTTTGCGTTCCTTTTTCGCCTGTGCCAAATCTTCTTCATAAATGCGTCGGACTACAGCATTCCAGCGGAAACCGCAAGCTGCAGCTGTTCTGTTTAGTAAATCCCCAGCTTCCTCAAATGCATTTAATTGTGTACTACCTTCTTTTACATGGCGTAAAACAGCCTCTGCTAACAGCTCATCATTCTCTTTCACCCATGCGTCTTGTCTTGTTTTTGTCATAAAAAACTCCCCCTGAATTATAATAGTTTTGTTGTTGTAAATCTATCATGTCCAAAGAGGAAAACATTTATTCAATATATCGTAAATTGTTGCTAGAATGATGAGAAATATGTTCCTAGCAGAACTTTGAACGGAATTGCTAGGATAAAGCTTGAATGAAATAAGCAAAATAAGATACAATAGCAAATAGGTTAAAACAGCGAAAATAGCTCATAGAGAGGTGTTGACACTATGGCAAACTTATTCCACGTTTGCGATGAATGTCAGGCCGTTAATTTAAAGACGTTAATTCCAAAATTAAAAGAAATTGATCCAGAAGCAACGATTGAAATTGGCTGTCATTCATACTGTGGTCCAGGCCGCAAAAAAACATTTACATTTGTAAATAACCGTCCAGTTGCCGCATTAACTGAAGAGGAGTTAATGGTAAAGGTACTCGACAAATTGAAAAAGTAACAGCGTAACATGGACGCGTTCTGAAAGATTTTCAGAACACGTCCTTTTTGCGTTTTCGGCAGATTCATTTCTATTTCACGGACATCTCACTTATAATGTTGTTAAGAGATAAGGAGGTGGGCTAGTTGATGACATATGCAAAAACAAAACTGCAAGAGGAAAAAGTTTTTAAAGACCCTGTCCATCGCTATATTCACGTTCGGGATCAAGTCATCTGGGATTTGGTCAAAACAAGAGAATTTCAGAGATTGCGCCGTATCAAGCAGCTTGGTACGACGTATTTAGTGTTCCACGGAGCTGAACATAGCCGATTTAATCACTCATTGGGAGTATATGAAATTGTCCGTCGAATCGTGGATGATGTATTTAAAGGAAGAAAAGAATGGGATGATTCTGAGCGTCTACTCGTATTATGTGCCGCATTACTGCATGATTTGGGGCACGGGCCGTTCTCCCATGCATTTGAGAATGTATTTGAAACAGACCATGAATATTTTACGCGTCAAATTCTGCTGGGGGACACAGAGGTAAATGCCGTGCTTCGTCGAGTGGCCGATGACTTTCCGGAAAAGGTCGCGCAAGTAATTGAAAAAACGTATCCAAATGAATTGGTTGTCAGCCTAATTTCCAGTCAGATCGATGCAGACCGTATGGATTACCTGCAGCGCGATGCGTATTATACTGGTGTCAGCTACGGACATTTTGATATGGAGCGTATCATGCGTGTTATGCGTCCACGTGCAAATGGTGTTGTTATAAAAGAAAGCGGAATGCATGCGGTCGAGCATTACATCATGAGCCGCTACCAAATGTATTTGCAAATTTATTTCCACCCGGTGTCAAGAAGTGCGGAAGTCGTGCTGAATCATATTTTAAAACGAGTGAAAGTGCTGTGTAAAAATGATTATCCATTTAAATATGAACCGACGCCTTTTATATCCTTTTTCAGAGGGAATGTCACATTGGAAGACTATATTGCGCTCGATGAAAGCATTATGCTGGCGTACTTCCAATTTTGGATGGGAGAAGACGATGAAATATTACGGGATTTATGCCGCAGATTCGTCAATCGGAAACTGTTCCAATATACGAATCTGAATCCTTACAAGCAGCCTGAAGTATATGCACAGCTGCAACGTCTATTTTTGCAGGCCGGCATTGATCCGGAATATTATTTAGTGCACGATTCCACATCGGATTTACCTTATGACTTTTACCGCCCTGGTATTGAAGGGACGAAGAAGCCAATTTACTTGCTAATGCAGGACGGAATGCAGCGTGAACTATCAGAGGAAAGCCAAATCGTCGAAGCAATTGCCGGTCGCATCAAAGTAGACCATAAAGTGTATTACCCGAAAGAGTTATTTACAGACGAGCGGATTCCAGCTGCATTGCGAAATGAAATAAAACAGCTCATTGAGGAAGCGTAACTGGCGTAGGAAAGGTCCATGGTTTGAGTGAATAGATGTAAAACCTTCGCACAGATACAGAAGTCAATACCTCAAAAAAACACCTCAATTTTCCCTAAAGAAGATTGAGGTGTTTCGATTATTAATTAACTGAAATTCAACGCCAGCTTAACCATTATTGGTCGCTATAGCGTACGCCACCTTTAGCATAGTGGTTTTTAGACATTTCTTCAATAATGATTGATACATTTTCTACTGGTGCGTCAACTGTTTTTGAAACAGCTTGTGTAACTTCTTCTACGAGCGCGCGTTTTTGTTCATCAGTGCGGCCCTCAATCATTTTGATTGTAACGATTGGCATAAAGTCGCCTCCTAGTTAAAATATAGTGTATAGTATTTATATTAGCGTATTTGGAGGGATTTACAATGGCAAATGAAGAAAAACCAAAACCGAAAATGGGTTTTACGATAATAAAAAATGATCCTACCGATGGGCATAAAGGATTCGGTATTGGTTCACTTTCTTTGGAAAATGTATCGCCGGTCATTGTCGATGTCGCAGAAGGAACAGCAATTGTTGATATCGGAGCAATGCATGCGAAAAGTGAAGTAGAGCGCGGCATTAAGTTTACAATGAACCGTGAAGATTCAGCTGGCGGAAAAGATTACTGGCTTGTATGGGTAACAATTGACCATAAAGAATCAGGTGCTTATTTTGCCGGTGTGACAGCATGTGAAATGGTCGTAAACCGTGAAAAACGCCGTGGCTATAAAATTTTGGCAGACCATGTGAACAGAATGGACAAATCAATGAAGCGTCACATTATTGTCGACCATATGGATGAGCCGTCAAAGAAAATACTGGCCGACTTCCTGAAAAGCCACAACGAAGAAATGTGGAACAACAGTGATGAGAAATTGAGACAGGATTTAGCATAAAGCTGCACCTTGAATGAAATAAACATCTTACAATAATATTACAAAATTCAGTGAACAATATGTGACATTTCAAAATCTACCAAAATCCGTAGTTGAAACTGGTTCTAAAAGAAAGTAAACTGAATTTAAAGCTTGCGAAATAGTAGGCTAGGACATGTGGGAAATGAAACAGGTTGAGCAGTATGCGGCATTTGAACCTTCCCAAGCCGAATGCCCCATGGTTCTCAACCATTCATTCACCACAATAGAAAAGCTCTTTCGTGTCACGGACTAGAACCGGATACGAAAGAGCTTTTTTAACTTTTTTATTTATTCCCAAAAGTTGCGCAATGCTTCAAAAGGCAATGATTCAAAGAAATTACCCCATGAATCCTGATTGAAGAGATCGAATGATGCACATGATTCTGTTGGTACATCTTCGGTTTTCATGTAAACAATACGCTGGCTTGAGCATGACTCGTGCGCCAGTTTACCCGTACGAATATCGACCGTTACAGGCTCTACACCACTTGGCATTGTAAATGTTTCGTTTGCTTTTCCATCAAGCGCTGTTTCCATAAAATCTATCCACACTTGCTTCGATGCGGCCATATCTGTCTGGACAGATAATGTTTTGCCTTGGTCATAGCCATTCCATACACCTGCCGTTAAGCTTGGTGTAAACCCAATCATCCA
The DNA here is from genome assembly GCF_002174535.1 of Solibacillus kalamii. Taxonomy (NCBI): domain Bacteria; kingdom Bacillati; phylum Bacillota; class Bacilli; order Caryophanales; family Caryophanaceae; genus Solibacillus; species Solibacillus kalamii. The sequence continues at coordinate 674,914 of NZ_NHNT01000001.1, read as the reverse complement.
TTGGTCACTATTTGTCGTTCCTGATTTGGCTGCATATGTGTGGCTCATACGTGAACGCAATGATAAACCAGTTGCCGGAGAATAATCACTGAACACAGGATCGAACATACCTGTCATCATTTGCGTTAAAATAAATGCATCCTGTTTAGAAATTACTTGTTCTTTTTCAGGTTTCTTATATTTGTAAACGACTTTTCCTTTTGCATCGGTAATCGACAATACAGTAATCGGTTGTCGTTTTTCTCCGCCTGCAGCAATGATATTATAGGCGTTTGTTAAATCATACAGCGAGTTTTCGGCAGTTCCAAGTGCAATGGAAGGTATATCCTTTTCGGAATAGTTGAGCCCGAAACGTTTCTGGACATCTCGGAAAGATCGGTAGCCGATGTTTTCCAGTGCTTTCACCGCATAAATATTGTCGGAAATTGCCAATGCCTGTGCCATGGAAAGTTCATGGTCAGCATACTTCTTATTGACGTTTTGCGGTGTATAAGTTGCTCGTCCACTATCATACGTAAAGGTCGTTTCGCTCACATCCAAGAAGGACATAGGTGTGAAATCCTTTTCCAGTGCGGCTGCATACAAAATCGGCTTAATGGCAGAACCAGGCTGTCGGTTACCTAACGCAACTCGGTTAAACGAACTTATACTGTAATCACGTCCGCCGACAAGAGCTGTAACAAACCCTGTATCTGCTTCCATGCTCACAAATCCAACCTGCAATTCACTGTTGGGCATATTCGTTTTGATCGCATTTTCCGCTGCTCGTTGATGTGCCTGGTTAAGCGTTGTTTGAATTGTCCATCCACCTTCACTAATACTCAAGTTTTTCTTTTCTAAAATATCGCTTGCTTCTTCCCATACGACATCCAAAAAGTAAGGAGCGATTGATTTATTTGCAATCCAATCATCACTTTTTAGAGCAACATGTTCTGAAGTGGCATGAGTTTTTTCTTCGTCTGTAATTTTCCCTTGTTCATTCATCAACCGCAAAATTACTTGCTGACGATTTGTCGCCTTTTCCAAGTTATTAATCGGCGAATAATATGTCGGTCCTTTTGGCACACCCGCAAGCATTGAAGCCTCGGCCAATGTCAGATCCTTTACGGATTTGCCGTAGAAGTAACGGCTTGCAGCTTCAGCACCATACATTCCGTGCCCATAATAAACCGTATTTAAATAGCCTTCTAAAATTTCTTCTTTAGAGTAAAATAACTCCAACCGATAAGCAAAAAGGGCTTCATTTAATTTCCGGTTCCATGTTTTTTCATGAGTTAGATAAAGGTTTCGTGCATATTGCTGTGTCAGCGTACTGGCACCTTGCACTTTCCCCCCGGCTTTAATATCCGCTAAAACGGCCCCTGCGATCCGGGAAAAGTCAAAACCGCTATGCTCGAAGAAATCTTTATCTTCAACAGCAACAGTAGCATCAATAAGGTAAGGCGATATTTCATCCAGGTCTGTCCAGTAGCGACGTTCCTTTGTAAAATAGTCACCAATCTGATTATGGTTGCTATCTAAAAAAATTGAAGCTTTCGGAACGGTAAGCGGCGGTGCTCCGGCAACTTGCGCATATATACGTAATGAAAGGAACATAACAGCGAAAAAACATAAAAGGGCAATCATAAAGAGTCCGATTTTTTTCACGAAATTTTTTCGCTTTTTTCGTTTTTTAAATTGCTGTCTTTTCAAGTTTTTCCACCTCATTTCTTTTTTAATAGAGAGCAAACTAAATTTAGTCAATTACAAAAAGTAATGAAAATTCTATTGCACTTTTAATGAAAACAACTATACTTTTTCGTAGCGCACCTTACGAATTTAGTCGTATACGCAGCTATTACAAAAGCAATCCATAATGTCGAATTATGTCAGTTGCTCTTAATTATACGAAAATAGCGAAACAAAAGTTTCATATGTTAGATTTAGTATGAGCAACTTCTTCTATCGCTATGCATTCTAAATTAAGAAATCGGTTTAAAATACGTAATTAAAAATAGAGAAAGGTATAGGTGACTGTAAATGAGATTTGATGAAACTTACGCAGGGAATATGTTTATTAAAAGCCACCAAAACTATGAAGAAAGTAAAGCTGTTTTATACGGCATGCCAATGGACTGGACAGTTAGCTACCGTCCCGGTCAACGTTTTGGTCCGACCCGAATTCGTGAAGTATCGGTTGGTTTAGAAGAATACAGTTTTTACTTGGATCGTGAGCTGGCAGATGTACCGTTTTTTGATGCAGGGGATATTCCACTGCCGTTTGGAAATCCGGAAAAATCATTAGCGGAAATTAAAACGTTTGTCCGTAAAGTACTGGCAGACGATAAAATTCCAGTAGGGATGGGCGGGGAGCATTTAGTATCACTGCCGGTAATGGAAGCTGTCTATGAAAAGTACGAAGATTTAGCGATTATTCATTTTGATGCACATACAGATTTACGTACAGATTACGAAGGGGAGCAATACTCACACGCAACACCCATTCGTAAAATTGCCGATACAATCGGACCGGACAATGTTTATTCATTTGGAATTCGTTCAGGCTTAAAAGAAGAGTTGCAGTGGGCAAAAGAAAACGGCATGCACATTTCATTATTTGAAGTTTTCGAGCCATTAAAACAAGTATTGCCTACATTAAAAGGTCGCAATGTTTATGTAACAATCGACATTGACGTATTGGACCCTGCACATGCACCTGGGACAGGAACGGTTGATGCTGGCGGTATTACTCCAAAGGAACTTTTAGCAGCAATTCATGAAATTGCACGATCTGAAGTAAATGTTGTCGGCTTTGACCTAGTTGAAGTGGCACCAATTTACGATCATTCCGAAATAACAGTAAATACAGCTGCAAAATTGATTCGTGAAATGATTTTAGGCTGGGTAAAATAGCAGGGGTTTATAAAACTTAGATATAGTAAGGTATTGCGGGGTTAACTGCTAATGTTATTTGAAGGTACTCTCCGGAGTACCTTTTTTTATTGAATTTTGAGGAGGTGTTGATGCATACAGCATGGTTAACTGGGAAGAAATAAATAGGTAATAATAAACAACCAAAAGTACACTTGCAAAGTATACTAAAAAGCATGGTATCCCATTCGGGACGATACAGAGCAGATTAATACATTGAGCTTCATTTAGACAAAAGCTTATGTTCGAAAAAATGTGCCAGGTTACAGTTCAATCTTAAAAGGGTAAAGAACGATATGCTGCTGCCATGACCAAATGAAATCGGTTGATTCGGGTATTTCGGGGCATTGCGCTAATAACGAAGCGTATATCGCATCGATAAAACCCAAATTATACATAAAGTATTGCATCATACGAGGTGTCAACTGTCAGTAAAAGCCCGATTGATTGGGGTCTGCAGGAGGCGTGTAAATAAGACATTGCAACAGGACGTAGCGAACTTTGTATATTTGTTCGGCTACTAAACGGGTATAGCATGCCAGAGCCAAGTTAGAAATAGGAGTGTTTATGTTGGAAAAGGGTCATATTGTATTAATAATTTCATTACTAGTAAATGTACTGTTGTTAGGAACAGGGAGCTATGTGGTGAGAAATATCGGTGGACTTGAAGTTGTTAAAACAAAAATGCAGTCAACACCTTCTCCCAATAAGGATTCTGCTTATTACTTTACGAAAAAAAGCGTCTTTGAACATTCGTCAATTAGTAATATTGATAAAGTATTCATTGGTGACAGTATTTCCGATTACGGAGAATTCCAGGAATACTTTCCCGGTGAGGTTGTGCTGAATCGGGGAATCCGGAATGATTGGACAGAAGGATTATTGAACCGTATACAGGAAGTAGTGGACCGAAACCCGAAAGAGGCGTATTTAATGATCGGTGTCAATGATATCCGTTATGGAACAGAAGCCGAAGTATTTAAAAGTAACGTCGAGAAAATCGTGGATTCGTTTGAAGGAAAAGCTACAAGACTCGCTATTCAATCAATCCTGCCTGTGAATAACGGGTTATTAGGAAATGAAGTGACAAATGACAAAGTGAAGCGGTTTAATATTATTTTGCAAAAGATTGCGGATGATAAGGGAATTGAGTACATCGATCTGCATTCGAGCTTTACTGATAAAAACGGGCAACTGGATAAGCAGTTCACTGGTGATGGGCTTCATTTAAATGGGAAAGGGTATGAAGTTTGGGTCGAACGGCTTCGCTCAAAATAAAATCAATTATAAAAAAGCTGAACCTCGGAGATGAGGTCCAGCTTTTTTTACGTCGGAATCGGTGTCTTTTCTTTCTTGTTTGAAAACCCGCCAAGCAGAATTTTTCCGTTCGGTAGCAAATTTTTTATTAAAATTGAAACAATGATAGGAATGAATATCCCGATCGTTGTGTAACCAATAAGCCCATACGTGAAATAATCATTTAGTATAATATCTGCAAATATATGCAAATACATAATGGAAAGCGAGTGATTTTCTATTTTCTGCAGCCAGTTAATCGACAGTTTTGCTGCGAGCAACTGGAAGCATCCTACTAATACGATTGTAAATGATATGGGAATGACTAAATCTAATATAAAATGGTCATACCGTAAGAACTTCATACTCAATCGGTAATCGATGATATTAAATCGATCAAGCAATACCGCCGTTGCACTCAGGAACAAGGCCGTACTCATCCATCGTTTTGAAATATCCATCCATAGATGTTTGAAATAATACCCGATTGCAAAATAGATGATTGCCATCAGCGCCACATCGAGGTTCCAAATCATTGGAATCGATTGTGCTGCTTCGGAGGGCTTGCCTCCGATGACTTTCATAGCGACGATGCTCTCAAAATTTCCGAGAACATAAAAGAGCCCTAGAATGATAAACTGTTTCTTCCGATTGAAGTAGGTCGTCAACCACATGAATAACAGGTAGGTGAAGAATAATGTCGTCACAAACCAGAAAACACCATATGCTCCTCGAACAAAACGCCCCCCTATGACAAGTGTCCATAAATCATTAAGATACCATTCTAAATTCCAATTGCCTGAAAAAATCTCCATTCCATAACGGACTAGTGTAATACTTGCAAGGAAAAATAGGTAAGGGACGATTAATTGCATAAAACGCTTGTGAATCGTCGGCTTTATCTCCTTTTTATCTAAAATCGGCTTAAAGAACAAACCGCTTAATATGAAAAATGCAGGCATATGAAACCAATAAATATATTTCGCGAGTGGAAAGTCGAGCTCTCCTGGATAATGCCCGATGACGACAAGGATCATTAAGAATCCTTTCGTAATATCCACCCACGTTATCCGTTTTTTCTTCATTAATACACCTCTTAAAAAAATATGCTCCCATTATATACCCTCTTTTCGTGTGAATAGCGCAATGTAACAGCATCGTTATGTAATTGTTAAATAAACGGTAAATCACGGAAATAAAGGATTCTTGTGGTGTCATAAATCATAAAAGAAATTCACTTCATCTTACAAAGTGGAAATTTTAGGCTGGGTAAAATAAGAAAAAAGGTGTGTTAAAAGTCTTAAAAACTTTTAACACACCTTTTTAGTATCGCTGTTTCATCTGGTTGTAATGGCAGACCTGAATATTTGCCTGATGCTTTGCTCTCAATAAGGCTTCGTATGAAAAGCGGTAAAGCTCTTTAACGCTCTGTCCATTTTGCGGAAAAGAACAGATTCCAATTGCAAGAACGAGCTGACTGGATGGATAATTTTCAAAAGTGAGCTGCTGTACAGCTTTATTGATTGCGTTGGCTAAAGTAACCGCTTCTGCAGGTACCAAATGCGGCAGCACGACATAAAACTCATCACTATCAATTCGCCCAATCAGCGCATTTTTGGGCAGCTGGTCTTTCAATAGTTTTGAGACTTGGACAAGCACCTCATCGCCAGCTTTATAGTGATACATATAATTCAATTCACGAAACTGACGAATATCGATATGAAGCAACTCAAATGGAATTTTTGCATTCACAAATGTTAATAACTTCTGCTCAATCGCAATATTATTCGGCAGCTGTGTAAGCAAATCCGTTTTCCGCATTGCGTATATTTGTCTGATTTGTTTATTTTTATGTTCAAGCTGCATTAAGATTTTTCTGACTGCAAAAAAAGTAATGGTCGAAACAGCAAAGTAAAGGATTAAATAGAACAGATTATTTATTTGAAAACGGTCATAAATAATGAGGACGATAATGTGTTCGATCGTTATAACGAAAAAATAAACCGGTAAATTTTGATAGGTAATCGGACGTTTGAATGCGAAAAAGCATGCAATGACAGTCACTATTAAAGTATTCAGCATGATAATGAACGACAATACTGATGTGTACATTAAAACATACCGACTAATCACAATCATAAAACCTGTAATGAAAATTGAAACAGGTCCCCCAAGCAAACCACTGAAAAGTACAAATATAATCCGATTGTTTATTAGCATACCGTGAGCATAGGGAGTAGCCAATGCAGTCAAAATAAAGGCGGCACATCCGAATGTCACACCGACGATAATGGACTTGTATTTATGGATGAAAGGATTATCTTCATATTGTATAAAAGGCCAGAAAATTAAAATCGTAAAGCAAAATAGAATCGAAAAGTTGATTGTCAGCTCCAAAAACATGGCATCACCCCTTGGTAATGTATCGTTACCCCTTATTTTAGATTATTTATATGGAAATAAGAAGATAGTTTTGTTTTTGCCTGCTGTTTTGCCATATCTAAATTTTCCAGGAGCTCCAAAGATGTTTCCCCATTATCAGGAAATGAACTAATTCCAACCGTAACAGAAATATGTAAAGATAAATCTTGGGATACTTCGAACGGCTGTTGGGCAATCATATTAATTATATTATTGGCCTCTACAACCGCAATAGCAGGAGGTACATCCTTTAATACGAGAAGAAACTCCTCACCGCCCAATCGGCCAACATATGCTCCATTTTTATTGGCATATTCCATCAAGTGTTGGGCAAGTTGTTTAATAACAAGATCACCTGTAGAAAAACCATGCCGTAAATTTATCATTTTAAAATCCCGAATATCGACGAGCAATAAATTGAAAGAGGTTTTCTTTTTAATCAGGTTTTTGATAAATTTCTCATTTTCCTTATTGTTTGGCAACTGTGTCAAAAAATCGATCTTTTTCAAATAAGTCGTCTGTTGTACAGTATCATTGGCAAGTTTTATTTGGCGAATGACAAAGTAAATGAAATAAAATGAAAAAATCGTAAAGATGCCATAAAGCAATAAGTATTCATAGCTTTTAGTATGGAAGCAAAGCCCGAGAAATAATGCGATAAAAGTTTCAATAAAGCATCCCCAAAAAAATAAAAATATATTTTTTTGCGTCATTTTATATTTACTTGTGACAAAGAATAATATCAGAACAAGTACAATAAAGTTAATATTCAGGAACATCGGTACCCATGCCAAATATGGAAGGAAAAAAAGTCCGATTCCTATAATCAGACCACTGATCAGAATAGCAAATGGCCCGCCTAAAAGACCACTGTATAACACCGGAATATACTGAATGTTCATCATAAGATCGTTCGTAAGATGAACAGCAGAGAATGTCAGCACAAGGCCGGTTACACCAAACTTCAATCCAATTACATAAGGCTTCGTTCGACTGATGAATGGTGTCTGTCTAAAGTAGTTGATAAATGGCCAATAAATTAAAAGTGTAAAAGTAAATAATATACAGAAGTAAGATAATATTTCGATTAGCATAATAAGCTCCTTTATACACTAATCATTACTGTTCTGAACGAAAATTGCTATAAAAATAGTGGAATTGAAGGAAAATTGTCCAAATCAAGATGATTGAGGGAGTAAGCGCAAAGTTAAGTTCGTTGTTGCTTAAAGAGATATACTTATCCTATAATAAAAAGGTTATAGAAATATATGTATAGGAGCTGACTGCTATGGCGAACGAGAGCGGGAAAACAGTCAAAATCAAACTAGTTTCCTCAATCATTCCAACCGAGGGCGAGCTTGAACAATATGAAATGTGGCTTGAAGGCAGTTGTGTGGAAAAAGGGAACAGTCATTATCTGCGCTATGAGGAAGTTCAGGAGGATCTGCAAATTCAAACAACGATTAAACTGAATGAAGCGAATTCGTTTATTATGCGAAAAGGCGGTGTGAACATGCGTTTGCCTTTAAATCCGGACTTACGCGAGAATGGTCATTATGAAAGTCCATTCGGCTCATTACCTCTTATTACCGATACACATCAGTTAGCCATAGAAGTAGTACAAAGCGAAAAAGTGTCAGGGCAATTTAAAACGCAATATGACCTTATCATAGGTGGCAACTCAGTTGGCCATTACAAATTAGATATTCAATTTACGGAGGTATAACGATGAACGCAGTAGAACAATTACAGCAATCGATTAAAGCAGCACTCAAAGCGGCAATCGATCAAGCAGGCCTAGTAGAAGCAGGCACGGAAATCAATATTCATTTAGAAACACCAAAGGATAAAGCAAACGGAGACTTCGCAACAAATATCGCAATGCAATTGACAAAATTGGCGAAGAAGCCACCACGTGCAATTGCTGAAGCAATTTTAGCGCATTTAACGACTGAAGGCACAGATATCGAGAAGATTGAAATTGCCGGACCAGGTTTCATGAATATCACAGTACGTAAAGACTTCTTGGCAAGTGTAGTTACAGCTACATTTGAACAAGGCGAAAACTACGGTCGTTCAACTGCAGGCGCAGGAGAAAAAGTACAAGTCGAGTTCGTATCTGCTAACCCGACTGGTGACTTGCATTTAGGACATGCGCGCGGTGCATCTGTAGGCGATTCATTGTGTAATGTATTGGATTTTGCTGGTTTTGATGTATCACGTGAATATTATATTAATGATGCCGGTAACCAAATTAATAATTTGGCGTATTCTTTGGAAGCACGTTATAAGCAAGCGTTAGGAATGGATGCAGAAATGCCGGAAGACGGATACCACGGTCCGGATATTATCGGAATCGCTGGTAAGCTGGCTGAAGAATTCGGTGCGACGATTTTGGACAAGTCTGATGAAGAACGTTTTAAATTTTTCCGTGAGCACGGCTTGAAACTGGAATTGGCAAAACTGCAAAACGACCTTAAAAACTTCCGTGTTGAATTCGATGTTTGGTATTCAGAAACATCTTTATATGAAAACGGTAAAATCGATGTAGCGTTAGACAAACTAAAAGCAAATGGTCATGTGTTTGATGAAGACGGCGCAACTTGGTTCCGTTCAACAACATTCGGTGATGATAAAGACCGTGTATTAATTAAAAACGATGGTTCATACACATATTTAACACCGGACATCGCTTACCATGAAGACAAACTGCGTCGTGGATTTGATAAACTGATCAATATTTGGGGTGCTGACCACCACGGCTATATTCCACGTATGAAAGCGGCAATCGAAGCACTTGGCTATGACCGCGGCACATTGGAAGTAGATATTATCCAAATGGTTCAGCTGTACAAAAACGGTGAGAAGTTCAAAATGAGTAAGCGTACAGGTAATGCTGTAACGATGCGTGAGTTAGTAGAAGAAGTAGGCTTGGATGCTGTACGTTATTTCTTCGTTAAAACAGCAGGAGATTCACATATGGACTTTGATTTAGACTTAGCGGTATCACAATCGAACGAAAACCCAGTATATTATGCACAGTATGCACATGCGCGTATTTCATCGATTTTACGTGCAGCTAATGAGCAAGGTTTCGAAGCTTCATTGGAAAACCTGAACTTGCTAGTAGCAGAAAAAGAAGAAGATGTTCTGAAAAAAGTCGGCGCATTCCCGCAAATCGTGGCAGATGCAGCAAAACACCGCACACCACACCGTATCGCAAACTATATTCAAGACTTGGCAGCTGCATTCCATAGCTTCTACAATGCAGAAAAAGTATTGAACCAGGATAACAAAGAGCTGACAGAAGCTCGTTTAGCATTAATCACAGCAGTCAAAACAACATTGGCGAATGCACTGAAACTAATCGGCGTAAGCGCACCAGAAAAAATGTAATTCAACTTTTTAAAGCACTCTATTTTCTGTATACGAAAATAGGGTGTTTTTTCTTTGACGTTTCGAGGCAGCAGGTGCTATCTTCCACATTAAGTTGAATCAGTTCTCCTTTTTTGTAATTTGTTCCAATTCCACCAGCAAACCTTCCGATTACAAAACAGGGAAACGTATCTAGTGTAATCCCTATAAAGGAACTGGGGATATCTATTGACTTGTAATTTACCGAAACGTACTATTAAATTTGACTTCTATATACAGGACAATAAATATGAGGTGGTGCTTTCCATGAGCAAGGAATTATTTATTCAAACCGACGAGCAGCAACAATGGCTGAAAAAGTTAGAAACAATATCAGAGAGCGTGAAAGAAAATGCTCAGCAAACAGATGAACAAGCAACATTTCCATTTGAAAATTTCCGGAAGCTGCGTGAAATCGGCTATACAAAAATAACGCTGCCAAAGGAATATGGCGGGGATGGCTTCACAGTCTATGATGCGCTATTACTGCAGGAAACATTGGCGAGCTATTGCGGAAGCACCGGGCTGGCTGTTTCGTGGACAATTCAAAATGTAGGCGAGATTTTTGAAAATCGTTACTGGGATGAACAAAAGCTCGACTGGTTTGGTAAACAGGTTGCAAATGGCGCGACAGTCAATCGTGCGGTAAGCGAGTTTGCGATGGGAAGTCCAGTACGTGGCGGACGACCGGGAACTTCAGCAAAACGTGATGGGGATTATTATGTAATTAATGGACGTAAAAACTATACGAGCGGTGCACCGGACCTCGACTATTTTTTAGTTTCGGCATGGATTGAAGATGAGGGACAGCTAGGATTTTTCCTCGTTCCGAAAACGACAGAAGGGGTATCGGTCGAAAATACATGGGATGTTGCGTCAATGCGTGGTACGGGAAGCGATGATTTAGTGCTCGATAATGTACGAGTTGATAAAACAAACTTAGTGGAAATTCCGAATTATTCAACCGGATTTAAACTGAACGGCTGGTTGCTGCTTATCCCGGCAACCTATTTAGGCATTGCCCAGGCTGCACGAGATTACGCAGTTAATTTTGCGAATAGCCATTCCCCGAACAGTATTCAAGGAACGATTGCCCAGCTGCCAAATGTACAAACGCTGATCGGAGAAATGGATTTGGCGTTGACGAGAGCACGCTTTACGATTTACGGAGTTGCGGGACTATATAATGACCCGATTAAAAAGGCGACACTAGTCAATGAAATTAATATTGCGAAACATGTAGTGACAAATACAGCAATCGAAGTTGTCGATAAAGCGATGCGTCTTGTTGGGGCAAAAAGCCTGCAAAGATCAAATCCGCTTCAACGCTATTACCGTGATGTCCGTGCAGGTCTGCACAATCCGCCAATGGATGACATTACGATTAAACGTTTAGCTGAAACGGCAATTGAAAAAAGCTTAAAAGCAAAGGGGTAAGCAATTCTTTTATTCGTAATTTCAGCGAAATAAGAAGAATTATCTGAAACTTTGGCGATTGAGCACACATTTTTCTGAATATCAGCTATAATAGAGCTATTAATTTTATATGGACGATAAAGGTTCTTGCTCACTGATAGAGTAAGGAGTAAAAGGGAAATCGGTGCAATTCCGATGCGGTCCCGCCACTGTAAATGCTAGTTGAGAGCAGTATGCCACTGAAAAACTTTCGGGAAGGCGTTTATCAACGTTATGCATAAGCCAGGAGACCTGCCTTTATAATGCCCTAAAATAAACCTACGAGGATAGGATGTGGCGGATAAATTCTTTTTCCATTGAATTTTATTTGCATACGTAAAGCTTCCTTCATTTTTAGTAGGAAGCTTTTTATTTTTGTAGAAAATTATACAACGAAATTTTTGGAGGTTATTTATTTTGAAAAAATGGCAACTGCTATCTTCCGCAGCATTACTTACATTAACATTGGCGGCATGCAACTCGGAAAAAGCAACAGATGAACAATCAGCAAAAGACAATACAGAAGTAACTGAAGCAGCACAATTCCCGGTAACTATAAAAGATGCCTTGGACAAAGAAATCACGCTTGAAAAAGCACCAGAGCGCATTATTACATTGGCTCCATCCAATACGGAAATTTTATTCGGACTAGGGTTAAACGATGAAATTATCGCTGTGAACGACAATGATACATATCCTGAAGCAGCATTATCTAAAGAATCAGTTGGCGGCATGGAATTTAATCTAGAACAAATAATCAGTCTGCAGCCCGACTTAGTTGTCGCACATGAATCGGGATTGTACAGTTTCAATGAACAGGCGATTGCTCAGCTTGAATCAATAGGAATTCCTGTATTTGTTGTAAAAGATGCGAAAACATTTGAAGAAACATATGAAACAATCGAACAAATTGGCAAGCTGACGAATAAAGAAAAAGAAGCAGAAGAAATGATCGCCTCCATTAAAGAGGGGATTGAAGAAATTGAAGTGAAAGTAGCCGACCTGGAAGAGAAGTCCGTATTTGTTGTTGTTGGGACAGATCCAAAACTATATGTTGCTGGACAGGAGACGTTCATTAGTGAAATGCTTGAAGTATTAAATGTAGAAAATGCCGTTCCGGAACTCGGGTGGCCGCAGTACAGCTCGGAGCAATTTGTAAAGAGCAATCCGGATATCATTTTAGTAACATATGAAAACGACTTGGCAGCAATCGAGGAAAATGATGCATATGCAGAAATGGATGCTGTGAAAAACGCCAATGTGAAATTAGTCGATAGCGATACGACAAGTCGACAAGGTCCGCGTATTGTAGAAGGTATTGAATCAATAGGAGAAGCAATTTATCCAGAGGTATTCAATGAATAAAAAATATTCAATCGCCTATGTACTATCGATTGGATTGCTTTTAAGCAGTATATGGATTGGCATTTCGTTCGGGTCTGTTAATATTCCGTTTTCGACATTGTGGGATAAAACTACAGATCCGGTTGCATACAGTATTTTGTGGAAAATCCGAATGCCCCGCGTCATTTTAGCCGCATTAATCGGGGCTTCTTTAGCAATTGCGGGGGCAGCATTCCAAGGGTTGCTTAAAAACCCTTTGGCAGATCCATACACATTAGGTATTTCATCAGGAGCCTCGGTAGGTGCGGTAATGACAATCTTTTTAGGCATTTCCATACCGGTGCTCGGTGTATTCACATTGCCGGTATTCAGTATGGCTGGAGCTGCATTTACGATGATCATCGTCCTGACATTTGCCAGACTTGTTGACCGTTCGATGAAAATGGAGACGCTGATTTTGACGGGAATTATTTTCAGCTCGTTTTTAGGGTCCTGTATTTCCTTAATGGTCGCACTTACTGGTGAACAGCTACGAGAAATCATCGGCTGGCTTCTAGGAAGTGTATCGATGCGAGGGTGGCCATATGTCCGGATGGTGCTACCATTTATGGTGCTTGGTACGGCAATTATTTGGCTGACTCGCCGTGAATTGAATGCGATGATTTATGGAGAAGAGCGTGCCCAGTATTTAGGGGTAAATGTTAAGCGCAGCAAGTATATGATATTGGCGGGTGGTTCCATCCTAACAGGAGCGGCTGTTGCTGCATCCGGGACAATTGGATTTGTCGGATTAGTAGTACCGCATATGATTCGCCTGCTAATCGGAGCAGACCATCGACATTTATTGACATTGTCGTTTTTGAACGGTGCAAGCCTGCTCGTCATTTGTGACTTAGTATCACGTACAATTATTTCCCCTATTGAACTGCCGATTGGTGTTATTACTTCCTTTATTGGCGCACCTGTCTTTGCCTATATCTTCTTCAAGCAACGTAGAAAGGTTGTTGCATAATGTTAAAAGTAAATAATCTATCCGGCGGTTACGGTGGGAAAACGGTTGTGAAAAATATGACGTTTCACGTGGAAAAAGGAAGAATTCTCGGGATTCTTGGTCCAAACGGCAGCGGAAAATCGACATTACTGAAGATGATCAGTGGTGTGCTGAAATGTGAAACAGGCGAAATTTTCATTGAAGAGAAACCTCTTAAAAGCTATGATAACAAGCAATTAGCGAAAAAGATGGCCGTACTCCCCCAATTAAATGCAAGCGCATTTACGAACAGTGTATATGATGCGGTTTCGTTAGGACGCTACCCTCATCAGAGCGGTTTTTTTTCATCTTGGACGGAAGAAGATGAAACGACGGTACAGCGGGCGATGGAAAGCACAGGTGTTTCGCAATATAAAAATCAGTATTTGGAGTTTTTATCCGGCGGCGAGCAGCAAAGGGTATTTATCGCACAGGCACTTGCACAAAATTCGGAGCTGCTTCTATTGGATGAACCGACAAACCATTTGGATATCGCCCATCAAAAGCAGATTTTGGATATGATTCGGATGCAAGTTGAGATGCATGGGCTGACAGTTGTCTCGATTTTCCATGATATTAACTTGGCATCGCTTTATTGTGATGAGCTGCTGCTATTGGAAAATGGTGAAGTACGGGCGTTTGGCGAACCGCATGAAGTCGTGCTGCAAGAACAGATTGCCGATGTGTATCAGGCTCGAATTGCGACATATCCCCATCCGGAGCTGCCAAAACCGCAAATTACGATGCTGCCAACGAATGAAATGGAACGAAAAGCTGCGGCAATCCATATCAACAAGTTTCAAATAACTAAAGACTATATCGAATATCGGGCACAGGCACCGCTAAAAGTAATTTCATCAGCTGTGCATAATGCCGGCATAGGCTGGTATGACACATTACTCAACCGTTCCATTGCTCCTGAATACGATATTTATAATGTGAAAGAGGAAACGGAGCAATTTTTGAAAGAGCGCACGTTTTCTCCAACAAATACGGTCGTCATGCTGACAGCCGTGGAAACAAGCTGCGCGGCAATTCGTCATTTCTCGAAAAATAATGCAGAAATCCTTGTCATGGTAACAGCAGGGGTAGGTAACAGTGTTGACGTTACGAAAACATATTTGCGCGAAGAAGAGCCACATATCGGTACGATTAATACATGGGTAATCATTAATGGTAAGCTGACAGATGAAGCATTTATTCAGGCGATGATTACGGCAACAGAAGCCAAAACGAAAGCATTAGCAGATCAGCAAATAAAAGATTCAGTAACAAATACGATAGCAACAAGCACCGCAACGGACAGTCTATTGATTGCCGCTACCCAACAGGGTGAAGAAATGCCGTATGCCGGACCTATTACAGAAATCGGCAAACTGATCGGCCGAGTCGTTTTTGAAGTGACGATCGAGGCGATTAAGAAATATAAACAGCATTATAATAAGTGAAAAAACTTAAAGTGAAAAGCGTGCGCATGGAAAAAGAGTGTCAAAATACTTAAAGGAAATTTTCCAAAAGTCTAGAATACTAAATCGAAAGGGTGAGGATGGATGAAATTATATACAAAGCAAGGCGATACAGGAAAGACGAGCATTATTGGAGGACGTGTTGATAAAGACCATCTGCGTGTTGAAGCATACGGGACAATTGATGAGCTGAATTCATTTATCGGTAAAGCTGTCAGTGAATTGGATCAAGAAAAGTTCAAGGATTTGATTGACGACTTAACAGCCATTCAACATGAATTATTTGATGGGGGCGGGGACTTGGCAAATGTTATGAAAGAACGCCATTACAAACTTACCGAAGAACCGATCACTGTTTTGGAAAACCGTATCGATGCACTTTCCGAAGAAGCGCCACCATTAAAACGTTTCATTTTACCAGGGGGAGCGCCTGCAGCAGCTACACTGCATATCGCTCGAACAGTTACCCGCCGTGCGGAACGCGAAACTGTATCTTTAATGAAAGAAATTGAAGATGTTTCACCAGTTGTACAAAAATATTTAAACCGATTATCGGATTATTTATTTGCTGCAGCACGTGTTGTAAACTATCGATTATCGATTCAGGATGTTGAATATATTCGTAGTGGCGACGTATTTAAATGAACGAAAAATGCTAGTTAAGACGGTAAAATCGTCTAACTAGCATTTTTTATATTTTGATTTAATTTTCAGAATAAATGACGAAATCTGTTGACTGAATGCTCATTCATTATTACAATGGGTTTATAGTTTAATATGGAAAAATAGTTTATCGGGGTGTATGAGATAAACAAAGGGGTTTAAAGCTTCGTATTCTAGGGGGGAAAAGGATGAATACATTTTTAATCATTAACTGGATTGCATTTTTCGCCGTGTTACTTTATGCGCTGGGGTTATTCGCATATTTGCTGAAAACACGTTATGACTACATTCAGCTTGGTCGCAAAGAAGAGTTCAATCACAAATTTTCTGAACGTATGTCGGATATTGTCGAGAAAGTATTCGGCCAGTCAAAACTATTAAAAGATAAGAAGATGGGTCTTGTACACGTTCTGTTTTTCTATGGATTTTTAATGGTTCAATTCGGAGCAATCGATTTAATCTGGAAAGGTCTGGCGCCAGGTTCACATTTACCGCTCGGCGGCCTGTATCCGGTATTTACATTTACACAGGAGTTAGTTGTACTAACAATTTTAATCGCAGTTGCGGTTGCATTTTACCGTCGTTATATGGAAAAGCTTGCGCGTTTAAAGCAAGGTTTTAAAAATGGCTTAGTGTATATGTTTTTAGCAATCCTGATGTTTGCCACATTATTTGGCAACGGCTTTTATTTAATATGGCAGGAACATAGTTTAACAGGTTCTGAACCAGTAGCATCTGCAATTGCCTGGGTATTCCAGTGGATGAATCCGACGATTGCTGCTGTCTTGTTCTTCGTTATGTGGTGGGCACACTTGTTGGCGTTATTAGCATTCCTTGTTTATATCCCGCAAGGTAAGCACTTCCACTTAATTACATCAATTTTCAACGTTTATTACAACCGTCAAGACCGTATTGGCACATTACGTCCAATCGATTTTGCTGCATTGGAGGAAGCGGAAGATGAAGAAAGTATGCCGCCGCTTGGAGTCGGAAAAATTCACGATTTCACGCAAAAGCAAATGCTTGATCTGTATGCATGTGTAGAATGTGGACGTTGTACGAATATGTGTCCGGCAACAGGTACAGGAAAAATGCTGTCACCGATGGACCTGATCGTAAAATTACGAGACCATCTAACATTTACCGGTGCAGTTGAGCTAAAGAAAAAGCCTTGGGTACCATTCTCATTCTTTAATAATACACAAGGTAACCAATTGGCAATGGCTGCTGGTGCTGAAGGTGCAGTAATCGAAGACATTTACAGCCCGTCATTAATCGGCGATGTTATTACAGAGGAAGAAATCTGGGCTTGTACAACATGCCGTAACTGTGAAGATCAATGTCCGGTAATGAATGAGCATGTTGATAAAATTATTGATTTACGACGTTATTTAACAATGACAGAAGGTAAAGTGAATCCGGATGCTCAACGTGCAATGACAAACATTGAGCGCCAAGGAAATCCATGGGGCTTAAACCGTAAAGAAAAAGAAAACTGGAGAGAACTGGACGAAACAGTACACGTTCCAACAGTAAAAGAATTGAAAAAATCAGGCGAAGAAATGGAATATTTATTCTGGGTCGGTTCAATGGGTTCATTTGATAACCGCTCACAAAAAATTGCATTGGCATTCGCTAAATTAATGAATAAAGCAGGCGTTAAGTTTGCCATTTTAGGTAACAAAGAAAAGAACTCAGGAGATACACCACGCCGCTTAGGTAACGAATTCCTGTTCCAGGAGCTTGCAACAGCCAACATTGACGAATTTGAGAAAAATGGCGTGACGAAAATTGTAACGATTGACCCGCACGCATACAACATTTTCAAAAATGAGTATCAGGATTTCGGCTGGAAAGGTGAAGTACTTCACCATACAGAATTACTATACGATCTGATTCAGGAAGGCCGTTTAACAATGGATTACCGTGTGGATGAAACGATTGTATTCCACGATTCATGTTACTTAGGACGCTATAATGATGTATTCGACCCGCCACGTGAAATTTTAAAAGGTATTGCAGGCGTGAAGCTAGTTGAAATGGAGCGTAATCGTGAAGACGGTATGTGCTGTGGTGCCGGCGGTGGCTTAATGTGGATGGAAGAGCATGTCGGAAACCGTATTAACGTTGCACGAACAGAACAGGCAATTGCAACACAGGCATCGGTTATTTCTTCAGGCTGTCCTTACTGTTTAACAATGCTTTCGGATGGAACGAAAGCAAAAGAAGTGGAAGATACAGTCGGCACTTACGATATTGCTGAAATTTTAGAGCGTGCAGTATTCGGAACACCGGAAAAAGTGCAAGTTCAACAAGTGCAAGAAGAAGTAGTAGAAGAAACAGTTGCTGCACCTGTAGAACCGATTGAAGTTGAGAAACAAGCATCACCAGTTGAAACTTCATCACTTACAGAAGAGCAGCAAGTGGCAACAGAAATGGCACCTATTGAAAATGAAAATAACGACCAAAACAAGTAAAAATAGAATTAACGAGAATAAAATTTATAGTCAGTATATTTGAATAATTTGTTGCGAATTCAAATTGGTTTTAATACAATGAAAGTAAGCGAAGAAATGAGAGTAGTAAATACTCTCATTTTTTTCTAAATATTGATTGAGCGAGCGTTCAGTCGAATTACTAATTACAGACTGCAAACAGTGTTTCTATTAGTAAATGATGGGGATCGTTACTAATAGATTAATAGCCTGCAGGAACTTCACAATACGGATGGCGATGTACAAAATTCGGATTAATTCAAACAAAGGGGTGTATGGATTGTCGAGAACAGTCATTTTAGACGGCGCACGAACACCATTCGGTAAATTTGGTGGTGCATTAAGTTCATTAACAGCAAGTGATTTAGGCGGAATTGCAATTAAAGAAGCATTGGTGAAGGCCAATGTATCAGCAGATGAGGTAAATGAAGTCATTATTGGAACCGTATTGCAGGCGGGGCAGGGGCAAATCCCTTCACGGCAAGCTGCAACAAAAGCGGGAATTCCTTGGAATGTGAAAACCGAAACAATTAACAAAGTATGTGCTTCAGGTATGCGCAGTGTTACTCTTGCCGATCAGCTTATTCGATTAGGGGACGAAGAAGTGATCGTGGCAGGTGGAATGGAATCGATGTCAAACGCACCGTACTATATGCCAAAAGGTAGATTTGGTTTGCGTATGGGAGATGCTAGTTTAGTAGACGGCATGATTTATGATGGTTTGTCTTGTGCCTTCCATCCGAAACAAGTGCATATGGGCATTTACGGCAATAGCACAGCGAACAAGTATGAGATTTCTCGTGAACAGCAGGATGCATGGGCAGTACGTAGCCATGAAAAAGCATTGGCGGCAATGGACTCAGGGAAATTCGCAGAGGAAATCGTAGCAGTGGAAATTCCACAGCGTAAAGGCGAACCACTTCGTATTGAGACGGACGAGGCACCGCGAGCAGGGACAACATTGGAAACGCTAACAAAATTAAAGTCGGCGTTCAGCAGTGACGGTACAATTACAGCTGGTAATGCTCCAGGTGTGAATGACGGAGCATGTGCACTAGTACTAATGAGTGAAGAAAAAGCACATCAGGAAAACCGTCAGCCACTTGCAACAATTCTCGCGCATGCAGAAGTAGGGGTAGCACCGGAAGATTTCCCGCAAACACCGGGACTTGTAATAAATGAGTTGCTAAAAAAATCTGGCAAAACATTGGCAGACATTGATTTAATCGAAATTAATGAAGCATTCGCAGCGGTTGCTCTTGTAAGCAATCAAATTAGCGGACTGGATGAGAGCAAAGTAAATGTTAACGGGGGTGCCGTAGCTTTAGGACATCCGATTGGAGCAAGTGGTGCCCGTATTATTTTAACACTCGCTTACGAACTGAAGCGTCGTGGGGGCGGTCTAGGAATTGCGGCTATTTGTTCTGGCGGCGGTCAAGGGGACGCGGTATTAATCGAAGTAACAAACTAAGGGGATGAAATAAATGGCAATTCAAAAAGTAATGGTCATCGGCGCAGGGCAAATGGGTTCCGGGATCGCACAAGTTTGTGCACAGGCAGGCTATGAAGTCATTTTGAATGATATGAAGGATGAGTTTTTCGAACGCGGTTTAAATACCATAACGAAAAATTTGGCACGCGATGTTGAAAAGGGCCGTAAAACAGAAGAAGAAAAATCGGCTGTGTTAGCTCGAATTACTAAATCATTGACGATTGAAGATGCAAAAGACGCGGACATTATTATTGAAGCGGCAGTCGAAAACATGGATATTAAACAATCGATTTTTAAGCAGCTTGATGAAATTGCACCTAAGCATGCCATTTTAGCGACGAATACATCGAGTTTACCGATTACCGAAATTGCGGCAGTGACAAAACGTCCTGAGCAAGTAATTGGTATGCACTTCATGAATCCGGTTCCAGTCATGAAGCTTGTTGAAATTATTCGCGGATTGGCAACAGCGGATAAAGTGTACGAAACGGTTGCTGAAATGACAAAACAGCTAGGAAAAACAGGTGTGGAAGTAAATGATTTCCCGGGCTTTATTTCAAATCGTATTTTACTGCCAATGATCAATGAAGCAATTTATGCATTGTATGAAGGCGTAGCGTCGAAAGAAGCAATTGACGATGTGATGAAAATGGGGATGAACCATCCGATGGGTCCATTAACATTAGCTGATTTTATCGGGTTGGATACATGCTTGTCGATTATGGAAATTTTACACGAAGGACTAGGTGACAGTAAGTATCGTCCATGTCCGTTATTACGCAAATATGTGGCAGCCGGCTGGTTAGGCAAAAAGAGCGGTCGAGGGTTCTACATATACGAAAGCTGAGGGACTTCTATGAATTTACAATTTACTGATGAGCAGTTGATGATGCGTAACATGGTTCGTGATTTTGCTAAAACCGAAATTGAACCGTTTATCGAGCAGATGGAAGCGGGAGAGTTTCCGAGGCATTTGCTTACGAAAATGGGTGAGCTTGGTCTGATGGGAATTACAGCACCTGCTGAATATGGCGGGGCTGAAATGGATTTTACTTCCTACATTATAGCGATCCATGAGCTGTCGAAAGTAAGTGCGGTAATGGGTGTTATTTTATCAGTGCATACTTCTGTCGGCACAAATCCGATATTATATTTCGGCAATGAAGAACAAAAGAAAAAGTATGTACCGAAGCTGGCAAGTGGAGAATCGATCGGAGCATTTTGTTTAACAGAGCCAAGTGCCGGTAGTGATGCAGGTTCACTGAAAACTCGGGCAGTTCGTGACAGCGAACATTATGTGCTGGACGGCGCAAAAGTGTTTATTACAAATGGCGGGGAAGCCGATGTGTATATCGTCTTTGCTTCTACCAATCCGGAAGCAGGTTCTCGGGGGATTTCCGCATTTATCGTAGAGAAAAATACACCAGGTCTGATAATCGGAAAAGACGAACGAAAAATGGGTCTTCACGGTTCTCGTACAGTTCAGCTTACATTTGAAAACATGCGCGTTCCTGCAGAAAACCTGCTCGGGCAAGAAGGGGATGGCTTTAAAATTGCATTAGCCAACTTGGATGTAGGACGAATCGGCATTGCAGCTCAAAGTTTAGGAATTGCCGAAGCAGCATTGGAATCGGCAACTGACTATGCAAAAGAGCGGATCCAGTTCGGAAAGCCAATTGCCCAGCAGCAAGGGGTCGGCTTCAAGCTTGCCGATATGGCAACAGCAGTGGAAGCTTCGAAACTGCTCGTCTACCGAGCTGCCAACATGCGCAGTGAAGGGCTGTCATGCGGAAAAGAAGCATCGATGGCAAAACTGTTTGCTTCCCAAACAGCGATGGATACAGCGATAGAAGCCGTACAAATATTAGGCGGCTACGGCTATACCGAAGACTATCCGGTAGAACGCTATTTCCGCGACGCAAAAGTTACACAAATTTACGAAGGTACAAGCGAAATCCAGCGCATCGTCATTAGTAAGCATGTGATGGGGTGACGTAAACCTTCTACTATATTTAAAAAAGGGGACATGGGGAAATGAACTTTCAATTATCAGAAGAACACCAACAATTACGCGAAATGATTCGCGATTTTGCAATCAATGAAGTAGCACCAACAGCAGAGCACCGCGATGAGCATGAAGAATTTGACCGCGGCATTTTCGATAAAATGGCCGAGCTAGGCTTAACAGGTATTCCTTGGCCGGAAGAATACGGCGGAGCAGGGTTTGACTACTTGGCATACTGTATCGCAGTTGAAGAATTATCACGTGTTTGTGCATCGACAGGGGTAACATTGTCAGCACATACATCACTTGCAGGCTGGCCGATTTTCAAATTCGGAAACGAAGAGCAAAAGCAAAAGTATCTTCGTCCAATGGCAGAAGGTAAGAAAATCGGTGCTTACGGTTTAACAGAGCCAGGTTCAGGCAGTGATGCAGGCGGAATGAAAACATATGCAGTAAAAGACGGCGACGACTATATTTTAAACGGTTCGAAAATCTTCATTACAAATGGTGGAGTGGCAGATATTTATGTCGTATTTGCGGTGACAGATCCGGAAGCGAAAAATGGTACGACTGCTTTTATCGTTGAAGCGGACTTCCCAGGCTTCTCCGTAGGGAAAAAAGAGAAGAAACTAGGAATTCGTTCATCTCCAACGACAGAGATTATTTTTGACAACTGCCGTGTACCGAAAGAAAACGTACTAGGTGTAGAAGGTCAAGGTTTCATTATCGCGATGAAAACGCTTGATGGCGGCCGTAACGGAATTGCAGCACAAGCGGTTGGGATTGCACAGGGTGCATTGGATGCAGCGGTTGATTATGCAAAAGAGCGTGTTCAATTCGGCAAGCCGATTACTGCAAACCAAGGGATTTCATTCAAGTTAGCGGATATGGCAACAGAAATTGAAGCTTCACGTTTATTGACGTACCAGGCGGCATGGTTGGAATCAAATGACTTACCATACGGAAAAGCATCGGCAATGGCAAAACTGCTTGCGGGTGATACAGCGATGAAAGTAACGACAGAAGCTGTTCAAGTTTTCGGTGGCTATGGCTATACGAAAGATTACCCGGTAGAGCGTTATATGCGCGATGCGAAGATTACGCAAATTTATGAAGGTACACAAGAAATCCAACGCCTTGTAATTTCGCGTATGATCACGAAATAGCCTATGGCGAAAAATGATAAGCTGCACGTCCAATCGTCAATAAAAGATGAAAATAAAATTATTGCCCGCCGTCAGCAAATTATCGATGCTGGTGTGAAGCTTTTCAAAGAAAAAGGCTTCCACCGTGCAACTACAAGGGAACTTGCAAAAGCAGCCGGTTTTTCTATCGGGACTTTATATGAATATATTCGTACAAAAGAAGATGTTTTATTTTTAGTTTGTGACAATATCTTCAATGAAGTAACGAAATGCTTAACCGATTTCCCGTCCGATTCAGGTACAATCGAAGGTTTGAAACAGGCGATCCGTCATTATTATTTACTAATTGATCAAATGCCTGAGGAGTTTACGATTATGTATCAAGAAACGAAGTCATTGCAAAAAGCTGCGATGCATTACATTCTCGATAAAGAACTTGAAATGGTCGCTATTTTTGAACGTATATTAAAGGACTGTGTGGAGGCCGGTAATTTATCGCTTTCTGAAGATGCAATCTATTTAGCAGCAAACCACATCGTCGTACAGGGGCAAAGTTGGGCATTCCGCAAATGGGCACTGCAAAAACGATACACGATCGATCAATATATAAAATTGCAAACAACAATGTTTTTACAAGGCATTATGCAGTTTGAAAATTAGGAAAGGAGAATCGCCATGTAGAGCAACTAGTTAAACAGTTTGCTTCGCATGGCGATTTTTCATTATTCCAACATAACAAAGGGGTAATTAAAATGGGGAAAACTGAAGTATACAAACCAAAAAATCATATTCGCTTTGTCACAGCATCGAGCCTTTTTGATGGGCATGATGCTTCAATAAATATTATGCGCCGAATTTTACAGTCAAGTGGGGCTGAAGTCATTCATTTAGGTCACAACCGTTCTGTAGAGGAAGTGGTTAATGCTGCAATACAGGAAGATGCGCAAGGGGTGGCACTATCTTCATATCAGGGCGGTCATATTGAATATTTCAAATATATGTACGATCTGCTTCGCGAAAAAGGGGCACCACATATTAAAATTTACGGTGGCGGCGGTGGTGTAATATTGCCGCGCGAAATTAAGGAACTGCATGATTACGGCATTGCCGGCATTTTTTCACCGGAAGATGGGCGCCAATTAGGTTTACAAGGGATGATAAACAAAAAGCTTGAAGGTGCAGATTTTTCTACACTAAAAGGGAATTACAAAGAACTTTTGGAAAAACTCTCGACCGGTACGCCGGAAATTTTGGCGAATTTAATTACAGCTGCCGAAGTTGGCGAGGATGCAGAAATTGAAGAAATGCTGCAGCTTGCACGAACTAAAAGCTTAAACACACCGGTTATTGGGATTACCGGTACAGGCGGCGCAGGGAAATCTTCGCTGACAGACGAACTTATCCGCCGATTCCTGCAAGAATTCCCGGATAAAAAACTTGCCATTATATCGGTTGACCCGACAAAACAAAAAACAGGCGGGGCTTTATTAGGTGACCGTATCCGTATGAATGCCATCTTTAATAACCGTGTTTATATGCGCAGTTTGGCAACACGCGGCTCGCATACGGAATTATCAAGTTCGATTGGTGATGTACTCGATGTTGTACGCACAGCAGGATTTGATTTAATCCTTGTTGAAACAAGTGGTATCGGGCAAGGGGATGCTGAAATTACGAAACATACAGACCTTTCGATGTATGTAATGACGAGCGAATTCGGTGCCCCGACACAGCTTGAAAAAATCGACATGATCGATTTTGCAGATTTGATTGCGATCAACAAATTTGAACGAAAAGGTTCTGAGGATGCATTGCGTCAAGTTCAGAAACAATTCCAGCGTTCACGTGAACTATGGGAAGAACCGCTTGATCATATGCCTGTATTCGGGACGATCGCTTCACAGTTCAACGACTTAGGGACGAACTCATTATTTGCGGCTCTTGTAGCGAAAATTAATGAGAAGTTCGGTTTAGATTGGGAAACTTCGTATGAGCAATTTGTGAAAACACAAAAGCAAAACATTGTTATTCCGAATGACCGTCGCTATTACTTGCGCGAAATCTCGGAAACGATCAGAAATTATCATAAGCATGCGGAACAGCAGGCATTACTGGCAACGAAGTGGTATCAGCTTGAAGGAACGAAAGCACTGCTTCCGGAAAGTGAAACAGCATTAACTGCATCAATTGATTCTTTACTGGAAGGCGTTCAAAATGAATTAACTGCGGAGTCGAAGCGTATACTGAAAAATTGGAATGAATTAAAAGAAGCATACGCTGGCGACGAACTCATTACGAAAGTGCGTGATAAGGAGATTAAAACCATTTTACGTACCGAGTCTCTGTCAGGCTTGAAGATTCCGAAAGTCGCGTTGCCGAACTTTAAAGATTACGGTGAAATTTTACGCTGGGTGTATAAAGAAAATGTACCAGGTGAATTCCCTTATACAGCAGGTGTTTTCCCGTTCAAACGAGAAGGGGAAGACCCGAAACGTCAATTTGCGGGTGAAGGGACTCCTGAGCGTACAAATAAACGGTTCCACTATTTATCTAAAGACGATGATGCAAAGCGTTTATCGACGGCATTTGATTCAGTAACGTTATACGGGGAAGATCCTCATACACGTCCTGACATATACGGAAAAGTAGGGGAGTCTGGTGTAAGCATCTGTACATTGGATGATATGAAAAAACTTTATGCAGGCTTCGATCTATGTGCACCTTCTACATCTGTATCGATGACGATTAACGGACCTGCGCCAATTATTTTGGCAATGTTTATGAATACAGCAATCGACCAGCAAGTACAAAAGCGTGAACAGGAGTTGGGCCGTACTTTAACGGTGGAAGAATTTACAGAAACGCGTGAACAGACATTGCAAGTAGTGCGCGGTACCGTACAGGCGGATATTTTAAAAGAGGATCAGGGGCAAAATACATGTATCTTCTCAACAGAATTTGCGCTGCGTATGATGGGCGATATCCAACAATATTTCATCGATCATAAAGTAAGAAATTATTACTCGGTATCCATTTCAGGCTACCATATCGCCGAAGCAGGAGCGAATCCGATTTCGCAGCTTGCATTTACATTGGCAAACGGTTTTACGTATGTTGAATATTATTTAAGCCGCGGGATGAATATCGATGATTTTGCACCGAACTTAAGCTTCTTCTTCTCGAACGGTCTTGACCCTGAATATACAGTCATCGGTCGTGTAGCACGTCGTATCTGGGCTGTTGTCATGCGTGAAAAGTACGGCGCAAATGACCGCTCGCAAAAGCTTAAATACCATATTCAAACTTCGGGCCGCAGTCTGCATGCACAGGAAATCGATTTCAATGATATTCGTACAACACTGCAGGCATTGATGGCATTGCAGGACAACTGTAACTCACTGCATACAAATGCATACGATGAGGCAATTACTACGCCTACAGAAGAATCGGTACGACGCGCGATGGCGATTCAAATGATTATTACAAAGGAACACGGCTTATCAAAAAACGAAAATCCGTTACAAGGGGCATTCATTATCGAAGAGCTTACACAACTAGTAGAGCAGGCGGTGCTGGAAGAGTTTGACCGCATGAATGATCGCGGCGGGGTACTTGGTGCGATGGAAACACAGTATCAACGCGGAAAAATCCAAGAAGAATCGATGCACTATGAGCATTTAAAACATTCAGGACAACTGCCGATTATTGGCGTGAACACGTATTTAAACCCGAATCCGCCATCTGAAGAAGCGATCAATAACATGGAGATTGCGCGTGCATCTAAAGAAGAAAAAGATCTACAAATTGCAAACTTGGAAGGCTTTAAAGAAGCGAATGCGGAAAATAATCAAAAAGCGCTAGATCAATTAAAAGAAGTCGCAAAAACAGGCGGCAATATTTTTGAAGAACTAATGGAAACAGTTAAAGTAGCGAGCCTTGGCCAAATTACTCAGGCCCTCTATGAAGTAGGCGGCCAATACCGCCGTAATATGTAAGGGATAGATTTGTTGTTTGCAACTTGCAGAAAACAACTTAATAACAAGCCTTTTTTACTTAGTTATTTGAAAAAAAAGCAAAAAAATGAACTTAGAATACCACGAGTGCGGAAATTTTCGTTATACTAGTAAATACATGGACGATCTGATGAAGGAAGGTGCGCAATAGTGCAACAGTATGTACATTATATTTTAATTTTAGCATGCCTAATTGCAACCTTCTTTTTATATAACCGACAATTAGCAGCAATCCCTTTGCTGCTTTTATCCTTTATTTTATTTTATGTTGCCTATAAAAAAGTAACAAATTTAAAAAACAAGAAATGAAACTAGCATAGTGATAGCATGTTTGTATATAATGGGTATTATGCTTATATCCATCCAGTTGTTGTACAAGCAACAGCAGAACGGGTATAAGATCTTCGGCAGATGGTAAGGATTTGGAAGACGAATCCAGACGCAATTACGCCGAGTCGTAATTGATAAATAGACATGTAAGGATGGAAAGGACGTGCACGATTTGAACTTTCGTGGTATGACAGATGAACAATTAGCAGAAGAGTCATTAATCGACTTAGCATACGCACTATTAGAAGATAAAAAACAAGCAATGCCATTAAATGAATTATTAAAAGGTATTCAAGCATTAAATGGGATTTCGGATGAAGATTTAAAATCACGTTTAGTGCAATTTTATACTGACTTAAACGTAGAAGGCCGTTTTTTATTAAACCAAGAAAATGGCTGGGGTTTACGTGAGTGGTATAAAGTAGAAACAATCGAAGAAGAAACAGCGCCAACAATTAAGACACGTAAGAAGAAAGCAAAAGCTGTTGACGACGAAGATGAAGATGAAGTTATCGACCTTGAAGAAGAGGATGTTTTATTCGAGGAAGATTACGATGAATTCGTTGACGACGAAGAAGAAGAGGAAGAAGTGGATGAGGACATCGACTTCGTTGAAGAAGACATTGAAGAAATCGATCCTGACATCGATGAAGAACTAATCGATGAAGATGATACATTTATTATCGAGGATGATGATGAAGAAGAAATAGATGAAGAGCTAGACGAAGAAGACGAAGAGTTAAAATAAGTATTTTCACATTGGAAATTGAAAGTGCTTGACTTCTATTTCAGTTCCGTATAATCTTTTACTTGGGCTCCTTTAAAAAGGAGATTGACCGTATAAGTTATACGCTCCCCCTGCAAAATAGTGCAGGAGGAGCGTTTTTTATTTTTTCAGGCGTTTTTAATCCCTCATTAACGGGTGGTAAGACTCCGCGGGAGATCAACTCCCCGTAAAATCCAGATTGGTTCAACTAATAATCCGAGGGGATGGAGAAA
The DNA here is from genome assembly GCF_002174535.1 of Solibacillus kalamii. Lineage (NCBI taxonomy): Bacteria > Bacillati > Bacillota > Bacilli > Caryophanales > Caryophanaceae > Solibacillus > Solibacillus kalamii. Next base: position 646,436 of record NZ_NHNT01000001.1, on the reverse strand, counting down.
ATTCCCGATGATTGGTAGTTTCACTTTATTAGAAAAACATTCCCTTGCATTTAGGAAGCAATAGAGTGTTTTTCTAATTTGTTTTAAAAGAAGGAGGAATTTGTATGACAAAGTATATTTTCGTAACAGGTGGGGTAGTTTCATCACTTGGTAAAGGGATTGTAGCAGCATCATTAGGTCGTTTATTAAAAAATCGTGGATTGGAAGTAACAATTCAAAAATTTGATCCATATTTAAATATTGATCCAGGTACAATGAGCCCATACCAGCATGGTGAAGTATTCGTTACAGATGATGGTGCAGAAGCGGACTTAGACTTAGGTCACTATGAGCGTTTCATCGATATTAATCTTGGTAAACACTCAACTGTTACTTCAGGTAAAGTATATCAATCGGTACTAAATAAAGAGCGCCGCGGTGACTACAATGGTGGTACAGTTCAAGTAATTCCTCACGTAACAAATGAAATTAAAGACCGTGTACAACGTGCTGGCCGTGAAACTTCTGCTGATGTTGTTATTACGGAAATCGGTGGTACAGTAGGTGACTTTGAATCACTTTCATTCCTTGAAGCGATTCGTCAAATGCGCCGTGATTTAGGCCATGAAAATGTAATGTACATCCACTGTACATTAATGCCTTATATTGCAGCTGCTGGTGAAATGAAAACAAAACCGACACAGCACTCTGTAAAAGAATTGCGTTCATTAGGTATTCAGCCAAATATTATCGTATTACGTACAGAACAACCAGTGCCGCAGGACATGAAAGAAAAAATCGCGTTATTCTGTGACGTAAAACCTTCTGATATTATCGAATCACGTGATGCAGAACATTTATACGAAGTTCCATTAAATCTTCATGCACAAGGTTTTGACCAAATCGTTCTTGATCATTTCGGTATTACAGCGCCGAAAGCGGATATGACAGATTGGAAAGAGCTTGTACATTTAGTGAAAAACTTGGAGCACAAAACACGTATCGCTTTAGTAGGGAAATATGTAGAATTGCAAGATGCTTATATTTCAGTTGTTGAAGCATTAAAACATGCAGGTTATGTATACAATTCGGATATCGAGATCGACTGGATCAATGCTGAGCATGTTACAGCGGAAAATGTTGATGAGTTGCTAGGACAAGCAGACGGTATTTTAGTACCAGGTGGTTTCGGCGACCGTGGTGTTGAAGGGAAAATCCAATCTATCCGTTATGCACGTGAAAACGATGTACCGTTCTTCGGTATTTGCCTAGGTATGCAAATGGCGACAGTAGAATTTGCGCGTAATGTTATGGGCTTGGAAGGCGCACATTCAACAGAACTGGACAAAAATACGAAGTATCCGATTATCGATTTCTTGCCAGATCAAACAGAAGATACAGATATCGGCGGAACATTACGTCTTGGTTTATATCCATGTAAATTAAAAGAAGGATCTCGTGCACGCGCGGCTTACAATGGTGAAGAGTTAGTATACGAACGTCACCGTCACCGTTACGAGTTCAATAATGAATTCCGTGAAGCAATGGAAGCGGAAGGTATGGTATTCTCAGGATTATCTCCTAACAATAAATTAGTAGAAATTGTTGAACTACCAGAGAAGAAATTCTTTGTTGCGGGTCAGTTCCACCCGGAATTAATTTCACGACCACAACGTCCACAACCATTATTCCGTGAGTTTGTTGGCGCAGCATTTAATAATAAAAAATAAAGAGTTGGGGCAAAAGTAGCTCCAAAATTAAAAGCAGCTCAATTTTACGATAGTAAAGTTTGAGCTGCTTAATTTGTATACCTACTTTAGAGAGGCGCATATAAATTCAAAAATACAAAAGACGACCCCCATACCAGTATGGATTAAGAGTCGCCAATAAATTATGCGAATGGTGACGGATGGCCGTCCAGTAATTCGTCATCTTCATCATCATCGTCGACGAGCATTTCATCGAATTCCATCTTAATCGCTTCATAAATATATAAAGCTGCTATAAGATACGGAAAAACGATGCGTTCGCCGAGCTTCGTCGGATGCGGTAAAATGCCGCCACGCACTTTTAGTGAAATATACGTATAAGCAAGGTCGCTTAACGGATTGTCGTCACTGGCCACTTCACTTGCGACAGCCGCAAATGGAATGAACTCTGCATGCAGTTGCTGTGCGAGCTTTAATGCTTGTTCATCTGTAGCATGACGCGTAAAAATAATCACACGGTCAGCAGGCATTAGTTCGACACTTTCTGTATAACGTGCAAATTTAGCGAATGTACCTGCACCAAGCTCTGCATTTACCGCAACAGCTTCCATTTCACCAAATGCCGCAAAGTAAATTGTGCCTTGTCCGATTGCTGCCTGTGCCAATAATCGTGCAGTTTCCTCAATTGATTCTTCCTCAGTTTGCTGTATGCGCTGTAGAAGACCTGTTAATTGCGTAGTTAAAATTTTAGACATATTTACACCTCAAAGTTATTATAAAATTGTGCACATAAAAAAGCAAAAGCACAAACTCTCTCTATAAAAGAGGGGAAATCAATTTAGTAATAGAATGTAACTTATATAAAGTGAAACTTCAATCAGTGGGGGTTTTCTTGCCCACTGATTGTTAGTTGAACCAATCGGGCATTTATGGGTAGTTGATCTCCCGCCTATCCTTTTCGCCCTTGATAAGTCTAGAGGCGGGAGTCTTACTACCCGTTAATGCGGGATAAATTATTATTGTAATGGGGGATAACATTGAAGGGGATACTAATAGTAGATGATCAGCAGGGGATAAGGATGCTTCTAAATGAAGTGTTTAAAAAAGAAGGATTCACGACTTATTTAGCGGCAAACGGTTTTGATGCAATAAAAATTGCACAGGAAAATGAGCTCGGTTGTGTTCTGTTGGATATGAAAATACCCGGAATGGACGGTCTGGAAATTTTAGCACGTTTGAAAGAAGAACACCCGGAGCTGCCTGTAATGATGATGACTGCTTATGTTGAACAGCATATGATGGACACTGCGAACGAATTAGGTGTGTTGAAATACTTTACAAAACCTTTTAATATTTTTGAAGTACGTGATGAAGTTAATAAACTAGTAGAAAAGGCTGAAAAAATATAAATGAAACAGGCGAGCAGGCAGTAGCGCATACTGTCTGTTTTTGTTATGATTAATCTAAATGTTTTTGTCAATTCATGTGATTTTGCATAGAATAGACGATGAAAAAAATACTTAAAAAAAGCATTTTGCACAAACTATGTTTTCTAGCAGCAAACTATTTATGTATCTTCGAGGAGGATTTTAATAATGGCATTAGTTTCAATGAAAGAAATGTTAATTAAAGCAAAAGCGGAAGGTTATGCAGTAGGTCAATTCAATATTAACAATTTAGAATGGACGCAAGCCATTTTACAAGCAGCAGAAGAAGAAAAGTCACCAGTAATTCTAGGTGTTTCCGAAGGTGCCGGAAAATATATGGGCGGTTTCATTGCTGTTGTAAAAATGGTTGAAGGCTTAATGGAAAGCTACAAAACAACTGTTCCAGTAGCAATTCATTTAGATCATGGTTCAAGCTTCGATAAATGTAAAGAAGCGATCGATGCTGGTTTTACTTCTGTAATGATTGACGCTTCACATCACCCATTCGAAGAAAATATCCAAACGACTAAAGAAGTTGTCGACTATGCGCATGCAAAAGACGTATCTGTTGAAGCAGAACTTGGTACTGTAGGCGGCGAGGAAGACGGTGTCATTGGTGGCATTATGTACGCAAACCCGCAAGAATGTAAATCATTAGTTGAAGCTACAGGTATCGACTGTTTAGCTCCAGCATTAGGTTCAGTTCACGGTCCTTACAAAGGCGAACCAAACTTAGGATTTGCTGAAATGGAAGAAATCTCAACATTAACAGATGTTCCGTTAGTATTACATGGTGGAACAGGTATTCCGACAAAAGATATTCAACGTTCAATTTCTTTAGGGACAGCAAAAATTAATGTAAACACAGAAAACCAAATCTCGGCAACGAAAGTAATCCGTGAGTTTTTAGAAAATGATAAGAAAACATATGATCCACGTAAATATTTAGGTCCAGCTCGTGAAGCAATTAAAGCGACAGTAATCGGTAAAATGCGCGAATTCGGCAGCTCTGGAAAAGCCTAAGCCTGCTTAAGTTTAGAGGCAGAGTTTTACTACCCGTTAAAGCGGGATAAATGAATCCACAAAAGAAAAGTGCACAAACTATGCGTACTTTTCTTTGTGAACACGTGTTTTTCAACATAAGACATCTCGTTCACAAATGAGCGAGATGTGTTTTTATAATCAAATGTAAATCGGAGGCTATTATAATGAAATTTTTTATCGATACAGCAAACTTTGACGAAATTAAAGAAGCATACTCTTGGGGGATTCTTTCAGGTGTAACGACGAACCCATCATTAGTTGCAAAAGAATCAGGCGTGAATTTCCACGACCGCTTACGTGAAATTGCTGAGTTAGTAAACGGCTCGGTTTCTGGTGAAGTTATTTCTTTAGACGCTGAAGGAATGATTCGTGAAGGGGAAGAATTGGCTGCGATTCACCCGAATATTACAGTAAAACTTCCAATGACACCAGAAGGATTAAAAGCATGTAAACACTTCTATGAAAAAGGCATTAAAACGAACGTGACATTAATTTTCTCTGCAAACCAAGCATTGATGGCAGCACGTGCAGGCGCATCTTATGTATCTCCTTTCTTAGGACGTTTAGATGATATTGGTCAAGATGGCGTAGAATTAATCCGTGAAATTGCTGAAATGTTTGCTATCCACGAAATTGAAACGGAAATTATTGCCGCATCTATTCGTCACCCGCAACATATTACGCAAGCTGCATTAGCTGGCGCACATATTGCAACAACTCCATACAAAGTTTTACAGCAACTGTTTAATCATCCATTAACAGACAAAGGAATTGAAGGATTTTTAGCGGATTGGGCAAAGCGAGAAGGGAAATAATAAGAATAACTCACAGCAGTCGACTTATTATCAATTACGCCTCGGCGTAATTGTGTCCAGATTTTTTTGAGTTTAGGCCCACAGGACGTGGGTCAGTCAGCCGTTGTCGCACGGCGACGTTTTTAGGCTGACTTCCTCATTAAAACATCCTTTAAAAAATCTGTGACATCTGCCAGAAGCTCATCTTCATTCAGCGGATGTCCGTAGACTTCTGCTGAATGAAGATGAAATTTGTCCAATCGTAAGGGAGAACACAAAATGGATGTTTATAAAATTCAGGGCGGAAATCGTCTAAAAGGTAAAATAACCGTTAGCGGTGCAAAAAATAGCGCAGTTGCTTTAATTCCTGCATCAATTTTGGCAGATTCTTCCGTTACCATTGGGGGAATTCCAGAAATTTCAGATGCATGGACGTTAAAAGCACTTCTAGAAGAAATTGGCGGAGAAGTAACATTCGAAAATGGCAAGATGACGATTGATCCATCAAAAATGGTTGCGATGCCGCTGCCAAACGGCAACGTAAAAAAATTGCGTGCTTCCTATTATATGATGGGTGCCATGCTGGGACGTTTTAAACAAGCGGTAATCGGCATGCCAGGCGGGTGTTTTTTAGGGCCGCGTCCAATCGATCAGCATATTAAAGGTTTTGAAGCTTTAGGAGCAAAAGTAACAAATGAGCACGGTGCGATTTACTTACGCGCAGATGAATTAATTGGTGCGAAAATTTATCTGGATGTTGCAAGTGTAGGCGCAACAATTAATATTATGCTGGCAGCAGTGCGGGCAAAAGGGAAAACTACAATCGAGAATGCAGCGAAAGAGCCTGAGATTATTGATGTTGCGACACTTCTAACAAATATGGGTGCCAATATTAAAGGGGCAGGAACGAGCGTTATCCGTATTGAAGGTGTCGATGAGCTAAAAGGTACGAAACATACAATTATACCGGATCGAATTGAGGCAGCTACATTTATGATTATGGCTGCAGCGATTGGTGATGGTGTACTTGTGGATAATGTCATCCCGCTTCACATGGAAGCCGTAACAGCTAAACTTCGCGAAATGGGTGTAACTGTGGAAGAGAATGAGGAAAGCATCTACATCTCCAAGCAAAAGAACCTGCAGGCAGTTGATGTAAAAACACTGGTCTATCCAGGATTCCCGACTGATGTTCAACAGCCTTTATCTGTATTAATGACACAGGCGGAAGGGACATCGATGATTACAGATACAATTTATTCTGCCCGATTCAAGCATATAGACGAACTGCGACGTATGAGTGCAAAAGCCCGTGTTGAAGGCAATACGGCCATCATTCAAGGACCTGCATCTTTGGAAGGATCCACGGTAACGGCAACAGATTTACGCGCTGGTGCTGCATTAGTATTGGCTGGACTTATCGCAAAAGGTGAAACGGAAATTCACGATATCTACCATATTGAACGCGGCTATAGTTCATTAATTGAAAAGCTTTGTGCAATTGGTGCAAATATTCGTAAAGAGTCCATTGTCATTAAAACAAAGAATAATGCATAAATTTGCTATAATTCGTGATCCGAATCGCGCAACGATGAGAGTATGATAATATATATTTGGGTAATAAAAATATGTTAGTTCATAATACAATTCAAAAAAGCAGTTAATTTAGGCTGTTAAAATCGGTTTTAACCGATTACAGGAGGCAAACACAAAATGGAACGTAGTTTATCAATGGAAGTAGTACGTGTAACAGAAGCAGCAGCGATTGCATCAGCGAAATGGATGGGACGCGGACTTAAAAACGAAGCGGACGACGCAGCAACAACAGCGATGCGTGTTATGTTTGATACAATCCCAATGCATGCGACAGTTGTAATTGGTGAAGGAGAAATGGATGAGGCACCGATGCTTTATATCGGTGAAGAATTAGGGCTTCGAAATGGCGGACCTGAAGTTGATATCGCAGTAGATCCATTAGAAGGTACAAATATCGTAGCAAAAGGTACAAATGGCGCGATGACAGTACTGGCAATTGCAGACCGAGGCAATCTATTAAATGCGCCTGATATGTATATGGATAAAATAGCTGTAGGGCCGGAAGCGGCAGGTAAAGTTGATATTAACGCTTCTGTTACGTACAACTTATTGCAAGTGGCAAAAGCAAAAAACAAAGATATTTCCGATGTTGTAGCAACACTTTTAGACCGTCCACGTCATCAGCATATTGTCGATGAAATCCGTGAAGCCGGTGCACGTATTAAATTCATTCAAGACGGTGATGTAGGTGCAGCGATTAACACAGCATTCGATGAAACTGGTATCGATATTATGTTCGGTATGGGTGGTGCACCAGAAGGCGTTATTGCGGCAGTTGCGTTAAAATGTTTAGGTGGCGATTTCCAAGCGAAACTAGTACCTGAAGATGAAGAACAGCTTGCTCGTTGCGTAAAAATGGGAGTCGACGTAGATAAAGTATTAATGATGGAAGACCTAGTTAAAGGCGATGATGCTATTTTTGCAGCAACAGCTGTAACAGATTCGGAGCTTTTACGCGGTGTTCAATATAAAGGTTCCTATGCACTTACACATTCAGTTGTTATGCGTGCAAAAACAGGAACAGTACGCTTTATCGAAGGACGCCACAGCATTGATAAAAAACCAAAGTATGACCAAATTTAACTTCCCGTATAATGTAAGTAGCCTCAGATAGAAAATGCCCATTTTCAAATTACTTACACTATAATATAATAAATGCCCAGTGTAAAAACTGGGCATCTTTCAAATAAAGTGTAGTATACTTCTCTTACACAAATTCCTAAACATCTTTCAATAACTTAAAAAATTAAATTTTAATAGACTGGAGAAAACGTATGACAGCATTAACAATTGCTCAATTAGAAAGCATGACATTAAAAGAATTATATGCTTTGGCGAAGCAATACAAATTATCAAATGCTAGTAAACTAAATAAAAAGGAACTAATTTTTGCAATCTTAAAAACCCGCTCTGAACAAGAAGGTTTCTTCTTCATGGAAGGTGTTTTAGAAATTATTCCTACAGACGGCTTCGGATTCCTGCGCCCGATTAACTATTCTCCTTCAAAAGAGGATATTTACATTTCTGCTTCCCAAATTCGTCGCTTCGATTTACGAAATGGTGATAAAGTTTCAGGTAAAGTTCGTCCGCCAAAAGAAAATGAACGTTACTATGGCCTATTGCAAGTTGATGCTGTAAATGGCGAAGATCCTGAAGTTGCAAAAGAGCGTGTGCATTTCCCGGCGTTAACGCCGCTTTATCCAGATCGCCATATTAAGTTGGAAACAGTTCCTATAAAACTTTCAACACGTATTATGGATTTAGTAGCGCCTGTTGGTTTTGGTCAACGTGGATTAATTGTGGCACCGCCAAAAGCCGGTAAAACATCTTTATTAAAAGAAATTGCCAACGCTATTACGACAAACCATCCGGAAGCGGAACTAATCGTCCTGCTAATCGATGAGCGTCCGGAAGAAGTAACGGATATCGAGCGCTCAGTAAATGCGGACGTTGTTTCTTCAACGTTTGATGAAGTGCCTGAAAATCATGTAAAAGTAGCAGAAATCGTATTAGAACGTGCACGACGTCTAGTAGAACAAAAACGCGATGTTATTATTTTAATGGACTCGATCACACGTTTGGCACGTGCCTATAACTTAGTGATTCCGCCAAGCGGCCGTACACTTTCAGGTGGTATTGACCCTGCTGCATTCCACCGTCCGAAACGTTTCTTCGGTTCTGCCCGCAATATTGAAGAGGGCGGCAGTTTAACAATTTTAGCGACTGCTCTTGTTGATACAGGCAGCCGTATGGACGAAGTAATTTATGAAGAATTTAAAGGAACGGGTAACCTGGAACTGCACTTGGACCGCAGCTTGGCAGAACGCCGTATTTTCCCTGCAATCGATATCCGCCGTTCAGGTACGCGTAAAGAAGAGCTTCTTATTCCGAAAGACCAGCTTGATAAATTATGGGCAATCCGTAAAACATTCAGCGATTCTCATGACTTCGGTGAAAAGTTCTTACGCAAACTACGTACAACAAAAACAAATGAAGAATTTTTCGAAAAGCTTGATACGGATATGAAGAAAGCTACAAACGGTAAAGGGTTGTTATAGAATTTAGGGGATTGAGCCAGAATGGAAATTAAGTTCTTGATATAGTGAGGAACTACATACATTCAATTTCCTAAAATAATATAAAATAGTTGCAACCTTTTTTAAAACTTGCTATACTTCTTTAAGTATGAAACGTGCACATATATAGCTGACCTCAACACATTACGTATGTAGTGACATATTCGGGCTATGTAAGGTGCAGTTCGAAAATACTCTGTTCCGGATGGTTCAGGGCGAGAGGAGAAAACGAATATGAAACAAGGTATCCACCCAGATTACAAAGTAGCAACAGTAACTTGCTCTTGTGGTAATTCTTTTGAAACAGGTTCAGTTAAAGAAAAGATCTCAATCGAGTTCTGTAACGAATGTCACCCATTCTATACAGGTCGTCAAAAGTTCGCTTCTGCTGACGGACGTGTAGATCGCTTCAACAAAAAATATGGTATGAAATAATACCTCTGCCCATTTCCACATTGCTGGAAATGGGTTTTTAATTTTTGGGATTTATTTGAAGATATTATGAAGTTATTAGAAAACTTTTACAGGTTATTAGAAAATCTGAATGGTTTATTTGAAAATCTCAAACCGATAGTAGAAAATGTACATATTATATTAGAACTTCAGACTTTTATTAGAAGAAATAAAAATATATTAGAAGAATTTAGAAGATATTAGAAAACTTTCGCACATGTTTTTCTAAAGAGAAATATTCTAATAAATAGAGGACCTTTTGCAATAGACGAATGGCAAAAAACTAGCTAAGATAAAAGAAGTGAAAAGTTGACCTTGAGTTTCATGCTCAAGGTTTTTTGTTGGTGAAAAACGAACTGGTAATTTTATTTAGAAACGGGGATAAATAAATGGCGCAATTATTTTATAAACATGGGGCGATGAATAGCGGTAAATCGATTGAAATTTTAAAAGTTGCCCACAATTATGAAGAACAGAATAAAGCGGTAATGATTTTTACTTCAGGAATTGATACGCGCGATGAAGTCGGTACGGTTTCAAGCCGAATTGGTTTAAGACGTCCGGCAGTTGCGGTTTTTGAAGATACAAATATATATGAAATCGTGGAAAAACACGAAGGGAAATTATATTGTGTACTAGTTGATGAAGTGCAATTTTTAACAAAGGAACATGTTTTGCAGCTGACTCAAATTGTTGATGAGCTGAACATTCCGGTTATGGGCTTTGGTTTAAAAAATGACTTCCAGAACGAACTGTTTGAAGGCAGCCGTTATATGACGATTTACGCGGATAAAATTGAGGAAATGAAAACAATTTGCTGGTTCTGCCATAAGAAAGCGACGATGAATTTACGAGTAGATGAAAATAAAAAACCAGTCCGTACAGGTGATCAAATTCAAATTGGAGGTAATGATAGTTATTACCCTGTTTGCCGCAAATGTCATTCCAATCCGCCACTATAATTTTAGGTGAAGAATAGATATTGAAACGACACAACAAAATTTAAATATATGAGTGCCAATGTGTAAATGATATGAAGAAAGTTCAACATAGATGTAGCAACAACCGCAAAATTTCTTTATACTAGTAAAGGTGCATTTTAACGTGACTCGTGAGAAGACGAGTGAAATACAATTAATAACAAAATAACTTTTAGAGGTGAAATATAGATGTTTGATCGTTTACAGGCGGTTGAAGACCGTTACGAAAGATTAAATGAATTGCTAAGCGACCCGGATATCGTCAGCGATTCTAATAAGCTTCGCGAATATTCGAAAGAGCAATCCGATATTCAGGAAATGGTAGATGTATACCGTGTATACAAATCGGTGAAAGAGCAACTGGCAGATACACGCGAATTAATGGAAATTGAAAAAGATGCAGAAATGCTGGAGATGATGAAGGAAGAGTTTAATGATTTAAATAAACAAGTTCCGGAATTAGAAGAGCGTCTGCGAATTTTATTAATTCCTAAAGACCCGAATGATTCGAAAAACGTAATTATGGAGATCCGCGGAGCTGCTGGCGGTGATGAGGCTAACATTTTTGCAGGTGACTTATTCCGTATGTATACTCGCTATGCGGAAACGCAAGGTTGGAAAGTGGATGTAATGGAAGCAACACCAAACCAGGCAGGCGGTTATAAAGAAGTAATCTTAATGATTAATGGTCAAGGTGCTTATTCGAAATTCAAATATGAAAACGGCGCACACCGTGTTCAACGTGTACCGGCGACAGAATCTCAAGGCCGAATCCATACATCAACTGCTACGGTTGCATGTTTACCGGAAGTTCATGTAGAAGATGTAGAAATTCATGAAAAAGATATTCGCGTTGATACATTCGCTTCATCTGGTGCGGGTGGTCAGTCGGTAAATACAACGATGTCAGCTGTTCGTATGACCCACTTACCGACAGGTGTTGTCGTTTCGATGCAAGATGAGCGTTCACAAATTAAGAACCGTGAAAAAGCGATGAAAATTTTAGTAGCGCGTGTAGCGGATAAACACCGTCAAGAAGCACAGGCTGAAATCGATGCAACACGTAAGACAGCAGTAGGAACAGGCGACCGTTCTGAACGTATCCGTACTTACAACTATCCACAAAACCGTGTAACAGATCACCGAATTGGTTTGACGATTCAAAAACTTGACCAAATCGTTGAAGGTAAATTGGATGAAATCATCGATGCACTTATTTTAGATGAGCAGGCAACACGCTTATCAAATTTAAATGAAGATGCATAAAACCATTTTTGAGGCCCTGAATCGGGCTTCTTCTTTTTTAGAGGAGAACGGTCGCGAAGGAAATGCCGCAAGAATTTTATTGCAGCATATTTTACAGACAAGCTATTCGGGTTTAATGATGAAGATGCACGATGTTCTACCTGAAGAGCAGCAACAGCAGTTCGATGATTTTATTCAAGAACATGTGAAAGGACTTCCTGTACAATATATAACAGGTGTAGAGGAATTTTACGGCCGTTCATTTGTAGTTGATGAATCGGTACTGATTCCTCGTCCGGAAACGGAAGAACTGGTTGTCGGAACGATTGAACGTATTCGCAAGTTATTTGGGGATAATCAAAAGCTGAAGTTTGCCGATATTGGGACAGGCAGTGGTGCGATTGCTATTACGATGAAAAAAGAATGTCCGCAGCTTGATGTAACAGCAACAGATCTTTCACCTGCAGCACTTGCAACAGCACAAAAAAATGCTGAGAAGCTGCAGGCAGAAATTGAATTTAAGCTCGGCGACTTAACAGAACCGATTGCGAATGAAAAATGGGATGTTGTACTTTCGAATCCACCTTATATCGCCTATGAGGAAATGGAGGAGATGTCCGATGTTGTCGTAGCTCACGAACCTCATCAGGCATTGTTTGCAGATGAAGATGGACTCTTGCTTTATTGTAAACTAGCAGAAAACTTACCGGCCCTTATGAAAAAGCCGGCATTAATTGGTCTGGAAATAGGATATACACAAGGAGAAGCCGTAGCGAATTTTTTCAAAAAAAGCTTTCCAAATGCCTATGTATCAGTCGTTCAAGATATAAATAAAAAAGATCGTATTGTTTTTTGTGAGATTAGTGAATAAAAAATAGATTCCTTGTAAACAATGTTTGCAAGGGGGAATGATTATGTTACATGATTACGATATTCAAAATGAATCCAATCTATTTTTAGCGATTGCTAAATTACTAATAAGTGTTTTATTTCTATATTGTGCTGCTACATTTATACCTACTTTCGTAGATGATATCCGCATTGATCAAGGAGAAAGCAATGACCAGTTAAAATTCCGCGTTATTGCCAACAGTTCGACAAATGCCGACCAGCTCATCAAGTATGAGGTAGTGGAAACAATTCAAACCTATTTGCAAAATACACCTGAATTTTCAGAAGATATCCACAGTGTGGAAAACATGTATCAGGAAATTCAGAAAACTTACCCACAATTAAAAATTACCTATAAGTTTGGGGATAACTTAATCCCTCCGAAATGGGTGGCTGGTCAGTTTTATCCGCAAAAAGAATATTATTCTGTTAACTTCATTATTGGACAAGGTCGTGGCGAAAACTGGTTCTGTGCAGTATTCCCAACGCTTTGTATAGTTAATGAGCCGGTGGAAAATGAACGGCCGCCATTTTTTATTGCTGAATGGTGGGAGAAACATATGGAAAAAAGTGATCCACAAAACACAGAAGAACTTGTAGAAAATGATCCAACTTACTCACAATTTGTGGATAGTTAAATCAAACATTTACAGAAAGGAGGAGAAAGTAATGCACACTTTTCAATTAATTGTGGATGAATTTGTGGATAATTCAGAAAATTATACACAGGCTGTGGATTTATTAAATAACGGCGAAATAGTCGCTTTTCCGACAGAAACCGTATATGGCTTGGGTGCCGTTGCGACAAATGAGCAGGCAGTGAAGAAAATATTCGCTGCAAAAGGACGACCTTCGGATAATCCATTGATTGTTCATATCGGAACGGTGGAAGAAGTATCGCTGTATACAACAAATATTTCGGAAGTTGCCCAAAAATGTATGGAGGCTTTTTGGCCAGGTCCATTAACGCTTGTTATGGATGTTAAGCCGAATGTTTTAGCGCCGAGTGTTACGGCAGGATTAGATACGGTTGGAATTCGTATGCCCGATCATCCAGTAGCACTGGAACTTCTTCAAACATTAAAGAAACCGTTAGCCGCGCCAAGTGCGAATCGCAGCGGCAAGCCTAGCCCGACGAAAGCTGAACATGTATTTGAGGATTTGCAAAACATTATTCCTTGTATTTTGGATGGAGGAATGACGGGAATCGGACTTGAATCGACCGTTTTGGATGTCACACTGGAAACACCCGTTATTTTGCGTCCGGGCGGAGTGACGAAAGAAATGCTCGAAGCAGTAATTGGACCAGTTGTTGAGCCAAGTCTGGAACAGCAGAAAATTGAATCGACACCGAAAGCGCCTGGTATGAAATATACCCATTATGCTCCGGATGCACCTGTCTATTTAATAGAAGCAAATAAAATAGCGATTGAAACGGCTATTGCCGAATTAAAACCGGTACATAAAGTGGCCTTATTGGCACCGCAAAACTTTGAAGAGATCGAGGCCGATTATTATTTTTCATTCGGGAATGCACATGATCTCGAACAAATGAGCGCTTCACTATATGATGCATTGCGTTCATGCGATAAAACGGATGCTACGATTATTTTAGCGACGGCAACATCAAAAACCGGTGTTGGTACAGCGATTATGAACCGTCTGGAAAAAGCGGCAGGCGGCAAATGGTATTCACTTTAAAAAATCAAACCACATCTTATAACAATGGGATGTGGTTTTTGTGTATAAACAAAAGGATATTTCCCCGCCCAAAAGCATAAATTACAACAGCGCTTAGTGGAAGAGGGGAATAGATGCAAGAAGTAGTTGCCGGGATCTTAATGTCGTTCGATGTCGTTGCATTGTATTTAATTGCTACAAATGTTAAGGCGAAATGGTTATTAGCTTTATGGACGGCATTTTTACATATGCTTTTTCCGTTACTCGGTTACCGCTTTGGGGAATGGCTTGCCGTCTATTTAACAAACTGGGCATCAGGTCTTTCTACATTATTATTGTTTTTTGTTGGACTGCAATTACTGCTCTCGAAGAAAGATGAAAGTTTTCCTGCGATGTCTTTACCGATAATTGCGATTTTTGCAAGTATTGACACCTTTTCAGTTAGCCTATCTTTTGGTATGCTAAATTTACAAAAATATGTTTTTGTTATTAGTGCCGGCCTCTCGACATTCATATTGTCATATGCGGCATTGGTAATAGCGCAAAAATCACCAATATTTAAGAATAATGCATTAAAGAAAGTAGCAGGACTCCTCTTGATTATTATGAGTGTGATGCTACTAAAATGGTAAATTAGAGGGTGTGAGGAACATTAATATTTATTTTATTTGTACAGGCAACACATGTAGAAGTCCTATGGCAGCAGCAATTTTACAAGCAAAAAACTATGAGAATATTACTGTGCGTTCAGCAGGTATTTATGCGCACGAAGGCAGTGACATGTCCCTGAACGCAAAGGAAATATTGCATAGAAAAAATATTTCGCAATCGCACCGTTCATCCCGATTTACGGTAGAAGATGCACAATGGGCGGACCTGATTTTAACGATGACGACCGCTCATAAAGAAATGGTCCTCCGTTTAGTAGAAGATGCGGCACATAAAACGTTTACGCTAAATGAGTATGTAGCGATGGAAACTGGTCTGGATATTCAAGATCCATTCGGTGGAAACCTGCAAGTATATGAACAAACGTACGAGCAATTGAACGAAGCAATCAACAAGCTGGAAACGAAATTGAAATTGGAGGATAAAATTTAACATGAACTCTCAGAAAAGGATCTTTAGTCTGCGCCGGAAACTCGTATTATTTGTCGGGATATTAGCGCTGATTACCTACACTTGCAGTTTTGTATTTATCGAATACTTACGCCCAATGTTTTTTGAATCGACAAGCACAAGCGTATTTCAGATTATTACCTATTTATTAGGGATCTTTTGGTCTTGTGCATTGGCTGCGGTATTTGGTTTAGTCATTGTTCGCCCATTACAGCAATTGGAGCGCAGTGCAAACCATGTAGCGGAAGGTAAAATCGGACAAGATGTCGAAATGCCGAAAACCAATGATGAAATTCGCTCAGTAGCAGAGGCATTCCAAACAATGGTGATCAATTTGCGCAAGATGGTAAACGGGATTGAAGACAATTATAAATCAACCGATGAAACGATTTTAAAGCTGTCGGAAGAAAGTATTTCTGTAACGAACAACGCTGAGCAAATTACAAGCAATATTAGCCAGATTTCATTGGGGGCTGAATCTTCGGCGGTTGCCATTCAAGAAACAGTGGAAGCCATTGAAGAAGTTCGTACATTAGCCGCGGAAGTGAACAATAAAGCGTTACATACCGCAAGTCGCTCAAAAAACCTTTTAACAAACTTAACGTCTACAACAGATGCCATCCATGGCGTTGTGAACAGTATTAAAAAAATCGCAACAGATAATGAAAATTCATTAGTAAATATTCGTGAGCTAGAAAAAAATGCCGAGCAGATTGAACGGATTATAGGTTTAGTAGGCGATATCGCAGGACAGACGAATCTGCTTGCATTAAACGCATCGATTGAAGCTGCACGAGCAGGTGAGCATGGGAAAGGCTTTGCGGTTGTGGCAGAGGAAGTGCGTGGTCTGGCCGATGAGAGTGCAAGTGCTGTTCAGGGGATTACAACATTGATCCACACAATGCAGCAAAATGTATCGGTTGTAGTTAAACAGATGAATGAACAAGTATCATTTGCGGTAAATGAATCGTCACGTGTTTCTGAAACAACGTCGGCAGTAGAAGG
Organism: Solibacillus kalamii; assembly: GCF_002174535.1. Lineage (NCBI taxonomy): Bacteria > Bacillati > Bacillota > Bacilli > Caryophanales > Caryophanaceae > Solibacillus > Solibacillus kalamii. Next base: position 629,938 of record NZ_NHNT01000001.1, on the reverse strand, counting down.
TATGACAAAATCCGTTTATGAAATGGCAGATGATGTCGTCCAAATTTCGGATTTAGTCGCACAGCAAATGAAAAATATCGAACATACATCACACCAGTCACAGGAAGTGGCGGCAATTGCCGAACAAACTTCTGCAAGCGCTCAGGAAGTAACGTCTGCTTCATTGGAACAGGCTGATGCGATCAAGCAAGTAGAAGAACTGGCAAGTAATTTAAAGCAACAGTCTGCAGAGCTTTATCGAATGATACAACAATTCGACCGCACACAGTAGATGGGAAGATCGTTTTAAAATACCGGATGGATAAACAGGCATGGTTTATCTGTTGGGTATTTTTTATTTGAAGGATGTTTTCTAATATCGGGGTGAGATTTTCGAATAACGGCGGTAAAGTTCTAATAAAATGTCTATCTTCTAATATATTGGCTGCTTGTTCTAAATTTCTTCTCAAATTTGCTAATAAAGGTTATCGATGTTCAAATAAACGTTGGCGATTTTCTAATATCCAAAGTGAATGTTCTAATAAATTCTACCAAGCTTTTAAAATTCTGAATCCCGTTTCAAAAACAAAAAGACTGGGTATGGTACACTATTGTTTACAATAATTAGTCCTGGGGGGATTTATATTGAACAAGATGAAGTACTGGTTACTAATGGGTGTAGTCGTAGCAGGTCTCGCTGCATGTGGTGATGCGGAGGACGCGGATACGACAGATTCTGTTGATTCTACACCAACCGAATCGACTGAATCATCCGGAGAAAAGGACGCAGCTGAAACTTCAGATGTCTCGGCAGGTGAAAAAGTGGCAAATGCCAGCTGTGTAGGATGTCATGGTGGTGACTTAACGGGATCAATGGGACCGGACTTAACTAACACTTCTTTATCAAAAGAGGAAATCGTGAATGTACTAGTCAATGGTAAAGGTGCAATGCCGCCGGGTACTGCAGATGGCGAAGAAGAAGCGGTAGCAGAATATATTTTATCATTACAATAATTGTTAAAGGCCTGCTCATAGTACATGAGCGGTCTTTTTTTAGTAAAACTAATTGTGCAAAAGCTTTTTAACATAACAAACTTGCGTAAAGCTGAACATTACCGTAATTAATAATGAATAAATATAAAAATATTACCTAAAAGTTAACAATAAACTATATTTCTCGATGTAATATTCGTCTTTATGCATGTATTTTGAAAGTTATTCGGAAAAGACGTGTTATTCTTCCGGAATAAATGGTACACTGATGGTGAATATAATAAGTAAATAAAATCGAGGCAGGAGGGATCTTCATGAAAATTGCAATTTCTTCAGATCACGGCGGAAATAATTTACGTAAAGAGATTATGTCACTACTTGATGAATTGTCAATCAGTTATGAAGACTTTGGTCCACAAACGGACGAGTCAGTAGATTACCCGGACTATGCACGTCCAGTAGCTGAGAGAGTAGCTGCAGGGGAATTTGACAGAGGAATTTTAATTTGCGGGACTGGAATTGGGATTTCGATTGCTGCAAACAAATTTAAAGGGATTCGTTGTGCACTTGTACATGACGTGTTCTCGGCAAAAGCGACACGTTGTCACAATGACTCAAACGTTTTAGCAATGGGTGAGCGTGTAATCGGTCCAGGGCTGGCACGTGAGATTGTTGCAACTTGGTTGGATACACAGTTTGAAGGCGGTCGTCATATTCGCCGTGTTGAAAAGATTACTGAAATCGAAGAAGGGTAACAGATGGTGATTCAATGACAAACTTACACGATTTGCAAAAAGATTTAGCGCAAGCATTATCCGAATTTGAGCAACAAGTGAAGTTTTCTGAAGGTCAGCTATTTGTCATCGGCTGTTCCACATCGGAAGTGATGGGTGAGAAGATTGGAACAGCTGGTGCATTCGATGTAGCGCAAGTTCTATACAAAGAATTTTCAATATTCGCGCAAAGACATAAAATTCACTTAGTTTTCCAAGGCTGCGAGCATATTAACCGAGCGCTGACACTCGAGGCTGCAGCTGCTAAAATGTACCATTTAGAACCTGTTTCGGTCATTCCGGTCCGTACAGCAGGCGGCTCTATGTCTGCATACGCTTTTACACAAATGGATGAGCCTGTAATTGTGGAAACCATCCAAGCACATTACGGGATTGATATCGGTCAAACATTAATCGGCATGCACTTAAAAGCGGTTGCTGTGCCTTTACGAACATCTGTTAAGCAATTAGGCGATGCAGTCATTACGTTAGCGACAACACGTCCGAAACTTATCGGTGGAGAACGTGCGCAATATACTGTAACACCTTAACGTTACATATATCATTTTGAATTGGAAACTCCGATCGAATCGGAAGTACATTTAGGGGGATTTGAAAATGGCATTTGAAAAATTAGCAGGACAAGACAAGGCAATTTTAGACGCAATTTTATTAGAGAAAAAACGTCAAAACACAAACATCGAACTGATCGCATCAGAAAACTTCGTATCGGAAGCTGTAATGGAAGCACAAGGTTCATATTTAACAAATAAATATGCAGAAGGTTACCCTGGCAAACGCTATTATGGCGGTTGTGAACATGTAGACGTAGTTGAAAACATTGCGCGTGACCGTGCAAAAGAATTATTCGGTGCAGCATATGTTAACGTTCAGCCACACTCAGGTGCACAAGCGAACATGGCAGTTTACCATACAGTTTTAAAACCTGGTGATACAGTACTTGGTATGAACTTATCACACGGCGGTCACTTAACACATGGTTCACCAGTAAACTTCTCTGGTATTCTTTATAATTTCGTAGAATACGGTGTAACTGAAGATACAAACTTAATAGATTATGAAGATGTTCGCCAAAAAGCATTGGAATCAAAGCCAAAATTAATCGTTGCTGGTGCATCAGCTTATCCTCGTGCAATTGACTTTGCAAAGTTCCGTGAGATCGCGGATGAAGTCGGTGCATATTTCATGGTTGACATGGCACATATTGCCGGCTTAGTAGCAGCAGGCGAGCACCAAAATCCAGTACCATATGCAGATTTCGTAACGACAACAACTCATAAAACGTTACGTGGTCCACGTGGCGGTATGATTTTAACGAAAGATGAAAAATGGGAAAAAGAATTAAATAAATCAGTATTCCCAGGTATTCAAGGCGGTCCATTAATGCATGTCATCGCTGCAAAAGCAGTATCTTTCGGCGAAGCATTACAACCGGAATTTAAAGATTACGCAAAACAAATTAAAGCAAATGCAGCTGCACTTGCAAAATCTTTAATGGATGAAGGTGTTGAAATCGTATCAGGCGGTACAGATAACCACTTACTTCTATTAAATGTAAAATCTTTAGGGTTAACAGGTAAAGTAGCTGAGCATGTATTGGATGAAGTGGCTATTACAACAAATAAAAACACAATTCCATTTGATACAGAATCACCATTCGTAACATCAGGTATCCGTGTAGGTACAGCAGCTGTAACTTCTCGTGGTTTCAAAGAAGAAGATGTAATTGAAGTTGGTAAAATCATCGCTTCAGTTCTTAAAAATCATGAAGATGCAGCAGTAAAAGAAGAGGCACGCAAACGTGTTGAAGCTCTTACAGCAAAATATCCTTTATACGCATAATTGAGTATATGCCTTTCTATTTACAGATTTGTAGATAGAAAGGTTTTTTTAATGAAAGAAATAACGCATAGACAGACAACTACCAGCGAATGCTAGTGTAGAATACATTTGTTCTTTAATTATTTTAGAAAAAGGGCGATTTTTAAAACATTACCGTCATAGTTTTCGTTGACTTTATTTTCTGTTATACTAATTTAGATAAACAACAGTTAGGAGATGTCAACGTGAGTAAAGTATACGTATTTGACCACCCATTAATCCAACATAAGTTAACTTATATTCGAGATAAAGATACGGGAACAAAAGAATTTCGGGAGTTAGTTGATGAAGTAGCAACATTAATGGCTTTTGAAATTACTCGTGATTTACCGTTGGAAGAAATTGAGGTAGAAACACCTGTAACGAAGGCAAAAGCAAAAGTATTATCAGGGAAGAAAATGGCGATTGTTCCAATTTTACGTGCAGGTATCGGAATGGTAGATGGCGTATTAAAATTAATTCCTGCTGCAAAGGTAGGGCATATTGGTCTTTACCGTGATCCGGAAACATTAAAGCCAGTAGAATATTATGCAAAACTTCCAGCAGACGTTGAAGAGCGTGACTTCATTATTGTTGACCCGATGTTAGCAACGGGTGGATCAGCTGTTGAAGCGATTAATTCACTGAAAAAGCGCGGGGCTAAAAGCATTAAGTTTATGTGTCTGATCGCTGCTCCAGAAGGTGTGGAAGAAATACAGAAATTACACCCTGATGTAGATATTTACATTGCATCTCTTGACGAAAAATTAGATGATCATGGCTATATCGTACCAGGCTTGGGTGATGCCGGGGATCGCTTATTCGGAACAAAATAATAAATAAACGAGACGTCCGTAAGCAGTTGCGGGCGTTTTCTATTAATACGGCAAGTGAGAGAATTAATTATAGATTAGACAAGGAGAAGAATAATGACGAAGAAGTTTAAAGTTATGACGATTTTTGGAACACGTCCGGAAGCAATTAAAATGGCACCTCTAGTGTTGGAACTGGAAAAACATCCGGAACAAATTGAATCGATTGTTACTGTAACGGCCCAGCACCGTCAAATGCTTGACCAAGTGCTGGAAACATTTAAAATTAAACCGGATTATGATTTAAATATTATGAAAGACCGTCAAACATTAGTGGATGTAGCGACAAATGCGCTTTTAGGACTGGACCGTGTAATGAAAGAAGCGAAGCCTGATATCGTGTTAGTACATGGTGACACGGCGACTACTTTTGTTGGAAGTCTGGCTGCTTTCTATAATCAAATTGCAATTGGCCATGTTGAAGCAGGGCTTCGTACAGGACAAAAATATTCACCTTATCCTGAAGAGATGAACCGTCAGTTAACAGGTGTAATGGCAGATCTGCATTTTTCACCAACTGAGCAATCACGTGCAAACCTGCTAAAGGAAAACAAACCGACAGAAGCAATTTTCGTAACGGGTAACACGGCTATTGATGCTTTAAAAACAACAGTAAGTGAACACTATACGCATCCGGTAATTGAAAAAATGGGTACAGACCGCATGATTTTATTAACAGCACACCGTCGTGAAAATCTAGGTGAGCCAATGCGTAATATGTTCCGTGCAATAATGCGTCTGTTAAGCGAGCATGAGGATGTTCAAGTTGTTTATCCAGTGCATATGAATCCGGCTGTTCGTGAAGTAGCCAATGAAATTTTAGGGGATAACCCGCGTGTTCATTTAATTGAACCGTTGGAAGTATTTGATTTCCACAATTTTGCTGCCCGCTCTTACATGATTTTAACGGATTCTGGCGGTGTGCAGGAAGAAGCGCCATCTTTAGGGAAGCCGGTGCTCGTATTACGTGATACGACAGAGCGTCCTGAAGGAATTGCTGCAGGTACTTTGAAGCTTGCGGGAACAGACGAAGAAGTTATTTACAAAATGGCAAAAGAATTGTTAATAAATGACGAAGCATATGAGGCGATGGCACATGCATCGAATCCATATGGAGATGGATATGCTTCGGAGCGTATTGTGGAAGCATTACTGCAATTTGCTCAAAAACAGTTAGTAAAAGAAAATGAAACTGCCGAAAAAGTAGAAACTCGGTAATCCAAAATATTACTGAAATTGACTTAAAAATGTAATTGATAACAGGGGATAGCATTTAACTCCTGTTGTCAAGTATTAAATTCGTTATTATTGCTAAAAAATTTTTTCTTGGATATGAAAAGTGTAACGTGATGGAAAAAACGCATGAAATAGCGAATTTTAGCGTTAGTGAAAAAATGCAAAAAATATTTATGCATAACTATACACAAATTTGTCAACAATTTGACAAGGAATGTATCTATGTGAAGTTTTTCACCATTACTAATTGACATCAAAAACCCCCTATTGTATGCTTACAAAGGGTAAGAATGATAAGAGTTTCGCCTAGTCAAAAGACGTTGAAACGCTTGTTATATCAAGTTTCTACTAGATTGACAGTTGAAACGAAACTCGTCAATTTGCAACGTTCTATGCGTCTGGATGAAGTCCGTTAAGATTAAGAGACAATTAGAAGTATGAAATGAATGCCCACTTTAGAATTGCTCTGTTGTGGAAATTATTTACTACTTGTAATGGCCTCTAATTTTGTAGTGCATTGACTACGTTTTAAATTCATTTAATGGTCGATGAACACTTTCTTTACTCGAAAAAAGTTTCAGGAGATTAACTGCCAATGCTAAATTTGCATCACGTTTTTGCAATGCAGAAGAAAGCGTTCTTTTTTTTGCTTGCTATTTGTACGTTAGGCTGGGGATTTTCGCCATATGATTCTATATTTGCTGGTCTAGCCCTAGGTGCTTTCTTTGGTACGTATAATTTTTGGATTTTACTTCGACGTATGGAAAAATTTGACCGTTCCATTAGTGAAGGGACAAAAGTAGCATCTATCGGTACAGCGCTTCGCTTTGGATCAGGTGTTGCCGCAGTCGCAATCGCAATATCGTTGCCACAATATTTTCACTTAATAAGCACGGTCATTGGGCTGATGATTCCGTACATCTTTTTAGTAGTAGAAAGAGTAGTACATCATATAAAAAGCCACTAAGGTGCATTTGAAAGAGAGGTGAATGCAAAAATGGATCATACAGCTCCAGAGCTACATTTGGATTTAGGCTTTATGACGCTTACTTTCAACTTATCTACAGTACTAACTCTCTTAGTAGCTGCAATCATCGTATTTATTATCGCTTTTGTTTCAACACGTACACTTGCGTTAAAACCGACTGGTATGCAGAACTTCATGGAATGGATTATGGATTTCGTGAAAAATATTATTAAGAGCAACATGGACTGGAAAACTGGTGGACGTTTCCACATTCTTGGGATTACATTAATCATGTTCATTGCAGTGTCCAACTTACTTGGTTTACCAATGGGTGGTATTGCTTACGGCAGTGATTTATGGTGGAAATCACCAACAGCCGATCCAGTCGTAACAATGACATTAGCGTCGATGATTCTAGTATTAACACAGTATTACGGTGTGAAAATGCAAGGTACAGGCGGTTATGCTAAAACGTTCTTCCAACCAATGTCATTTATGTTCCCGTTAAAAGTTATTGAAGAGTTTGCAAATACTCTAACTCTAGGTCTACGTCTTTACGGTAACATTTATGCCGGCGAGATTTTACTAACGTTACTAACTGGTTTAGCAGTTTCAAGTGCGTTTGGTTTCTTCGGTGCAATCGTACCAATGATGGCGTGGATGGGATTCTCGATCTTCATCGGGTTTATCCAAGCTTTCATTTTCACAATGTTAACGATGGTATACATGGCTCACAAAGTGAGTACAGACCATTAATTATAAGTTTCCGCATTCAATGTAGTGCGGTGATTTGAACCAAAAAAAATTACAACATCCAAGGAGGATATTATCAAATGGTAGGTTCAGTAGGTTTATTAGCAGCAGCAATCGCAATCGGTTTAGCAGCACTAGGTGCAGGTATTGGTAACGGTTTAATCGTTTCAAAAACAGTAGAAGGTATCGCTCGTCAACCAGAAGCACGTGGCGCACTTCAAACTACAATGTTCATCGGGGTAGCGTTAGTAGAAGCATTACCGATCATCGCAGTAGTAATCGCATTCATCGTAATGAACCAATAGTCTTCATTAAGATTATTAAAATCCAGTGGCGAAGTAGACTTCTTTTGAAACCCTTCGCCATTCGTTTTGTGTAAATAAGATATACCCTTTTTTATTTAATATTAATTACGAACAAAAAGTATGACAAAATATAGATTTAATTCAAGCTCTTGAAGGGAGTGAAACAATCGTGTTTTTAGACTATCTTGCACTAGGTGCAGGCGCAACTGGACTCAACTTAGGTGATGCAATTGCGACGTTAGTGATTTTCTTAGGTTTAATGGCACTTCTTAAAAAGTTCGCTTGGGGTCCTTTAATGGGTATCATGCGCGAGCGTGAAGAGCTGGTTGCAAGCGGAATCGATGCAGCTGAAAAAGCTAAAAAAGAAACACAAGCACTATTAGAAGAACAAAAGAGCCTTCTTAAAGAAGCTCGCACAGAAGCGCAATCAATCATTGAGAACGCTAAAAAGCAAGGCGAAGCAACTCGCGAAGAAATCGTGGTAACTGCACGCGCTGAAGCGAACCGTCTAAAAGAATCTGCTGTTCGTGATATCGAAGCAGAAAGAGAAAAAGCAATCGCTGCTGTACGTGAAGAAGTAGTTTCATTATCAGTACTTGCTGCGTCTAAAGTTCTTGGGAAAGAAATTTCTGAAGCAGACAATAGCGCATTAATTAAAGAAACGATTGCGAAGGCAGGCGAAGCGAAATGAGTCAATCGACTGTAGCAAATCGCTATGCTCAAGCAATTTATGAATTAGCATTAAGCAACAACCTTCTTGCTGAAGTAGGTGCAGATTTACGTGAGATCAAAACAGTATTGGCTACGAACGAAGAGTTTATGGCTTTACTTACTGCTCCGAAAATTTCTACTGATCGTAAGAAAGAGCTTATCGCTCAAATTCTAACGGGTGCACAGCCAATCGTTGTAAACATGGTTCAATTCTTAATCGAAAAGAAACGTTTAAACGAATTAACTGCTGTAGCAGACCAATATCAAGCATTATCAGCTGCCGCACAAGGTACTGCAGATGCAAAAGTTTACTCAACGCGTGAATTAACGGATGGCGAACGTGCAGAAATTTCTGCTGCTTTCGGCAAGTTAGTCGGCAAAGGGCAACTTAACATTACAAACATTATCGATGCGTCATTAATTGGTGGCGTACGCGTTCAAATCGGCAACTATATTTTCGACAGCACTGTAGCGTCTAAGCTAGAGGACTTAAAACGAACATTAGTTGGCTAAATCTTAAGAAATGTGAGAGGTGAACATACATGGGCATCAAAGCTGAAGAAATCAGCAGTCTGATTAAACAGCAGATTGAAGGTTATCAATCGGAATTAAAAGTAAGCGAAGTAGGTACAGTTATCACTGTTGGTGACGGTATCGCTCGTGCTCATGGCCTCGACAACGCCATGGCTGGAGAGCTTTTAGAGTTCTCAAACGGTGTTATGGGTATGGCACAAAACCTAGAAGAAGGTAACGTTGGTATCGTAATTTTAGGAGACTACCTAGGCATCAAAGAAGGCGATGAGGTTCGTCGTACAGGTCGTATTATGGAAGTACCAGTTGGTGAAGCACTAATTGGCCGTGTTGTAAACCCACTTGGAATGCCAGTGGATGGATTAGGTCCAATCAACACAACAAAATCTCGTCCAATCGAAAGTCCAGCTTTCGGTGTAATGGCACGTAAATCAGTACATGAGCCATTACAAACAGGTATCAAAGCGATTGACGCTTTAGTACCAATCGGTCGTGGTCAACGTGAGTTAATCATCGGTGACCGTCAAGTTGGTAAAACATCTGTAGCGATTGATACAATCTTAAACCAACAAGGCGAAGATATGATCTGTATCTACGTTGCAATTGGTCAAAAAGAATCAACTGTACGTAACGTAGTTGAAACTTTCCGTAAGCACGGTGCATTAGATTACACAATCGTTGTAACTGCATCTGCATCACAACCAGCTCCATTACTATACCTTGCTCCTTTCGCAGGTGTATCTATGGCAGAAGAATTCATGTTAGATGGTAAGCACGTATTAATCGTGTATGATGACTTAACTAAACAAGCATCAGCATACCGTGAACTTTCACTTCTTCTACGCCGTCCTCCAGGTCGTGAAGCATACCCTGGTGACGTGTTCTACTTACACAGCCGTCTACTTGAGCGTGCTGCGAAATTAAACGAAACATACAAAAACGGTTCGATTACAGCGCTTCCATTCGTAGAAACGCAAGCGGGCGATATCTCTGCATATATCCCAACAAACGTAATCTCAATCACAGATGGTCAAATCTTCTTACAATCTGACTTATTCAACTCTGGTGTACGTCCTGCGATCAACGCTGGTTTATCAGTATCACGTGTAGGTGGTTCTGCTCAAATCAAAGCGATGAAAAAAGTAGCGGGTACATTACGTCTTGACTTGGCAGCATTCCGTGAGTTAGAGTCATTCGCTCAGTTCGGATCTGACTTAGACGCAATCACACTTGCTAAATTAGAGCGTGGTAAACGTACAGTTGAAGTTTTAAAACAAGACTTAAACAAACCACTTAAAGTTGAAAAACAAGTTGCGATCCTTTATGCATTAACTAAAGGTCACTTAGATGATATTCCAGTACAAGACATCGTTCGTTTCGAAAACGAATTCTTAAGCTGGTTAGATACAAACCACACAAATGTTTTAGATCATGTTCGTACAACTAAAGAACTTGCTCCAGACGCAGAGTATGTTGAAGCTATCAATGCGTTCAAAAAGACTTTCGCTAAATCTGAGTAAGAATTGAACGGTTTTTCACGCACAATACTGTAGCGTGAAAAACTGGACAACTCTTTTTTAATAAGAGCTTGATAAAAATCTAAAGGTGGTGAAATACCAGTGGTAAACTTACGCGAAATTAAAGGTCGTATTAACTCTACAAAGTCAACGAAACAAATTACGAAAGCGATGCAGATGGTTTCTTCTTCAAAGTTACGTCGTGCAGAGCAAAACGCTAAGTCTTACGTTCCATACATGGAAAAAATCCAGGACGTAGTAGGCGCAATCGCAACAGGTACAAAAGACAGCGGACATCCAATGTTAACTTCTCGTCCTGTTAAGAAAACAGCTTACTTAGTCATCGGTTCTGACCGTGGTCTGGCAGGTGCTTACAACTCAAGCATCTTACGTCAAGTTCAAAGCACTATTGATAAACGTCACAAGTCTAAAGATGAGTACGTAGTTTTAGTAGTAGGTCGTGTTGTTCGTGATTACTTTGTAAAGCGTGGACACAATGTTATCGCAGATGTCGTTGCTCTACCGGACCAACCGTCATTTGCTGATATTAAAGAAATCGCTCGTAATGCTGTTGGTATGTTCATTGATGGTACGTATGATGAACTTTATATGTACTACAATCACTTCGTATCTGCAATTCAAAACGAAGTGACTATGAAAAAAGTTCTTCCTCTAACTGACATTGCACCTTCAACAAGCAATGCTTCTTATGAATTTGAGCCATCAGGCGAAGCCATTTTAGAAGTATTACTTCCACAATATGCGGAAAGCTTAATTTACGGCGCGATTTTAGACGGAAAAGCGAGTGAACATTCAGCGCGTATGACAGCAATGAAAAACGCTACAGACAATGCAAACGATCTTATTGCAGACCTTTCTCTACAATATAACCGTGCACGTCAAGCGGCGATTACACAAGAAATTACAGAAATCGTTGGTGGAGCTGCTGCCTTAGAATAGGGCGCACTCACCAATGTCGTATAAGAATACGATAGGAGGGTACAAAGTAATGAACAAAGGACACGTTCTTCAAGTAATGGGTCCAGTAGTAGACGTAAAGTTTGCTAATGGTCAATTACCAGCAATTTATAACGCATTAACAGTTACAATTGAACGTCCTAACGAAGCTCCAACTACTCTTGCATTAGAAGTAGCGCTTCACTTAGGTGACGATTCTGTTCGTACGATTGCCATGTCATCTACTGACGGTTTACAACGTGGAGCAGAAGTAACAAACTCAGGAGCACCAATCTCAGTACCAGTTGGTGAAGCTACATTAGGTCGCGTATTTAACGTACTTGGTGAAGTTATCGACTTAGGTGAAGAAATTCCTGCTGAAGTTCGTCGTGATTCAATTCACCGCGAAGCTCCAACATTCGATGAATTATCAACTACTGTAGAAATCCTAGAAACAGGTATCAAAGTAGTAGACTTATTAGCACCATACATCAAAGGTGGTAAAATCGGTCTATTCGGTGGTGCCGGCGTAGGTAAAACAGTATTAATCCAAGAATTAATCAACAACATCGCACAAGAGCACGCAGGTATTTCTGTATTCGCAGGTGTAGGTGAGCGTACTCGTGAGGGTAACGACTTATTCTTCGAAATGACAGATTCAGGCGTAATCAAACAAACAGCGATGGTATTCGGTCAAATGAATGAGCCACCAGGAGCACGTATGCGCGTAGCTTTAACTGGTTTAACAATGGCTGAGTTCTTCCGTGATGAGCAAGGTGCAGACGTACTTTTATTCATCGACAACATTTTCCGTTTCACACAAGCAGGTTCTGAGGTTTCTGCCCTATTAGGTCGTATGCCTTCAGCGGTAGGTTACCAACCAACACTTGCTACAGAAATGGGTAAATTACAAGAGCGTATCACATCTACTACTAAAGGTTCTGTAACTTCGATCCAAGCGATTTACGTACCAGCCGATGACTATACTGACCCGGCTCCGGCTACAACTTTCGCCCACTTAGATGCTACAACTAACCTTGAGCGTAAATTATCTGAAATGGGTATCTATCCAGCGGTAGACCCACTAGCTTCAACTTCTCGTGCATTATCACCAGAAATCGTTGGACCAGAACATTACGCAATCGCTACTGGTGTTCAACGTACAATCCAACGTTACCGTGAACTGCAAGATATCATTGCTATCTTAGGTATGGATGAGCTAGGTGACGAAGATAAGAAAACAGTTGAACGTGCTCGTCGTATCCAGTTCTTCTTATCTCAAAACTTCCACGTAGCAGAGCAATTCACTGGTCAAAAAGGTTCTTATGTACCTGTAAAAGAAACTGTTCGTTCATTCAAGGAAATCCTTGATGGCAAATGGGATCACTTACCAGAAGATGCTTTCCGTCTAGTTGGTTCTATTGATGAAGTAGTAGCGAAAGCTAAAGAAATGGGCGTACAAGTCTAATTAGCTGACGAGGAGGAAAAAATATGAAGACAGTTACAGTCAATATTGTCACTCCCGACGGCTCAGTATACGATTCAGAAGTAACGATGGTAATCGCTAAAACGACTTCAGGTGAAATTGGTGTCTTAGCTGGCCATATTCCTATGGTTGCTCCACTAACAATTGGTTCTGTGAAGCTTAAAAAAGCAGACGGCACTACAGATGTCGCAGCGGTTAGCGGTGGTTTCATTGAAGTTCGCCCTGAAAAAATCTCGATTTTAGCTCCTTCTGCAGAAGTTGCTTCTTCAATCGATATTGCCCGTGCTAAAGAAGCTTTAGCTCGTGCTGAAGGTCGCCTTCAAAAGAAACAAGATGACATCGATTTCACACGCGCGGAATTATCTTTAAAACGTGCGATGAATCGTATCAATGTTCATGAGGGTAATATCTAATGTTTTACAAGCGGGCAGATTCTTTCTGCCTGCTTTTTTTGTAGACGGACAATAAGGGTATAAACAGTCTGAAACACGTTTCGTTATCATCTTGGGCAAGGTGTTTAAAGGAGTGAGGAAAATGGATTTTTATGTCGAGGCTGGCCAACAAGCAATCGTTAATGTGTTAGCATATATTATATTTATAGGAATTGCTCTTTATGCATTACAAGGATTAAGAGTCGAACAATTATTTAAAAAAGGAAAAACTTTTCAAATTCAGCTCTTTTATATTTTGACGAGTATTGTAATTGGTTCAGTTGTAGCGGATTTCTTTTTAAACTTTTTAAGCTGGTCGCAAACGATTCCCTATATTTTTAGTTAAAACAGGAAATAGCTGCAGTTTTATTTCTTGTAAAGGGGAATAAATGTTTGTTTTCCACTACAAGAAATAAAAATTTCCTAGGAAATATTTGAGGTTTGTAAGGTTACATGATTTGGGTAGTTATTTTTAAGGAAGATACTTTAATGTGAAAATTTGTCTATTCACACTAAATAGTTGCGCTGCGTATTATAATTTAATAGCCTTTTCAAACAAATTAGATTAAAATAGTAATTTGGGTGCTTGAATTACAGCCCCAATAAATGTAGTATATTTTTGTGTGTAAATTGAGTCAAATGAAGTTTAAAATAATTTAAGTTTAATTGAACTTATTCCTTTATTATATGAGAATTGAATTCGGAGGGACGAATTGTGGAGAGAATTATTGTTACTGGGGGTCAGACGCTAAAAGGCACAGTACGCGTTGAAGGCGCAAAAAATGCTGTATTACCGATTTTAGCTGCTTCTCTATTAGCTTCTAAAGATAAAAATATGATTAAAGATGTACCAAACTTAGCAGATGTCGGTACGATTGGTGAAGTGTTAAAAAGTTTAAATGCGATTGTCGAATATGATGTCGAGAAAAATGAAATGATGATTGATGCCTCTATGAAGCTATCAAGTGAAGCGCAATTTGAATTTGTAAGTAAAATGCGCGCATCCATTTTAGTAATGGGTTCACTATTGGCACGTAATGGCTATGCACGTGTAGCATTACCAGGCGGCTGTGCAATTGGATCTCGTCCAATCGAACTTCATTTAAAAGGCTTCGAAGCTATGGGTGCAGAGATTTCCTTTGGACATGGTTATGTCGAAGCAAAAGTAAAAGGTGAACTAAAAGGCGCAGAAATCTATTTAGACTTCCCGAGTGTTGGGGCTACTGAAAATATTATGACAGCAGCATCTCTTGCAAAAGGGACGACAATTATTGAAAATGCAGCGAAAGAGCCTGAAATAGTAGATTTGGCAAACTTTATTAACGCAATGGGTGGCCGTGTCATTGGTGCCGGTACTGATACAATTCGTATCGAAGGCGTTAAAGAATTAAAAGGTTGCGAACATTACATTATTCCAGACCGCATTGAAGCAGGCACATTTATGGTAGCGGCGGCAATTACCCGCGGAGATGTATTGATTGAAAACGCTGTACCAGAGCATATGACAGCACTAACTGCAAAAATGCGTGAAATGGGCGTAGAAGTTATCGAAGAAGATGAAGGCATCCGTGTGCGCGCAAACGACCCATTAAAAGCGGTTGATATTAAAACGATGCCACACCCAGGTTTCCCTACAGATATGCAATCACAAATGATGGCATTAATGTTAACGGCAAACGGAACGAGTATCATTACAGAAACAGTTTTCGAAAATCGTTTTATGCATGTTGAAGAATTCCGTCGCATGAATGCAGACGCAAAGATTGAAGGGCGTTCTGTATTTATTGAAGGTGGCAAAAAACTTCAAGGTGCGGAAGTATCAGCAACAGATTTACGTGCAGCAGCAGCACTAATTTTAACCGGCCTCGTATCAGAAGGCGTAACACGTGTTACTAAGTTACACCATTTAGATCGCGGCTATGTGGATTTCCACAAAAAACTAGCTTCTCTAGGTGCAATGATCGAGCGCATCGATTCAGAAGAAGAAGTGTTACAAGAAATCGTTGTAACAGTTTAATAGCTAGATTCATATAAACATATAAAGCATTCAGGAAGCGAGATGTGGGCTTTCGGGATGCTTTTTTGGTTTTGTAAGGGAAATGTGGGGGTTGGAGAGTTTGGAAATTAGAAAGTTTCTGTGAGAAAGTAGAATGATTTTTGAAGGAAGTAGAAAGACCGCTTTGAATGTAGAATGATTACAGGGAAAAGTAGAATGAAGTCGGTTGAATATAGAAAGCATGCAGTGTATTAGAAACTTTTGGTGAAAAAGTAGAACAGTTCATGGGGAAAGTAGAACAACTCGGCTCAAAAGTAGAAACTGTTGCTATTAAAGTAGAACAATTACAGCAAAAGTAGAACGATCCCGCTCAAAAGTAGAAAGTAAGAGGGGTATTAGAAAGTCCCAGGGAGAAAGTAGAACAGTTCATGGAGAAAGTAGAACAACTGTGCTCAAAAGTAAACCCCGCCGCTATTAAAGTTGAACCAACGCACCTCTCTCACCCTAAAATCTCTCCATAACTCCCATTCTACAAAAACTAGAAATTCTCTCTCCAAAATGAACTCATATTCTTCTTGCAGGCTCATATACTGTCTCATGAAAAAAATTATCATTTATTTTATCATTGGTGTCCTATTGTTTTTAGTCCCGTTCACTTTAAAGTCTAAGAAACAAACCTCCATTCCTGAACAAGCGGAATCTACTTCTTGTCCTTTATTTATTAAAGTAAATAATACTACAGTTCCAATTGAAGACTACTTAATTGGTGTAATTGCAGGGGAAATGCCGGCAAGTTTTCATATGGAAGCATTAAAAGCCCAGGCGATTGCCTCCCGCACCTATGTATTGAAGCAGACCAATTATGGAAAAAAGCCGATTCTCACAACAACAGCACATCAAGTTTACAACGATCAGGAATTGCGAGAAGAAAAATGGAAAACCACTTTTGCGGAAAATGAAGAAAAAATTACAGAAGCCGTCAATCAAACCGCCAACCAAATTCTTACCTATAATGATGAATTGATTACAGCCATGTTTCATGCATCATCCTTTCAATATACCGAATCCGCGGAAAACTATAGCGGAAATCCCATTCCCTACTTAACAGCAACCACTTCACCGGAACAGTTAAATCAGGAACAGACAACGTATACATTTGAAGAGTTAAATAAAAATCTTAAACAGAACTTTTCGAGAGCCCAGCTTCAAAACGCAAAACTGAAGCGAAACAACACGAACCGCATTGAGCAAATTACCATCCATAAAAAAACATGGACGGGCAGAGAAATGCGCACACTTTTAAACTTACGCTCCACGAATTTTACCTGGGAACCGACAGCGGCCGGTATAACGATTAAAACGTATGGATACGGGCATGGGGTAGGGATGAGCCAGTATGGGGCAGACGCGATGGCACAGGGCGGTTTAACGGCGGAAGGTATCCTTTCTCATTACTATCCATCGACAACATTAAAATCGATAAATTATTGTAAAAAATAATGTTTAACTTTCCAATTTCTTGTACACACTTCCATTTGAGGTGATGAATATGAGAGAAGTTAAACAAAAGCCTTCTCAGAAACCAGTTATGCAAAGACGGTGGTTTTGGCCGGCTGTATACGGTGGTATGGCAGTAATGATTGTGGCCGTTATTTTTAGTTTTAATGCATTGTATGAAAGTCAGAATGAGCAGGAATTGATGGAAGAAGTTTCTGCACCAGCCGACCAGTCGATCGTTCCAACAAATGCGACTGTTTCGGAAACTTTGAAGTATCCATTCAAAGAAGAATACTTAAATGAAGTAACAATTTTGCAGGACTTTTATGACGTATCCAAAGATGAAGCAACACGCGAAAACTCATTGCTTGTATTTAATCAAGTATTCACAACATCTACAGGGGTCTCTATCGCAATTAACAGCGAGCCTTTTGAAGTTGTTGCTGCAATGAGCGGTGAAGTGACTGAAGTGAAAATGGATGCATTTACAGGCAACAGCATTACAGTTACACATCCAAATGGTATGCAAACACGCTATAACTCCGTGGCAGATATCCTTGTAAAACAAGGCGATCAAGTTTCACAAGGCGATCAGCTTGCTACTTCACAAGAAAATGAATGGAATCCAAACATTGGCGTTCATTTACACTTTGAAGTAATGGAAGATGGTGTACTGGTGGATCCGAACAAATATTTATCCTTTTGATTATTTAGGAAAATGGATGAATTCGGATACATTTTTAGTAAGTTAACGACGAATCCTGCAATCTACTCCGAATAATTAAGAGCCTGCTCACATAAGGTGAAATATTAAGAAGCAAGGCAATGCAAGGCTCTTTATATTAGAAGTAGAGAGGGAGAGGACGTGCACGAACATATTCGGCAACGCTGCGTTCGTTTGGGTGAACTGTTGGTAGAGACAGGTGAAACCGTGCGTGCACTCGCGAAAATGACGGGATTCTCTAAAAGTACTGTACACAAAGATTTGACAGAGCGGCTAAAACAAGTGAATGAACCACTTGCGCTACAAGTACAACAAGTTTTAACCTATAACAAATCGATTCGCCATTTACGCGGTGGTGAAGCAACACGTAAAAAGTGGATTACAAAGCAACAAGAAAAAAGCATTTAGTCTGTTATTATAACAACTAAATGCTTTTTTTCGTGATTATCACTTTAGATTTTTACCATTTTAAACCATTATAAAGGAAAATCCTTCCCACAATATTGATGTAATTCAACACTGTATATGATAAAATAACTAAGATAGACATATATAGAATCGTATACATGTTCAAATGGGCGGAAGGAGAATAATGAAACATGTTTTCTAAAGATATTGGGATTGATTTAGGTACTGCTAACGTGCTGATTCATTTAAAAGGCAAAGGGATTGTTTTGAATGAACCATCTGTAGTAGCAATAGATAAAAAGACAAATAAAGTATTGGCAGTCGGTGAAGAGGCACGTCAAATGGTGGGACGTACACCGGGAAATATTATTGCGATTCGTCCATTAAAGGATGGCGTAATTGCGGATTTTGATGTAACAGAAGCGATGTTAAAACATTTTATCAATAAATTGGACGTTAAAGGTTTCTTATCGAAGCCACGCATTTTAATTTGCTGTCCGACAAATATTACATCGGTAGAACAAAAAGCAATTCGTGAAGCAGCTGAAAAATCGGGCGGCAAAAAGGTTTATTTGGAAGAAGAGCCTAAAGTGGCAGCAATCGGCGCAGGTATGGATATTTTCCAGCCAAGCGGTAATATGGTCGTTGATATCGGTGGAGGTACAACGGATGTAGCAGTATTATCAATGGGCGATATCGTAACGAGCGAATCGATTAAAGTTGCCGGGGATGTATTCGATAATGACATATTGCAATACATAAAGAAAGAATACAAGCTGTTGATCGGTGAACGTACAGCAGAAAATATTAAAACAACAATTGGTACAGTATTCCCTGGCGGACGCGATGATACTATGGATATTCGCGGACGCGATATGGTAACGGGCTTACCAAGAACAATCGAAATCAATTCAGAAGAGATTGAGCACGCATTGCGTGAATCGGTTAGCATGATTGTACAGGCAGCAAAAGACGTACTGGAAAAAACACCACCTGAATTATCGGCCGACATCATCGATCGAGGCGTTATTTTAACTGGTGGAGGTGCGTTACTGCATGGCATTGATCAGCTTTTAATCGAAGAGCTGAAAGTACCTGTATTTGTAGCGGAAAACCCAATGGACTGTGTGGCAGTTGGAACTGGAATTATGCTGGATAATATTGATCGCGCGGTAAATAAATAAATTATATTACTTATAATTATCATTTTTTTGCCGATAAATGATAAATACGGCATAATTAGAGGTGAATTGAGTGTTTAAAGGTTTTTATACAGTAGCTACAGGAATGGTTGCACAACAACGTAAAACTGAAATTTTAACGAATAATATGGCCAATGCCAATACACCTGGCTTTAAATCAGATCAAACGACCATTCGTTCTTTTCCGGATATGTTGATGTCGGCAGTAAATTCGACAAACATTCCAACGGAGAACGGGTTTGCAATAAAAAATCTTAATCCGGTTGGTGCGGTAAATGCGGGTGTTTATTTACAGGAAACAATGCCAAACCAAGCGCAAGGCCAGATTTATTCAACTGGTTTAAATACAGATATCGCTCTGATCAATAGCTCGATGCCTACTGACGAAGCTTCAGGGAATTCGGGACAAATTTTCTTCCGTTTGGAAAATGAATCCGGAACCGAGAGCTATACACGTAACGGGAATTTTACGCTGGACGGGCAGGGCAATCTAGTAAACCCCCAAGGACTATTCGTATTGGATGCAAATGGGGAACGTATGCAGTTTAATAACGACAATATTCGCATCAGTTCGGATGGGGCGATTTTTGACGAAAATGATGTACAGGTTGGCACGTTAGGTGTCGCATTTTCAGAAAACCCGGATGTACTTGTGAAGCGTGATAATGGGTTGTTTAATACATTGGATGGCGTCGATCTACCATCTGCCTATGGACAGGCTAATGTACAATTTTCGATGCAGCAGCAATATTTAGAAGGATCCAATGTTGATGCCTCTAAAGCAATGACAGATCTATTAACCGCATACCGAGCATTTGAAGCAAACCAAAAAGTGCTGCAGGCATACGATAAGAGTATGGAAAAAGCGGTTAATGAAATTGGACGAGTTAATTAAATAATTGCATTTGAATGATTATAAACGAGTTGACTGAAATGATGAGAAGGCGACTCCACCGTGGAAAGCGCCCAGATCGGAATGGAAATCAACTCATTCATATAGCGATTATTTTCATTAGCTGTCGAATTTTCGTATAATTAAGGAGGTGCGGGAAATGTTACGTACAATGGTGAGTGCGACAAATACATTATCTCAACTACAGCATCAGTTAGACACAATTAGTACAAATATCGCAAACAGTAATACAACAGGCTATAAAGCACAGCAGGCAAATTTTACGGAAATGCTGTATCAACAGTTTAATAACGATGAATTAGACCGCACTGTCCGTGATACACCTGTAGGCATTCGTTATGGTGTCGGTGCACAGATCGGGTTAATCCAATCCAATCAGACACAAGGTTCACTGCAAGTAACAGACCGCGATTTAGACTTTGCCTTAACAACAAAGAACCAATATTTTAATGTGTTAATGCAAAATCCGGAAGGCGATGTGCGAACTGCATACACTCGTAACGGTAGCTTTTATGTAACACAGACCGAACCGGGTATTCTTTCACTTGTAAATAGCGATGGATACCAAGTAGCAGATGCAAATGGACAGCCAATTACATTCCCGGATAATGTGACAGGTTTTACGATGGATTCAGACGGTTCGTTAGTGGCAAGCTATGAAAATGGCACACCGTTAAAGTTCCAGCTTGGAATTTCTGAACTGCAAAAACCAAATGTAATGGAAAAACTGCAGGGCGGGACATATATTGGGTTACCGGAAAATCTTGATGCACTAGGCTTCACGCAAGCGCAAGTACTGACAGATCTGCAAGGTGCCAATCGTCAAGTGGGCATTCAAAAAGGTGCACTTGAAATGTCGAATGTAGACGTTTCAAAAGAGATGACAAATTTAATTCAAGCACAGCGTTCATATCAATTTAATACACGTGCAATTACAATTGCAGACCAAATGCTTGGGTTAATTAACGGTATTCGCTAGACGTGCGACATTGTTAAGGGAGAAGTTTTATGACGAATGAGTTAGATAGACAGATCGAGCAAAAAGAGCCTGCAGCCAAAAAAACGAGACGTCGTATAAAGAACGTTTCGGAGCCGCCAACGGAACAGCCTGTTGGTAAGGTTCGGCTTCGACTGATTCCGATCTGGCTACGTATTATAATCGTAATTTTATTATTTTTAGTAGCCGTAATTGTAGGACTGGTTATTGGCTACAGCGTTATAGGGGACGGTGCAGCATTCGATGTTTTAAAATGGGAAACATGGCAGCATCTTCTCGATATTATAAATGGTAAAGAGTAGAGGGATTGTCGGGAAAGCCATTTCCGAACAGTCCCTTTACAGCGAATAAGCAAAAATTTACTTTTTTGTTGAATTGGAGCAAAAAGTCGGCTGAAATTCCAGCCTCTTTCTCCAATATTTGCATTGCTTTACCAGAACATACATAAAAATAAACGATTATCTACATAATATTATAGAGGAAACAAGGGGGATTTTTTCATGTTAAACGCAGAGCAAATTCAAAATATTTTACCACATCGCTATCCATTTTTATTAGTTGATCGCATTCTTGAAATCGAAGAAGGAAAGCGCGCACTTGGATTGAAAAATGTATCGATTAACGAAGAATTTTTTAATGGGCATTTTCCTGGCTATCCAGTAATGCCAGGTGTTCTAATTGTCGAGGCACTTGCGCAAGTAGGTGGTGTGGCATTACTAAACGCACCTGAATATAAAGGACGTCTTGTATTTTTAACAGGGATTGATAATTGCCGTTTCAAGCGTCAAGTCGTACCGGGCGATCAGCTGAAACTTGAAGTGGAATTCTTGAAATTGCGCGGACAAATGGGGAAAGGCCGTGCTACTGCGACAGTAGATGGCGAACTAGTTTGTGAGTGCGAGATTCTATTTGCAATTGGACCTGAACAGCCAAAATAAGGCGATTTGCAATTGGAACTCAAAGATTATAAAATATAAAGGTTGAAGAAATTCTTTAACTTCTTTAAGCAGAAGTCTCCCAATGAGATAGGATAGGTGTGGGACGATTGCCAGTGTTCACCTTTTATAGGTTTTCATTTGCCTGTAAACAATGAGCGAAGTTTGGCTTTAAACGTAGGAGGTTTTAAAATAGATGTATAAACAACTGTCTTCAGGCGTAAAAATTAGTATTACACGATCAATATCGACGTCGTTTGAAGCTTATTTAGCAAGCATTGGTTGGGATGAAGAAAAATTTTCGATGGAAGACTATATGGCAAGCTGGCAAACTTATTTTAAAGAGAATGCCGCTTGGATCGATAAAATACCGGCAGACATTTTACTGAGCCCTGAATTTCATGAAGAAATTGCTAAGAAAATGGATGAGGTCATTGCTAAAATTTTAAGTGAAGAGCCAACAGAAAAGCAAAAGAAGGAAATTGCGGAATTACAGAAACAATTAGGTACAAATTACAAATTCGACTGTAAAGCAGAAGCCGCTTATGTTGAACAGCTCTTAAAAGATAAATTAAAATAACCGCATTTTTTTGTAGGATAGATCCTTCTTTTCCCGGGCACTATATGTACGATCACACGAAGTGATTGACTCATGATTGCATATGGGAAAGGAGGGAATTTTTTATGCGAAAATCAGCACTACTTGTCGCACTTTCGCTTGGTTCACTGTTATTTCTCTCAGCGTGTAATACAAATGACAATGCTGGAGATGACAATCTAGGAAACGATGTCGAAAACGGTGTTAACGATGTAATGGATGACACACGTGACGCTATCGACGAAACGGTAGATACAGTCGATCCGGACACAGATGGGCGTAGCGGTCAAAACGACATGAACGGACAAACAAATGAGAGCACGATTGACAACAATCAAAACTCAAATGTCCCGAACGGTTCAAGCGGACCAAATGGTGATAATGGCGCAACTGCACCAGGAGCTCCATCCGTTAACCAAGAAGATATCATTGAAGACCGTGCAGATCGTAAGGATAAAGACGAAGTGGATAACCACTAGTCTAAAAAAGGAATCAGTGTTCACTTACGGTGGGCACTGGTTTTTTTAATTGGTATAAGTAAGAAGGAAATGAAATAATCCTCAAATTTAATGGAGATAGATGGGAAGAAGAATTTATCCTCACTTGAGCCAGGATAATCCTCACTTAGTTGTGTTTAATCCTCAAAACAGTGTAGATAATCCCCACTTAGTAAGTGATAATCCTCATTTCAGGTTTATTAATCCTCAAATCAAAATATAATCCTCACTTCATAAATAAAAGTAGAGTCGACTTTAATCTGTTTTCTTTTTAGACCAGGATAAAATGTTCTCCGGAATAATGTAATACGTTCCTTTCTTAGCGCCACGCTGTTCGAGACCTAACCTTGATAAAATATTCGAACAGACTTTTATATTTGTCATTCCGAAAAACTCGCGAAATTGTCGGTTAGAAATTTTTTCACCAAGTAAGATTCGGTAATGATAGAGGGTTTCAAAGACGACATCACGACTTTTAGCCTTACAAACATTGCATATAAATGCTCCGTAATAATAGTGCATCGTATTTTTATAATCACACCATCTACAAAGAACGCCTTTCCTTAATCTAATGGAACTGATGGTGCGGCGAGGGGGAAGGGCATGATAAAGTTGTTTCAGTTTAGCGATGATCACATTCATATTTGCATTGGTTTTCGCAGTATTGCGATAGAGGTTTTCAATGAAATTTGGAACGCCGCTAATATGAAAAATCGGAAAATTCTCCAATGACTCGTCTAAAACAGCTTGCTGGTTTGCGATCACCACTGCAAAATACACGGGGATAGTGATCTGCCATTTTCGCAGATATTGTTCCAAAAATAGCTGATGCCGGTAAACTTGATCAAGGGGGTTTCGGAAGTTTTCGCGTTTTTCGTTGTGGATGCGGTAAAATTCATGCTGCGCGGGTTTGTAAAATAAAACGCCTGACAACAGTTTTACTTCAAAAATTATTATAAAAAATGGCGTTACTAAAATAGCGTCCATCTGATGGGAAAAGCCCTTATCATTCATGCATTCAAAATTATATAAAACATGATGGTCCGTTTTAAAGGAATAATCGGAAAGGGTTTGCTTCAACTTCATTTCTCCTGCGAATCCAGCCTCCAAGCGTTGTAACTCATGCTGGATTGCACTTGCTTCCGTATCACCAAACATAATCCTCTTAGCTAAAACTTCCATGTAAAAATGATGCTTTGATTTCTGCACAAACTTCACCTCCACCTTGAATATACGATGCGTGGTGAGGCTTGACAAATACCTTCAAAAAGATGATTTTACAAAGAATGCTGAACCAAATTACTCTTTTTAAATCAACCTACATCCCAAAACTACACTTTCCGCCCTATTCACCATTTTTCTTCAATGAAGGTCGATTACGCATCCCCTGATCAAATGCCTCAAGCAGTTCATCATTCCGTAATCCTTCTTCAAGTAGCTGTGCCAATAATAGCTCGGCATATTTTTTACGCTGAGCTTTCAAACGGCCTTTTATAAGCACTGATATTTTATCGCCCACTTTTGTAATCGAATGTACAACAACGGCAAATGGGGCAGGTTCATTGTCCGGCAGCGAAATAATCGCGCGCGCATCTAGCGCTTCACCAGATGTAACAAAGTTTTGAAAAAAATCGTAATATGTATCTGCTGTAAACAATTCTAAAATCCACATTTTATGGCTATTTTCCTGATTAATAATAATGCCGTCTGTTAAAGGAATTTCTTTTATTTCATCATTTACTAATAAATCAAAAGCAAGCATTTTAAAGGTTTTCACTTATAAATCCCTCCTCAGTTTTCTTATGTAAAAGTATAACATACAAAAAATGTGAAACTGCCAATTTCAGCAATTTGTAATTTCACCTACAAGTCTATTTACAACAGCATTCTCATTAACTCGAATGAAATACCATATAGGCGAAAAAGTAATTTTGAAACAATATTTTAGCCAAAAAATTCAAATTCACGTTTTGCCAGAAATAGCAGGGTTCGGCTATGCTTTATTTAATTTCCGAAAGAAAGGAGGTCAATGAATGAATCATGTTGGGCTTGTAGGGCGAACGACAAAAGATATGGAGCTCAGGCACTTATCTGAAGGAAGGGTTCGGGCATACTTTATCATTGCTGCTAACCGTCCTTTCAAAAATAGTGAAGGAAAGGTAGATGCGGACTTTGTGCAATGTGTGGCATGGGGGAGGACCGCTGAATTATTGGCAAAATACTGCGGAAAAGGCTCACTCATCGGTATTAAAGGACGCTTGCAATCAAGGTCATATGTCAATCGTGAAAATCAGAAAGTATACACGATGGAAGTGCAAACAGAGGATGTACAGTTTTATTCATTAAAAGCCCCTGGTGAAGCAGATAAGCTCCAAACACCGCCCCCGATTCCCGAAGATTTCGTGCTTCCAGAACAAGAAACCAAACTCGTACACCAGCCGTAATCTTTTTCCTCTCCGATAAAATAATATTTCTCAGGAGGTGAAGCACCCAAATCTGCTGTTTGACCGCGCAGTAGTAACCATTCTTTCTCACAATCCTATACCAACTGAATAAAGTAGTGAAGTAAGCATAAAAAGAGTCTACTTCATGGCGTAAAAGTAGACTCTTTTCACATTATTTTATATTGCCCGTATCCAAAATGAGTAAATCCATCAGTTCCGAATCATCAAGTTCAGTCAACCATTTACTTGATTGAATTAATTCTTCGGACAGTGCTGATTTCATTGCAATCATTTTATCGATTTTTTCTTCAATCGTTCCAATTGTCACAAACTTATGCACCTGCACAAATTGTGTTTGTCCGATACGGTATGCCCGGTCTGTCGCCTGATTTTCGACTGCCGGATTCCACCAGCGATCGGCATGGAGTACATGTGTAGCAGCTGTTAAGTTAAGACCTGTTCCGCCAGCTTTAAGCGACAGTAAAAACACAGGGAACTCGCCAGCCTGGAACTGATCGACTAAATTGTCGCGTTGATTTTTCGGCATACTACCTGTTAAAAACGGAACTTCAACATTATAAAGCTCTGTTAAACAATGCTGAATTAAATTACCCATTCCGATGTACTGTGTAAAGATTAAGCATTGTTCGCCATTATCGATAATTTCCCTCGTCATCTCAATAATGCGTTTGAGCTTTACAGAACGAGAAACCATCGTATTGGCATCTTCAAAAGGCTCTTTTAAAAACAGGGCAGGGTGGTTGCACAGCTGTTTTAATTTATTAAGCATTTTTAAAATACGTCCCTTTTTCTCGAACCCAGTGAGCTCTTCAAGTGTCGCTAAAGTATCTTGAATATAGCCTTCATAATGTGCTGCCTGCTCAGGGGTAAGTGCACAAAATTCAAGGGATTCCTGCTTGTCAGGCAAATTCAGCTGAAGCTCGGGATCACGTTTTGAACGGCGCAGCAGGAACGGACGGATTTTCATACGTAAAACACGTTTATGGGATTCCGACTCTTCCCGTTCAATTGGTGAAATAAAGTTTTCGGTAAATCTTGTGAAGCTTCCTAAATAGCCTTTATGAATAAAATCAAAAATGGCCCACAGCTCGGAAAGACGGTTTTCAACAGGTGTACCTGTTAACGCAATATGATGCTCGCCTTTTAATTTCCGGATTGCACGGGATTGCAATGTTTGCATATTTTTTATATTTTGTGCCTCATCCAAAGCGACCGTTGCCCAGTCTATAAGCTGTAAGTCATCTGCATCCTGAGTGACCGTACCATATGTGGAAAGGATGACATGCGGACGCTGTGTTGCGATATAGCTTGTCAGGTCCTCACCTTTTAAACGTCGTGGCCCGTAATGTGTATATACTTCCAAGTCAGGAGCGAAACGAGTAAGCTCTTTTTGCCAGTTGCCGACAACAGATGTCGGGCACACAATCAATGTCGGTTTATCAATTTGCAGAACGGAAACGGTATGGAGCATATACGTAATAAGCTGAACGGTTTTACCAAGTCCCATATCATCTGCCAGACAGGCACCGAATTTTTGGTCACGCATGAAAACAAGCCATTCAAAGCCTTCCTGCTGGTATGGACGCAGCTCAGCATGAAGCTTGGCTGGGACAGCTACTTTTGGCAGACCTTTTTTATTTTGCAGTTGATCAATATAATCCTGCAGTGATTGCTGCATCTCAAATGCAAATAACGGGTCGTCGCGCTCAGCATCATCTTCTGTATCATCTTCAATAGGTGCAGTTAATGTTTCAGGCAGCTCACGGAACAGTAAATCGCGTACTGTCCAATTTTCTTCTTTTGCCTGATCCATCAGTTCACGCATTTCATTGAGCCACTCTGCATCAATACGGAACCATTCCGTGCCAATACGGACAAATTCACGTTTTTCAGCAACGAGTTTCTGGAAGGCTTCTGCGGAAATTTCTTCGCCATTCATCGAGAACTGCCATTTGAATGTCAAAATATCGTCTAGCCCTGCTACACTGCGGGCCGATTGGTTATTGGCACTGACACGTACACGCATTTTCGATTGACGGAGTTCCTTAAGCCAAGCCGGTAAAATCACATCAAAGCCTAAAGCCTGTAATTTAGTAAGTTCGAGACGTAAAAATTCACGTACTTCCTGATCATTGAATTGTGTATGAATAAACTGAGCACTTTCAGCATTTAATTGAATTAAATCAACTATTTGATTTTGCAGCTCTTCAATGTCATTAGCAATTGCACTCCACTTTTTCGGCAGTGCATCCAAGATCGGCAGTTTCAGTTTTGACGAAGCAGGTGTCCAATGTTTTGCGGCATTTGGACTAATAAGCACCGTTTCCAACAGCCAGTTTTCTTCATTTTCTTCTGGCTCGCTTAAACGCAGTGCCACCTTTACACCATCAAATACATGAGAAGTTTGCATCGGCCAGCCGCCATTTTGGAAAAATGGAATCAGTGCAAGCGTATCTTCTTTAGAAAGTCCGGCATCCATCAGTTTTTGTTCAACTGCATGTTGCAATAGGTCATTGGAAAATGTAAAGCCTTCTTCTGTTACAGTTGCCTGCTGCCAAAGCTTTGGGTCATTCCAGAGCGGCAATGTCGTCTGGATTGTTTGAAAGTGATTAACGGTTGCATCATCATATGCAGCAAAATCCAAAAACGGGTGACGGTATGCAGGTGACAGAACGTCCAGCAAATGAGATGCCGAAATGATTAAATCACGCTCTTCCAATGAAGTATGCAGCCCGTAAAAACTTTGCTCAAATTTGAAAAAGAGAGACGGAATCCAATTGGCTGTCGGTAAAATTAAATCATTTTTATTGTACGCAGTAGCGCGGAAGTAACCGGGACGCAGCTCTGAAAGCTTTATGCGAAAGACTTGTAGAAAGGGTAGCTTCGTATTAAATAAATATTGCATTGTATCGTTGCGCAATAAACGCAATGTCACCTCCTATTAGCAAAATACATAATCTAAATAAGTAAATTGCTTTTATTTATCTCTTCTTGCAGTGCACGCAAACGTTTGTACTGCTGCTGCACGGCTTCAATATATGCTGTAAAATAGTCGAGCTTTCCGGCTTTTTTGGAAGCCGATTTCATCGCACGCCAAATGCGGACTGCCTGCTTATAATTTTGCCGCGATTTCTGCTGAATTTCTTCCATCGCATAAAAATGGTAAAGAGGGAGTGCAGTTTCGGGTGACTGTGCGACAACATCCTTTAAACCGCATTGATCTAAATAAGGAATTGATGAAGGATAGAGCTGATGAAGTGCAACCCACTCATCCAAACGATTGTGACGCAGTAAATAGTTTGAAAACGACTCAATACCGTAACGACCGAACGAAGAGTACAATGCGAGCTCCTCACTGTCACTCAGTTGAACTTGACCGTATAGGTGATCGAGCTTACGCGTAAATTTCTGGCGACGTATCGGCAATAAGTTGTCCTGCACAAACGTTTGTAAAAAAGGAAGTGCCTTTTTTAAAATAACGGTCGCCTCATCGACAAAGTCTTTCTGTAATGCATATTGGGCTATGTCGATAAACCCTTCCACATTATTTTCGCTCATTGTTTCAACTGCTTGTTCCAGTTGTGACGGTGAACTTAATAAAATATAAAAAATGGATTTTACTACATTTAAATCGATATCTGTATTGCTATCATCACTTTGTTCCAAAAGTGCCAGTTCATTATTTAAGCGCTTTCGTTCATTAAATAGCTTTGTCCAAAACTGCAAATACAATGATAGCCGGAATGCTGTTGCACCTTTTTCGATAAAAAGAATCTCGTGGACATTTTTCTGAATGGCATCAAAAAATGGCTCGGTTGCAAACAGCCGTGTTGTTTTACTTAATGTATCAATCGACCGCTGAATGAGGCTTAACGTATTTTCCAAAAAGAACTGAACATAATGGTGACTCAGATCTGCTTTCGTTTTGACTGCATGTAACAGAAAATGTTTCGAAACGGCGATATCCATAAACAAGTTAAACAGCTCCTGCCATTCCTGCTCATAAGGGCGGTGGCGCTGCAGCTTAGTACGAATATTTTCGATTAAACCTGATAATGTATACGGCTCCAATGGTTGCGGACCTTTAATAGCATAATTGAGCACTTCGTCAGCCATCATCTGCCAGTTTTCAGGACTGCGCTCAGACGCCAATGACTGGAGCGGAACAGATCTTTTAGAACGCCAAATAGAAAGCCATTGCTGCAGTGAAATAAAATATTGCGACAGCTTTAAAATAATTGCAAGCTGGTGGCGGCATAGATCTTTTTTAGGACAGCTGCAGCTGATCGTTTGTTCCGGAAAATTAATCGTCACTTCCGCTGTATTGACGTCCTGAACTTGGCATACCAGTATTTGGCTGAATCTTGAATAGTGCGGTGGCTTAATTGCCTGATTACGGACAGAGAACATGGCGCGTGTCACCAATTCTGCATCTTCATTTGCTGAAGGGAGAAGCTGTTCTTCAAAGGATTGTAATGTATGTTGAATAAAATCTTTATGTGCATGGGCAATCTCGGAAAAAGATAAACTCAAAACGGGTTTCCCCTCCCTAATAATTAATTGCATTGGAAATTTTAACTTCATTCAAGGTGAAGGAAGAAAAAAAGTCGTTCCTTCCATTATAATACGAATCCAGACAAATCGGTAATGTGAAGAGACATTGAATAAATTTTTTAAGCGAATAGGCCATTTTTGAAGGTTTGAAATGTAGAAAGTATGGGGAAACTATAAGCAACAGAGAAATTGATTGAGTTTCAAGCACACTTAAATGAATGCATCCATATGATAAATGAAATTAGGTCTTATGACTCGGATAAATCCCAACGAAAATAAGTGAAGGAGGAATTCCCATGATTCAAGTACAATTTATGAAGCCGTTCTATACAAAAATGACGGGCACGAAATTACGCTTAGTCTTTGCTTATCAATACTTTTCCATTACAAAAGACGAGGAAGTTTTTCATTTCATTCCGATTGAAGGGAAAGAAATGATTATTGATTTAAACTCAATGCAAGTCGAAAATTTATCGGAAGTGTTTGTATTCCAGCGCGGCAATCGTTTCGTACGTCTCCCGCTGTATCAGCTTTTACTCGTATCAAACGTACACGAATATTTAATGCCGATTATTGAAAATGTCTCAAATAATGTAACACCGTTAAAAAATGAAACGTCACCGGAATTTGATGAAGAAGTTGAAGGGATTGTGCGGGTATTGGAAGAAAGTAATTTATCCCGTTTAATCGATGAAGCACTCGAATCACGTGACGAAGTATTATTCCACAATTTAATTGCGGAAAAGGAACGATTAACTGGAGGCTATGCATCGTGATTGCCCATTTTAACTAAACCCTGTTAGCTAATATTAGCTAATGGGGTTTTTGTATGTATATTACCGATGATTCTTTTCAATTAGTATAACTATCCCTTTCAAAGGCAAAATAATAGGAAAGCGTTCATTAAACAGCTTGAATAATAAAAACTATTTCACACAGCGAGCAGAAAGTTGTATACTGTAATGCAGGACTAATTTTCAAGCATTTACAGGCAACCATTTGAATAACCATTCCGTCCTATAAATGAACGGAATTTTGGAACTGTATTAAATGAAGTTATTCAATTTATTGGTAACGAATGCAGGCAAAATGCGTGAAATAAATTATACAACAATCAAACAATGAGATATAGCTTTTTTGAAAGTGAAGGAGAAACGATCATGACAAAATCAATCTGTGTCGTTGGCTTAGGATACATCGGTTTACCAACGGCGGTAATGTTCGCAAATCACGGCGTAAAGGTACATGGTGTTGATGTGAACCCGGCAGCTGTGAAAAGTATTCAGGATAAACAACTACATATTGAGGAGAACGGCTTACAGGAGCGCCTGAACAAAGCGGTGGATGAAGGCTTTTTAACGGCATCGACGACACCAGTCGCTTCAGATGTGTATATTGTCGCGGTACCATCACCTATCAATCCGGACAATACAGCGAATTTAGAATATGTTCGTCAAGCAACAGCTTCAATCGTGCCTTTTGTGAAAAAAGGCGATTTAGTTATTTTAGAATCAACAGTACCACCAAAAACAGTGGAAAATGTGATGCTGCCTGAATTAGTGAAGTCTGGTCTGGAAATAGGGACAGAACTATTTGTAGCCCATTCTCCAGAGCGCGTTATTCCGGGCCGTATTTTTGAGGAGCTTGTAAACAATGACCGTATTGTTGGCGGGATTTCACAAAAATCAGCAGAGCTTACGAAAGAACTTTATGAAATATTTGTTCAAGGCACAATCCATTTAACAGATGCAACAACAGCTGAATTAGTAAAAGTAATGGAAAACACTTATCGTGACGTGAACATTGCATTTGCGAACGAATTAGCAAAAATGGCTGAGAAATTAGATGTGAACATTTGGGAAGCAATTAAATTTGCGAACTATCACCCACGTGTAAACGTTCATTTCCCGGGACCAGGTGTAGGCGGCCACTGTATCGCGGTCGATCCTTGGTTTTTAGTTGAGCTAGGCGGGGAACAAGCCCAAATCATTCACTTATCACGTAATACAAATGACTCAATGCCAAGCTTCACAGCACAAAAAACACAGGCGATTTTAAATAAAAACGGTATTGCAGGCGCAACAGTTGCTGCATTAGGTTTAGCGTTCAAAGGAAATGTAGATGATATGCGTGAAAGCCCATCGACAATCGTCATCGATGAGTTAGAGAAACTAGGCTTAACAGTCGTTTCACATGACCCGCACATTAAGCAAAACAAACATAAAACACAAACACAAAGCATGAAGGAAGCGTTGGAGCAGGCTGATATTTTAGTGTTCCTGACAGATCACAAAGAGTTTAAAGAGCTGGATCCGTCAACATTGAACGCAAAAAGCAAAATCGTATTCGATACGAAAAACTGCCTGAACCGTGAAGCATGGGAAAAAGCAGGCTTCCAGTTCCACTTACTTGGAGATGCGAAGAACTAATATTGAAAACTTGGCAGTGCGTCTAAAACGTACTGCCTACTGTTTTTTATCTTCATTCAGCAGGCGTTCAAAACGCCTGCTGAATGAAGATAAGCCCCAGGCGGATGTCACAGATTTTTTAAAGGGAATTTTTGAGTAAACTCAAAAAAATCTGGACGCAATTACGCCAAGGCGTAATTGATTGATGGAATATAAGAAGGGAAGACTATATATGAAAGAAACCATACTCGGCATTCAGGTAAATACCGAAAGCTATGATGAACTGCTTCCAAAAGTATTTGATCAAATCGAAAAGCAGCAAAAATCGTTAATCGTTGCCATTAATCCTGAAAAAATTATTAAAGCAAAAGAAGATCCGGCATTAAAGACACTTCTTAATAACGCAGAGTTTCAAATTCCGGATGGAATCGGTGTAATTTTGGCTTCGAAAATTCAAAAAGGGCAAATCACATCACGTGTGACAGGTGTTGATATGATGCTGCGTCTATGTGAAGAAGCAGCACAGCGTAAAAAGCCTATTTTCCTTTATGGTGGAAAACCAGGAATTGCAGATCAGGCGGCGAAGAAATTACAAGAGCTCTATCCATCTATTGAAATCGCCGGTACACAGGACGGCTATGAAAAGGATAATCAAAAAGTTATTGATAAAATTAATGAAGCGAAACCGGATTTACTTTTTGTAGCAATGGGTTCTCCAAAACAGGAAAACTGGATTAATGCAAACCGTAATCAGCTTCATCCGACGATTTATCAAGGTGTGGGTGGGTCGTTTGACGTATTGGCAGGCAATGTGAAAAGAGCACCAGAAGCTTTCCAAAAAATAGGAATGGAGTGGTTTTACCGTTTAATGAAGGAACCACACCGGATTAAACGCCAAATTGCCTTGCCTTTATTTTTATTGGAAGTAGCACGCGGATCGAAGAACAACAAGTAACCGAAAAAAAATAGTGTAATCTTTGTAATATTTGATTGTTTATTTGTAATGTTAATGATACACTAAATTCAGTAGTGAGATTTCCTCTACGATATATTTTAAATTTTAACTTTTCCCTGCAAGGAAAAACTCGGTTGGTAGCCCGAGAAAAAGGCTTTAGCATTTAGATGCTAAAGCCTTTTTCTTTTTGTCTTTTTGTCGAATTTTAGCGAACTGGTTCTATTAATTCGTACCATTCATACACTAACCAGGTAGGAAAAAATATGGTCACATAAATAATAACTATATTACAAAAGTAATATATCGGTAATAATTGTAATGTATAAATTCCAGTTAAATCCTTGGTATAACTGCATTATATATCCAATTTTATTACTTTTTAATGTTATGTAAACCAATAATTCCCAAGAATTTTAGTTATATTTGAATAGTATTGGAAATTAATTGTCAAAGAAAATGTTGTTTTTATTAGTAGATGTATGTCATAATTAAAGAAATTTGAAGTTATCTGAATATATTTACGGATTCATATCTTGCAGTCTAATAAAATAGTATATTTTTGGGTTTATTG
Source organism: Solibacillus kalamii (assembly GCF_002174535.1). Classification (NCBI taxonomy): domain Bacteria; kingdom Bacillati; phylum Bacillota; class Bacilli; order Caryophanales; family Caryophanaceae; genus Solibacillus; species Solibacillus kalamii. The sequence goes on along the minus strand of NZ_NHNT01000001.1, from coordinate 595,826 downwards.
GCAAAAAAAGATTGACATAGTAAATGTATACTACTAGAATTTATGTGTAGTTAGTTTTTCTGCACATATTTCGTGTGGGTAACTAAAATTATTATTTTCACTTATGAGGAGGAAATTTTTCAATGGCTAACCAACCAAAGAAATACAAAAAATTCGTAGCAACAGCTGCGACAGCTACTTTAGTAGCATCTGCAATCGTACCAGTTGCATCTGCTGCATCATTATCGGACATCAAAGGTAACACACACGAAGAAGCGATCACATCATTAGTAGATGCTGGCGTTATCAACGGCTACCCAGATGGAACGTTCCAACCTAACAAAACTTTAACTCGTTCTGACGTTGTTAAATTATTAGGTAAATACTTAGTATCAAAAGGTTTAGAAGTACCTGCTGACTACAAAACAAACGTACGCTTCAACGACTTAACTTCTGCTTCAAACGATGAGTTATTAAAATATGCTGCTGTAGTATATGATGCAGGCGTATTCAGCGGTTCAAATGGTAACTTATTAGCTGGTGACAACATCACTCGCGAAAACATGGCAGTTGTATTAGTTCGTGCATTCGATACTTTAAACAACATCGACCTAGTTTCTTATGTACAAGGTCAAGAGTACAAAAAAGATGTTAAAGATCTTTTCACAGCTAAAGCAGAAGCTCGTGCTGCAATCGAAGTTCTTGACTTCTTCGATATCACAAACCCATCAGTAGCAAACTTCAATCCAAAAGGTTCAACTACTCGTGGCCAATTTGCTACATTCTTATACAAAACAATCAACACTGACTTCTCAGCTGTAACTGGTGTTGCAAACAGTGCTGTATCTGAAATCAAAGCAATCAACAACACAACTGTTGAAGTAACTTTCAAAGATGCAATTGACAATAAAGAAGCATTAGACTTCACAATTGATGGTCTTGAAGTTAAAAATGCTGTTGTTAAACAAACAGACGCTAAAACATTTGTATTAACTACTGCTGCTCAAACTGGCGATAAAGTATACACTTTAAATGTAAATGCTGCTAAAGCTGGTACATTCAAAGGTATCTCAGCTGTAGTACCTACTGCTATTAAATTAACTACTCCTTCTGTACAAGGTACAATTGGTAAAGAAGTTACAGTTAAAGCAGAAGTAACAGTTCCGACTGGTCAATCAAAAGCTGGTATCCCTGTAACTTTCAACATTGTGAATGATAATGCAAACTTAAATGAGAAAAAAGAAGTTGTTGCATATACTAACGAAGAGGGTGTAGCTACTTATACTTACACTCGTTATTACAAAAACAATGATTCAGTAACAGCTTATGCTACTGATAAATCTTCAGTATTTGCTTCTGGTAAAGTTTACTGGGCTCAAGGATTAACAGTAACAGAAGTTACTTCTGGTAACGTATTAGCTAACGGTTCTAAAAAAGTTTATAAAATCAAAACAGATACATCTGTAACAGAAACTTTCGGTACAACTTCAACTTCTGATGATTACAACTATGTAAACGTAGCATTCTTAGAAAACGTTGACGTTGCTCCAGATAAATTAGTTCGTGGTGTAAGCGTAATTGATACTGGTCTTACTACAAATGCATCTTACCCATCACAAGTAACGACTGGCGGCGTACAAGTTGTACGTGTTAAAGTGAATGCTAATGGTGAAGGTACTTTCACATTAACTGGTTCTAACGGATCAGTAACACCAGTTGTATTCGTTGACGATTCAACAAATAAAGTTGGTAAATACACTGCTACAGCATTACAGGCAGCTGCTCCAGCAGTTAAGTTTGAATTAAACCATACGTTAGGTTTATCAGTTAAAGCAGAAGGCGTTCAAAATGCTGCTGCAATTAACACTGGTAATGCTAACAACAAAGGTACTGGTGAAGGTGGACGTGAATACACTGTAACTGTTACTGATAAAGATGGTAAAGTTGCTCCAGCTGGAACAAAAGCTTATGTAACATTTGCTGATGGAAGCTATAGCACAGATAAAGCTGTTTACATCAAGAGTGGTACTACTCGTGTAGTTGCTAACAAATCAACTCGTCATGAAATCACAGTAACTGGTTCAAAAGGTGAAGCGAAATTCACTTTAGTAGGTAACCATGATGCTTATGCAACACCAACTGTTTACTTAGAAAACGGTTCAGAAGCTGGATTAGACAAAAATGACTTACAAACAGTAGGAGAAGGTACTTACTTCGTAGATGCTGTAATTGCTAACGCTGCATTAACAGTTTTAAATGCAGATGGTAAAGAAGTAACTACATTACCAAGTACTCAAACTGCTTACTTCGAGTACCAATCAGTTGATCAAAATGGTTTCGACTATTTCGCGGGCACAGGAAGCTATGAGGTTTCTTACCAAGTAACAGCTCAATTTGCTGATATTGTTGCGAATGGTAAAACTGTTAAAGCTGGTACAACTGAAACAATTAAAGTTAACGCAGTAAACGGTAAAGCAGTCCTTCCTGTAACATCTACAAATGTTGCATCAAATGTATCTGTTCAAGCTTCTGCTTCATTAGTAAGCTTACCTAATCAAACTGCTACTTTAGCATTCACAAAAGGTACACAAGTACCAGATGTATACACTGGTAATGTATCATTAATCGATACTGTTAATAATAAATTGACATTTGCTGGTTTTGATGCTATCACATATTCAACTTCTTCATTTAAAAATGAAGCAGGAGTTGTAATTTCTGAATCGCGCTTCGAAACATTAGTATCTGAAGCTTTAGCTACTAATTCTGTTGTAAAAGTTACTTCTGTTAAAAATTCAGATGGCACTTACACATTAGAAATTGAATCGATTACTGGTTCAGCTAATGTACCTGTTACTGTTACTTCAACAAAAGTATTAGATGTGAATGGTGACGGTAATGCAGATACAATCGATCTTGTATTCAGTAAGAATGTAGACGCAACTAAATTAAACGCTACTGATTTTGCTGTAACGAATGGTACAGTAGCATCAATTACTGATGGAACTGCTGATGATAACAAAATTAGCTTAGCTATTACAGGCGCTACTGGTTTAAATCTTGGTACTTTAACTGTTAGTCCAAAAGCTGCAGTAGCTGTAGATGGAGCAGCATTAGCTTCATCGACATTTACTTTAGCTAGTGCAATTGCTGGCACTGGTGTAGCTGGTACTGTTGCTGTAGGTACTGCAGGTACTGCAGGTACTGCACAAGTTGAAACGTTAACTGCAACTGCTGCAACTGGAACAGGAGATGCAATTGTTACAATTGTTGCTAAAGGATTTAACGGAAATACTCCATTAAATATTACTGTACCTGTAATTGGTTCTGATACAGATACTACTGTTGGAACAAAAGTTTATAATGCATTAAAAGCTAACACAGCGGTTACTGGCTTCTTCGATGTAACTCAAGGTTCAACTACTGAAGAGGTAGTTTTAACTGCAAAAACTGCAGCTGCTGATGATTCTACAATGGTAGTAACATTAGCGAATAATGTAACAACTGCTACATCTGTAGACACAACAGCTGGTGTTGCTCCTGGTAAAGAAGTGGCTACACTAACTATTACTAGTGGTGCAACAAATGCTGGTACTGTTGCAGTTTCATTAGTAGATGGTACATTTACTAAAACTTTAAATGTTTCTGTTGCTGCTGGTGATTCTACATCAACGGTTGCTAGTAAAGTATTTGCTGCATTAATTGCTGACAATACAGTTACTGGTCACTATGATATAACAATTTCTGGCGCGGTAGTTACTTTAACTGAAAAAGTCGGCGGTGTAGGTACTGCTTCTTCAGGAACTATTAAATAATTTCTAATATAAATATAATTTTCTAGTTCTTTAGAATTTCAGAATTTATTGAAAAGCTCACATAGCTATTGCTGTGTAGAGCTTTTCTCTTTTTGTTTAGTCTATGCTTATATTTATTGTTGTATTGATATACCCCTGTAAAACTTAATCCACTTATTAAATAATAAAAAGCCTTTTGATATTAATATTAAAAATATTATATTAAATATTAAAAGCTTAAACTTCCAACTTCCACCACCACAATAAGTAATTACTTTTTTGTTTGGATCGAGCGCACTTAATTTTCAAAGGTAGCGCGTAATGTAACGTCATCGTACAGTAAACGTGTTTCCGGATTTGACAGAGATACGTAAAAATGCATGCTTGTTCTATTTGCTAATTTTATTAGTAGTGCAAATTTAATTGATTTGAGATGAGTCAGCTATAAAAGTAGGGCTACATTCATAATAGTTAGAAAATTTAAGGGATAAGTAGAATTAAATATACGCTAAAGAGATACTATTAATGAGAAGTAAGACCCGAATTAATATAATAGGAGAATTGCCTCTACTAGATATTTCTGAAATTTAATAAAATTTAAACATTGGATAAATATAACTTTAATATTCAAATGATGTAATGAAGTATGTAAGTGTTCTTATTATAAGAGACATTTTTAAAAGTAACACCGCATTCATTTAATCTCCCAAAGCAAATCCCTTAATTAAATACAGAAGGGTTTGCTTTTTTTGAGATATAAAAAATTATAAGGAGCTAAACAAATGAAGAATAGTGTACTCTATTACATTTCCAAAATTGCTTTCTCATTTTTACTGGTACTATCTATGATTTTACCTCATTTTGCAGTTGTAAAAGCAGAGGCTACAGGGGCTATCGGAATTGATGAAGCAATCAGTCAGTTTGATCCAGCTTCAGTTAAGCCGGATGTAACAGTAGAAGGTTATATAGTGGGGTTTGCGAAAAGTGAAACTTCCTATGTAGTAGAAGCTGAAACTGATACGAATATTGCCATCGCGGACACTCCGGGTGAAACCGATGTGAAGAAAATGCTCTATATTCAATTGCCAAATTCACCTGCTTCAATTAGAGCTGAATTTGGATTAAAAACGAATCCTGGCAATTTGGGCAAAAAAGTAGTCATAACTGGTTCACTGGAAAAATACTTTGGGATTCATGCGGGTTTAAAGACACCAACTTCTATAAAGTTTGTTGGTAATGATACACCCGACCCAGAAGAACCAACACAAGCAGCAACTGTAAAAGCTTCCCCAGCAGCCGGCGAAGTTTATGCAGGAACAAAAGTAACACTATCAACAGATACGCCAAATGCAACGATTTATTACACAACAGATGGTTCTGAACCGACAATAGAAAGTACGGTTTATAACGGATCAACAGGTATTGTTATCAATGAAGCAACGACGGTTAAAGCATTCGCGACAGCAGCAGATTTGGATAATAGCGAAGTTGCAACATTTGCCTTCACGATCAAAACAGCACCAACAGCCATTTCAATTGAAGAGGCTCGCAATAAAACAATCGGCGAGGAAGTAATTGTTTCGGGTATTGTCACAGCAAAATTGGAAACAGCAACAGCGCATATTCAGGACGAAACGGGTGCGGCAATTGCAATCTACCCAGCAGACAGTCTTGCAGCAAATGTTGGAGACCTTGTTACCGTTCAAGGTAAAGTTGCTGAGTACAGCGGGCTGAAGCAGTTGACGAATATTTCTCTTGTTGGTACACCAACAGCGGCGACTTTACCAGATCCGCAAGTTATTACGAGTGAAGGCATTGCAGAAGACAATGAATCACGATTAGTAACGTTGAAAGATGTAGCAATTACCGGGTCTGGCCAAAACTTTACAGGAACAGACGCAGCCGGCTCGTTTGCAATTTATGATAAAACAAGAGATTCTGGTTTAGTAAATGGAAAAACGTACGGGGAAATTACAGGGATTGTTGGTCAGTTTACAAACCACCAGCTTCTGCCAATCCGTATTATTGAAGATACGACAAAAGTGCAGGATGTCCAAGCTTCTCACTCGGGCGGCGTAACAGCTGGCACAGATGTAACACTATCTACACTTACAGAAGGTGCAACGATTTATTACACAGTGGATGGCTCCACACCGACAACAGCAAGTACAGTGTATACAGGTGCAGTTACTGTCTACAAACCGATGACAATTAAAGCTATTGCCGTGAAAGCCGGTTTAACGAACAGTGCAGTTGCGACATTCGTTTACGAGATTATTGATACGGATAATGCGACAATTAGTGAAATTCAAGGGGCAAACCATACTTCTCCATATGCAGGATTACAAGTAAACGATGTAGATGGAACCGTAACGTTTGTAATTGACGCTTCAAATTTCATTATGCAAGAAAATACACCGTTCGATGGTGTGAAATCAACTGCAATTAAAGTGAACAAATCATCGCATGGTGTAGTGGTTGGAGATGCAGTGAAAGTAACGGGTAATGTAACTGAAGTGGGCGGAAATACGCGTTTAAAGGATACGCAAATTGCTGCTAATGAGATTGAAAAAACAGGAACGGCAGCTGTTCCTGAAACACTTGTTATCGGTGAAGATTTATTCCCGCCAAACAGAATTATCGATAATGACAGTTTTACCATTTTTGACCCGAAGGAAGATGGAATCGATTTCTGGGAGTCAATCGAGTACATGCTTGTCTCATTCCCTGAGGCAAGGGTAGTAGGACCGATGTATAACAATGATTCACCAATCGTCGTTCCCAATACAACAAATAATACGTTTAACGACAATGGCGGTCTAAATATTGCTGCCGATGATTACAACCCGGAAAAGATTATGCTTGAAGGGGTATCAGCGAAAAACTATGAATCAGGCGATCGTTTTAATGATGCGCTGATCGGTTTTGTAGAAAACTTCTCTGATGGTTACCGGCTGAATACGAATAAAGTATTCCCGGACATAACAAAGGCGAACATTCAGCAGGAAGTAACACATCTTGAACCAGTAGCGGACAAGCTGAATTTGGCATCTTACAATATCGAAAACTTTTCGAATAACAAGGATAATACATCCGATGAAAAAGCAGCAAAAATTGCTTCAACATTTGTAAACAATATGAAGTCGCCGGATATTATTACATTAGTGGAAGTACAGGATAATGACGGTCAAACAGATTCAGATAATGCCGATGCATCAGAAAGTTACTTGCGTTTAATTAACGCAATTAAAGTAGCGGGTGGTCCTCAGTATGACTGGATTGATGTTATGCCGATCAATAATACAAGCGGTGGTGCACCAGGCGGAAATATCCGTGTAGGATACTTGTACAACCCTGAACGTGTATCACTTGTTGAAGGGCCGAATGGTACTGGAGAGCAGGCGAATGCATGGACAGAAGAGGGCAGCCTTGCATTGAATCCAGGTTTTGTGAATCCTTCAAAATTTGAAGATACACGTAAACCGATTGCGGCAGAGTTTGAATTCCAGGAAGAGCGCATTGTTGTTATTGGTGCACATTTAAATTCTAAAGGCGGAGACGATTCATTATGGGGCCAAACACAGCCACCGGTTTTAGGCTCTGAACCGGAGCGTATGGAGCTTGCACAGGTAATCAATGACTTTATCGATGAAGGTCTTGCAAAAGATCCGGACGTTAACATTGTTGTAGCGGGAGATATGAATGACTTTGAATTTACACCGGCTCTTGAAACATTAAAAGGCGGCGTTTTGACGAATATGGTGGACAAGGCACCTGTGGAAGACCGTTTCAGCTACTACTTCCAAGGTAACAACCAAGTGCTGGATCATATTTTAGTATCAAATAATCTTGCAGAAGTAACGGAGATTGATATGATTCATATTAATGCGAACTTTACGGAAGCGCAGGGCCGTGCATCTGACCATGATCCGGTATTAGTTCAAATTGATTTGGAGTCTGGTAAAGAAGAAACGCCAGAGCCAATCGTACCGGAAAATGTGTACGATTATAAAAACTATAAAACAGGCAAGTTAATTATGAACCGCCCAAGTATTTCACTTACACTAGGTGAAAATACAGATATTAAAAATGGCATTGCAGTATTTAGTGAATATGCGGAATTCCACGGAGTTGGATTTGCAGATAAAACGGTAACAATCAGCCCTAAAAAAGGTAATGCGATTATTGATTTTAAAGGAACGAAAATCGGTAAAATAATCATTGAAGGTAATCATGTAAAAGAAATACGCAATTTGCCATCCGATGCGGATATTACGTATACAAAAGGGGCATCAGCAGAGACAATTGAGTTTAATTAATTGATAACGAGCAGCATCGCCAAATCAGTAAAATGACTTGGTGATGCTTTTTTACTGACTAAATACATAAATCCCTAACAAGATTGTCATAAATATGGTGTACAAGCTGAAATAGTGTTAGTCATGCTATGTTATAATACTAGCAATTATATTAAATCAAATATACGTGCCTATATTTGGACTAGGAGATTGTAATGTTTGCGTTACGAAATATCGTTAAATTAAAATATTTATTTATTTCAGTCATTGTACTTGCCTTTGTACTTTCTACGCTAGTCGGTGTGTACAGTACCTACAAAGGCAATATGAAATTAATGCAGGAACAGACACTGGAGAATAACCGGGTATACGCGCTGAAATTAGCGGAAACAGTCGATAAATTTATTGCTAGTACAACTAACACATTAAGTTATAGTGCAGCAGAGATTGCAAATAACTTAAATAATATAAATAAATTACAAGAAGAAGTGAATCGTCTTTATTTACATGGAGATACATTTAGTTCTGTTCTTATTGTTGATGCGGAAGAAAATGTTTTGGTGAATGCACCTCAAACTCTCGGTGAAGCTGGAAAAAACATTCCGTTCTTAAAAGAACTGAAAAACTATGACAAATATAAGCCCTTCATTTCAGATCCATTTATTTCGCCAACCGGACGTAAATTGATTGTCATTTCAATGCCGATTTATGATGAGCAAGGAGCCTTTAAAGGGGTTTTAAGCGGGAATATCTACTTATATGAATCCAATATTTTTGAGTCGATTCTCGGCCAGCATCCTTATGAAAATGGCTCTTATGTTTACGTGGTCGATACGCGGGGGAGAATTATTTATCATCCCAATAAAGCGAGGTTAGGGGCAGATGCTTCGGAAAATGAAGTCGTCGCCCGTTTATTAAATGAAAAACACGGTGCATTAACATTTGTTAATACACTTGATCAGCCGATGCTGTCGGGATTCAGCCAGAGTGAACGGACACGGTGGGGAATTATCGTGCAAACACCATATGATGCAGCGCTTAGTATGGTTGGGCAACAGGTGGTAAGTGTGTTGAAAATTGGGTTACCATTCATTATATTATCAACGATTGTCGTCTTTTTATTGGCCAGTCAGATTGTTCGTCCTCTTGAAAGAATAGCAGAAATATCGGAAAGCAGTGTGAAAGAGCAAGAGATGAAAAAGCTGAAGGAAATACGGGCATGGTATTACGAAGTGTATAAAATACAAGAAGCACTCATCCACAGTTTTTCGTTTTTACATGGAAAAGTGAATACACTGGAAGAAGAAACGTCAATTGACTCACTAACAAATCTATTGAATCGTGCTGCTTTCGAAAAGAAAATACAATTGCTTACTGAACAACGAAAAGACTATACGCTCGTCATGCTGGATGTGGATTGGTTTAAATCGATTAATGATACACATGGACATATCGTAGGGGATAAAGTACTGCAAGCATTAGCAATTAAATTAAAAGAATCTTTAAAAGAAAATGAATTAGCTTGCCGTTACGGAGGAGAAGAGTTTATTCTTGTTTTTACAGAAACAACGGTTGAAGAAGCATATGAACGCGTTGAATTATTACGGGGAAATGTTCAGCAAATTATCAGTCCTGCAGGAAAACCTCTTACATTCTCAGCGGGTATTGCAAACTATCCACTGCACGGCATCCAGATGAAGAACATCATCGGAAAAGCGGATGAAGCTTTATATAAAGCAAAAGAAAACGGACGGAACCGTGTGGAAGTAACGAATGTATAATTTAAAAATCCAGTCTCTCTTTATAATCTGAGGGACTGGATTTATTAGTTTAATAGAAATTGATCGTAAAGTAAGGGGCCTTTTTGCTGCTGTACTCCAGGCCTACGATCGCGTTGTTATAGGCAGGCTGCAGTAGGTTGTCTCGATGCCCTTTACTATTCATAAAGCCTTCGTGGGCGTAAATAACATTGTAGTGACCATACGAAATATTTTCGCCCCATGTTCTCAGCTCGGACTCGCTCATACCTCCGCTGATCATACGGTCATATGGTATTTTACCTGAAAGACTTGTATGAGAGAAATAGTTGTTATCGATCATATCTTTACTATGCTTGCGTGCAATCGATGCCCATTGCGGTGAGTGTGTTAGTGGATGAACCCCTTCAGCGGCACGTGCCTGGTTCATCAGCTCGACCATCAGCTGTTCGGAATGTTTTTGTGTATCCGATATATCGCCGTAATAGCCATCTTTCTTCACTTCATAGTCTTTATGGACATAAAGGATGGAGCGAATGACATTCTTTTTATGAATATCATAGAAAAAGGTTACATAATAGTCGTCTATTAAATAGAAATTATATTCATTGGAAGCTTGCGTATTGTAAACGATATTTCCGCGTTGTACATTTGCATTTTTCGTTCCGTACTTCGCTTTTACATCGGTTGCATTATTTATGCCGATTTGCAGGTCCTGTGCACCGAAGAAGCTTTTCCCTTGTTTTGTCATATAGCGTGCAACAATCTTATTGTTATCGACACCTTCTAATTCAAAGTCCAAATTTTTGCCTGTTTGCTTCCACGCAAAGTCATATTCGCTATTGTACGTTGCTGTAGCAGTTTCAGGTTTTTCGGCAGTAGGAGGCGCTGGTTCGCTGATTACTTCACCAGTCGTTTTATAACTCAGTGCCCGATATAAAAATGTTGCCATTTGCGCACTTGTGACATTATTGTTCGGTAAAAACTGATTTTTTCCATTGCCGGTCGTAATACCGTGGCTCGCCAAAATATTTACATAGTCATAGTACCAGCTGGATTTTGAAACGTCTTTAAAGCTGACCTTCGTACCGCCGTTTAATTTCAGGCTTTCTACTAAAATTTTAGATAGATGGGAACGCTTTACTGGCTGATCCGGATTGAAATTGCCGTATTCATCCCCGTCAAAAATGCCTGATTCATATGCCCAAATAATTTCCTGTGCAAAAGGAGTCGAATTCGTCACATCTTTGAACTTTCCGTTGTAAGAACGTACTTTTGGAATGGCCAGGGCCGAATCGCTTGAAAGAATCGTTTGGAGAATTTTCGATGCTTCTGCTCGTGAAACAGGTTTGCTGAAATTCAATTGATTGCCGCTTTTATAATCATACACATTTAAATTATTTAAATATTGGATGGCTTCTGTATGTGAATTCCGGCTGTTTTCTACATCATAAAAAGTCTTTTTCGCATAGACGTCATCACTCGCTACAAATAATGCGGAAGCGAACAAAGTAGTAGCTATGAAACTTTTTGTTATTCCTTTTTTCATTCGTTTCGACTCCTTTTCTATTTTCCGTCACTTTTATTTTTATGTCTTTACCCGTACAGAAAGACAGTAAAACACAGTGTTCTGTATACATATTAAAACGGTGGGAAAGAAGAGCATGTCCCACCGTCTATTATCTGTTTTATTTAATTAAATACCAAAGAGCGTCTTTCCATGTTGCATCAACATATGCCCATTCAAACGTACGTAATGGATACGGTCTGAAGGTAGGGGCGAACAGGTTTTTTTCGTCGCCGTCAATGAAAATTTGCTTTGGTGCGATTGGTGCTGTAAATACCGCTGTGTCTTCTAAATCCTCGTCCTTCGCTGTATCCTCATTTTTGGAATCTTCGAGTTCAACAGTTCGGATGCGTGGTTCAGTAACTACAGCTTCCTCTTCAATGGCTTCCTCATCAACAGTTTCCTCAACTGGCTCGCCATACATGAATTCATCTTGCTCAATTTCCGCTTTATGCTTGAATAGTAGGTCAACCGGTTCTAATCTAGTTTTCCCATCTTCTCCGACTGCATAAATGAGGTTTTCTGTATTGTCTTGTTCATATTTCACAAGCCAATTCTCATCTACTTGGAAACTGTCATTTGCTTCAAATGTTGTAATTGTAGCATCGGCAAGAGTACCAATCGGTGTTTCCGTTAATAAGTCAGTTGGTTCAATGCTAACTTCATAGACTGTATCATCCGGCTTTACTTTATCGTTCTTTTTCATTTCATTAAATGCAATGGAATCACGAGCTGGGATTTGCTGCTTCTCCAGTACATCTCCGTCAATGATCAGCTCGTCTTCTTTACCTTCATTCAATATAACAGAAGCCTTTTGACCGATTTCGATTTCCTTCCAGTCTTCATGTTTCACATATGCAACAAACTTCTTCTCAAGCGATTGAATTTGGAAAATAATCGAATCGCCTTCAAGCACAATCTCTTTAACAATCCCGTCAACTGGTGTTGTTAAGGAATTATTGTTACTTAACTGGGAAATCATACTGTCCAAAATAGTAATTTGGCGCTCTGTTTCCGCAATCGAACGTTGGATAATCGCAATACCTTCTGCTGTTGGCGTGCTTTGTTCAATACCAAGCTCCAGTGTTAAATTTATATTCCAAATTTCGTTGTCACCAAGTGTTGTTGAATCAGTTGCAGTACTCGGTGAGGAATTGTTGCTTTCATTTTGTAAATCCGAAACGATTCTTTCCAATTCTGATAGCTCGTTTTCATACGCATCACGATCTGTCTCAAGGCGTGTAATTTCACGTTCAGCCTCTTCCGGTTTATAGATGGCGAGCTCTGTTAATAGGCTGACACTTTGCCCTTGTGTAACGAGCACTTCACTAATTGATTGTACAGGCGCTGCGATGAAATGCTCCTGCTTCGCTGCAACAACAGCATCGGTTTCCAAAACTTTTTCATGATAATCGGCTACTGCAAACTGCACATTATTTATATAGTAGTTTTTCATAATAATATCGTTGTCTTTTAGTAATAAATAACCGTTCACCAAAACAAACAATAAGGCAACTGCACTAAAAATCTTCACTTTTTTCGTCATACGCATTACAGACCAAGCCACCCTTCAATCCAAGTTAAAACAGGAAGAATGCTATATAGCGCAACAAGCGATGCCAATACAATTTGAATAAGTATTAACTTAAACAGCAACGCTTTCGGTCGATCTGTCCAATTCGATAAAAATATGTATTGAATCCATACCGCAATTATCGATGCAACTGTTAATTGATTCAGGAAGAACAATAAGTAGTCATGATAATATACGTATGCCATCATAGGTGCCAGTGAAAACATTGTGAACTGTGTAGAATATCCTGCAATTGCAAAAATCATCACCGTCAGCAATTTCTCAAGAACAACGAAGAAGATGACGTAAAGCTGTATTTTTCGAATCCAGCCATAATCAATATTTGTCAGTAAATGAATCAAATATGTAATGACATAATAATGAATGATAAAAAATAGTATACCTGCTAGAATCGCACCGATTAAAGACATCAGTCTGGCGAAACTATACAAATCTCCTTCACCATTTACAAGTAGTGCGGTTAAATCGGTTGTATTCATCCCCCAGAAATTACGAATGATAAAGAACAGTAATGTAAAACCAAAAATAGCCAGCAAAACTCTCCGATACCCTAAAAGTCTCTGATCTTCGCTACGTTCAATATTATGTATGAGTTGCGATGGGTGCGAAAGATGATGCCAAAACTTGTACTCGAACATAAATTCACCTCAATAATTTTATTAACATATGATTAATACCCTAACTTGAAGAAAATAACACATATATTAACAGTGTAATAGAAATATAGTTTCATTATAATCCTTATTGCAAAGTAAGTGTAAAAAGTATGTAAATTATAAGGAATAATCTATGTGTAGCAAGAGAGAAGTGCTACTTTTAAGTAAGGCAGAAAGTAAATATAGAAGGTTGCATTTCTAAAATAGTCTTAAGGAGTTAACTGGCGATGAATACAACTAAGCAAAATCAACTCAGATCACTTATCGAAATATTTTTAGTTTCTACACGTTTAGGGCTGACATCCTTTGGTGGACCGACTGCTCATCTAGGTTATTTTCATGAGGAATATGTACGGAGAAGAAAGTGGATGGATGAAAAAAGTTATGCAGATTTAGTAGCGCTTTGTCAGTTTCTTCCTGGACCTTCAAGCAGCCAAGTCGGAATCGGCATTGGAATTATGCGGGCTGGTATTATAGGGGGTATCACATCTTTTATCGGGTTTACATTTCCATCAGTAGTGGCGCTTATTGCATTTGCATTACTTATGACGGGGTTTGGTGTAGGAAATGCCGGATGGATTCACGGATTGAAGATTGTGGCAGTGGCGATCGTTGCCCATGCCATTATAGGAATGGCTAAAAGTCTGACACCTGATCTGAAAAGAAAGGCCATTGCGATATTGGCATTACTTGTGACGATTCTATGGCAAACCGCTTTTAGCCAAGTAGGGGTTATTTTGATTGCCGCATTTATAGGGTTTCTTTTGCTGAAACAGGAGAATGACGGTGGAGTGGTACAGTCGCGCTTCCCTGTTTCTAAACAGGTCGGAGCGATTTGCCTTCTGTTGTTTGTTGGCTTACTGGTAGCTTTACCTCTGTTGAAAGAAGCAACAGGTTCTTATTGGGTGGCAATGTTTGATAGTTTTTACCGCTCCGGTTCTTTTGTGTTTGGCGGGGGACATGTCGTGCTCCCGTTATTGGAAAATGAGTTCGTTCCAACAGGTTGGATGAGCGAAGAAGCGTTTCTAACGGGGTATGGTGTTACACAAGCCGTACCAGGTCCACTTTTCACATTTGCCGCTTATTTAGGGACGGTCATGAATGGCTGGCAAGGTGGGATCATTGCAACGGTTGCAATTTTTTTACCAGCGTTTCTTTTGGTGATCGGGGCGTTGCCGTTTTGGGATCAACTACGCAACCATCCAAAAATTACAGGTGCCATCATGGGTATGAATGCGGCGGTCATCGGTATTTTAATTGCCGCATTGTATTCTCCAATCTGGACGAGTTCAATTTTGGAAGTGAAAGATTTTGCGTTAGCCGTAGTGTTATTCAGCATGCTTGCTTACTGGAAAATGCCGCCTTGGATTGTCGTTGTTACTGGGGCTGTAGCTGGGTTGGTACTATTATAGAAAATGGAAAAGCTGTCTCTAATGTTAGAGATGGCTTTTTGATTTTGTGTAGTATGTGAAGTTGCTCCTTTAAATAGAATAAGGTTCTAATTCCCTAGGTTAAAGGTTCGCTTTATCTGGAATTTGTATTCTATATATGTAATTAATATACTGTTAAGGGAGTCATAAAAGTACCATTTTAATGCCAATTACTATAATTCAAAAAAACAATTAAATTATATTTACAAACTAATTATTACCAAGTGAATTAATTATTACCAATTAATATTACTTAAAGTTCTGACAACTAAAGTATTGGTGTAGCTAGTATTGGAGGGGTTGCTTTATATTTCCTAAATTAGCATTGACATTAAAATATCTTACTAATATACTTATAATTGTTATCGTAATATACGAGACAACATTTGTTAAAATGATAAAAAATTGTTTTTATTGGAGGAAATCATTCTATGGCTAACCAACCTAAGAAATATACTAAATTCGTAGCAGCTGCTGCTACAGCTACTCTTGTAGCATCTGCAATCGTTCCTGTAGCTTCTGCTGCTGGATTCTCAGACGTTGCTGACACAAACTCACACGCTGTAAACATTAACGCATTAGCAGAAGCTGGCATCATCGGAGGATATCCAGATGGCACTTTCAAACCAAACCAAGAATTAACTCGTGGTCAAGTTGTTAAAATGTTAGGTAAATGGGTAGAAGCTCAAGGTTTCGAAATCCCAGCTGACTATGCAACTAAAGCTCGTTTCACTGACTTAGCTGCAGACGCTAAAGACCAAGAATTAGTAAAATATGCTGCATTAGTATTCGACACTGGCGTTTTCGCTGGTTCTAACGGCGCATTAAACGCTGGTGGCAAAATCACTCGTGAAAACATGGCTCTAGTTTTAGACCGCGCTTTCAAAGCAATCAACGACACTACATTAGTAGAAGTTGCTGCTGAAATCGAAGACGTTAAAGTTGCTGACTTAGCAACTGCTAAAGCTGAAGCTCGTGAAGCGATCCAAGCATTACGTAACTTAGGTATCTCTGGCGTTGAAAACTTCATGCCTAAAGATTCAGTAACTCGTGCACAATTCGCTACATTCTTAAACAAAACAATCAACACTGATGCAGTTGTTGAATTAACAGTTAAAGAAGCAGTAGCTGTAGATGCTAAAACTGTAGAAGTAACTTTATCTGATGATACTAAACACACTGTAAAATTAGACGAAGCTTTAGAATCTAACAAAGCTACTGAAATTAAATTCACTATCGATGAAAAAGAATATACTGCTGAAGTAACTTATGTTGTAGAAGAATTACTAGTAGAAGAAGTAAAAGCGATTAATGCTACACAAGTTGAAGTTAAATTCAGCAAAGCTGTTGATAAAGCAACTCTATTTGCTGATGGTAAAAGTGGGGCATTTAAAGTAGGTGCAACTGTAACATTTACTTCAATTGAAACTCCAGCTGTAGCACCTGGTGAATTAACTGGTACTTTAAGTGAGGACGGTAAAACACTTACAGTAACAGCAGCAAATGCACTTTCGAAACGTTATGATGTTGTTGTTGACGGTTTGAAAGCTACGGATGGCAAAAATATTACTAAATATGCTGAAATGATTACAATTACTGCTGATAAAACAGCTCCTACAGTTGTTTCAACTACAAAAAAATCTGCTGGTTCATTCACAGTTAAATTCTCTGAACCTATTAAAACTTTAGGTACAGTAAGTTACAAACTAGCTAATGGTACACAAGTTACTGCAACTGCAACTGGTGTACAAAATGACTTTGTTGCTGGAGCTCAAGAAGTTACTTTCACAGTTGGTTCAGAAGTTGCAGCTGGTAAAGAAGTTATTGCTTCATTTATCGGTGCTCAAGACCAAGCTGGTAACCTACTATCTCCAAACCCATCTACAGTATCATTTGTAAAGGGTGATAAAGATGGAGTTGCTCCAACTGTAAGTTCAATCACTCAAACTGGAGCTAAAAAATTCTCAGTAAAATTCTCTGAAGAACTTAGTACTGCTGCAGCAACTGGATTATTTACAATCGTAGATAATGCTACAGTTTCAGTTGTTAAAGATACTACAGATCCAACTGTATACAATGTAGAAACTACAAATGCACTTGATGGTGCTACAACTGTTTCAATTGCTTCTGTTACAGATTTAAGTGGTGAAACTTCAGCTGCTACTACTAAAGTAGTTACTTTCGTTAAAGATGCTGCTGCTCCAAAAGTTGCTTCTTCTGCTGTTGTAAAGGATACTACTGATAACAAAGAATATCTTGAAATTACATTTGATAAAGATGTAGAATTAGCTTCTGCAACTGTTGATGTTACAGCGGGTACTTCTTCAAAAGATTATGTTACAACTACTTTAGTTGATGGAGATATTACTCCGAAAACTGTTGCTTATAAAGATGCAAAGAATAAAAAGGTTGTACGTGTAGCATTAGCTACTTTATTAGATACTAAAGATGTTAAAGGTGCAACATATTCATTAGACCTAGCATTCGCTGGTGTTACTAATGGCGCTGGTGTTGTAGCTGATACAGCTAAAACAACATTCACTCGTGGTGAAGATGGTACGGCAACAAACTCAACAGTTTTAGGTGCTCCTACTGTAACTGCTAATGCTGATAACAACAAAGTAAATGTTACATTTACTGGTGCTGTTGATGGTGCTTCAGCTACTAATGTTGCTAACTACAAAGTTGATGGTGCTGTTATTGAATCAGTAACATTACAACCATTTAAAGACGGAACTCAAATTGCAGTTCTTAACTTAAAAGCAGATTCAAACACATTCACAGGTATTCGTAATATTAGTGTTGAAAATGTTAAAGCATTAGGTTCTTCTAAAACTATGCTTCCATATTCAACTAACGAAGTTTCACTTAATGAGAACATTGCTCCAACTGTAACTAAAGCGGAACTTACAACAACTACTAATATTAATTTAACATTTAGTGAAGCTGTATCTAATATTAATGATACTGCTGGTGCTGACTTTGAATTATATATTGGCGGTGTTAAATCTGCTAAAACTTTAGCTGTTGAGGTAGTTGATGCTGGTTCTGAAAAATCAGTTCTTGCTGTAACTGTAGGTACTCCTTTAACTGCTGATGAGTTATCTAAAGGGGTTACAATTAAAGCAACTTCAAATGCAAATATCGCTGATGATGTTACAAATACGGCTAAGTTTGCAGATACTATTACTGTAGCTCAATAATTGGGTTGCTTCATAGTAATGAAACGAGGTATGTCGATTGTTATAAAATAGAAAACTATTAGTTTTCCGTTATAACTCGATTATTAAAAAGCACTGTAGAGAATAATCTCTACAGTGCTTTTTTTAGTAGATAACCGAATCAAATTAAATTTTGCTTATATTATAATAATGTATAAGATTAACAGAAGCCCTATTATACCATTCGTGGAATTAGGGCTATTGTCTATTTAGGGGTAGTAATATGTTCTGTGTTTTATAGGACTTATACTAACCAGATTTTGATTTCCGGGGTCACTCAAAAAGTTCAACTAGAAACTATAAGAGCAATCATATTTGAGCGCTCAGATTAGTGATTGAAACCTCTAAAGGTGTATGCAATCACTTTTTTAATACAAGATAATTTGTAATAAACAAGGAAAAATTATACAATATCCCCTATGGAGGGATGTACATGCATTTTTTTAGCCAATTAAAAGTGAATGGGTGTTTGCTAGAAGTACAAGGTTATTTTCAGTCAAAAATGAATGTCCTGGTAATTCAGTGTAAAGAAGTACTGCCGTTATTTAGAAATTGGAAGTATGAAGAAGTGCTTGTTGAAGAGTTTGCTTTAATTGATAATGATCAGACGATATATTCAGATAGCTCTCCTTTGGTTATAGCAGAAGTTTGCAATAATCAAATAAAGTTATTACATATATAAAACTATCAACTTAACTATTGGGGGAGTTACATATGAAAGTTCATACTAAATTTCTAGCATCTGCAACAGCAGCTGTTCTAGCAGCAACGGCTGTTGTTCCTGCAGCTAGTGCGGCATCGTTTTCGGACATTAAAGGCAGTGGTCATGAGAATGCGATTACTTCGTTATCGGAGCAGGGCATTATCGGAGGTTATCCGGACGGCACATTCAAGCCGAATCAAAACCTAACGCGTTCAGATGTTGTAAAACTACTAGGGAAATATTTAGTTTCATTGGGTCATGAAGTTCCAAAAGATTATAAAACGAAAATGCGCTTTAAAGATTTAACAGCAAAATCTCAGGATGAATTGTTGCAGTATGCGGCATTAGTGAAGGATGTTGGGGTTTTCCAAGGTAGTAATGGGGCACTTATGCACCGTGACCAGTTACGCCGCGACCAGATGGCGACAGTTTTAGTGCGCGCATTTAAAGTGATCAATGATTTTGATTATGTGGAAGCAATGAAAGAAACGGACTATAAATCGAATATTAGTGATTTAAATAGAACAACTAAGGAGCATCAGGAGTCTATTGAAACACTTGCTTACTATGCGGTGACAAAGCAAAAGACATTCAGTCCGAAAGATCCGACAAAGCGTGGTCAGTTCGCAACGTTCCTATATAATATGCTGCAAATTGAAGTGCCAAAGCCTGAACCGGAAAAACCTGTTTTAACAATTAAAAAAGTAGAAGTACAAGCAGCGGACAAACTACGTGTAACGCTTTCAGATGATAAGGCGTATATTGTGACTTTAAAAACACCGTTATTGGAAAATGTGGAAACTGATGTTACTTTTGATGTTAACGAACAAACGTTTACAACGAAAGTGAAATTTGAAGTGCCGGATCTGAAAATTTCTTCTATTACAAATCCTAATGGCGGACAAATTGCTATTTCATTCAATCAGCCGGTGAAACTCGGGACTGAGTTAAATACAGCGGCCATTAATAAACTCGTTGCGGTTACAGGTGTCGATCGTCTTGGACAAGTACAATTGTCAAAAGGTCAATTAAGCGAAGATAAGCGCACATTGACGGTGACAATTAATGCAACAACGGGGCTTGAGGGACGCTACCGTGTTGTAGTTGATGGTATTGAATCAGTAACATCGCAAAAGCTTGTTAAATACGATGATATCGCAACATTCGTACCTGATAAGACAGCACCGGGCGTTTTAAAAGTAGATAATGTTTCGGCTACTAAAGTAAAAGTAATTTTTACAGAGCCTGTTACAAATCCGATTGGGGTAACGCAATTTAAATTAGCAGATGGTTCGGTTGTTTCAGGTGTTCAAGGGACAATTGAAAAAAATGCGACAGAAGTTATTTATGATTTATCCGCTGCTACAGCAAAAGGACAAGTTTTAGCACCAGGTACTGCTATTGCAATCACATTTGGTACAATCATCGATATTTCAAACAATCTTTCTTCGCCAAACCCTTTATCAACATACGTTACAAAAGGCGATAAAGACGGTGTTGTCCCAACGTTAACGAATGTTACACAACTGGGCGCTAAAAAGTTCAAGTTAACATTCTCTGAAGAAATTCGTACAATTGTTCCGGCAGATATTAAGATTGCTCAAAATACGTACTCACCGGTAATTACGAGTGTTGTGAAAGATAAAGACGATGCTAATTCCTATATTGTTACGACAAACGGATCTTTAAATGGCTATACTACAATATCAACAACGCCTGGTCGTTATATTACCGATGTTTCCGGTGAAGTGAATGTATTTTCAACTGCGTATAACTTTGTTGCGGATACGACAATTCCATCTGTTGTTAGTACAAATGTAGTAAAAGATAAAGGGATCGAGTATTTAGAGTTTACATTTGACCGCAATGTAGAAGCGGCGGCTTTTGCACAGGTGACGCTGACAGGCAGCTATATTTTAAATGGGTATACGTATCCGTTAGAAAAGTCTTTAGTCGGACAGCTTGAAAAATCCACAACGAACGACAAAACAATCCGTGTTCGTTTAAGCAATTTAACTGGCTCTGGCGTGACAACTACTACCGGCTACACATATTCAGTAGGTGCTACATTCACAGGAGTTACGAGTGAATATGGACAAGCGGTAAACCCGGCTTACCAAGTGAATTTTGTGCGTGGTTCGGATTATGCGCAAAATGAAGAAAAGCTCTCCGTATTAAGTGTGGAAACTTCGTATAATACTAGACAGGGCACGGTAATTGATAATAAAACAATTGTCGTTACATTCTCGACACATGTGGACGGTATTACGGCATCGAATCTGCAAAACTATACATTGGACGGTTTGACAATCCAACAAGCAATTGTTAAACATAATGAACCGTACAAAGTATATTTAACGATTAAGGAAGACATTGCCCAATCACGCGGTACGAATTTAACAATCAGCAATTTACGGGCGTTAAATTCAGTCGTAACGATGGAACCTAAAACAGAACTAGTCTTTTTAAATGAAAATATCGCACCGCAATATGTGTATCATAATATTACCGGTACCGATACAATTACGCTTTCATTTAATGAAGCAGTTAAAAATGCATTGAATCATTCGTTTGAAGTAAAAGTGGGCGACTTAGCGGTGCCAATCTCACAAGTTTATTCAACTACTAATGAGCAAGTGGCAATCCGGTTAGCCCAATCATTAAAAGCTAACCAAGTTGTTACAATTACACAAACGGCCACTTCAACGGTAAGTGATTTTGCCAACAATAAACTGGTCCTTTCACCAATTCAATTTACCGTTCCTACAAATATTAATTACTAATTTTTGGAGCATATCTATTTCGATAGATATGCTTTTTTATATCTTTATAATACTTTTTAGTTATTTTAACGGAATAATGTTTATATTCAAATAATTTGTGGAATTGGAAAGGTTGTAAGCAAGTTTGAAGAAGGCAACATATTTATCTGTTTTACAAACTAGGAGGTTAATAAAGATGCAGAAGAAGTATAAGAAGTTTTTAACGACAGCGGCTACTGCGACATTAGTGGCATCGGCAATTGTTCCCGCAGCAAGTGCGGCCAGTTTTTCGGACACAGCAGGTAATACTCATGAGCGTG
This sequence comes from Solibacillus kalamii, assembly GCF_002174535.1. Classification (NCBI taxonomy): domain Bacteria; kingdom Bacillati; phylum Bacillota; class Bacilli; order Caryophanales; family Caryophanaceae; genus Solibacillus; species Solibacillus kalamii. Next base: position 573,745 of record NZ_NHNT01000001.1, on the reverse strand, counting down.
CAATTGATTCACTCGTAAGCCAAGGCATCATTTCAGGATATCCGGATGGCACATTTAAACCGAATCGTACATTGACACGTTCGGATGTTGTAAAACTACTAGGTAAATACTTAGTGTCACAAGGTTATAAAATCCCTTCAGACTATAAAACAAATATGCGCTTTTCAGACTTGCGCAGTACATCACAGGATGAGCTATTGCAATATGCGGCATTAGTAAAAGACAATGGTGTATTTAACGGAAGTAACGGAAACCTGTTACCGGCCGATCCGATTACACGTGAAAATATGGCGGTTGTTTTAGTTCGCGCTTATACGAATATTAATAATTTTGACTTTCTAGGATATGTTATGGACCAGGATTTTAAAGAGGATGTCATCGATTATAACAGAGCTAAAGCAGAGGCACGTTCTGCAATCAGAGTTTTAGATTACTATAACGTAACGGGCGTACCGAACTTCAACCCAAAAGGTAACACAACACGCGGACAGTTCTCTTCATTCCTGTATAAATTGCTTCAAGTGGAAGTTCCGGGCGAAGGATTGAAAGCGGTCGAAGTTGTTGATGCATCGACATTGAAAGTTACGCTTACTGACAATACGGAACATACGGTAAAATTGGATACACCTTTGGAAACGGGCAAAGAAACGCCAGTTAAGTTTAAGATCAACGGTAAGGAGTATGGAACTTCTGTAACTTACAATGTTGCCTTAACAGTAAAATCAGCAGAAGCTACTGCAGCAAATAAATTGAAAGTCACATTAAGCGACAACTCCGAGCATGCAGTTACTTTAGAAAATAACCTTCCTGAAAATGAGGAAACAACGGTTGAATTTAAAATTGACGGTAAAGATTATTCAGCGAAAGTAACGTATGTCGTTACTGAAGTGAAAGTCGCATCTGTGAAAGCGCTTAATGCAGGACAAATTGAAGTGAAATTCAATCAAAGAGTCGACTTGCCTGCCAGCTTAACATCTGCGCAATTGGCAAACTATGTATCAGTATCCGGTGTAGACAATAATGCCGTTACTCTTTCAAGAGGGCAGTTAAGTGAAGATGGCCGTACATTGACAATCTCTACAAATGGGGCGTCAGCTTTAACAGGACGCTATTTAGTAAAAGTAAACAATGTGAAAAATACTGCCGGTACAACGGTTACCCCATATGATGACGTCGTCAACTTCGGTTCAGATACAGTGGCACCAACATTAATCAGTACTATAAACCGAGATGCGAAAACAGTCCGTGTTACTTTCTCGGAGCCTTTGCGCGCATTTAGTAACAGCAGTATTACATTCCGACTGGCGAACGGCACGAATGTAACAGGTATTACCGGAGAAATCGCTGCGGGTGCTACGTATGCAGATTTTGATTTATCCAACGCAATGGTTAATGGTCAGCCATTAGCGGCAAATACTTCAGTTACAGCAACATTTGCAGGGCTGCGTGATATTGCAGGAAACTTCAGCTCACCAAACCCGTTAACAACTAGCTTTGCAATGGGCGGGGCTGATGGAGTTAAACCAACCCTGACGAGCATCTCACAAACAGGTCCGAAAACATTTAGACTGACATTCTCGGAACGAATTCAAAAACCGGCAGTCGGTGATTTAGAGTTACGTTTAGGTAATTCGGCAAATGCAATTACGGCAATTGAGGCAGTGCCAGGTGATGACCGTTCATTTATCGTAACAGCTACGAATGATTTAAACGGTGTCTATAATATTGGTACAGCATCCGGCAAAACGATTACAGATATTTCAGGCGAAACGAATACATTTACGACTACGCATTCATTTACGCTCGATACAGCAGCGCCCGAAGTGACGTCAACTTCTGTAACACGAGAAGGCAATTTCGAGTATTTAAATATTACGCTCAATAAACCAGTAGATTTAGTAACTGCATCACGTGTCACAGCTTCCGGCAACTATGTTAAAGGCGGCGTAACACATTCATTCAATGGTACAGCGACAGCGTTAGAATATAGAGAAAACGGCAATCGTACTATAGTGCGTGTGAAACTTGATGATTTACTAGGATCAGGCGATGCGGCTGATGCAACGTATAATGTGACCTTATCGTTTACAGAAGTAGACAGTGCATATAATGTGAATACAGCAAATAAGGCGGTCACTTTCCAACGTACTTCAGATTATTCAAACAATGAAAATGTACTAGTTGCACCAACTGTTACAACTTCAGTGACGGATCCAAAATTGACGAACAACCAAGTACGATTGAAGTTTAACCATGAGGTGGACGCAACAACAGCTTCTGTTGCAAGCAATTATTCTATTCCAAATGCAAGAATTACGAATGCGCAAGTTCCAAGCGATGCTTTAGATACGGTTATTTTGACGTTAGCACCAAATGAAACAACAGCTTCTGGAGAACGTAACTTAACGATTACCGGCGTAAAGGCAAAAGATTCGGTGGCATCGCAGGGGAACTTAACGGCCGTCGTCAATTTAAATGAAAATATTCGACCAGCGCTAAATTCTGCTCAATTTATATCAGCAAATCAAATCGAGCTTACTTTTAGCGAAAATGTAAGCGGGCTTGCTGCAGATTCATTTGTATTTGAAAATTCTGCAGGAGCAGCTGTCGGAATCGCATCAGTAACAGGGTCGACAACCTCCAATAAAGCAGTCGTTACTTTATCGGCTAACCAACCAGGTGGTACAACCGTTACGGTTAAAAAAGGTGCAGGTATAGCGAAGGTAGTGGACGGGGCAGGCAATGCTGTTGTTGATACATTCGATAATATACGAACAACTTTAGGTACGGACTAAGCTTAGATGCGGCATACATGCTTAATTGCGTGTATGCCTTTTTATTAGAATTTTAGTTTTCTAATATAAACTAAAGACTTTCTAATAAATCTTAGGATGATCTAATAAGTAATTCATTTTCTAATAAAAAGTTAGTTTCTTCTAATAAGTGTTCCTCATTTTCAAATATCACTGTTCAAAGTTCAAATAAGTCAATTAGAATGGCTAATAAAGGGGCTGATTGTTCTAATAAAATATATAGAGTAAATAAATTAGCACGGTTGGAGCATAGATATAATTGAATTTTGAAGCCAAATATATGAAAGTGCTAATATCAGTACTGGAAGTTCTAATATAGTGTGGAAATTATCGAATATGTTCAACAATCTTTCTAATAAAAATGTTTGAGGTTAATGAGATACCGGTTGTATAGTTATCATCTACATAAAACTAAAACTATTGTATAATTGTGCTAACTAGTTTAATCGAAAGGATTGAAGTAAATGAAGAAATTATTCTCCGGGTCAATACTTACTGTAGTGCTTGTTATTATTTCAAGCATTTTTGTAAGCGGCCATTCAGTACAAGCATATACAAACCCATTTACCGACGTAAAAGAAACGAACTCCCATGCCAATGCAATAGTTTCATTATATAATGAAGGAATTGTTACAGGCGTGACGAGTAAAACTTATGAGCCTGGTAAATCGGCAACACGCGGGGATGCCGCACTATATTTAGCGAACGTATTGAATCTGCAAAATAATACCGCTCCAAATCCAGGTTTCAAAGACGTTCCAACATCAAGCAAATATTACAAAGCCATCGCAGCATTAAATAAAGCAGGCATTGTAAACGGTTATGGCGATGAATTCCGCCCGAACGCAACATTGACTCGCTCTCAGTTAGCCAAAATGTTGACGGTCGGTTTTGAGCTTCAGCAATCTACTACTACAAAGACGAAATTCACAGATGTCAACAAATTAACAGATACTGCAACGAAGAAGTACATTCAAACCTTAGTTGATTATGGAATTACAAAAGGTACTACAGCTACAACATTCAGCCCGAATATGAAATTAACACGCGCACAGTTAGCGACATTTTTATATAATGCAATCCAAGCCACTTCTGATGACTTTATTGTAATTGGTATAGAATAAGGAAGCTTTTTGGGTAATGCACTTGAGTCTGGATATAAGCTCAAGTGTTTTTTTATGGAGAAATTCAGAGATTGAGATCATGAGATAGAGGGGAGAAAAGAAGTGGGAACCTTTTATGTGTAAAGAGGAAGTTTATGCTTAAAAGTGGAGCCTTTGCTCTGAAAAGTAGAACAGATTATGAGGAAAGTAGAATTTAAAAAGGGAAAAGTAGAAAGTTCCGGCGTGAAAAATAGAACCTTTTTGTCGAAAAGTAGAACCACGCCGCCGAATACTAGAACCCAAACCCCAATAAAGAAATACCTACTAAAGGAAGCGAGAATTACCATCGCTTCATAACAAGTAGCGTGCTACACTTAATTTGATTGCTATTATTCTATTAAATATTGTACATTTCAGTGAAATATATGGCGATTTTCGGTATAATTTATACGTTATTGAAATAAAAGGAGGGAATCTGTCGAATGTTGAAAATAAAATCAGCACTGTTAGCCTCGCTACTATTTTTATCCACAGCGCTACCAACCGCAACGTATGCAAATGTACAAGGCACAGTTGAAGCTGAAAACCCAACAGAACAAAATTCAACCACTACTACGACTCAAACTACGGATTCCGATAATAATCCGGTAGTTCAAGAGGAAACGGTTACAAATGAAAAAGAAGCGGATTCTACTTCTGCTGACGAAAAAGCTGAACAAACAACGACAACACCAGCTCAGCAAGAACCAAAAACAGAAACATCTCCGGAAAAAGAGGAAACAGTAGAGCAAGAGTCTCCAGAAAATACTGAACAACCTGCAACTGATGCAGAACAAAACGAGCCATCAGAGGAGCCAGCTAATCAGCCGCAAACAGGTGAAAAGTTAACGGTTAAGCAGAAGCTTGCGGATGTGCCGGATAATTTCTGGGCAAAAAATGAAGTGATGCAGCTTGTGGAAATGGGCGTAATCGGCGGTTACCCGGATGCACAGTTTCGTCCCAATCTAAATATTAACCGTGGTCAGGCGGCAAACCTGTTTAAAGGTGCGTTAAAGCTTCCGGACGGAAAGTATCAAAACAAGTTTTCAGATGTAAGTACGAAATCTAGCTTTTTACAAGGTGTATTTTCTACATATGAAGCTGGTATTTTTGGCGGTAAACCAGATGGACGTTTCGGTGTAGCGGATGCGTTAACACGTGAACAGATGGCGACGACTTTAGTGCGTGCATTTGATTTGAAAGATACAGGTAAGGAACTGACGTTTAAAGACTGGAACAAAATCAGTGAATCACATCGCGAGAATGTTAAAATTTTAGCGCAGCATGGAATTACAACAGGGCGTGAAGACGGTACTTACGATCCGAAAGCAACGGTTAACCGTGTAACGTTCTCGGTCATGCTTCACCGTGCACTAGTTGCAACAAATCAAATTGCAAAAAATGAATATAAAGTTCAGGCAGCGGAAGTATCAAGTAATTTTAAAAACAATCGTGAAGAAATGAACTTTGCACAAGTAACATCTGACGCAAACCCGTTATATCTCCGCTCAACAGCTACGATTGTATTTAAAGGAACAACAAATGAAACTTACGGTGTTGCAAAGGATACAGTTTATAATTATGCAGTCGGAAACCAAGGGGCAACAGTGAAAATAACAGTTCGAGCTTTGGAAAACGGCGATGATTTTGTATTTACAACGTTAACGAATAAGGGGAAATCAAAGCTGACTGTGGATTTATTCCAGAAAGCAACGAATGTAACGAATTACCGATTGTACCGATATGATCGTTTCCCAATCGAAAAAAATTCGGCTGATGTATTTGGCTTTGACTCGTCATCATACCCGACAGGATTATTACGCATTATGGAGAACGAAAAGCTGGCGACAGATCGTATGGTCGGAAAGGCATATCGTTCAAAACAATTAACACAAAGCTATAAAGATACTGGTGGTACAAGTTATATGCGTGATTTGGAATCGGAGTATGAAGCGTATTCACAAGCATGGCTTGGCGAAGATTTATTCAGCTACTATACACTTGTTTCTAATGGCAACGATATTGTTGACACATGGTATATGAATTCAAATGAACGTTTATTTAAAACAGATGAAAATATGAACGGCTGGATGCTTGAAACTGCGCTTAACTATAAGAAGCGTAACAACTGGTACACAGCAGAAGGTCCATACAATAAAATGGCGACAACTACAGAGCCAATGCCAAAATCTTACCAAGGGTTCGGGCGTAATCTATTGTTGGTAAAAGAAGACCGCGCACTTGTATTATTAAAAGAACAGGGCGACCGTTATTTTGCAAACTTAGTGAAAAACTCGTTCATTAACTTGAATAAGTTTAAAGGTGACGCGACTTACTGGAAGACTGAAGTAACGAGTACGTATTTGAAAAACTTATTTGGCATTACAGCACCATTTATCGACACGCGCTTCAATGAGCAGATTGCGTTATTCTACTATAATTCCGGAGCAGAGTTTAATATGCCGAACTATAAAGAGCCATTACGTAATTATGCGGACCTTTTAGCATCGCGTAAACAGGCAGGGCATGTAATCACTGTTGCTAAAGATGCTTACTATATTTCAGATTACTTCCCTGTGAATCAGCAGGTGACAACACATGCATCGATGAACCATGTACTTGGTGGCATGAATGTTCTGTTATTGGCATATAAAGAATTCCAGGATCCAAAATATTTGGACGCGGCAAAATCGATTAGCCGTGCATTGCAAATCGAGAAGAACAAGTGGATCCGTTCAAACGGAGATATTTGGTACCGTGTGAATCCAAAAGGTGAATTCGCCGGTGATGATTATCAGCACTTAACGCTTGAAGACTTGATCAACTCTTATAAAAACTGGAAAGATGTAGATCCATCACAATTACCGGTATTTGAAGAGATGTTGATTTCAAAAGCGAATTATTTATCGAAAAACCGATTAGGTCACACATACAAAATTAAAAATGGTCTTGAAGAAATCGGCATGTCCGAGTATTTACCGGAAGGTAAATTATATACAGACGCATTGTAATAAAAGATCACTCTATTCTTTATTGGATAGAGTGATTTTTTGTTTTTAAAGGAAATGGCGAATAAATATAAAAATTGTCTATTAAATATGGAATTGCCGATTATCTCATGTAAAGTGTCGATTATTTGATTTTGAGTGACTAAAATAGTAATGAAATTGACTAATAAGCTCTTAACTTTGACTATTATATTTAGTTAATTGGCGAATAAATGTTGTCAGTTACGGACGTTGCGGCTTTACAATACATTTTGGCGAATAAGTATCCCCTTTTGGCGAAAAAAGCATGTAAAGTGCCGAATATTTATTGGGCTCACTATCCCTCAATCCTTTTCCTTATAAATCAACTAACAAACTGTGAGAATATGCCGATAATTAACCTAGGATTATGAACTATTTTAAAGCACTACCCATGAAGGAAGGGATAAAACGATGAAGAAAAATTTGAAGGTTGGTTTGATGGCAGGGCTCTTGATCACTCCTGCAATCGTCGCGCAGGCTGGAGAGGCAGAAGCTAGTGCAACACCGGCTCCCTTTAATGTCGTGGCTTCAGTTACTGCAGAGGGATTATTGAATAGTTTTAAAGCAGCCAATGAAGAATCGACGAGTGCGACATTAACTCAGGAAAGAACAATTTACAATACATATAAAGATGATGAAACATATGCGGACATCATGCCACTGATTGATGCCAAATTGACCTATTTAGAAAAATACACGCAACTCAAGCAAGATGCAGCAAAAGTAAAAAGTTTAATTTCAAAGTTAACGAATTCCAATAAAAACTTAGTTGCAGATAGACAAGCTGCACTGGAGGCAATTGAAAATCTAAATATAAGTTTGGAGAATGCCGGCAGTGAGTTAAGCAATACTGTAAACGGTAATGCCGGTACATTTTTGGAAACATTACTGTATTACGATGAAAACGGTCAAACAGATTTCATTAATAAATACGTGACAGCAGCATCTTTAAGTCATCTACAATCTTTTGAGGAACAAACGACAGCCATTGAGCAATTTATTGAAAATCATATTAGCCCGATCACGACATTAACGGCTCAGGAGTCATTTAGTAAGGAGAGCTTTATTAGCGTTGTAGCTAACGCACGGAATGAATTTAATGACATAACAGATCTTGCATTTAAAAATGTATTGAAAGTTCAATTAGTAGAAAACAATACAGGAATTGAACAATTTATAAAAAATGCAGAATCTGATATTAAAAAGTCGCAAACGGTTGAAGATAAAATTAAAGATTTAGTGGACAATCCGCCAACTGCAACAACATTTAATTCAAAAGTAAATGCACTTGTTAAAGAATATGGACAATTAACAGCCGTTCAAAAAAATTTGGTTCCAAACGGGGATGAATTAAAACCGTATGAAAATGTATTAAACGTAGTAAATGAAATTACGAGAATATCTAAGCTATCTGCAAATACTGAAGGATTCCGTGAAGAGGCGGAAAATGTTGGGACTCTATATAATGCCCTCGATCCACTGGATACGCGTCTTGTAGTGAACTATGACAAATTGCTCGAAATGCAAGCGGCTATTGAAATTGCCCAAAAAGTCGAAACAGAAATTGCAAAGATAGATTCGGCAAAATATGAAGAGAAAAGCTCGATCGTTGCGGATGCAAGAGCAGCGTACAACGCATTATCAACAACTGAGCGTAAATATGTATTAAAAGAATTATCGGATCTCCTAACATCATGGGAAAAATCAACAGCAACCGCCGCAACAATCAATAAACAAATTGATGCGATTAAAACAGATCTGTTTGCGAATATGGATGATGAAAAGCTGACTGATACGAAAAAGCGTTCAACTACAATTTCATTTATCACAAAGGTCCGTACAGCGGAATCTTCCTATGCCAAAATTAAGGAAAACGAGCGGGAACTTGTTTCAAAACGAGACATTCTTGAAGCGTTTATTCCGATTGTGGATATTGCAGATAAAGTAGTCAATTTAAACGTTACGAGCTCTACTTATTTAGAAGATTTAACAACAGCGGAAAATAAATTAAACGAATGGGATTCATTAAAAGAAGCGATTCTTCCAGATGATGCAGAAAATATCGAGAAACTTCATCAATTTTTAACGTCCTATTTGCGACTACAAAAAGAAGAACGATCTATCGCGGCAAAATTGGATGCTGACATTCTTGCATTCAAAACTGCTGATATAGTTGATTTACAGCAAATTGATGCTGCTCGTGAAAAATATAATTCACTATCTGCAAATGGCAAACGATTAGTGAAAAATATTAAAGTATTAACAGAGATTGAACAGGCCAACAAGGCAATATTAAATACAATTCAGGCAATCAGCAAAATTGATGTAATGGCAAAAGATTTTACGCGTAAAACGACTGCAGCCGAAACTTCCTTCAACAAACTGGCAGAGCCTATGCAAGGGCTTGTCTACAATAGAGATAAACTAGTTGAGCTGTTGCCGTTCGCAAAGCTGATGCTTGAAATTGATGCAATGCGTTCTACTACACCTGAATTTAAGGTTAGTCTATCAAAAGTACAAAATGATTTTGCAAATATGTTAAAGGACTATAATGCTCCGTCAGAACCAGTTACAGATCTTGAGAATATTCAATTAAGGCTCTTTACCGAATATGGGAAAAAATTAAAGGGCTTTGAAACGATTGTTTCTGATTCATTTTCAATTGAAAGCCGAATCGATGCACTGCAAACGAAATCCGGTGAAGCGTTCATAACCGATTTAGCGGAAGTGTCGGCAGCTTATAAAAAATTGGATTCTGCAACGAAACGCAATGTCGGGAATGCCAAAGTGTTAACGGAGCTTGAACGGGACTACAAAGCATCATTAAAGGTAATCGATCTCATTGAAAAACTGCCCGTTCACACAGACCGTAATTTTCCGTCAAAAGTAGCGGCTGCTCAAAAAGCATATGAACGATTAACGGATAAGCAAAAACAAGATGTTTATAATTATGGCTCGAAGCTGAGCGATATTTTAAAAGTAGCAGATTTAATCAACCGCATTGAAAAACTGCGTGTCGGCTCAAAAACATATGAGGCAGAAGTTGCGGCAATCCGTGCGGAATATGCAGCGTTGACTGCTCCGGAGCAAGAACTCGTGCACAATATTACGAAGCTTGCGTCTGCCGAACAAGGTGTTTCCGATGCCAAGAAGGTAGTGGCACTAATTGATGCGGCAATACCTACTGCGGAAGGTTATATTCAAAAACTGATTGATGCACGAAACGGCTATGACAGTCTGAGTAAATCAGATCAGCGTTTAGTAACGAACTACAAAGATTTGACGACTCGCGAACGCGGAGTAAAACCGGTATTAAAACTGGATAACGATATTCTGGCATTGGATCCGTCAAATGCTCGTACATTTATTTCTATGTATCAATCAGCAGAGAAAGCCTATGAAAAGCTGACAATGTCTGAACGCGCACTGCTCGTCAACAGTGAAAAGTTATTAGGAAATCTCGCTACCATTTATAATGTAGTAAATACAATCAATTCGATTAAATCATCGAGCAAAACATTTGTGGAAGAGACAGCAGCAGCAAGAGCGTTATATAACGAACTGCCGGCTGAGTTAGCAGCGCAAGTGTCGAATTTACCGACATTGCAGGAGCATGAACTGAATGTAGAAGGCGGCGCAAAGGTAGATGCCATGATTCGAGCATTAAATGCAGCACCGGCAAATGAATTTATCGCCAAAATAAAAGAAGCGCGTGAAGCCTATAAATCATTAAGCTCGGCCAATAAAAAAGGCGTGACGCTCGAACCTGAATTAAAAGAACAGGAAAAATACATTAAACCGATCGAAGCGGCAATTAATGCAATTGAGGGTTTGAGCAATCCAAGAAATGATTTGAGCCGTCAATTTAATACAGTCAATAACGCCCTGAAAAAACTGGACGACAAACAAAAAGAGTACGTAACAAATATGGATCAGTACTCGAATTTATCGAATGTAATCCATGTCTATACACTAATTGCCGGCTTAACGCCAAGCGACAAGTACTATCAAGGGAATATGGAAGCCGCAAAGCTGGCATATGACAAACTGTCGGAGGAGGAAAAACTGAAGGTAACAAACTATTACAAATTACAAGAGGCCGTACTCGATATGACAGAAGTCCAAAAGGTGACGACTATCATTGCCTCATTGAATTCTTCTTCAAGCAGCTTTGCTACAGATGTTACAAGTGCATTGGCGGCATATAAAGCACTTCCTTCTGGTTCCAAGCGTCAAGTACTGAACTACTCTGTTCTTCAGCAAGCCGAAAAAGATTTAAAAGCAGCGGAGCGTGTCATTAAGCAAATTGAGGATCTGGATTCAACCTTAAGAACGTACGCTTCAAGAGCAAAGTCTGCGAAAACAGCTTACGATCGCCTGACAAACGACCAAAAATCATTAGTGAAAAACTACAATAAACTGCAGGCAGCTATTTTTGAATTAGGGTTGTAATTTTATTGAAAATATTATAGTTTAATTACTGTACCCCAAAAGGTAGAATGGAAAATCTGCCTTTTGGGGTATTTTTTAGAGTAAACTTAAATTTGAGCTGAACGCTTTTTGCAGAAAATAAGATTGATTCTGGTCGAATTTGGCGTAGAATTTCTATTTAGTGGCTTTTAAGTTAGTAGACAAGTTTTCTGTTAAGAGAAAAGTAATTAATTCATTGTATAATAATAGGAAATGGACTGATAGGGGGGGTTTGATGAAACGGGTTTTAATTATGGGGTCCATCATTGCGTGTTTATTACATGCACCATCTTCTGATGCATATGCAAAAACGTCTCCAACTTTCACTGATGTGAAAAGTACGTATTGGGCAGCACCTGTAATATATGAGCTAGTTGAAAAAGGGTTTATGGAAGGCTATACAGACGGTACATTCAAACCGAACAGTACGACGACTCGTGCTGAGGCGGCAAGTATTATTGCAAGAACGATGGGCATTCCTCTCGCGACTGATTTTGTTCCGAATTTTACGGATGTTCCTGCAAATCACCGTTATTATAAAGAGATTTGTAAACTTGCAGAATTGGGGATTATTCAAAATGCTAGTGAGTTTCATCCTGAAGCCCCTTTAAAGCGTGCACATATTTCAAAAATGATCGCTCTTGCCTATGAGGTTGAAGTTGATCAGAAAAATAAGACAACATTTAAGGATCTGCCTAAAAACTATTGGGCAAAAGATTATATTGAATCATTGGCAGATGTGGAAATTGTAAAAGGAAAGACTACTAAAACTTTTGAACCGAATGAGTTTGTTACACGAGCTCATATCGCTGCACTGACGATGCGCGGAATGGAGTTTAAGGAAAAGATTAATAATCTGGAAGTAGTATATGACTTTTTACAAAAAGATTATATTGATACAGTGAATCATCATAAACAGTGGGAGAAAAAAATATTGGAGCTTGTTAATAAAGAACGGGCTGCTAAAGGACTTTCACCATTTATGCAAGACAAGAAGTTAACACAGATCGCTATTATTAAAGTGAAGGATATGCTAAAACGCAATTACTTCGAACATAATTCACCATTTTACGGCAACCCGTGGGATTTAGCGACATTGTTCGATTATGAGTATTCAAGCTATGGAGAAAACTTGGCCCGAAATTTCGAGTCACCGGAAACAACGGTAAAGGCTTGGATGGCGTCACCGAAACACCGAGATAATATTTTAAAAGAAGTATATACACATATGGGCATCGGCATTGAGCAATCTAAAAATGGGAAATATTATGTAGTTCAACACTTTTCTAGTAAATAAAATGGTAAATACTAGTACCTTACATTACAGTAATGTTACAAAATATAATTTCATATTATAAAAATTCTATAAAAAACACCAAATCCCTGCGTAAATACAGGGATTTGGTGTTTTCTGTTTTTATATCGAATTACTACAAACTGTTACACAAGTGAAAAATAATATCACAATTATATATGTTACCCTGTTATTAGGTTAAATAAACATGAACAAACAAGTTTTACGTTATGTTATACCTCGAATATTCATCACGAGGCCTATTTTGAAGGGAGTTCCATTTTAAAGTGAAAAAGAAAATCTTATTACCGATCTTTGCAACTTTCATGATTTTTTCAGGTGTAGGGATGGGTTCGAATAATACAGCACAAGCAGCATCAGTTTCAGAATTAACAGCAACAGCTTCTAAATATATCGGTGTACCATACGTTTACGGAGGAACAACAGCAAGCGGATTAGATTGCTCTGGATTTACTCAATTAGTATTCAAGCAATTAGGCTTTGACCTTAACCGTACAGCTGCTTCTCAATATAAACAAGGTAGTGCCGTTTCAAAATCAGATTTACAACCAGGCGATTTAGTATTCTTTAATACTACTGGTAAAGTAGCTTCTCATGTTGGTATCTCATTAGGTGGAAATAAATTCGTTCACGCTGGTACAAGCACAGGCGTTACTGAAGCAAGTTTAAATTCTTCTTACTGGGCGAAACGATATAACGGAGCAAAACGCGTAGCGAGCTTTGGAGAAAGTAATAAAGTAGTTGCAGCAGTATCTTCAGTTGAAAAAGAAGAAGTTAAAGATTCAGCTATCGATTTCACAATTTATGCATCTCGTGGTGAAGTAGCAATTCAATTAGCAAAAACATTAGGTTTAAATACATCTGATACAAATTCACCATTCTCAGATATTAAATCATCATCAAAATATGCAGGTGCAGCAACAGCACTATATAAATTAGGCGTTTTCACTGGTGATGAAGGTAAATTCAATCCAGCTTCACCATTAACACGTGCTCAAATGGCAAAAGTGTTAGTAAAAGCATTTGACTTAAAAATGAAACAAGATACTTTAAAGTTCACAGATGTACCGACATCTCACTGGGCACATAACGACATCTCGATCTTAGCATCGAACGGCATCACAGTTGGTAAAGGTGACGGCACATTCGGTACAAACGACAACGTTATGTTAAAACATTTAACAGCTTTCATTAACCGTTTACAATAATAAGATTGGCAATACCAATACTTAATGAATAAAAATTAGTAACTTCTACATATCTCAATAGATATCCACCTTGCAGGGAAGTACTTACTAATAGTATTTGAAACACAGACGAAATTTGTCTGTGTTTCTTTTTTTGTTGGTGGGGGAGCTTTATTAGTAGTTTACGGAGGAAAAGTAGAAACTCTTTCGTATAAAGTAGAATAGTTGCAAGGGAAAGTGGAAATTTTTACTCCTAATGTGGAACAATCAGCACTAATAGTAGAACTCTACAACTCTATTAGAAATTCTTAGAATGAAAGTGGAAACTTTTTCGCCTAAAGTAGAAGTTTACGAGAGAAAGTAGAACCTTTAACTTATAATGTGGAGCAAACAGCACCGAAAGTAGAACAAGCCAACTCTATTAGACATTCTCTGTCTGAAAGAAGAACCTTCAACTCCTAATGTGGAACAGTACACGATTAAAGTAGAACCCCACCAGTTTAATTAGCCATTCATTGATACAATTTTCACCTAAAAGACAAACTCTCATCAGCAAATAAGGAAAATATCACTTTCTATCTTCTATAATCTAGAAATATATTAAATTTCTTGCTTTGTACATATTAATTTTATGAATAATTTGGTAAAATGGGAACTATCTAATAGAGGGGAGGATTTTAACATTGTCTTTGCGCAATCTGGTCATGTCGGTGACAATCATCTTCATGGCAATGTTCCAATTGAATACGGCATATGCTAGTACAAGCTTTGCCGATGTCCCTTCTTCAAACGGGGCGTATAATGAAATAAACTATTTAATAAATACGGGTGTCATAAAAGGGTATACAGAAAACGGTAAAACTCTTTATAAACCGAATGCCCATGTAACCCGGGGTCAAGCTGCTAAAATGGTTGTTGTTGCAACCAATAACAAGCCTTTAACTGTAAAAAAGTCCTCGTTTTCTGATGTTACATTAGGCACTGAGCTTTCGGGCTATGTAGAAAGTGCTGTGGAGTTAGGGTTTTTCTCTGAGCAATCTAATGGAAAATTCGCGCCGAACACTCCTTTGACAAGAGAAGAAATGAGTAAAGTGCTGGCTATTGCATTTAAATTAAACGCAGCTCAAACAGAAAAGCTGGAAGTTCCATTTAAAGATATTAAACCGTCGTATGACTATTATCCATACATCGCGGCAATCTACTTTAACGGAATTACTGTAGAGGCTGATAAATATAATCCGAAAAATTCAGTAACACGTGCACAGTTCGCATCATTTATTGCTCGTGCCTCTTCTGACAAGTATCGTTTGCCATTGCCTGTTCAAGGGGTGACTGTACCGGATATTTCGACAGCAGTTGCTTCTGTTAAAGCAAATGTAAATAATTTAAATGTCCGCACATCTGCATCTTCTTCAAATGCATCGAATATTTTGGCGAAAGTAAATACAGGTGCATCGTTTGCTGTATTTGAAATCCAGAAAGATGGTTGGCTGAAAGTTTCCCATGAAGGACGCTATGCCTATGTTTACAAGGATTATGTAGATTTTATGGATGAAACAGGTAAGCAGCTTAATAAAGTACAAAAGCATGTTTACGCATCGGGCAATATTAAAGCATACGAAAAGCGTGATGTTGGTTCAAATAGTGTAAGTTCAATAGCAGCAAAAGAGAAAATTGCTGTTTATAATACGATTGGCAATTGGTATGTCACGTTAGTAAATGGTTTACCTGCCTATGTCCGTGTTTCTCAAACTGAGGATGCATTGCAGACAGAACCAGTTACTCCTCCAGTAGTGGAAGAGGAAAATAATGTACCGAATCCACCTGCAGATACTGGCGGTGAAAACGAACAACCAGTTACCCCGCCGCAAGAGCTATTGACCAATACGGTTGGTAAAGCAACAGTTGATGCATTGCAAATTCGCGAGACTGCTTCAGGCAGTGCACGTTCGCTTGGTCAAATTAAGCGAGGTACACTTGTGGAAGTCCATTCGGTATCCGGTAGCTGGGCTAAAATAACGTATAACGGTATAAAAGGTTATATTAATAAAACATATTTACAACTTCTAAATCAAAAAGGACCTGCTGTAAAAGATCGTATTATTGTTCTTGATCCAGGTCATGGCGGTAAAGACCCAGGTGCTGTAAAGAAAGATGCACGTGAAAAGGAAATCGTTTTAAAAGTTGCGAATCTCGTAAAGCAAAAGCTTGAAAAAGATGGTGCAAAAGTGAAAATGACGCGTTCTGGAGATACATATCCTAGCTTAGAGGATCGTGTCCGATACGCAAAAAATGAAAACGGTGAAATTTTTATCAGTCTTCATGCAAATGCAGCAGCAAAGGAATCAGCAAATGGAACGGAAACATTCTACAGCGTGACTTCCAATGCAAATGAAAAAGAAGATTTAGCGTTGGCAACGGCCATTAACAATGAAATCGTTAAAAACGCCAAAATGTACAACCGTGGTGTAAAGCGCGCGGATTATGTTGTTATTAAAGGAAATGTAATGCCTGCTGTTTTAGTAGAGCTCGGTTTCATAACTAACAATGCCGATAGAGAAAAACTGGTATCTGACGAGTATGTCGAAATTTTTGCCCAGTCCATTTACAATGGCATTGTGCAATATTATACGAAATAATGAACTGAGTGGCTTCCTGGCAGAGGGGGCTGCTCAGTTTTTTGCTTTCGATTTGCTAATATCTTTATCAGAAGTTCTAATATCCTGAAAAATGTTCTAATAAAAGTGCCAAGTTCTAATATAATAGGCATTTCTTCTAAAATATCATTCGGATGTTCTAAAACCATACCCGGAAGTTCAAATATCCTAGTCCAATCTCCTAATAACCTTCCTAACTTTTCTAATAAACAACAACTCTCGCAACCTCAGGCCCAACTCAAAAAAAATCCAGCACTTCCGTAGAAGTACTGGATTTAAAAAATTAATTTCCTGGAATTAGTTGAACTAAATCAGAGCGTACCCAACCGTATTTTGCAGGAGGGTTATTGTCTGACATAATTTTGTACCATACATAGCCGTCCGTACCCTTCGTTTCTTCAACGATTGAGACAGGGTAACCGAACACGCCTGTTTCACCTACATATTTGGCTTTATAAGTGAAGTGAACTGGCGAAGCTGTTGATGGCTCGTTACGAACATTTACTAAAAGACCATTTTCATATGAGACGAAGGCCAATTTAGCTTGTTTGTAATCTTTTTTACCAAAGCGGTTATCCATACGGTACATATGGCCCGCAATTTTACTGCCCCAGAATGGATCTGATGCATAGTGCACGTTCATGCCGGCTGTTTTATTCCCCGGTGCTGCACCTTTTGCATAACCTCCTGATTGAGGCACGTAGTTCAGGTTGACATAGCGGTTAATAAACGCAAGGACACTATCATCACGAGATTTATAAACTTCACCTAATGTCGGATCTGTATCGAATACTTTAATACCGAAAATATTGTTTTTCGTTAATGCATTTTTACTTACACCGTAATCACCTTCGTGCATTGCTGCAGCTAAAATGAATAGGGCATTGACATTATATTGTGCTTCCACCTGCTTTAAAAATTTACCCATGCCGATTAAACGAGATTCAGTCGTTGCTTTAGCATATTGAGGGGAAGTTTTGATTGCCTGGCGCTCTGTTAATAATGTCATAATCATATTGTCCAGTTCCTCAGCTGTATAGTTAGATGGCTGACGAATTGACTGGAATTGGAAGTACGGATAATGTGTGCCTACTTTTTTCGTTAATAGAACATCAGAGTAGAAGTTTACACCATCCTGGCTATAGTATTGACCGCCGCGCTGCATAAATACAGGTGCTTCACTCACTACATAATCCCAATTATACTTTTGTGTAATATGATTGTACGTACGATGTGTTAAGTAACCGCCTTCAACAAAATAGAAGTCTTGTCCTTTAATTAAGCTTGTCGGTGTTAATGTAACTTCATCAATTTTCGCATAGCCTTTTGTATCAGCTAATTGAACGATTGCATACTGGTCATTGCTTCCGATGTATTTAAATTGAGAGCCTTCAACAGCGTACGATAACGACTTCGTGAAGTTTTTGTCTGAATAAATTGTTACAGTGTTTGCTTTCGTATCAGCTGCTGAAGCGATACCAGATGACATTTTAATGATTTTTTCGCCTTTAATAATCAAGTTTGAGCCAGAACTTTTTAACGCTGATTCAGCTTGTTCGTAGTTAAAGTAAACAGTAGAGTTTTTCGTAATTACTCCATTTGAAATTTTGCCGACATAATAAACATTTGGGTTCGGAGCAGGTGTTTCCACCGGTCCTTCACCTTCTTTTACAGCAAATGTTTCGATTGTCGTTTGCATACGAAATAAAAATGCTGCAGCATGAGCGATTGTCGCATTGCCCTGAGGTTCAAAAAATACCCCGTTTTTCGTATGCGATCCACGGATAATATTGTAGTAAACATTTGTAGCTACAGCTGGTTTGAACTGATCACTGATTTTGTTGTTATCCTTGAATGTTAATGGTTGTCCTTCCAATGGCACGTTTGAATAACGCAATGCTTTTTCCAAAAGTGCTGCCATATGCTGGCGCGTAATCTTTTCGTTCGGACGGAATGTGCCATCAGGATAACCGCTTAAAATATTCGAGCCAGCAGCTGCCTGGATTTCACGTGTCAATTCATTACCAGCTTTTAAATCTTTAAAAGTGTATGTAGATGAGTCTGGTAATTCAAGTGCGCGTGTAATGTAAGAAGCAAATTCACCTCGCGTAACGGCACGGTTTGGGTAGTAATTTCCTTTGCTGTCTGGTCGGATGACATTAAGATTAGACCAGTATGTTAATTCATTTACCATTTGATGGCCTTTTATATCATTTGCATGAGATGTTGATTGTGTTGTGAAAGACAGAGCAACGATTAATGCGAATGCTAGTCCAACTATTTTTTTAAACACAGATTCACGCTCCTTTCCTATATGATGATATTTTACCAATATATGAGCGAGAATCATAGATGAATCCTAATTCTTTAGACGTTTGTAATATAAATGTAATTAAAAAGTCCTTTGAAAAATATTTTGATGATAGGGAAAAATGAGTCCAATACTATAAGGATAGAAGATATAAAAAAGAGTGAGCTGGGTTAAAGCTCATAAAATTCAATTGAGGGGGAGGTTTTTTATATGAGAGGAATAGCGATAAACAAATAGAATAGAAGGCACTTCAAAACAAAGCGTCGTATTTCTATTTAAGAAAACCGGAAAATGACTACAAGTTTAATGCCTTCGATATTTTTTTTACTTCTTTTGTTAAGTAATGAAGCTGTTCATGTACTTCCTGGAGATTCACGTTGTTTTGATTGTTATTAGTGACCTGCTGCTGTGTTTCCTGTAGTGCAAGAGCAGATGCAAATGTAGAAATTCCTTCAGCTAATGTAGCTAACAAACCGGCTAATACCTCAAGTGAAGCGGCTTGAATTAATGGATTGTTATCGATCGGCGGTTCATTGTTTTTCTTACGGTTATTAGTTTGCAATAGTACGACCTCCAAAATAGTGATGTATATATTTTATGGTTTTGAGGAGCAATTATGAATGACTGGAGGAATTTGCTGCAGAAAGTTTTAAAATCTTTCAAGGTTATTTAATAGTAAAATTTAGGGGTATTTTAATTCGAGAGGTTTGGGGGGCAAGTAAAAATGAATAAAGCTTTTAAGTTTATTGCATATATGGGAGATATAGCACTTTTCCTTATATTAGGTTTTTATACAGCGCTTTTTTGTTTCATATTTCACTTAGGGTGGGCTGTAGATATAATTACTGTTGATACGCCACATGAAGAACATATGATCATACCTTTTCGAGAGTATATTATGTATTTTATATTAGGTAGTCTTGTATTAAGTGTGTATATCTATAATTTGTTTGGTCATCTTACTTACAAAAAACTCAAAATTGCCATACTTTCTTTCATACTATGTTTATCAATACTGCTTAGTGCCATCGAGCTCATTTCAATGGTCATTTTATTTAGAACGATGCCAATACAATTTTATATTTCTCAATTGACTGTGCTTATTTTCCCTTTATTATTGATGCTCGTTATAACGAAAAAATATCGAGAATTATTTAAATGGAAAATTAAGGTTTTATTAAATTGAGTTTCGATTTTGATAGTTTTGAAGAGAGGCATATATCCTCTCTTTTTTTTATGTTATGTGACTGAAAAACCATTGATCTGACAATTATTCTAGTAATTTAGGGTGTGTTTTATACTCTCATTGAATTATAATTGTAACCATATTATACTTAAGTTCGTCTTAATCCACATGAGCAAAACTCATCTAAAAATAGAGAACTACATATAGGAAAGGGTTTGGGACATCTATGAATGACATTTCTGTCAAAATGAATAAAAAAGAGTGGCTCGAAATTTTTGGAGCAATTCTTGTACTTGTGGCGGCCTTACTGCTTCCGCCTTCGATAGCGCAAATCAGTACAGCGATTTTCTTTGTACTCTTTGCATTTTTTAAGCCGTTTCAAAGTTTAGTAATTTTAGTACCGTACGTTATTTTCCGTACCTTCTTTATTGAACTGAACCCTGGTCTTAAACTCATCGGCGATTTAATTACGATCGTCGTATTACTGCGTTTATTTTTATTTAATACGAAGAAATTTAAAACTTGGTTTCATTTCAAACCATTTGAATACTTCTTCTTCGCCTTTTTAATCTTCGGTGCAATCATCGGCTACAAAAACGGTGTATCACTTGGTGCGATCGTCTTCCAACTACGTACATTCGGCGTTATGTATTTACTGTATTACATTCTAAGCCGCAGTGAATTGCCGAAAAACTTCCTTGTGAAACTGGCATGGGTTACTGTATTTTCAGGTGCAGTTATTTTCATTCAGGGGATTTTCGAAAAACTGTCGATGCGCCAGTTATTAATGCCTGAAATTTGGACGGAAAAAATACTTTCTTCAACAAACTTCGTGCGTGTCTACGGTATGCTGAACAATCCGAACTCACTGGCATTAGTCATGTTCTTTGCTATTGGCGCGGTATTCTTCCTGCGATGGGCTTATAAAAACAATGAATTTAAATGGACGTTCCGTATAGCACAAGTCGCTTTCTTTGGAATGCTGTTATTGACACTTTCCCGTGGTACATGGATTTCTGCGTTCGTCTTCGTTTTATTCTTCATGCTGCTATCACGAAATTGGAAGCTATTGAAGAGAATTGCCATTTCATTTGTTGTGGCAATCGCGTTAATTTATTTCCCTGTAAACTGGGGAGTATCGTTTTTACAAAACTTAGGTGTGGAAAACACGGTAGCACCAGAGGAAATTTCAGGTGGAATCAGCAATCGCTTCACGGAAACATTCTCGGACGACACTTTGGAGCTAATGCAGGAAAGTGGTCGTATGTTCTATATTAAAAAAGGATTTGAAGTGCTGAAGGATTATCCGATTACAGGTGCCGGCTTTGGGACATTCGGTGGTTCTGCAACTTTATCATATGACTCACCGATTTATGAGGAGTACGGTATCCGTTCTGATATATACGGGGGCAAGAACTTCTATTCCGATAACCAATATATTCAAGTTATTGCAGAGACAGGTGCAGTCGGCGTTCTATTATTTGCAGGCTTCTTACTTGCGATGGTATGGATGTACTGGAAAGAACGTAAAACAATCTTCGGGCAATATTTATTCGGGCTATGGTTTGCAACAGGTGTAGCAGGGTTCTTCTATAATATTTGGGAATTAAAAGTATATGTACTCTTCTACTTTATTCTCTTTGGAATATTTGCAAGTATGCGCACAATGTATCCAATGCTCAAGCTCAGCGATTACGAAAAACAAAAAGCAGAATAGATCAAGGAACTATCTCTTCAGGGGGATAGTTCTTTTTTTATGAAATGAACAGACTATTTTAGAAGCTTCCATTATTGTATTTGCATTATTCTCTTATACAAGATGTAACTTTATGTTGAAAAAATGGATTTCTTGTAAAATGTAACAAAAGATTAATAGTTTCTCATGCGAAAATTTGTTAAGGTTAGAGATAGGACATTAAGAAAGGAAGGTGACTTGCTTCAAGTTAATTAGGAAGCACAAATTATGAAAACAAATAAATCACTATTTATTGCAGTGCTAATGGTGTTTGCACTCATTTTCAGTACACCGCAATTTGCAAGTGCAGCACAAACGACAAATGACTCATACCCGCTTTCAACAGGGGTAACATATTCAAACTACACTCATAAAGGTTCTAAAACAAGTGTGGTTAATCATTTAGAAGTTGATTTAACAGACTCTTTCACAAAAATCGGTTTAGGTTTACCAACTCCGGTCAATACGTTAATGACAACGACGCAACATGCGAACAGTCATACGAAGGAAGGAAACCGGGTAGTTGGGGCAATCAACTCTAATTTCTATAATATGGGGGATGGCTATCCTTTATATTTAATTTCTCAATATAATACAATCGTTACACCAAGCGTTATTTCAGATTCAAGTTCGAACTATGTGAGCCAACCGATCGCATTCGGTATTACAAAGGACGGATACGGAGAGATTGCTTACTACAATAGTAAGATTAACGTTACATATAACGGTCAAACAAATGAAGTAAATGGTCTTAATGTAAAGCGCGGAACAGATGAGGCGGTTATTTATACACCGCAAAATCATAGTTCTATGACGCCGAACAATGGAAAAGGTATGGAGTTTATCGTTGAAACTGGAAATACAGTCGGTGCAACGAAATTCGGCCAAACATTAACGGGTAAGGTAACTGCAATCCGCGGTTATGATGATGAGACAAAAACGAAAATTCCGCGTAACGGTTTCGTGCTTTCTTTTAACGGATCAGCATGGGGCGATAAATACCGTGGTATTAAAGTCGGCGATGAAATTTCAGTAAACTTTGCTATTGATGATCGTTGGATGGACGCACAGTTTATGATGGCAAGTGGTCCATTACTAGTATTGGACGGCAAGAAAAATCTGACAATCAATGAATCAAGCTCACGTGCAAGAGAAGTTGCACCACGTACGGCGATTGCAATCAGCAAAGATAAGAAGAAAGTACACTTAATTACAGTGGACGGACGTATTAACTCAAGTGCAGGTATGTCTTTACCACAGTTTGCGGATTATCTAGTAAGCCTTGGCTTTGACCGTGCGATTAATTTAGATGGCGGCGGTTCAACAACAATGGGTATTCGAAAATACGGCAGCAACACAGTCGTTTTAGCCAATACACCATCTGGAGGTACGCAACGTCGCGTTTCTGCAATTATTGAAGCAATCAGTACAGCACCAACAACCAATGCACCTAAATATATTCAAG
Source organism: Solibacillus kalamii (assembly GCF_002174535.1). NCBI lineage: Bacteria > Bacillati > Bacillota > Bacilli > Caryophanales > Caryophanaceae > Solibacillus > Solibacillus kalamii. Next base: position 550,435 of record NZ_NHNT01000001.1, on the reverse strand, counting down.
TAAATCGTGATAAAGTAGGTACGTTATTAGTCGGTGCAACAGTAAAACTTACACCAAGCTACGTGTTGGATGAGTATTACAATCCATTGGCAGTAAATGCAAGTGATTTTGTGTTAACGCCGCAAAATAACACAGTAACAGTTAACGGCTTAAGCTATACAGCTGTAGCGCCTGGCTCAGAACGTATAACTGTTTCAAATAAAGGCGCAACACAAACGATCAGCTTCAATGTAGTGGATGCACCTGCGGGACTTTCTATTTCAGGAGTAACAGGTCCAGTTGAACCAAATGCATCGCTTCAATTAAAAGCTAATGTAACAGGGTCAAATAATGAAACATTAATATATAACGATTCACAAATTAAATGGTCTATTGATGGAAACATCGGTTCAGTATCCAGCTCAGGTATTTTCAAATCGAATGGTAAAGAAGGCACTGCCCGTGTAACAGCGACATTAGGAACAAAATCTGTTTCTAAAGATATCGTTGTAAAGGCGGTAGAAAAACCATTATTCAAAGATATTTCTGTGAACAATGTTTACAAAACAGAAATTCAATATTTAGTGGATAATAACTTAATCAACGGGTATCCGGATGGTACATTCAAACCGGATTTAGCATTAAACCGAGGTCAAGCAGCTGTACTGCTGACTCGTGCATTAGGCTTATCTACAAAAGATGTACCAAACCCTGGATTTAGCGATCTATCAACAAAGAGCACATATTATGGTGCAGTTGCAGCGATTGTACAAGCAGGCATCATGAGTGGTACTGGTGATGGCAAATATGAGCCAGGCAAACCATTAACTCGTGCTCAAATGGCGAAAATCCTAGTTGAAGCATATAAGTTAACAGGTACTACTTCTACAAAATTTAAAGATGTAAGTACAAAGCACTGGGCGTACGATTATATTCATACGTTAGCAGCAAATGAAATTACGACAGGTTATGAAGATAATACTTATAAACCAAGTCAAGAAGTATCACGCGTGCACTTCAGCTTATTCTTATACCGCACAATTACACAAAACAAATAAGAGAGAACCTTTGTAAAGTTGCAGCGAGGAATCGCAACTTTTACAAAGGTTTTTTTATGGAGAAAAAGGGGGCGTTGGGGAAGAGGGGGAGGGAATTAGACGAAGTGAGGTTGAAACGGAGAGTTTTATTACGTGGAATGTATTTTTTTATGGGGAAGGTGTAAGTAATGGCTTCTGTGTTGTTGAAATATAGAATTTTTTGGCGCGAAAGTAGAATAATTACGGAAGAAAGTGGAACTTCGCACCAAGAAAGTAGAAATTTTCTCAGGTAAAGTAGAAGATTTCATTTAAAAAGTAGAACGGGTGGCGAGTATTCGCCTAGTTGCCGCAGAAAGTAGAATATTTACGGATTAAAGTAGAACTTCGTACGAAGAAAGTAGAAAATTTCTTTGGTAAAGTAGAAAGATTCATTCAAACAGTAGAACGGGTGGCGAGTATTCGCCTAGTTGCCGCAGAAAGTAGAATATTATGGCGCGGAAGTAGAATGCTTTTGGATTAAAGTAGAACTTCGCACCAAGAAAGTAGAACGTTTCTCGGATAAAGTAGAATGTTTCATTCCAAAAGTAGAATGGGTTGCGAGTATTCGCCAAGTTGCCGTAGAAAGTAGAACGATTTTGGGTTAAAGTAGAACTTCGCACCAAGAAAGTAGAACGTTTCCCGGGTAAAGTAGAAAGATTCATTCAAACAGTAGAACGGGTGGCGAGTATTCGCCAAGTTGTCAGAGAAAGTAGAATGAATTAACGCTAATGTAGAACACAGCCCCAGAAATATAGAACTTTACCCGGAAAAACTAGAAGAATATACTTCGTAAGTAACTCATCACCTCCTTTAAGTAGAAATCACATAAGAAAACAACCTATCCATTTTTCTGATCTAAAACGTCTTCAGGAATTAAGTAATAGACACCACGTCCTTTGCCAAATTGCTCAAAGTTTAAGCGCTTTAGAAGTTTGGAAGTAACTGCTTTACAGTCGATTCCGACAAATTCCCTCAATTCACGATTTGTAATGCGGTCCCCGATTAATAAGCGATAGTGATGTAATGCTAAAAAGATTGCCTCTTTACTTTTCACGCCGCAATGTGGGCAAATCCATAATCCGTGATGATAATACATGACATGCTGAAAGTCGCACTTTTTGCAAAGGACGCCATTTCGTATACGATATCTATCTATTTTTCTTCTAACAGGTAGCCTGCAAGAGATGGCCGATAATTTATTTTCCAATTCCACTAAATCAAGTTTTATTTCACCATAGTTTTGATATAATTTCTCCAGAAACTTCGGCAGGCCGCTTAAATGAATAATCGGGGAATCGTTTAAGGACGAATCCAATTTGGTTCTGATATTAGCATTGACCACAATATATAAGACAGGCAGCTGAATTCTCCAGCTTGATAATAAATGCGATAAAAATAACTGATGCCGGTAAGCCTGGTCAAAAGGATTCGGGAAATTTTCTAAAACCCCCTCCTCAGTTTGACGGGCGAACTCGTGGAATGCAGGTTTATAAAACAAAGTACCGGAAATTTGTTTAACCTCGACAACAAGAAGAAATCTTGTCGTAATTATAAGGGCGTCGATTTGATGTGAAAAACCCTTTTCATTTATACATTCAAAGTTATAAAAAATTTTATATGGACCAATAAAATGATAATCCGCTAATGTTCTCTGCATTTTTAATTCGCCTGCAACTCCAGCTTGGACGCGATAATAAGCCTCTTGATAAGAGGTAAACTCTTCATCATCAGCTTGTAATCTAGAAACAAGAGCTTCCAAATAAACAAAATTTTCAGACCTGTACAATAAATCACCTCTACTCGTGCATTGAGACAAAATCTCTATGACAGCAATGTATCCGAAAAATTCCCCGCTTGCAAATGCCCTGGAAAAGTCATTTACCGCATAATTTCCACTTCAAAAAGTAAAAATGAAACTAATCTTATATGCAAACCGTCTCATTAACGAAAAACTATAAATTTATTGTTAATTTTTTATTGTGAAATGGTGTGATCTTGCCCTCGGGAATATCGTTTCAAACAGACCTTATGCTATACTGAAAATACGAATCATAACGCAGAACACATCGACTTCAGAGGTGTTTTTCAAATGAAAAATGAAATAAGCCAAGCATACTTAATATGCTTGATTCAAAGGATGAATGAATAAATGAAAATTGGTATTGTTGGAAATTACGGAAATGATAATAATGGAGATGAGGCGATTTTATTAAGTATTATTCGCCAGCTGCAGAAGGTATTTCAAATAGATACAAAAAATATTACGGTATTTAGTAATAATCCAAAACAAACAGCTGAACGTTATTCTGTGCAAAGTTACCCTTTATACTACAAAAACGGTAATGCCGTGAAAACGTTTATGAAGACGTACAAAGAAAATTCTAATGTCGTGAAAAACCTTGATTTTGTCGTAATCGGCGGCGGCGGTATTTTAATGGATCTTTATAAACGTGAAGCACCGCTGTATGGTTCTTATGCGATGATGGCCAAAAATAATAATGTACCATATGTTGTCTATGGTTGTGGGGCGGGCCCGCTAAACACAGGTTTAGGGAAATGGTTTATCCGCTATATGGCCAAGCATGCACAAAATATTTCAGTTCGTGATCCGCAGTCAGAACAGCTGCTTAAAACAATCGGGGTAAAACGAAATGTTCATGTTATTGGAGACCCGGCATTTAGTTTAGAAGTAGAACGTTCAAATTATAGTGATAAACCAAAATCTGTTGGGGTTACAGCGGTTCCTTATTATAATGCTTCATACTGGCCAACAGGCGATGAGACAAAATACGAAAACTATATTGATGGCATGGCGAAAAACCTGGACCGTTTAATTGAAGAGCATAATGTCGATGTAACATTTTTTGCGACAAAATATCCGCAAGATGCTGATGTGACAAAAGATATCCAGGCTAAAATGAAGCATCCGGAGAACACAAAAATTATTGATGAAAACTTGCCGCCGCAGCGTATTTTACAAATTACGTCCACGTTTGATGTGCTGATCGGTACAAGACTTCATTCATTAATATTGGCAACGGATGCGAAAACGCCGATTATCGGTGTGTCTTATCATGTGAAGGTGAATGACTTCTTACAAATGGCGGGGCTTGGCAACTATTCTTTACCGATTGATTCGCTTCATGAATCAGACGAGAAGTTTGCGATGCTCTTTAACGATATGGCAGTAGATTGGAACGGTGCACAAAACTTAGCGGCTCGTACAAATGCGTCATTTAAAGAAAAATCAGCATTAGGAGAGCAGCTTTTAAAAGAAGGTGCGAAAAAGTAATGAAAAAAGTATTCGTCATTAGCAATATGTATCCTTCAAAGGAACATTTAGCTTACGGCATTTTCGTGAAAAATCAGGTCGAGCAATTGGAACGAGAGGGTATCGATACAGTGCTCGCTGTAAATACCAATCCAGCAACAGGAAAGAAAAATGTTATTCTGAAATATTTAAAGTGGGCTCAACAGTTCATGCGTGTATTCCGTGCAAACAAGCGGAATATTTCGCTAACACATAGCCATTACGTATTTCCGAGCGGGATATTCAGCTACTATTTAAAAAAGCGTCACAATATCCCGTATATTGTGACGGCACATGGTGGAGATATTAATAAAATGGCTAAAAAAGGCGGACAAATCCGTGAGTTTACGGAGAAGATTTTACAGTCTGCAGATCATGTCATTGCAGTTGGGGAAGAGCTTGCTGCAACGATTGAAACAACTTTCCATGTTGAAAACGATAAAATTTCGGTGATGAGCATGGGGATTGATCGTACGGTTTTCAATAAAGCAGACGATAAAAAACAACATGCAAAAGAGCTTGGAATGGACCCTGACAAGACAAACTTTTTATTCGTAGGTAACATTATAAGGGAAAAAGGCGTTACAGAACTTGTACGTGCATTCAATAAAGTAACGGAATCGCTTCCGCAGCAAGCCACTCTTTATTGTGTTGGTTCGACAAAAGATAGCAATTTTACTAGTAAAGTAAAAGAGCTTGCTAGGGACAATACGGCGATTCATTTTATCGAACCATTACCACAGCAGGAGTTGGCGCGTTATTTTCAGGCGGCTGATGTTTTCGTACTCCCTTCTTATATTGAAGGACTGGGATTAGTAGCTTTAGAGGCAATGAGCTGCGGAACACCGGTCATTGCATCGGATGTCGGAGGACTGCATTATATGCTGGCAGATGGAGCAGGGGTATTAGTGCCTCCTAAAGACGAGATTTTACTTCAGCTGGCACTTGAAAATGCAGTGAAAGACGGAATCACAGTGAATGAAGCACGTGTAGTTGAGCTGCTTCATTCACATGATGCAAAAAACATTATTGCACGTTTAAAAGTGCTCTACACAACACATGCGAAATAAAGTAATAGTAATTAAAGGATTGTGATAAGCGTTGAAAGGAATTTTAAAAATAATAGGGGCCATCGCGGTTATTAATATTTTAGCGCGTCTGGTCGGTTTTGCCCGCGAAACATATATCGCGGTTGAATTTGGTACCACTTTATACTCAGATAGTATTGTTAATGCTTATACAATTCCAAACTTTTTATATTTAGTCATCGGCGGAGCGTTTACGACGGCGTTTATATCCATATACCATAAGACGTCATCAAGCATTACCGAATATATTCAGCGAACGTTTACAACGATTGCTGTTTCGATTACGCTCATTGTCATTTTATTTATGGCGTTGGCCGATCCGATATTAATGCAATTTTTCCAAGTTGAGAATCAGGCGGAATATGAAATACTGCGCTCGCTTTACTACTGGATGATGCCATCGACGATTATGCTCGTATTATCGACTTGGATGAGCGGTATTTTAAATGTCCAGGGCCGTTATCATTTATCAGCGTTTTCAGTGCTTATTTATAACGCTTCATTTTTACTCGTATCCGTAGTCTTATCCATCACAATGGGACCGGTCGGAATGGGGATCGGGGCATTAGTCGGGGCAATCTGTATGTTCCTGTTCCTTGTATTCGGAGTTCGGAATGTGAAAGAAATGTCCTTCAAGCCAAACTTTAAACAGGCTGAAGATCAAAAAATGCTATGGAAAATTGCGTTGCCAATTATGCTTGGCGGTGCGACTGCACAGCTTTATATTTTAATTCAACGATTCTTTACTAATATGCTGGAAGCTGGTGTTCCGTCAGCGATGAACTATGCGACAAAAATGTCCCAGTTCCCGCAGGCAATTTTAATGACTGCTGTAACGACCGTTATTTTCCCTTTACTCAGCAAAAAAGAAGGAGAAGGGGACACAGAGTCGGTAAAACAACTGTATGTTCGCGGGATGCGTTTATTATACTTACTAGTGTTGCCTGTTTCGGTGTTTTTCTACTTCCAGGCAGAAGGGATTGTCCGCATCATATTTGAATATAAAGAATTTGATGCAAAGTCAACAGCGATTACAGCGCCACTGCTGCAAGTATTCAGTACGACGATGTTCTTCCTTGCTGCAAACACGTATATTACGCGTTTCTACTATGCGAAGGGTAACTCCGTATTACCGATGATATTCAGTATTTTAACGGTATTCGGTGTGAATATTGCGGTCGTAATGGCGACAATTGATGAAATGGGCGCTAATGCAGTTGCCTTAGGGACATTAATCAGTGCTATCGTAAACTTCCTGTTGCTTGTATATGTGCTTCAAAGTAAATATAAGTTAAAACTTTTGGACAACAACGTTGGTCAGCTATTTAAGTTGGCCATCATTGGACTAATATACGTCGCAATTAACTGGGCGATTGCACAATGGATTTCAATCGATCAAAAATGGCTTCATATAATTGCTACATTTATTGTTGCGTCAATTAGCTATATGATATTACTGTTCGCGTTCAAAATGGATGAGCTGCAGCAGATTACAGGTAAAGTCAAAGGTAAGATTTTACGAAAAAAATAACATGACAAAGCGCGTATCCTGAAATTGATTAGGATACGCCTTTTTGTATCTATTATTTAATGATATTTTTAGGAAAAGAATAATTTATCCGTATAACAGGACAATTTACGCATGATGAAATTCAAATTATTGCTAAGTTATGTCAATGGAGTGCTAATAATAAGGAGAAATGTTAGTTATATGGCGGAAAACTTTATTTTAAAAAAACTTTCCTATATAATCATAAGTGGAATAAATGGAATTTAATATAAATTACTAAACATCTAAAATAGAGATAAGGGTGGAGAAGTATGGCAAGAGGAAGACGTGTAAATTCATGCGGTGAAAAAAGTAAAAAATTATTATTGGAAAAAGCAATTGAGTTATTTTCTACATATGGTTATCATCAAACAAAAATCAGTGATATTGTGAAATCGGCAAATTTAACACAGCCGACATTTTATTTATATTTTCAAAGTAAGGAAACATTGTTTAACGATTTAAATGAGAAGTTCCACAATGAGCTAACTGAAATTTTTTCTAGTTCAACAAATGACATAAACAACGGAAAAATTGGAATCGACCTTATTCAAGGAAGTCTGACACATATTTTCGAGTTTTTTATCGAAAACCCCAACCTCACAAAAATCGGTTTTTATGAAGCAGAGCAATCAACGGCCGTAAAGGAAATGCTTGTTTCTGAATTAATACATATCCTAAATACACAGTTAAAAGATTCGAATGTTTTAAAGCAGGCGGATGCGACTATTCTTGCAGAAAGTCTTATTGGTTCGGTGGAACGGCTGACACTGACAAACTTATTAACGAATAAAACGAGTCCGGAACAGCTTGCAAAAGAGATTTGCATGATTTATTTTGCAACGGAACTAAGTTTAGTACATTCATAAAATTGAAAGAGACGATTGCCAATGCGCAAATCGTCTCTTTTTCTTTTACTGTTTTGTCGTTACATGTAAATAAACACCGGCTTTTAAATTTTTGCCTTTCTCATTTTTTACTTTAGGATGAACGATGAGGGCATATTCTTTGCCAGCCGTTAATTCTTTTGCAGGGGTAACAACGAGCTGTTGACCCGATAATTTGTGAGCTGTTTTTACAGTATCTGCACCCAGCTCTACTAGTTCTATGGAAGAAGCATTCAGCTCTTTCGCCAGTTTAGCGGTAAACTTGATTGTAAATGTTTTATTTAACGGAACATTTTTTAAGGCAGCAAGTTCTTTATAGTTTTTTAAGTTTGAAGCGATTGTATCGTAATGTGCTTTAAAGAGGGGCTCGCTTGCTGTTTTAATATGAGGTTTAACCCCAACTTCATTTATTTTCGTACCGTTTGGACCATAAAAATGGCCAACTGTTAATTTTAGAAAGCTGCCATCTTCAAGCTCGTAAAATGCCTGCATCGAGCCTTTACCATAAGTCGTTTCCCCGTAAAGTGTGACTGCTTTTTGATCGGAAAGTGCGGCCGCAGTCATTTCCGACGAGCTGGCACTATATCGATTTATAAGCATTTTCGTATTTTCAGGGAATGTTGTTGATTGCTTCATCGATCGTACAATAGATGTCCCCGAAGTTTCTTTCAGTTTATAGGCATAGGAGGCATTCGGGAACATACCGATAAGCTGTTCTGCTGCGGTTACATAGCCGCCCCCGTTATTTTGCAAATCGAAAATAAATGATTTGGCCCCTTTATTTTTCAAATCACGAATGGCTTTTGAAACGAGACTCGCCGTGTCGTTTGAAAATGAATTCAATGAAATGTATCCCGTATTACCGTATAAAAGCTTTGTTTCCACATTAGGAAGTGAGAAAGCTTTACGTGTTAATTTTTTCGTTATAATGGTGCCGTCTTCACGTGAAAGCGTTAAAGAAACCGTTGTATTTGCTGCGCCTTTTATAAGTAAAGAAGCCTGGTCGATTGTCAGTTCTGCAACCGGTTTCCCATCAATCTCTGTGATGATATCGCCAACTTTTAAGCCGGCATTTTTTGCGCTGCCCCCATCGATCAGCTCGGATATTTGAATACCGCCTTCAACCTTTTCGATGATAACGCCGATGCCTACAGTAGTAAGGTCCACGCCATTAATAAACTCATCGAATTCTTCCGGTGTAAAGTAAGCGGAATACGAATCGAGCATTTCTGTCAGTTGGTCGATGCTTGTAGCACGGTTGATATCACCATTAATATTCCCTACATAGTTTTCCTTAACAATCTGTTTTGCTTCATCTAAAGGAGCACCTAGCACCGTCAAAGGAACGGTTAGGCACATGATGAAAAACAGTATTGCTGACAAACGTCTTTTTAGCATGAGTCCACCTCATTAGTTTTATTTTTCTAAAATGTAATGCGTAATGCCACAATAGCGATATTACCATATTTTATCATGAATACTTCACTAATTTATGGTAAATGTAAAAAATTATTTTAATCTATTTTTAGTCAATAAAAGAGGGTAAGTTACAAGTTTTTACACTTATAACTTACCCTCATTCTAGTAATTAAACTTATTTTCGTTTTGCTAAATACATGATGTAGCCGATGACACCACCGACTAATGCAGGGACAACCCATGCTATGCCTTGCTCATAAAACGGGAAGATTGATAAAAACTTATCGTAAGCTTCGATTTCGAATCCGGCTTGTTTGATTCCGTCATAAATTGCAACAATACCTGTGAAAATTAAAGCCATTCCATACACGCTCGGTGCATGATTGAAAAGGTTTCCGAATAATGCAAAAATCATAAGCACAATTGCGAATGGATAAATTGCAACCAAAACAGGCAATGATAGATTAATTAAATCCGATAATCCAAAGTTTGAAACACCGAAGCTGAAAAGTGCGAAAATAACTAAGTACACCTGGTAAGAAAGTTTTGGGAAAATCTTATGGAAAAATGTTGCGTTTGCAGATAAGAGACCTACAGATGTTGTTAAACAAGCTAAAATGATTACGGCTGATAAAATAATCTTACCGGCTTGTCCATATAGTTGCTGTGCTGCCAAAGAAATAATTGTACCGCCATCTTCATGGAAGCCGATTGCCGATGTACTTGTTACCCCGATATAACCTAATGATACATAAACAAATGCTAAACCAATTGCAGCGACAATCCCTGCGAAAATTGTAATTTTAACTTGTTTAGCTCTATCAGTTACACCACGGGCAACTAATGATTGAACGATAACAATCCCGAAAACCAATGATGCGAGTACGTCCATCGTTAAGTACCCTTGAATGAACGATTCACCAAAAGCGTTATTAATATATGGTCCCTGTGCTTCAACAGGTTCACCTAACGGAGTAATAACGGCTTTAATCGCAAGTAAACAAATAACGACTAAAAGAGCAGGTGTTAAAATTTTTCCGACACGGTCGACGATTTTTGTCGGGTTATATGCTAAGTAGAATGTGATTCCGAAAAAGATAAGTGTTGTAATAAATAATGGAATCCAGCTACCTTTCATTGCTTCTGTTAAAAACGGTTCCACACCGATTGAATATGACACAGCACCAGTACGCGGAATTGCAAAGAATGGTCCGATCGACAAGTATATAATCGACGTGAAAATTATACCGAAATATGGATTAATGCGACCTGCCAATATTTCTAAGTCTCCGCCGTTCTTTGCTACGGCAATAATACCTAATAGAGGCAACCCTACTCCTGTTATTAAAAATCCGATCATGGATATTACAATATTTTCCCCCGCCATTTGACCTAGTTGTGGTGGGAATATGATATTACCTGCACCTAGGAACAATGCAAATAACATAAAACCGACCGCGATATTCTCACGGAAAAAACTTGACTTGCTATTCATGTTGACTTAACTCCTTTAATTTGAAAATACAAAGTTTTCTAAAAATTTAAATCTTTTAACAAAAACTAATTCTATCATAAAACTATTAAAATACAAGCATATTTTAAGAAATCATTTTGCAATAATTCAGTGTCTATAAAATATTCGTTAATTTCTATTTCATAATATTACTATGTGAGTATAGTAATAGAAGAAAAATATAGCTATCCGATTAATCTTCTTATTAAAAGAGGGTTGTATCCTCTATTAAAAATTAAGTAAAATAGAGTAAAAAATAGTTTCATTAAGAAGGGGGAGTTATCATATTGAATAATAAATGGAAGTTAGTGCTGACAGGTGTCACATTTTCACTTGCACTATTCATTGCACCCGATGCCCAAGCATCCACCTATACGGTGAAACATGGCGATACGTTAACAAAAATTGCGAAAGCTCACAACACGACGATTAATCAGCTTAGACAATGGAACAAACTATCTCTAGATCGCATTTTTATCGCACAAAAACTGGTCGTTGCACCAGCAAAAAGTGCAGTGAGCAAAACTGCGGCGGCAAAAACAACAGCTGTTTCAGTTGTAGAGGAAAAAGTCGAAACCCTTCAAAATGCAGTTTCTCATACCGTTATTAAAGGTGATAATTTAACAAAGATCGCTAAAAAGTATAGTATATCGGTAGCGAGTATTAAACAGCTGAACAATTTGAAAACGGATGCGATTAAAGTTGGTCAAAAGCTCACAATCAGCCAGCAGTCAACTAAAGACTTAGCTGTTGAAGCACCTTCTGCCAAAACAGTGGAAGCGGAAATTAATTTTAATCAAACAGCAGATGATGCGATTGAAAAACAGTTGAAGAAGGAAGTTGCAATGCCTGGGAAGGTTTCGCAACAAACAGAACGCCTTTATGCACAAGCTATTGAAACGGCTAATGCAGTATTAGGCACACCTTATAAATACGGCGGAACGACAACAGATGGATTTGACTGTAGCGGCTTTGTAAACTACATATTTAATTCAGTTGGTATCCAAATGGATCGTAAAAGCAGTCTTATGTATTTCGAACAGGATACGACAAAAGTGACGCAACCTGTACCGGGAGATTTAGTATTTTTCAAAAATACATTTATCCCAAATGTCTCACATATGGGTATTTATATTGGTAATGATGAATTTATCCATGCGGGTTCAAAGGGAATTACGGTTTCGAATGTCAAAGAAAAATATTGGGATGAGCGTTTTGTCGCATACAAACGCATTAATAATTTAAAATAAAATAGTGAAGAGCTAATAAGTGGTGTTGAAAATTGCTTACTAGTTCTTTTTTGTTACATGAATTCGTGATAATGTTACAAATGTTACAAAAAAGGGCTTGAATATTGGTTAATATTACAAATAATAGCGGTATTTGTTTTGGTAATAGTGTAAAAATCCTAATTAAAATAGGTCCTTTAGCAATGTTTGAGGTTATTTAAAATCGGGTAAATGTAACTTTGTTGTTACATAACTGTAATGTCATTAAATATAATCTCGTGTTAACCTAATATCAGTTAAGTTTTCAGAAAATTTATTGGTTGGGGGAACACGATGGATTACTTAAAATTAATACGCAATACCGTACTAACTTTGGCAGCTGCCTTCGTAATTTTCTTCGCACCGGTGAATGAAAAGGAAGCTTCTGCAGAAGAATCTGTTTACTCGATTGATGAGTTAAAAGAAGTCTCTTCAAAATATTTAGGAGTTCGCTATTCATACGGCGGTACATCAGCAAAAGGCTTTGACTGCTCTGGCTATGTACGTCACGTATTTAAAGAACTAGGCATCACATCACTGAATCGCACATCTTCAGATATGTATACGCAAGGTACGAAAGTTAAGAAAAGTGACCTTGAGCCAGGCGATTTAGTATTTTTCAACACATCAGGCAAACGCATCTCTCATGTAGGGATTTACATTGGTTCAGGAAAATTCATCCACGCTTCTACAAGCAAGGGTGTTATCAAAACAAGCATTAACGACAAATATTACTGGGGTAAAAAGTACGTAGGTGCTAAACGCATCGCCAACTTCTCAACAGAAGAAGCCCTTGTAGCAGATGCAGACGATTCAGATGTAGACAACACTCCAGAAGCAGAATAATACATAGCTTATCCACACTACTACATACTGCATAATTCGTAATTATAATCTCTCACCTTTTATAGGATGGGGGATTTTTTGGTGTGGTTTGGGCTTGGTAGTGGGGCTGAATGATAGATTGGGTATCTATATTTTGAGTGGGGAAGCTAGATTGGATGGCGTTCTACTTTATGAGAGAAATGTTCTACATAAGTTACGACACATTCCACATTATGAGCGCTTCGTTCTACATTTGAGCTGAAACTTTCCACATTTCCTGATGAATGGTGAATAAAAAGTCGATGTTCTACTTTCAATGCGGAAATTTCTACATAAGTGCTGCTACTTTCTACATTCCGAGTGAACCGTTCTACATTAATAGTGAAAGTTTCCTCAATAGATCAGAAACATTCTACATCTCAAGACAGGATGGCAAATAAAGAATGAGCGTTCTACTTTTTAAGCAGAATTTTCTACGTAAGCCCGCAACATTCCACATTACCAGCGCTTCGTTCTACATTAGCAGAGAAATCTTCTACTTTTCCCGAAAAATCAGCAAATATAAGCAAGCCACAAACCAAAAAAAGCACCCGAAAGCCATTTAATGACTTCCGAATGCTGCCTTTTCATATAAAACTATTGTGGTACGCGAGCTGTCCAGCGAGATAAGTCAGCGCCTTCAGCTGTTACTAATTCTTTAGGGAAGATGAATGTCCAAGGTTTTGTCGTATTAGGCTGTACTGTTAATACAGGGTCTAATTTGAACGATCCTTTAGCAACTAAGACATTGCGTGCATCCATAATTTCAAGTGGTAACTGTTCCAAGTTGATCGCTTTTTCATGGCCGTTACGGATGAAAATTGATGCGTGGAAGCTGCCATCATCGTTTAATTTCGCTTGCAGTCCTGTGAAGTTTACTTCTGTTTTTCCTAACTTCGGTAAAGTTTTCACAATTTCAGCTAGTTTTTCTTGCTGATCTTTCGGTAATTGTTTCTTCCAAGTATCATCCAAGTCTAATTGGTGACCGCGTAATGAAAGTAAGTTGAATGAAATTTTCCAGCCTTCTTCAGGCACTTCGTCTGCAGTAATTGAAGAAGCAGGGAACGTGAAAATCCATGGACGAGCACTTTCTGCTGGGATCACACCTAGTTCTTTAAAATCAAAGTAATGTGAAGCAATTCGGTTATCATCTTTATCTAAAATTAATAACTCGATTTCGCCTAATTCAATTGCTTTTGTTAATGAAGAACGGAAAAATGCTTTAACATTCCAAGAACCGTTCGCCAATGAAGGCTCAATATTAATTGCTGACAACGATAGCTGATTTGGTTTCAATGGTGCCAAATCATTTGCCAAGAAATTAAATACATACTTTTGTTCTTGTGGTACATCCCATTCAGGGTGGAACGATAATTTTGTTATAACATCGCGATTTGCACCTTTTTTAGAAGTATCACCAGATGTTTTTACGACTGATGAAGAATCAACAGCACTGTCTTTACCTACTTTGTCACCTTTTTTAAATAAATCGAATAAACCCATCTGCTATTCCTCCACATTCATCGTAATGTTTTTCATAAATGTTACAAGTTCTTCTACTATTTTGCGGCGAAGTTCCTGATAGTTTTTACCGAATAATTCAAGTCCTTCACGTTGATAAATACGCATCGGATCTTCCTGCTGGTAATGACGTAAGCCGATACCTTCTTTTAAGTGAGCCATCTGTTCTAAATGTTTTACCCACATTTGATCGATGAAACTTAACATGACTTGCGGAATAATCGCCATAATTTGTTCGTTTTCAGCAAAGCCTTCGATAACTTCTGTTAACTCTTTTACAGAGGGATCCATTGCATCGAGCATTTTCTTCACTTTTGTTTCTTCGCGGTTCACAGTCACAGGTGTTAAGAATAAAGAGTTCACTGTGCGTTCCATTTTATCGAAATCCCACTCAAGTACATCTTTATCTTCAGGGGCATTTTCACGAACGGCAAAATCTACAGTTTCCTTCATCATCGTCACTAAATGTTCCAGAAGATTTTCATTGCGTAATACTTTATCACGTAAATCATAAACAACACGACGTTGATCATTAATCACATCATCCAGTTTTAAGTTATATTCACGCATAGAGAAGTGTGCGCCTTCAACGATACGCTGTGTACGTTCGATTAGCTCTGTCACTTCTTTGTTTTGAATAAGACCAATTTCATCTGTTGTCATTTTTTTTCGGAATTTCTCGACATCATCTTTTGCGAAACGTTTGAACATATCGTCTTCAATTGAAAGGATAAATCGAGTTTCACCTACGTCACCTTGACGACCGGAACGTCCGCGCAATTGATTGTCGACACGACGGCTTTCGTGCTTTTCAGTACCGATTACAAATAAACCTCCAAGCTCATCCACGCCTTCACCTAATACGATATCCGTCCCACGTCCTGCCATGTTTGTCGCAACCGTAATACGATTTTTTTGTCCGGCTTCCGAGATTAATTCAACCTCTTGTTCGACTGTTTTCGCATTTAATAATTGGAACTGTAAGCCGTGTCTTTTTAAATAATCTGCTACTTTTTCTGATTGTAAAATAGAAGTTGTCCCGATTAATACCGGTTGTCCTTTTTCATGGCGACGCAATACTTCCTGTGCAACATATTCGTATTTTTGCTCGATTTTTTCGAATACGATGTCCGGTTGGTCCAAGCGACGACGTGGACGGTTTGTCGGTATTTGAATAACACGCATACCGTAAACTTCTAAAATTTCCTTTTCTTGAGTTTTCGCAGTACCTGTCATCCCTGATAATTTCGGATACATACGGAAATAGTTTTGAATTGTAACTTGTGCCTGTGCTTTGTTTTCCTCAGTGATTGTCACGCCTTCTTTCGCTTCAATCGCCTGATGTAAGCCATCAGAAAGTGAACGGCCTTCCATGATACGGCCAGTAAACATATCGACTAATTCGATTTTGTCATCACGCACGATGTAATCAACATCACGCTCAAACATAACGTGTGCACGTACTGCCTGAATTACGTAGTGGTACAAAGTTTGATGTTCTAAATCGTATAAGTTGTCGACTCCGAATGCCGCTTCAACTTTTTCGATACCTTGATCTGTTAAAGAAGTCGCTTTCGTTTCGTCATCGAAATCATAATCTACTTCAGCTTTGAAACGTTTCGCCAACATTGCAGCAATACGGTGCAGTTCTTCGTTTGCACCCATTTTACCCGCGATGATTAAAGGTGTTTTCGCTTCGTCAATTAAGACAGAATCTACTTCATCGATAATCGCAAAGTGGTATGGACGCTGTACTTTATCGCCGATTGTATGTGCCATATTATCACGTAAGTAGTCGAAGCCGAATTCTGTACCGACACCATATGTAATATCCGCATTGTACGCTTCCTTTTTATCTGCAGGCTCCATCATTGGAACATTCAGTCCAACTGTTAACCCAAGGAAACGGTGAATTTGTCCGATTAATTCGAAGTCACGTTTTGCAAGGTAATCGTTTACCGTAATAACGTGTACACCTTTGCCTTCCAATGCACGCACGTAAGAAGGGAGTGAGGCAACAAGTGTTTTACCTTCACCTGTCGGCATTTCGGCAATATTACCTTCAGTAAGAACTAGACCGCCAATTAACTGCACATCAAAGTGGCGCATGTTTAATACACGTTTAGAAGCTTCACGGACAACAGCAAATGCATCAGGGATAATATCAACTAGCTGTGTTCCGTTTTCTAAACGCTCTTTAAATGTAAATGTCATATTTCGAAGTTCTTCGTCAGACATAGGACTATATGTTGCTTCGAGACTATTAATTTGCTCTACCGTTTTGTAGTATCTTTTTAGCTCTCGAGCACTTGTTTGCTCTTTATTACGTTTGAAAATTGAGAACATTATTTTACTCTCCTTTGAAATTGGCTACTTTAATATAGTAGACACTCCGTTATTTTATCAAATAATGCACAAAAAGACTACTGACCAAAAGGGAATTCATAGGAACAATATAAATAAATTGGATGAACAACCTTTTATAATATTAATTATTTGATTGGTTTGAAATATACTAGAAGAATGATAGATGTAAAATTTATGTGAGCGGAATAAATAGTGGAAGGAATTTGAGCTATATTTTATGAATTGTTCATGCTATACTTATGTTGAATAAAAATGTAGAGTTTTTAATGAATCTCCAAAAGGCGATTTATTGTAATGCTTAATACTACAAAAATTAAGGAGGAGAGACATGATTTACGTGTCTTTAATCGTAGCTTTTATTGCTGCTATTATACTAACTCCGCTTGTGAAGCGATTGGCTTTTCGCCTTGGAGCTGTAGATGCCCCGAACTATCGTAAAGTGCATGCTCGCATTATGCCACGATTAGGCGGTTTAGCAATTTTTGGTGCGTTTATGATCGGGATATTACTTTTAAAATTAGTCACGAACTTCGAAAGTGACTACTTATATGCAATTTTAATTGCTGCGACAATTATTGTAGCAACAGGTATTGTTGATGATATGCGGGAAATTTCCGCAAAGGCTAAGCTGCTTGGTCAAGTCATTGCTGCCTGCATCGTTGTATTTGTCGGCGGTATTCAAATTGATAATATTAACTTGCCGTTTGGTGGGGAACTGGAATTCGGCTGGTTAGGAATTCCGTTCACAATTATTTGGATTGTTGGTATTACAAATGCGATTAACTTAATCGATGGTCTTGATGGACTAGCTGCAGGTGTATCAACAATTGCGTTAATGACATTAGCCGTAATGGCAATGATCATGGGTAACGGTATTGTTATCGCAATGGCTGCAATTTTAGCTGCTGCAACAATCGGTTTCCTGTTTTTCAACTTCCACCCAGCGAAAATTTTCATGGGGGACACAGGTGCACTGTTTTTAGGATTTATGATTTCGGTGCTCGCGCTATTAGGATTTAAAAACGTAGCTGTTATTTCATTCGTTATCCCGGTTATTATGCTGGGAGTTCCAATTTCTGATACATTCTTCGCGATCGTGCGTCGTTTACGTAGCGGTAAAAAGTGGTCAGATCCGGATAAATCGCATTTACACCACCGTTTATTGGATTTAGGATTCTCGCATCGTCAAACAGTGATGATTATTTATGCGATGGCTGCAATGTTCGGTCTCGCTGCTGTCATCTTCTCGATGGCAAAAGTATGGGGCGCAATTTTACTCATTGCCGTTATATTAGTGGCTATTGAGCTGTTCGTAGAAATTATCGGCCTCGCCGGCAAAAACTACAAACCATTGCTCAACCTCGTAAGAATATTTAATAAGTGAAAAGATCGAAACAAGTAAATGGCCTCGTGCCGTTTGCTTGTTTTTTATTTTTGGGGAATTTATTTGCCAAGTTGTTGGAGGAAGTAGAATGTTTGGCGGCTAAAGTGGAAAGAGATGAAGTGAATGTAGAAAGTTTAGAGGTGAAAGTAGAAACTTTTCGTGGAAATGTGGAACAGACCGGCTGAAATGTAGAACGCGCGAATTTATTAGCAGATTCGAGGGGGAAAGTGGAACGGAATGAAGTGAAAGTAGAAAGTTCTGAAGCTAAAGTAGAAGCTTCTCATTTAAAAGTAGAACGAATCCTCGAAAAAGTAGAACGCGCGATTTTATTAGCAAAGTCTTGGGGGAAAGTGGAAAGAAATGAAGTGAAAGTAGAAAGTTCCAAGTCTAAGGTAGAAGCTTCTCTTGGAAAAGTGGAACAGAATACCCGTAAAGTAGAACACCCCCTATACTATAGTAGAAACGCCATATAAAAAACCAACCCCCGCATTACTTGCGGAGGTTGGTTTCGGTTATTGTGTATCGGAATTCGTTTTTGTTGTATAAGCTGAGTTGGATTGAGAGCTTGTGCCCGAAATGTTTGTCGATTCAGGAGTAAGCCCTAAATGACTTTTTAAAATATGGCTTGTTTCTGCAAGCGCTTCTTCATCCAGTTTGTAATAGTAAACACCTGTTGACATGTCGTCATAGCCTTCCAATGTCAATGTATCAATACGAGGCATACCGTTTGATAAATAGCTGAAGAACGATTTCATCTCCGTAAATGTCATATCTGTCTTCATGTTGTTACCGACAGCGGATAAAATATCATCGTATTTTGAAAGTGATGTAAATGATGCTGCTTTAGAAGCGATCGCCTGAATAATCTCTTGTTGGCGTTTACCGCGTTCAATGTCATTATCCTGTTTACGTGTGCGGGCAAGTGCCAGTGCTTCACGGCCGTCCAATGTTTGCAATCCTGGCTGCAAGTTGACTGTGTTGCGGTCGAACTCGTCTTTTTCAAGCATTGCGTAAGGTACTTCTGCTTCTATGCCACCTAATGCATCGACAATATCGATGAAGGCATTAAAGTTTACACGCATATAGTAATCAATTGGGATATCAAATAATTCTTCTACAGTTTCAATTGAAGCAAGTGTACCACCGCGCGCATGCGCATGGTTGATTTTATCGTTATATCCGATGTGAGGGATGTAAACATATGAATCACGTGGAATACTTACTAGTTTAACTGTTTTTGTTTTATTGTTCAAAGTGGCAAGCAAAAGGGCATCTGTGCGGGAATTATCTGCACCTTGTCCGCGCTTATCACTATCATCGACACCTAAAATTAAAATAGATACATTGTCTTGGGCAGGCTCAACTTTTACTTCTCGCTGGTCCGACATTTTGCGGTCCTCGATAACTTCATAT
This sequence comes from Solibacillus kalamii, assembly GCF_002174535.1. NCBI lineage: Bacteria > Bacillati > Bacillota > Bacilli > Caryophanales > Caryophanaceae > Solibacillus > Solibacillus kalamii. The sequence goes on along the minus strand of NZ_NHNT01000001.1, from coordinate 530,797 downwards.
GCACTGTCTGCTGCATGTTCGGCTTGCTTCGTCAAATAGACACCGTATGCTGTTGCGCAAATTGCGAGTGAAAGAGTCAGAAGCATCGTAACTTTAAGAAATAATCTGAATTTCGAAGAGCCTTTCTTTTTATTTTGCCTTGTTGTCATAAAGATTCTCCTCTAGGTTAGGGATAGGTTACTATATTTAATTGGTTATACTAGTTAATTCGTAATCTTATCTAATATACTACAATCACCTTTTGTCGTAAAGTAACGAAATCTTGCATTATGATGACATTTATTTCGAGGTTATTCCTTCGAAAATTCGATGAAAAGCGCGTCTTCGTTTTTAATTGCTGCCTGCCCGTTTGTCAGTTCAGTAATCCAGTCGATAAATGTTTGCTCTTCTTCTTTTAAAACATGTACATAAATTTCTACATTTTCCGCATACTGAATATCATGAAGAGGGTAGTGGGAACCGCGTATCTCATTTTCTAATTTCCCTAACCACACATAATCAATCTCAATTTTCATTAAATAATGCAATTTTCGCTCAACAACTTGGGCAGCAGCGATTCCTTCTGTTGTAGCTTTACTATAGGCGCGGATCAAACCGCCTCCGCCAAGCTTAATCCCGCCGAAATAGCGAGTAACGACAACAACCGTATCTTTTAAACCTTGTTTTTTAAGTACTTCTAACATAGGGACGCCTGCAGTACCGCTTGGTTCCCCGTCATCATTCGCTTTTTGGATCTGGTCATGCTCACCGATCATATAGCAGGAGCAGTTATGGGTAGCCGATGCATGAATCTTTTTTATTTTATCTATAAAGAGAATCGCTTCTTCTTCCGTCTCAACGCGTTCGACATAAGTTAAAAAACGTGATTTTGATATGATGATTTCTGATTCTCCGTAACCTTTTACAGTAATGTAGTTATTTCTCATTATCGATTCTCCTTAATATTACAATTTGATTTCAAATTTGTGGTTATAATTTAACTTAAAAAATGATTTACTAATGATATAATATGTATGTACTATAATAGTAGGTTGCAAAGTAAAAAGATAGAGTAGTTCGCATTCTGACTAAGTAAGGTGGGGAAAAAGTGCTAGAAAACAATCAAATAGACATCGCCTCGCTTGATGTAATATTTAATCGAATGTTGGAAACTATTACAAGTTCGAAAGATGATGTATTTATTATAAGCGAACAAAGCCGCAGAAACTTTGAAGAAATGCAACAAGAGCTGGAAGTTGTGCGTCATGAAATAAAGATTATAATAGATGAAAGTGATAACTTGGAAAAGTTGCTTCAATTGTCTAGACAGCGATTAGTCGTTGTAAGTAAAAGTTTCAATAATCATTCAGAAGAGCAAATACGTGCAGCTTATGAAAATACAAGTAACTTACAATTAAAGGTCTCCCTTTGCCGGGAGCGCGAAAAGCAGCTAAGAGATAAGCGTGACGATTTGGAAAGACGCCTGCGCACACTTTATGATACGATTGAAAGAGCGGATCATATCGTGAACCAAGTAAATGTTGTTATCAATTTTTTGACGACCGACCTGAAAAATGTCGGAGCAGCACTGGAACAGGCGAAGATCAAACAAGATTTTGGCATACGTATTATTGCAGCCCAGGAAGAAGAACGAAAACGTTTATCGCGTGAAATTCATGATGGGCCTGCACAAATGATGGCGAATGTGCTGATGCGTTCGAATTTAATTGACCGCACTTTCCGAGAAAAAGGAGCAGACGCCGCTTTAAAAGAAATTCATGACTTGAAAATAAGCGTTCGCAACGCCTTATCAGAAGTACGCCGCATTATTTATGATTTACGTCCAATGGCACTCGATGATTTAGGTATTGATCCGACATTGAAAAAGTATTTATCTACGATTATGGAATACAATCCAGGTGTTGAGATTCAGTTCCTTTCATATAATAACGAGCGCAGAATCCCTTCAGATTATGAGGTGGCCGTTTTCCGTTTAGTGCAGGAAAGTGTAAACAATGCATTGAAACATGGAAAGCCGAACCTGATTATTGTTAAACTTGAGTGGTTATGTGACGAAATTAATGTTGTAGTAAAAGATAATGGGGTTGGATTTGATACGGAAAGCGCTCGTGAAGGATCTTTCGGTATTATAGGAATGAAAGAAAGAATTGATCTGCTGAAAGGTTCTTTGAAAATTAGCAGCAGTATCGGTAAAGGAACAACAATTTTAATGAAAATTCCATTGCCGACAAAAGATGAAGAGATAAGATAGCAGAATTCCAGGGGGTTTCGAAATGACGAAAATTATTATTGTAGATGATCACCAATTATTCCGTGAAGGGGTAAAACGTATTTTAGATTTTGAAGACACATTTGAAGTTGTTGCTGAAGGCGATGACGGTACAGATATCGTAAACTTGTATGAACAAAACGAACCGGATGTCGTATTAATGGATATTAATATGCCAGGTAAAAACGGTGTTGAGGCGACTGCTGATTTAATCGCTGTATATCCAGATGCGAAAGTAATGGTTTTATCGATTCATGATGATGAATCTTATGTAACCCACGCATTAAAATCAGGTGCTCTTGGCTATATGCTGAAAGAAATGGATGCCGATGAAATCGTTGAAGCAATCAAAGTTGTTTCAAACGGTGGTTCTTACCTGCACCCGAAAGTAACGAAAAATCTGGTTGCGGAATTCCGCCGTCTTTCAGAGCACGAAAACAAAGGTAATTTCCACCAAACAGAAATTCGCCGTCCATTCCACTTATTAACGAAGCGTGAATGCGAAGTGCTTCAATTATTAACAGATGGCCAATCAAACCGTACAATCGGTGAGACATTATTCATCTCGGAAAAAACGGTTAAAAACCATGTATCAAGTATTTTACAAAAAATGAATGTTAATGACCGTACACAAGCAGTTGTAACAGCAATCAAAAACGGCTGGGTAGAAGTACGTTAATTACATATTATACGTTAAAACAGGGATTCGAATTCGTCTCCCTGTTTTTATTTTTGCATATTATTGAGGATTAATAAATAGACCTTGCCGTTTTATCTATGAAACATCTGTGAACAAGTTTCGTCCTAATCTTTTGAAGACGATAGCAAATAATTCGAACATCGAATTTTTACGCGGCTAAAGAAGGTATTCGTTTTCAATGAAATCGGCATAAGAAAACATTATTCGTGCTATTTAATACAAGATGTGTTTTTCTAATATTGTGTGCTAAAATGTTTTGCGGGAGGTTGTAAAATTATGAAAAAATGGTTGGTAGCAGTACTGGCGGTTTTTGTACTGGCGGCTTGCGGGGATAAACAAGAAGCTTCACCTGAAAATCTGCAGAAAACGATCGACGAAGGTACTGTAGGTTTTGAAATGATGGGAGATTCGATTGAAGAAGCTACAGATGTCCCGGAGGAAGAAAAAAATAATATTATCTCTGCTTTTAATGAGTATATTGCAGCCTTTAATGAAAAAGATTTAGAACGTTATAAAAATATAATTTCAAAAAATGCGACAGGCTTTAATTATGATGAAGACATCGAGGCGGTTTCCGACGTGTTCAATCAATATGATGTAAAACGTACGGCTGAAGATATTACGATTGTTAAATATAGTGGCGAAGAAGCCCAAGTATTTTCCAATTTAAAGACCGAAACGAAAGAAATTGACACAGGTGCCGAACTATCCGGTGTCGGCCGCCAAGTAACGGTATTTAAGAAGGAAGACAGTTGGAAAGTTTCAAGTATCTATTATATCGGTAGTGAATAAAAACTTATCTTCTATAATATAAAGTAAAAACGTCTTGTGCGAATCGATGCCAAGATGTTTTTTTCATATAGCGATGAGGTTGAGACAGCGGGAAGTTCCCTATAAGAATGGCAATTTACCGTTCACAATTATAGTGAGTTCATGTAAACTAATGAACATAGGAGAGTGGGAGAGCGATGAAAACAGCAATTGTTACAGATAGTACAGCCTATTTAACACTTGAAGAACGAAATTCGTACAATGTCCATATGATTCCTCTAAGTGTCAACATTGAAGGAACATTTTACGATGAAGAAATCGATATTACAGCATCTGAATTTTACGACCGTGTGCGCGGTGCAGCGGAGTTTCCGAAAACGACGCAGCCCTCTGTCGGAAAATTTGTCGAGCTTTATGAAACATTAGGTAAGGATTATGATGAAATTGTAACGATTCACTTATCAAGCGGAATTAGTGGCACTTTCCAAGGTGCGGTCCAAGCCGGTGCAATGGTGGAAGGTGTCAACGTTCTTGCATTTGATTCGGAAGTTGCAGCCTACTTGCAAGGATTTTATGTAAAAGAAGCTGCGAAACTAGCATCGAAAGGCGCTTCAGGCGAGCAGATTATGACACACTTAAACGATCTGAAAGACACGATGGATGATTACATTATTGTTGATGATCTGCAGCATCTGCAGCGCGGCGGCCGTTTATCAGCAGCAGCGGCATTGATCGGCGGATTGCTTCAAGTAAAACCGATTTTAACTTTCCAGAACAAAGTCATCGTGCCATTCGAAAAAATCCGTACACGTAAAAAAGCACTACGCCGAGTGGAAGAACAACTCGCTTCAGCAGTCGAAAAGCACGGCGCCCTTCAAGCAACAGTCATTCACGCCAACTGTGAGGATGAAGCCCGCGAATGGATGAAATCTCTGGAAGCGGCTTACCCGACAGTCGATTTCACGCTTAGCTACTTCGGTCCGGTCATCGGCACACACCTAGGTGAAGGTGCAATGGCGATGGGATGGATTAAGAAATAATTTTTAGGCTTAACAGTCACTACTTCTGAGGGAGTTAGTGGCTGTTTTTTGAATTGTGCGGAAGTGGGCGGTGGAATTAGAAGTTCGTGGCTGGAAAGTAGAACGTGGGCCGTGAAAAGTAGAAAGTCACAGGGCGAAAGTGGAACGTGAGCCCCTGAAAGTAGAAAATTCTGAGCTGAAAGTGGAACGCCTGCCCCTGAAAGTAGAATATGAAGAGGGAAATGTAGAACCTATAGTATCAAAAGTAGAATAGTCCGAGGTACTTCATTAACACAAATAATTTCAAAGATTAGCAACAACTTCTAAAAATAAAACTAAATAAAGGAGCGAAAATTATGTTAACAATAACCTCAATAAACAAACGTTATCGACTTCACAAACCCTTCGTCTCAAACGACTCCGATATACTTAATTATCCAACCCACACCCGATACACCGGACTCATCCCCGAACCGGCAATCGTAAATTTCTTCACTGGCCGAATCTGGTCGCGCCGTCATACACCATTTTCCCAGGAAAAAATCGACACCTACATCAACCGCGGATATTTTGAAACCACCCCAGCTGTTATTACAGAACCCAAGCTTACTTGCCGGCGTTGTCTAAATGAACAACCATATAAATTTGTTTCCTTTCCCTGTGCGAAGTGTCAAAAAATCTGTCACTATTGCCGGCACTGTATTACGATGGGGCGAATGTGCAGCTGTGATGAGCTAATTTTGTGGAAAGGAACGAAAACCCGGAAATCAAAATCGCCAGTTCAATTTGCATGGACGGGCAACCTTACCTCTCATCAGCAAAAAGCGGCGGATGAACTCGCCCAAAGTATTGCACAAAACAGAAATCACCTTTTGGAAGCAGTTTGTGGTGCTGGTAAAACAGAGATTCTATTTGCTGCAATATACGAATTACTGAAAATAGGTAAAAGAGTTTGTGTGGCAACGCCTAGAACGGATGTAGTCCTGGAATTGTACCCTCGTTTTCAGCAGGTGTTCCAAAAGATTACGATCCATGCACTATACGGAGGCGCGGAAAATAACGCCGAGTTTGCGCAGCTTGTTCTGGCGACGACGCATCAGTTATATCGGTTTGAAAATGCATTTGATGTCATGATTGTCGATGAAGCGGATGCCTTCCCGTACACCTATGACGAAGCGTTGCAGCGTGCGGTCATGAAAGCAAAAAAAGCGGATGCCCCGATTGCATTTGTAACAGCTACTCCTTCAAACAAACTGCTCCTTCAGCAAAGGAAAGAAAACTGGGGCTACTCTTTTATCGCAAGAAGATTCCATGGCTATCCCTTACCGGTTCCTAGGTTCCAGTCACTATGGAATTACGAAAAAGCATTTCAAAAAAATAAAATCCCTCTTAAACTAAAAGCTTGGTTTGAACAAAGGCTCCGGCAGAACGAGCCATTCCTCATCTTCTTCCCAACAATTGAATTAATGGAACAAGCAACTCCCGTGTTTCAAAAAATAGAATCTACCATTGAAAGTGTCCATTCCGAAGATCCTAATCGAAAAGAGAAAGTCCTGCAATTGCGCAATGAACACCGAAAAGGTTTATTGACAACGACTATATTGGAGCGCGGAATCACAATTAAAAATGTCCAAGTTGCCGTAGTCGGAGCGGAAAATCCAGTCTTCACATCCAGTGCTCTCATCCAAATAAGCGGAAGAGTAGGACGTAATGTGCAGTATCCTACAGGGGATATTGTGTTTTTCCACCATGGCATCACGATAGAAATGGACCGGGCACGCAATAAAATATTGGAGATGAACCGTTATGAATAAGCCGATCCTGAATTGCCTCTTATGTGACCGTGAGCTCCAGCAAAGCATTGGCTGGAAAGAACTGCTGTTAAAAACACTACCTCAGACAATTTGCCCCCGCTGTGAACAACGCTTTCAACGAATCGAGCAGCAACAGGAAGAAGGTATCGTGTCTTTATTCCACTATAATGAAGCGATGAAAGATTACTTGCACCGCTATAAGTTCCTTCACGACATACTCCTTGCAAAAGTATTCAATAAAATCCTCCATGAACAGCTCAAAAATGAAACCCGTGTCATTATCCCCATTCCAATGCATCCCGAAAACTTGCGACTAAGAACGTTTGCTCATATCGATGAATTGCTAAAGGCGGCGAATATCCCGTTTACCCATCATTTAACAAAGCTTTCGAATGAGCAGCAATCACTTAAAACACGGGAAGAGCGGCTGCAAACCCCACAACTTTTTGAAGTCATCAATCCTTATGCAATAAAAGATAAAAATTTACTTGTAGTGGACGATATTTATACTACAGGGACAACATTAAACCATGCGAAAAAGGCACTGGTCGAAGCTGGTGCGAAAACAGTGGACGGATTCACATTAATCCATGGGTAAAATTATAGTACCTATTAGTTAATTAAGATGATTAAGTTTAAACGAATGAGGAGGGCTCAAAATGGCTGAATTAAGAAATTGCCCGTCATGTAACAGTTTTTTTAACTACACTGGTATGAGGGAAGTTTGCCATAACTGTGCACAAAAAGAAGAGGATCAATATCAGGAAGTATATCGTTTTCTGCGTAAGCGTGAAAACCGTGCGGCGAATGTCGACCGAATTGTAGAGGCGACAAGCGTTGAGCGGGACTTGCTTTATAAATGGGTACGAAAAGGGCGTCTGCACCCGGCGATGTTTCCGAACCTTGGCTACCCGTGTGACAACTGTGGACGTTTGACAACTACAGGGAAGCTCTGTGAAAAATGCCAAAATGAATTAAAATCAGAATTACGTACATTGGAAGCAGCACAGGAATTCCGTGATGAGATGAATCGTCAAAATCGTGCAACTTATCACTCTGAAAAAAAATAAATTCGTAAAACGAAGTCGTTTGAATAGGACTTCGTTTTTATTTTTCGTAAAATGAGCATAATAAAATACTACATAAGTCCAGTTTTTTGCGATAAAGCTTAAACAATCGGCCAAAGCAGTCGAAATATACTTTAGACGAAGCTTTTAATTTGAGAGGAGGTCTATAAAGATGAAGATTAATCCAATCGGTTTGCAGGCAGTCAATCCTTACAACAAACAGGCACGCGCTGTAAAGAGTGCAGAAACTCAAAAAACATTTGCGGACCACATCGAAATTTCAACAAAAGCGAAAGAGATGCAGGCAAATTCGACCTATGCAAATGAGCGTGCAGAACGTGTGAAAAAGATTAAGGAAGATATTGATTCTGGAAACTACAAAGTAGACGCAAAGCAGGTTGCTGAAGACATGCTGAAATTCTACCGCGGCTAATAACACAAATTTTGCAAGCAAGGGAGCGCTAAATACATGTCAATTGCCACGATTGTCGTCACGCTGGAGAAGCTAGAGAAAATGCATAAAAGTCTGCTGGAGCTAGCGCTTGCGAAAACGGAATACATTAAGCAAGGTGATATGGAAAAGTTGGATCAGCTCATCAAAAATGAGCAGGCACATGTAGCGGCAATTAACACACTTGAACAACAGCGTCAGGCGATGGTAACGGATTACCTCCGAGCAAAAGGAATTGCTCTCACTGACACACCGTCTGTTGCCGATGTGATAACAGCCGCTGAAAACAGCGAATCCACAGAAAAATTGGTCAGCGTGCGCGAACGATTAATCGCCTTGTTGAATCAATTAAAGATGCAAAACGATTTGAATCAAAAATTAGTCATGAACTCACTGCAGTTTATTAACATTACATTGGATGCAATGCGTCCACAACGTACGGAACAGTTCAATTATTCCGGTGCGGAAGTGCGCGGAAACGCTGAGGTAACGAAACGTTCATTCAATGAATTTAAAGCCTAATCGCATGTAAGCTTCCGCATGCTGCGGGGGCGATACATGCGTTTTTCATGGGGAAATATCGGAATTTAGATATAAACACACTTAAAAGGGAGGTCCTACAATGCGTTCAACATTTATGGGACTTGAAGCAAGCAAGCGCGGTCTGTTCACACAGCAATCAGCGCTTTACACAACAGGACATAATATTTCAAATGCCAATACACTCGGCTATTCTCGTCAACGCGTCAATATGGAAACAACACCGGGATTCCCAAGTCCGGGTTTAAATACAGGTAAAACAGCGGGACATATCGGAACAGGGGTACAGGCGCATTCTGTGCAGCGTATCCGCGATAGTTTTGTTGACCAGCAATATAGACAGGAAACGCATAAACTTGGTTACTGGCAGACAAGATCTCATTCTATCAGTCAACTAGAAGATGTATTGAATGAACCATCTGACTATGGGTTGGCAGAATCATTAAATGAGTTATGGAATTCCCTGCAGGATTTAAATGTCCGTCCGGAAAACGGAGGAACACGTGCAGTTGTTGTACAGCGTGGGATTGCGGTTGCGGATTCTTTCCACTACATGTATAACTCCATTAAAAAAATCCAGGACAATGCTGGTGCGGAAATTGGCATTGAATTAAGAGATGCGAACTCGATTTTGAAGCAGATTGGCGATTTGAACGCACAAATCCAGGCAATCGAACCGAATGGATACATGCCGAACGATTTATATGATGCACGAGATAATTTACTGGACGAGCTGGCGACTCACTTCCCGATTGAAGTAAAGCGCTCGGAAAAAGGTTCAGGCGGAAATTCTTTGGCTATCGCTGAAGGACCGATTACTGTGTCACTTGTGTTAAAAGACGGATCGAAGATGAAGTTAGTAGACGGGAAAGATTATGCACAGTTCCGTACGGATGGAGCAGATGATGGTGTCACACCGGTCGGCAATATGACTGGAATTTCCCTTGTGAAACTGGACAGTGACGGAAAAGATACGGCACTTCCGGCTGATTGGTCGCAAACAGGGACTACTGTTGATATCAACAACTTTAGCGATTCAGGGAAATTTAAATCGTTAGTCAATTCTTATGGTTACACAAATAATAATAATGAGACAACTGGGCTCTTCCCGGAAATGATTAATAAATTGAATGACATGGCCAAGGCTTTTGCTGAAAAGTTCAATGAAATCCACAAAAGCGGAACGGATTTAGAGGGCAACCAAGGAGTGGACTTCTTTGTTTCCAAAGATCCAAACGCGACTGGAATTACAGCTGAAAACATCTATGTTTCCGATACTATAATAAAAGACCCGAACAAAATTGCGGCTTCAGATTCGGCTATCGGCACTGCAGAGGCAGGGAACGGGAAAAACGCTCTTGCTCTTGCAAATATGAAATTTGAAGCATTAGAAGATTTAGATAATCTTAGTGTCCAAACTTATTTCGAAGGACTAATTGGCCAATTGGGTGTAGATGGTCAGCAGGCAGCGCGCCTTGAATATAATGCAGGAACACTACAGCAGGCGGTAAAAGAACGCCGCGACTCGGTAAGTTCTGTATCAATCGATGAAGAAATGACAAATATGATTACATTCCAACAGGCCTACAATGCCAATGCCCGCATGATTACTGTAATCGATGAAACGCTCGACAAAATCATTAACGGCATGGGACGCGCCGGATTATAGGAGGTAGACGAAAATGCGTGTAACACAATCTATGCTTTCAAACAATATGCTGCGTAATTTATCAAACAGCTATGCAGCAATGGGAAAACTTCAGGAGCAAGTAAACACTGGTAAAAAGGTGAACCGTCCGTCAGATGATCCTGTGACAGCAATGAAAGGTATCAACTACCGCGCCGAACTGAACAATGTGGAGCAATTTGCCCGCAATATCGGTGAAGCGCACAACTGGCTCGATACGACGGACGACACCTACGACAAAATCGGTTCTGCTCTGCAACGGGCTAATGAGCTTATGGTAAATGCTTCCTCAGGGACAACGACAGAAGACGACCGCAAAAAAATCGACAGTGAGCTTCAGCAATTAAGAGAGCATGTCCAGAACCTAGCGAACACAAAAATTGGAGACCGCTATATTTTCAGCGGTACAAAAACAACGACTGCACCCTTTGATGGTGAAAAGTATGTGGAAGATGAAGCGTTTAATAAGACGATTGAAATTGAAGTGTTCAGCGGGATTATGATGCCGATCAACAGTACACCGATCGATATGTTCAAGGATATCGACGCAATGTTCGAGGAAATCAACACAGCGATTCAAAGCGATACACCTGCTAGTGAACTCTCGAAACATATCTCAACAATCGACAAAAACATGAACAAGCTCCTTGAAACAAGGGCCGGAATCGGTGCGCGTCAAAACCGGGTGGAATTAATGGATACAAGACTCCAGTCACAGGAAGTCATCGCAACAAAGCGCATGTCGGAAAATGAAGACATCGACTATGAAAAAACGATTACGCAAATGATTACACAGGAATCGATTCACCGCGCTGCCTTATCGGTAGGGGCCCGAATCATTCAACCGACTTTAACAGATTTTCTAAGATAATGAAAAGCGTTTGGACAACTTGTGCCAAGCGCTTTCTTTAAAGGGAGGGACAAGATGAATATCCCGCAGATCCAGCTACAGACAACAAGAGGACAAATTGCTCTGACAACGCAAAAGCCGGTTCAGCAAATCGAGCAACCAAAAGCCGATTTGGACCTTCAGCAGCCAAAAGCCGAAATGTCGATCCATACAACGAAGTCGGAGCTATCTATTGATTCGGTTGAAATGCGCGAAAGTCTTGATTTAAGAAGCTCGGCTAGCCGAGCTGCAGAAGTTGCTCAGTACAGTGCGCAAACCGCAATGGAAGGACTGGCAAGACGGTCACAAGAAGGCGGCGAGCTCATGAAAATCGAAAACGGTGGCAACCCGCTTGTAGAACAGGCAAAAAGAACAGGAAGACAGCCGTACTCCAGCCTAGGGATCAAGTTCATTCCACAGGCGGATAGCGTAAAAATAAACTTCACGCCCGGCTCCGTCGATATTCAAGCCGAACCACAAAAGGTCATCAATAATACGAAAACAAACAAGCCAATCCATAACTATACACCCGGGAAAGTAAATGTGGATATACAGCAACACCCATCACTGAAAATCGATTGGCTTATTTAAAGGAGAATACGATGAAAATTACAACTGCTTATTTAGGCGAGGTTGAAATCAATCCCTCTGAAATCATTCAATTTGAGCATGGACTACCTGGTTTTGAAGAAGAAAAGGAATTTATTCAGCTGCCATTGTCAGAGGAAAGCGTGTTTCAAGTACTGCAGTCCTTAAACACTCAAGGCTTGGCATTTATTATTACAACGCCGTACACAACCGTAGCAGATTACAGCATTGAACTTGACGAATCTGTCACTAAAGCGCTGGATATTAAAAGCAATAAAGAGGTCGCGGTTTTTGCCATTGTCTCACTCAAGGAAACGCTGGAAGCCTCAACGGTGAACTTGAAGGCACCGATTATTTTGAATATGGAAAACAAAAAAGCAAAGCAGATCATTCTGCAAGAAGACTACGCCATCCGCCATCGTCTGGCGGTAGGAAATAAGGAGGGGTGAGCACATGCTGGTACTAACACGGAAGGTAGGCGAAACAATCTGGATTGATGAAGAGATTGAAATTGTCATCACGGAAGTCAAGGGCGACCAAGTGAAGGTAGGCATCCGGGCACCACGTCATGTGGACATCATCCGAGGCGAGCTGAGAAAGGATATTTCGGATTCCAATACAGAAGCGGTAGTTAAAGATTTATCACTGTTTGATAAGCTAAAATAGCACTGTTAACTTAGTTGATAAATAGTTTATAAAAATTAATAAAAACTATTAAACAAAAAAAAATATGTCCGATATTACTAGTGTTAGCAAGAGAAGCACGACCGGCCGGCTAACTTCTCTTCTACATAAAACATCATTTGCCCACAAGGACGTGGGTCAAACATTCCAGGGAGGAAATTATAATGAGAATTAATCACAACATTGCGGCACTTAACACACACCGTCAATTAAACGCTGCTTCAACACAGCAATCAAAATCAATGGAGAAATTATCTTCAGGTATGCGTATTAACAAAGCTGGAGATGACGCTGCTGGTTTAGCAATCTCTGAAAAAATGCGTGGACAAATCCGCGGTTTAGATATGGCTTCTAAAAACGCTCAAGATGGTATCTCAATGATTCAAACTGCTGAAGGTGCATTGAATGAAACACATGATATCCTACAACGTATGCGTGAATTAGCAGTACAAGCTGGTAACGATACAAATACTGACTCTGACCGTGGTGAAATTCAAAAAGAAATTAATCAATTAACATCAGAAATTAACCGTATCGGTAACACTACTGAGTTTAATACAAAGAAATTATTAAATGGCGGTAAGGAAGATCTTGCAACTACAACAGTAACTGCTGGAGTAACAGAAGTTACAGGAGTAACAGCAGTTACTGAAGTAAAAGGTGAATACACATTAGATCTTACAGGTATTACCGGAGGAAATGTAGTTATTGATGGAGAAACTATTACATCTACTGCTAATTTAGCAGATACAGAGGCAGCTATTAAAGCAAACACAAACCTAGCTAATAAGTATGATTTTTCTGGTACAGGAGCTACGTTTAAATTAACACAAAAAACTGGTAATGATACAGGTGCAACAGTAGATACAACTGGTGCAACTGGAGTTACTGGTACTGGTTTTACAGAAGATACTGCGGGGGTAACAGGAGTAACAGGAGTAACAGCAGTAGCAGCAGTAGCTGGTAAATTCTCTTTTGATTTAGATATTTCAAAATTGTCAGATGGCCAAAAGTTAACAATTGGTGATGACGAATACGAATTCAAGGCAGATGGTTCGGGTGATTTTAAAGACTTTGCAGAATTACAAACAGCAATTGGTGCAGATGGCAAATATACAGCAGCTCAAACTGATAATACAATTACTTTAACACAAGCTACGGGAACTGAATCAGATGCTGCAGCACCTCAAGTAGCTGTAAAAACAGGTGACAACTTTACTGCTAATCTACAAATTGGCGCTAACGAAAGTCAATCAATGGGCATTACTATTAACGATATGAGAGCAAGTGCTCTTAAAATTACAGGTACAGGTGATGGATTTACATCAACTAAAGATGTAAGTAATGGTACTGACTCAACTGGTACAGAATCAGGTCTAGATGTTTCAAGCGCTGCAAATGCTGCAAAAGCTATTACAACTATTCAATCTGCTATTGATACAGTATCAGCTGAGCGTTCTAAACTTGGTGCAAACCAAAACCGTTTAGAGCACACAATCAACAACTTAAATACATCTTCTGAAAACTTAACTGCTGCGGAATCTCGTATCCGTGATGTAGATATGGCAAAAGAGATGATGGAGCAAACTAAAAACTCTATCCTTTCTCAAGCTGCGCAAGCAATGTTAGCTCAAGCTAACCAACAACCACAAGGCGTATTACAATTATTACGTTAAGTTTAATAGTAAGAAAGACTCTAGCCATGCTAGGGTCTTTTTTACATTTAGAGGAGATAATTAGATTGTTCTAGTGAACATATATATAGATTTTATAACTAATTCAAAATCTTCTTGAAATACTATTACCTTAGCTTCTGTTTAATCTTACTTTTTCCAACTCAATTTTATTAAAGTATACATAGCAATGAAGTATGCGCGTTTTTTTCATTTGGAAATTAAATAATTGAATATTTTGCTTGATATAATAAGAGAGAAATAATCTGTTCCCTGTCTCTACGTAAAGTAGATAATGTATAGTAATCAAAATTTGAAGGAGAATTTTATGAATAACGAAGAAGAACTTGCATTTTTGGAAGCCCAGTTGCAGTGGGTAAAACAGCGTGACGCACTGCTTGAACAAGTAGAAAGTAATTTATATGAAATGAAGCATATAGCAGAACAAGTGGCATCGAATCACAAATCAATATCTGCAAATGAAAAGCGTAGATTAAATGAAAGGTTTACGCATTTAAAAATTAAGGTGACCGAGTTAGAAAATCAGCTGCATACTTCCTATAATTAGCGAAATACTGTCAATTTATTTCATCATATAATAAATGAATATAAAAAAATCGAAAATGGAGCCGATAAAAAACATAACAAGCGATGTTAACGGAGGGGTATAAATGCGAATTGATTCAACTAGTATTTCAATGCCGAACACAATCCAGCAGTCGACAGACGTACAATCTGCTCGATCTGTTCAAACTGCGCAAGCAGAAAATATTGTCATCCAGGAAAATCAAAGTGAAACAGGCACTGAAGGACCAGTAGTCAAAGAAAAGCTGGAGCAGGCAATTGACTCAATAAATGAGTTTTTTACGATTAATAACAGCGAACTGAAATTTGTCTTGCATGAAGGATTGGGCAAATATTTTGCTCAGCTAGTGAATGCGGAAACAGAAGAAGTGATTCGTGAAATACCGTCGAAAAAAATGCTGGATGTTTTTTATGAAATGCAAAAGCTCGTAGGAATGATAGTTGATAAAAAAATCTAATGTGTAAGTAGTTTGGAGGAGATTGTATGGCAGCAATGCGAATTGGCGGTTTAGCGTCAGGCATGGATATAGATACGCTCGTGGAAAAATTGATGGTGGCTGAGCGCATGCCGATGGACAAGCTCGAGCAACAGAAGCAGATTTATGAATGGCAGCGTGATGCCTACCGCGATGTCAATAAAAAAATGACAACATTGGATAATTACATTGCCGATAATTTTATTTTAAAAAGCTTAAATACGAAAACAGCGACAAGTTCAAATTCGGATTTAGTATCTGCTGTAGCGACTGGAACGGCTTCGGGTTCACTTACGATTGAGGGTGTCTCGCAATTAGCGAAAGCTGCGCGAGGAATTGGGGAACAAGTGAATGCCACAAGTAGTACGAAGCTGAGTTCGCTATTTGAGAGTGGAAAAATGCCAAAAATGTTCACATTAAATGCGATTGATACGCAAGGGAAATTAGGCGAAGCAGTATCAATTGGAATCGATGAAAACACTACTGTAGGAGAATTGATTACGAAAATTAATGGTAGTAACGCAGGGGTTTCAGCGATATTTGAAAATGGGCGTTTATCGCTAACTGCTAAGAACACTGGTAAGGAAGTTAATGGCGGTGCAGCGATGACGACAGATGAAAATGGATCGGAACTCTTTGCAAAACTAGGGCTTTCAAAAGTAGTGACGGAAGCTGGACAGAATGCAATGTTCCAGGTAAACGGCATTGCAACAGAGCGTACGACAAATGCCTTTTCGATAAATGGTTATAACATCACATTGAAATCTATATTCAATGAGGGAGCAACGCTCACGAAAGCAGCTCAGGATTCATTAGACTTTACTAAAAAAAGGCTTGATAGCACTCTGAAAACCCTTGCTTCGACATATAATGTTACTTTAGACGAAAGCGGGACGCTAGAAGAACAAATCAGCATTGTTAGAACGAAAATCGAGAGTAAAATAAGTGAGCATGGAAAAAGCGTAGAAAACGCTACAGAGCTACTTACAGAAGCTAATAAACTATTAGTAGATGGAAAAACGGCTGAAGAAGTATACAAGCCATTATCAAAAGAAGCCAAGGCAATACTGGATACAGATATGGGTTATAGTGAATTGTCTGATGATCAAAAAGCGATGTTTACATCAACATTAACTGAGGATGATTTTAATGCTTTAAAAGAAGTTCATACACATACAGCGGTACTGGAAGCTGCAAGCGTTAAATTGAAGAATGCTGAAGCGGCAAAAACTTCTCTTGATACAAGTGAAACAAATTATAAAACTGCAGAGAAAACAGTAGAAGATTTAAAGAATACACCACCTACTACAACTGTAACAACTGGCGCTGTAACAATGACATCATCCGTAAATGTAGACGAAATCATCAACAAAGTAAAGGAATTCGTTGCAACCTACAACGGGTTTATCAAAGATTTAACCGATCAGACAAAACAAGCGAAATACCGTGACTTTAAGCCATTAACAGCGCTGCAAAAGAAAGAGATGGAAACAAAAGAAATTGAGCAGTGGGAAGAACGAGCAAAAAGCGGTTTATTGAAAAGCGATTCAATTCTTACAAGTGGCCTATCTTCATTACGTGGATTGGTTTATCAAACAAATCATGCGGTCACAAACCAAAAGTACAATGCCTTATTTACAATCGGGATTGGGACTTCAAAAGACTACAATAGTGGCGGGACGCTTGAAATTGATGAAACGAAATTGCGTAAAGCGTTGGAGGAGGATCCGGATGCAGTTGTACAATTGCTTACAATGAGCGGAGAGAAATCCGCAACTGTGACAAAAGCAGACGGGACAACTGTACAAAGCGATACACGGGGCTTCATGCGCAAAATTCGTGATGAGATGGATGCAATGGAGAAGAAAATCGATGAACGTGCAGGCCGTGGTTCGATGGCAGATACGCAATACACTTTAGGCAAATATTTGCGTAATGTAAACCAGAGTTTGGACGCTTGGCAGGATAAATTGACAGCTATAGAAAGTCGCTACTGGAAGCAATTCGGTGCGATGGAATCGATGATTAACAAGGCGAACAGTCAATCGGCTTCATTGATGAGTCAGTATTACTAAAAGAGCGGAGGCGAAAACATGGCGGTAGAACAACAATTACTTCAAGTTTCCGCAAAGCTTTTTAAGCAACTCGGGGAAGTGGCGCAAACAGAAGACCGTGAGACTCTTTTAAAAACGGTTGAAGAGCTGCTGGAAGAGCGTGGCCAGCTCATTGCCTCCCTTCAGCGGGAAAATATTCAGCTTTCCAAAACGAATCCGCAGCATGCGCTGTTACAAGAGCTCGACAAAGGAATCCAGGAACGGCTTGCATCAATCATGGGCGAAATCAGACAAGATATGAAAAATGTCCAGACAGCAAAGAAGAGCGAAGTGCAGTATAATAACCCGTATGCGTCGGTTCGTGTGATGGACGGGAAGTATTACGATCAGAAGAAATAACAACGTGCCGGTATGCGCGTTTTAACTATAGAGGAGTGTGTATAATGACAGTTCAAACAGCAGCTGCTTTTAATGCATATAAACAAAACAGTGTGACAACAGCGTCACCGGGTGAGCTTACATTGATGCTTTATAATGGCTGCCTGAAATTTTTAACGAGAGCCAAAAAAGCGATTGAAGAAAAGAATATCGAAGAAAAAAACACGAATATCCAGAAGGCACAGGCCATTATTTCGGAGCTGATGTCGACTTTAAATGCGGAGCTTGAAGTATCGAAGCAAATGATTCCACTATACGACTATATGAACCGTCGTTTAATGGAAGCCAACATTAATAACGATTCTACGATTATCGTAGAAGTCGAAGGCCTAGTTACTGAATTCCGCGATACATGGAAAGAAGTTATCAAAATTACACGTCAGCAGCAATATGGTACAGCTGGACAAGTTTAAAATATAGAAGCCGCTGTGAGAAGGACGCATCTTTTCACAACGGCTTTTTCATATATACCCTTTCTCTCAAATTTCGACTTCTTTATTTATAAAATTTAAAATAGTCAAAATAGTATTGATTATATTGTACTATTTTGTATAATGTAAATAATTAGCAATTCGAACTTAGATATATTCACTACAAAATAAACGTATATAATCAATAGACCTACATTAATTTATAAACATCCACGACCATTAGCATCAACAAATTAATATTCGCCTTTTAGTAAATAGAAAACGGTAATATTAAACCCCAAGATGCCACTACATCCCATGAATTCGAAAATTTCATCCGTTTTCCCAAAATACATAATCAATCGGTTAGTCATCTATAGCAAACTTTTATCACAATTCTGTTCCACTGCGATATTGTTTTTGGCTGGAAAAATTCCATTACTTTAATTCATCGAAGAAAGCGGTTACCATGCCAGGTTAACCGATAAAGGGGGTGAGTGAGTATGTGAAATGGCAATATAAAAACCCCAAGTGAGCATCCTCCAAAGATATCACCTGAGGTTTGGAAGCCGGAGTATACCGACATATAGTTAGTATACTCCTTTTTACTAAAAATGATAACTATAAATTGGAAGGAGTATGGATAATGTACAGAATTTCCTTGTATGATGCCTGTGTATTAAAGCCTGAATTTGATCAATTCAATAATCTTTATACGCTTATAATCACTCCGAATGGCCATAAAAGAGTCCCTTTCACACCGATGCAATTGCTAGATAGCGAGCTGAAAGAACATGGGTCCAGCCTAAAAGGTGCAAAGGAAGCAGCAAAAGCGGTTCTTAGCTCCAAATCTGTTAACCCGATCATGATTCCGAGATTTCCCCTTATTCATATTTGGTTCCCAACAGAGGCAATGCGAAATGTTGAAAATTGTATGTACTTTTCATTGCATCACGTCGAAAAAATCGTGCCGTATCTGGAAAATTGTACAATCGTCGTTTTAACGAACTATGAAAGAATTGAAGTGCCTGTATCATACAGTAAACTGTATAAACAATGGATTAAGGCTAAAGATTACTGCTCGACTGCCTTATTAAAACAATTTTACAGGGACCCTTTATATTCAAAAGCCGAAACACAAATTATGTTAAAATGTGCAGAAATAAATGAACAATATGTAATCAATTAACAAGCATAGAGTTTTACGCAACGGAGCATCCCAATGTGTAAAACTCTTTTTGTTTCGCATTTTTTTATCGATTCCACATTCTTTTATTGCAATGGGGGAAAATTCAGGTTCATTAGTCATGAGTTTGAAGTCACAAATTCTCCTTAAAATAGCAATTAAGCACATAGACATTTAATCGTGTATTGCATCATAATGTGGGTATATAAATTGTAGCACTGAATGGCTAGGGGGAACAGTTATGGCGTTTAAACGCACAGAAGGATTTCGCTTTACTTTTGGGATCCCAATCGAAGCAAATTTCACTGAATTGATCAATGGAAAACAGGAACAATTAGAAGTAGTAAAATACCCGTGTGAAATCATCGATGTGAGCCCGCATGGCATGAAAATGTTTTCTTCTCGGGAAATTGGTGAAAATAATAATAACCTGATGCAGTTGGAACTGGAATTCATTTTAGACGAGGTATTGATTAAGGCCATTGGAGACATCGTATGGAAGAAAAAGTACGGCGATAAGTTTCAATATGGTTTGATCTTCGAAAATCAGCCCGGTATTGAAGAACTAATCGTCAGTGAATTGAAAGTACGTCGCAGAAAAGAAGTCGGACGTAAGTAAATTGGTTGGTTACCATTGAATTTTATAACGATGCGGTGTCTTTCTAATCAATATGTAGGACAACTTGTCGAAATTTGAAAAAAGTTTCAAGTCGTAACAGGATTTTATTGATGTATGTAGAATTAGATAAGTAGAGCAGTAATGAAGGAGGAGTTCACATGCTAAAGTTTAACATTCGTGGTGAAAATATTGAGGTAACTCCAGCGATTCGTGATTACGTGGAGAACAAAATTGAAAAGGTAGAACGCTATTTCAATGAAGATCTAAACGCGAACGCTAACGTCAATTTGAAGGTTTATAATGATAAACAAACAAAAGTAGAAGTGACGATTCCGATGAAAAATTTAACACTGCGTGCAGAAGAGCGTCATAATGACATGTATGCGGCAGTTGACTTAATTGTCGACAAGCTAGAGCGCCAAATTCGTAAACATAAAACTAAAGTTAATCGTAAATTCCGTGATCGCGAAGGTACAGGTGTTTACTTCGCCAATGTGACATCCCAAATGGAAGCGAACGCAGAATCTTCAGAAGATGAATATACAATCGTTCGTACGAAGCAATTTGATCTGAAACCGATGGATCAGGAAGAAGCCGTTTTACAAATGAACATGCTTGGCCATGATTTCTACATTTTCACAGATGCAGAAACAGATGGCACGAACATCGTTTACAAACGTAAAGACGGTAAATACGGTTTAATCGAAACAAACTAAATGATTGGCTGCAAGCGGATTGCCTGATATGGGCAGTCCGTTTTTTCTTGAAGCGTTCCTAAATTTCCCACATTGCAACAGTCCATTTGCGCCACCGGTATATATAATGCTAAAATATACTTTGAGACTATTTATTGGGAAGTGACCAATTCGATGGCAAACATATTAAATAAATTATTTGATTTCAATAAAAAAGAAGTAAAGCGTTTAGAAAAGATTGCAGATAAAGTAGAAGCATTGGCTGGACAGTTTGAAAGCCTTTCTGATGATGCATTAAAAGCGAAAACAGAAGAATTTAAAAACCGTTTCCAAAATGGTGAAACAGTGGACTCATTATTGCCTGAAGCATTTGCTACAATTCGTGAAGCTTCTCGCCGTGTTCTTGGCATGTTCCCGTTCCGCGTTCAGATTATGGGGGCGGCTGCATTAAATGAAGGAAATATCGCGGAGATGAAAACCGGTGAAGGTAAAACGTTAACGTCGACAATGTCCGTTTATTTAAATGCGCTTACTGGTAAAGGTGTTCATGTCGTGACGGTCAACGAATATTTAGCAAGCCGTGACGCGACTGAAATGGGAGAGTTATATAATTGGTTAGGCTTAACGGTCGGTCTGAACCTGAATAGCCTGTCTAAAGATGAGAAGCGCGAAGCTTATGCTGCGGATATTACATATTCGACGAACAATGAGCTTGGTTTCGACTATTTACGTGACAACATGGTGCTTTACAAAGAAGACCGTGTACAGCGTCCGCTTTATTATGCGGTAATCGATGAGGTTGACTCGATTTTAATCGATGAGGCGCGTACACCGTTAATCATTTCCGGACAAGCAGGGAAATCAGCACAGCTTTATGTACAGTCAAATGCATTTGCCCGTATGTTAAAGCAGGATGAAGACTACAACTATGAAGAATCAACAAAAGGCGTAACGCTGACGGAGCAAGGGATCGAGAAGGCGGAGCGTGCATTTGGGATCGACAACTTATTCGATTTAACACATGTCCGCTTAAACCATGCAATCAACCAAAGCTTAAAAGCACATGCATCCATGCATAAAGATGTCGACTATGTTGTGCAGGATGGGGAAGTTGTAATCGTTGACGGCTTTACTGGTCGTCTAATGAAAGGTCGTCGCTATTCGGATGGTTTACACCAGGCGATTGAAGCGAAAGAAGGTCTCGAGATTCAAAATGAATCGATGACAATGGCGACCGTTACATTCCAAAACTATTTCCGTATGTACGAGAAACTGTCTGGTATGACAGGTACAGCGAAAACAGAGGAAGAGGAATTCCGCAACATCTACAATATGCAGGTAGTAGCGATTCCTACGAACAAGCCGATTGCGCGTGATGACCGTCCTGACCTTATTTTCGCAACGATGGAAGGTAAGTTCAAAGCGGTTGCAGAAGATATTGCAGAGCGTCACCGTATAGGTCAACCGGTACTGGTTGGTACGGTTGCAATCGAAACATCGGAAATTATTTCAAAATATTTAACGAAATTTAAAATTCCGCATAACGTGTTAAATGCGAAAAACCATGAGCGTGAAGCGGAAATTATTTTAAATGCCGGTCAAAAAGGTGCGGTTACAATCGCGACGAACATGGCTGGTCGTGGTACGGACATTAAACCGGGTGAAGGTGTACTTGAAGTTGGCGGTTTAGCGGTAATTGGTACGGAACGTCATGAATCACGCCGTATCGATAATCAGCTTCGTGGTCGTTCTGGTCGTCAAGGGAACCCGGGGGTAACGCAATTCTATCTTTCTTTAGAGGATGAGTTAATGCGTCGATTCGGTTCAGATAAAATGAAGTCAATGATGACAAGACTTGGTATGGACGATACACAGCCAATCCAATCAGGTATGGTATCAAAAGCGGTAGAATCAGCACAAAAACGTGTTGAAGGGAATAACTTCGATGCACGTAAACGTCTATTACAATACGATGATGTACTTCGTCAGCAACGTGAAGTGATTTATAAAGAGCGTGAAGAAGTATTGGATTCGGAAAATATGCGTGCGTTAGTGGAGTCAATGATTTCTCAGGCAATCGAAAATCAAGTGGCCCTTCATACACAAGGCGAGAAGGAAAACTGGACACTGGATGCACTTGAAGACTATATCGCAGCAAACCTTTTAGATGAGGGCGATATTACGAAAGAGCAACTGGAAAATAAATCTCCTGAAGAAATGATTGCGTTCATCTCTGAAAAAGTGACAGCGCGCTATGATGAAAAAGAAGAAGCGATGACACCGGAGCGTATGCGTGAATTTGAAAAGGTTATTTTACTTCGTTCAATCGACTCGAAATGGATTGACCATATTGATGCAATGGACCAGTTACGTCAAGGGATTCACTTACGAGCTTACGGTCAAAACGATCCATTACGCGAATACCAGCAAGAAGGTTTCGCAATGTTCGAAGACATGGTTGCAGCAGTACGTGAAGATGTGGCGAAGTACGCATTAAAAGCGGAAATCCGTAGCAACCTGCAACGTGAAGAAGTAGCAAAAGGCCAAGCTGTTAACCCGAAAGAAGAAGGCGCAGCAAAACCGAAAAAACTACCAACACGCAAAGCCGAAAACATCGGACGCAACGACCCATGCCCATGCGGAAGCGGCAAAAAATACAAATCATGCCACGGCGTAGGCCAATAAAAGCAATAAAAACCGAGGTCATTGAAACTATGCTCAATGACCCGGTTTGTTTTTTACTAAATTATATTTATTAAATAGTGTTGTAAGTGAATACTTGGTGTTTAGTGTGAAACTAGTTGATTGGAGTGGAGGGCGAGGACTCCTGCGGGAACAGCACGACGCTCGAGACTACAGGCTCGAGCCGTGCCCGCGGAAAGCATTCGCCCGGAACGGAAAACAACGGGATACACAAGCCTTTACTTTATCACCCAACTACGGAGGAAAATATATGATGGAATTAGCAGATGTGCGCAATGCACTCGAAAATACAGCTACAAAACTAGCGGACTTCAGGGGGTCTCTTTGACTTAGAAAACAAAGAGGCACGAATCCAGGAACTAGATGAACTTATGCTTGAACCCGAGTTTTGGAATGACCAGAACGGTGCACAGGCAATTATTAACGAAAGCAACGGCATTAAAGCAGTTGTCAATGAATTTAATGAGTTAGTCGATACACAGGAAAATCTCGAAATGACGCTTGAACTGTTACGCGAAGAACCAGACGAAGAATTGCAGGAAGAACTAGGCAAAGAACTAGCCGAATTCCAAACAAAAATGGAAGAATTCGAACTGCAAATGCTGCTATCAGAACCATACGATAAAAACAACGCCATTTTGGAACTACATCCAGGTGCAGGTGGTACAGAGTCACAGGACTGGGGCTCGATGCTATTACGTATGTACACACGCTGGGCAGAGAAGCGCGGCTTTAAAGTAACGACAATCGACTATTTGCCAGGTGATGAAGCAGGTATCAAATCGGTTACACTTCAAATTTCGGGCCATAATGCGTACGGCTATTTAAAAGCGGAAAAAGGGGTTCACCGTCTAGTGCGTATTTCACCGTTCGATTCATCAGGCCGCCGTCATACATCGTTCGTATCATGTGATGTTATGCCAGAGTTCAATGACGAAATCGAAATCGATATACGAACTGAAGATTTAAAAGTCGATACGTATCGCGCAACTGGTGCCGGTGGTCAGCATATTAACACGACAGACTCAGCTGTACGTATTACCCATCTTCCAACAGGTGTCGTTGTACAATGTCAGTCAGAACGTTCACAAATTAAAAACCGTGATGCGGCAATGAAAATGCTGAAATCAAAGCTGTATCAGCTGGAAATTGAAAAGCAGCAGGCACAGCTGGATGAAATTCGCGGTGAGCAAAAAGAAATCGGCTGGGGCTCGCAAATTCGTTCATATGTGTTCCATCCGTATTCAATGGTAAAAGATCACCGTACAAGCGCCGAAACAGGAAATGTAGGCGCTGTAATGGACGGCGATCTCGACATTTTCATTACGGCTTATTTACGATCAAAAATCTCATATTAATACCTAATACCTTTCACATCCAATAAAATAAAACCGTGCCTTAGTAAGGCACGGTTTTTTTAGTGAAATTTAAGCTAGGTATTCATTTTCCACTTGTCAAATATAAAAAAATATGTGAAAATACATATACGAACAAACGTTCTTATTAATTGGAGGTATTCGTATGCTGCAAATTCCTTCTAAAACGATTCCGTATTATGAGGCAGGGATTTATTTGCCGTTGCTGTTAATTATTCTTGGGAAGGATTACTCAATAGTGGAGCAAAGTCCGTTCAAATTTAAAAATCCCTATTTGCAATTAATCGATGCTGTACGTATCAAAATAGAGCATGACTTAAAAGAAACGAAGGACTATTTTAAACTTCATCAGATGCGCTTAGTGAGAGGCAAAACGGATGATTTGTTTACCGAGTATCATTTTTACTTTGGGGGAGTCATGGAGTGTAGAAGATATTCGAATATTCGCCTTCGTAATCAAAGTGAGTTACTTCTTGCTGAATATTTTAAAAAAAACTGATGCTCTTATAAGATACTATTGCGCTGTAAAAGCAGATATTTATAGTACATAGCAGCGCGTACATATTGCTGGTTGAATGATTTCATATTGATGTCCAGACTAATTTCAGTATTATCCACAAAAGTTACGAGCGTTTTATCCCCGTCTTCACTAATATTAATAATAGGATTCAAGGATATCCAAATATTTTGAGATGAATACGGCGAAAACAGCGGGAATAAAATGCACGGGTCCCCGAAATCATAGGCTACCATGATCGGCAATTTATGTTTATTCTCTCCGAAAAATCCCCTCGCCTGATATTTGCTAGCATCATAGGAACTTCCATGCAGACGACATGTATCGCGAATAATTTTTAGAGGCTTATACGGAGAGGTAGATTTGCCGTACTTGTCCAATATAGTAGTGTGAATTTTATCTCGATGCTGATAGGACGTCAAACAAAAGGTGGAATTAGAAATAATGTAATTGGAATTTCGTGTTAAATTACTGATCATTTTGCATCCCCTATCTTTCCTACTTTTTTAATCGCTTAAATTTTCACTATACATCTAAACTACTGCATAAAGTGCTAAAAATCAACATTATATTTAGAAAATTCTGTCATATGATAATTTTTCAGAATATATTGCAAATTGTATGATTTTTAACTTATAATGGGTAAAAGAGGTCGAGGTGATATCGATGGATAAATATTATTCGTATACAGACTTTTTAAAAGCGGTTAGTCAGCAGTCCACTGAACATCATGCAGAGAAGCTATTGAATGAAATTTATTTAGATTTATTTATTAGTCGGTTGCAGCGGATGCAACGTATTGAACAATTAAAGTTACTTATCGATACATCGTTAGATCAAAAGAACGAACAAGCATTTTACAGCTATACTACAGAGTTAAAAGAGTTATTGGAAACTGTTTCGTAAAAGCCACCCTATTCCAGGTGGTTTTTTTTATGGGCAAAATCGGGGCTCTGGTTGTTTTCTAATATATGATGGAAAGATTCTAATAAAATAAAAATAGTTCTAATAAATTGGTTATTTTCTAATAAAAAGGATAATTATTCTAATAAGTGCTCGGGATTTTCAAATAACCGGCTCAAATCTTCAAATAAGTCACCGTACTTTTCTAATATCCACCACAAAATTTCTAATAAAACAAACAACGCGCATCTAAAACGCTATCGCCACACTAAATTCGAATGTACGTTCGCAATTTTATCGTAAATTAAAAACGGGTATGTTAAAATAGAAGATACCATAAGTGACAGAAAGGACAATCTAAATATGACAGAAACTTTTACAATAAAGTCCGCCTATCAGCCTGCCGGGGATCAGCCGGAAGCGATTAAACAGCTCGTACAGGGAGTTAAAGAAGGCAAGCGTCACCAGACATTACTTGGGGCGACAGGTACGGGTAAAACATTTACGATTTCCAATGTAATTAAAGAAGTGAATAAGCCGACGCTTGTGATGGCACACAATAAAACACTGGCCGGCCAATTATATAGTGAGTTTAAAGAATTTTTTCCCGACAATGCGGTTGAATATTTCGTCAGCTACTATGACTATTTCCAGCCGGAAGCGTATGTACCGCAAACCGATACGTACATTGAAAAGGATTCAAGTATTAATGAAGAAATCGATAAATTGCGCCACTCGGCAACGACGGCTTTGTTTGAACGGAAAGACGTCATTATTATCGCGTCCGTTTCATGTATTTACGGTCTCGGTAATCCGGAAGAATATCGTGAAATGGTCGTTTCCATTCGAACAGGGATGGAAATCGAGCGCAATCAGCTCTTGCGGAAACTAGTGGACATTCAATATGAACGAAATGATATCAACTTTACACGCGGTACGTTCCGAGTGCGCGGGGATGTTGTCGAAATTTTCCCGGCATCACGCGATGAACACTGTATCCGAATCGAGTTTTTCGGAGATGAAGTTGATCGGATTCGGGAAGTGGATGCATTGACGGGCGAAATTTTAGGAGATCGTCAGCACGTAGCCATTTTCCCGGCATCCCACTTCGTTACCCGCGAAGAGAAAATGAAAATTGCCATTGAAAATATCGAAAAAGAGTTGGAGGAGCGTCTTGCTGCCCTGCGTTCGGAAGACCGTTTACTGGAAGCGCAGCGCCTGGAGCAACGGACAAATTACGATTTGGAAATGATGAAGGAAATGGGCTTCTGCTCAGGTATCGAAAACTATTCGCGCCATTTAACATTGCGTGAAGCAGGGGCGACGCCGTATACATTACTTGATTACTTCCCGGAAGACTTTTTGCTTGTCGTTGATGAAAGCCATGTTACATTACCGCAAGTACGTGGTATGTATAATGGAGACCAGGCTCGTAAAGGAGTATTGGTCGAGCATGGATTCCGTCTGCCGTCCGCACTCGATAACCGTCCGCTCATGTTTGACGAGTTTCAGTCGAAAGTGAGCCAGGCAATTTATGTATCGGCAACACCAGGTCCATACGAACTAGAGCATACACCGGACATGGTGGAACAGATTATTCGTCCGACAGGGCTGCTTGATCCGACGATTGATATCCGTCCGATTGAAGGGCAAATTGATGATCTGATCGATGAAATTCATGAGCGAATCCGTCGTAATGAACGGACACTCGTCACGACATTGACGAAGAAAATGTCCGAAGATTTGTCGAGCTATTTAAAAGAAATGGGCTTGAAAGTCGAATACTTGCACTCGGAAATCAAAACTCTGGAACGGATCGAAATTATCCGGGAACTTCGTAAAGGGACGTATGATGTGCTGATCGGTATTAACTTATTAAGGGAAGGTCTTGATATTCCCGAAGTATCTCTTGTCGCAATTTTGGATGCGGACAAGGAAGGGTTCCTCCGTTCGGAACGTTCGCTTATTCAAACTATCGGACGTGCTGCGCGTAACTCGAACGGTCATGTCATTATGTATGCCAATAATATGACGGATTCAATGACAAAGGCGATCAGTGAAACAAAGCGCCGTCGTGAGACCCAAATGGCTTACAATGAAGAACATGGTATTACACCGAAAACAATCATTAAAAAAATTCCTGATATTATCCGCGCCACACAAGCTGCGGAACAGGAAGAAACATATATTACAAAAGTGACAGGCGGTAAAAAGCTGACGAAAAAAGAGCTGGAGAAGTTTGTTGCAACATTGCAAGTTGAAATGAAAGAAGCCGCAAAAGCGCTGGACTTTGAACGCGCGGCTGAATTACGTGACATGATATTTGAATTGAAAGCAGAAGGGTGAACAATGTGAAAAATACAGAAATTGTCGTACAAGGTGCACGAGCGCATAATTTAAAAAATATTGATGTCACAATTCCACGCGATAAAATTGTCGTTGTGACAGGGCTTTCAGGTTCCGGTAAATCTTCACTGGCATTTGATACGATTTATGCGGAAGGGCAGCGTCGTTATGTCGAATCATTGTCTGCATATGCACGACAATTTTTAGGACAAATGGACAAGCCGGATGTCGATACAATTGAAGGACTGTCACCAGCGATTTCGATTGACCAGAAGACAACGAGCCGTAACCCGCGCTCAACAGTCGGAACAGTAACAGAAATTTACGACTACTTGCGACTGCTTTTTGCGCGTATCGGAAAACCGTATTGCCCGACACATGGGATTGAAATTACATCGCAGACAGTTGAACAAATGGTTGACCGCCTGATGGAATATCCGGAGCGCACGAAAATGCAGCTGCTTGCCCCTGTTATTGAAGGCAAAAAAGGAACGCACGTGAAGCTGCTTGAAGACTTGAAAAAACAAGGCTTTGTTCGTATCCGTATAAATGGGGAACTGCGTGATCTCGATGATAATATTGAGTTGGATAAAAACAAAAAACATACAATTGAAGTAGTCGTGGACCGTGTTGTCGTAAAAGAGGGCAATGAAACGCGTTTAAGCGATTCCCTAGAAGCAGCGCTCAGAATTGCGGATGGACGTGTTCTAGTCGATGTGATCGATCATGAGGAGCTGTTATTCAGTGAGCATCATGCATGTCCAATATGCGGATTTTCGATTGGTGAACTTGAGCCGCGCATGTTTTCGTTCAACAGTCCGTTCGGAGCTTGCCCTACATGTGATGGGCTTGGAAGTAAAGCAAAGGCTGATATCGACTTAGTCATTCACAATTGGGATTTAACATTGCTTGAAAATGCGATAGCACCATGGGAATCCGTATCTTCCAACTATTACCCGCAGCTTTTGGCATCCGTATGCAAACATTACAACATTCCAATGGATGTACCGGTAAAAGATATTCCTAAGGAGAAAATGGATAAAATTTTATACGGTTCTGGAAAAGAGAAAATTCTATTTGAATATACAAATGATTATGGCAGTATGCATAAGAAAAATATCGAATTTGAAGGCGTCATCGCAAATATCGAACGACGCTTTAAAGATTCCTCTTCAGATTATGTACGTGAGTCGATGCAAAAGTACATGACCGAACAGCCTTGTGCGACTTGTAAAGGGCACCGTCTGAAAAAGGAAACACTCGCAGTGAAAATTAAAGACCAGAACATTTCAGAAGCGACACGCCACTCCATTCAGGAAATGTATGAGTTCTTTAGTTCAGTAGAATTAACAGAAAAAGAACGCCAGATTGCGAATTTAATTATTCGTGAGGTGATTGAACGACTGAAGTTCTTATTGGATGTCGGATTAAATTACTTAACACTTGCACGATCTGCTGGAACATTATCCGGCGGGGAAGCACAGCGTATTCGACTGGCCACTCAAATCGGCTCCCGTTTAACAGGTGTACTTTACATTTTGGATGAGCCGTCAATCGGGCTCCACCAACGTGATAATGACCGGTTAATTAATACACTTGTAAATATGCGTGACCTCGGTAATACGTTAATTATCGTCGAACATGATGAAGATACGATGATGGCAGCGGATCACTTAATCGACATCGGTCCGGGTGCCGGTGTACATGGCGGTCAAGTCATTGCACAAGGGACACCGAAGCAAGTCATGAAAAACAAAGAGTCGATTACCGGCCAATATTTGAGCGGGAAGAAATTTATCCCACTGCCTCTTGAGCGCCGTAAATCAGATGGCCGGAAAATAAAGATTAAAGGCGCATCTGAAAATAACTTGAAAAATGTCAGTGTCGATATCCCGCTAGGTCAGTTCATCGCCGTTACAGGTGTGTCCGGTTCTGGTAAATCGACATTAGTGAATGAGATTTTATATAAATCGCTCGCATCAAAACTGAACCGGGCAAAAGTAAAACCGGGCAAGCATAAAACAATAGAAGGTTTAGAACAACTTGAAAAAGTAATTGATGTGGACCAATCGCCAATCGGACGTACACCACGTTCTAACCCTGCAACGTATATTGGCGTATTTGATGATATTCGCGATGTATTTGCTATGACGAATGAGGCGAAAGTGCGGGGCTATAAAAAAGGACGTTTTTCGTTCAACGTAAAAGGCGGACGTTGTGAAGCTTGCCGCGGAGATGGCATTATTAAAATCGAAATGCACTTTTTACCGGATGTTTATGTACCGTGTGAAGTTTGTCACGGGAAGCGTTATAACCGCGAAACACTTGAAGTAAAATATAAAGATAAAAATATTTCCGATATTTTGGAAATGACGGTAGAAGATGCGTTGGAGTTTTTCGGGAACTTGCCAAAAATCCAGCGGAAACTGCAAACGATTGTCGATGTTGGTCTTGGATATGTGAAACTTGGTCAGCCTGCAACTACATTATCTGGCGGTGAAGCACAGCGTGTGAAATTGGCGTCGGAATTGCACCGTCGTTCAACCGGTAAGTCATTTTATATTTTGGATGAACCAACAACCGGTTTGCATGCCGATGATATTTCCCGTTTGCTGATTGTCCTGCAGCGCTTAGTCGAAAACGGTGAGACCGTGCTTGTGATTGAGCATAATCTCGATGTTATCAAAACAGCCGACCATATTATTGATTTAGGTCCTGAAGGTGGCGAAGGTGGCGGTACAATTTTAGCGACAGGTACACCGGAGAAAATAGCCGAAGTGAAGGAAAGTTATACAGGACGCTACTTAAAACCGATTTTGGAACGTGACCGTGAACGTATGGAATCAAGAATTAGAGAAGCGCAAAATAAATAGATTGAAAAACTAAGAGCGCAAACGAAACTTTTCGTCCTCCCTCCTCGTATAATAACTATATACGAAGCAGAGGGAGGAATTTTTTTATGCAAGAAGAACGTAAACGCATTTTAAAATTAGTTGAAAGCGGTACAATTACGGCAGAAGAGGCAATTGTATTACTGGAAAAATTGTCGTCGGAAAAGGAATCCACTCCATCACAAGCAGCACCAGTCGAGCAACCGCTTTTTGAAGAAAAGTTTGGGGAAGAGCCGCATAAGGCAGAACCGGTTTTTGAAGAGC
The DNA here is from genome assembly GCF_002174535.1 of Solibacillus kalamii. Classification (NCBI taxonomy): domain Bacteria; kingdom Bacillati; phylum Bacillota; class Bacilli; order Caryophanales; family Caryophanaceae; genus Solibacillus; species Solibacillus kalamii. The sequence goes on along the minus strand of NZ_NHNT01000001.1, from coordinate 499,182 downwards.
AAAAAGAAAAACGTAAAACAACAGGATTTGAAGATATTTTCGGCAAGTCATTTAACGATAAAGAATTCAATAAAAAGATGGACGAGTTCATGGGCGATATTAAACAGGATTTATCGCAATTCAGCACACGCATGACAGGATTGGTCGGCGCAGCATTATCCAAGTTTAAAGAACTTGATATTGATACACCGTTTGGAGAAAAAGTTGAGTTTACTAAAACGTATGCTTACCCTGCAGCAGATGTTAAAGGGGTAGAGCTGGAAATCGCCAATGGTAAAATCGATATCGTACGCGCAGCGGATGAATTAGTTACTGTAAATGTGACAGGGAAAACACCGTTAAAAGGTACAGAAGAAGAAACGATTGCACAGGCAACGGAAAATATGTCGAAGCTGACAAATGACAAATTATTTATCCAGTCTACAAATAAATTTGCACAAGTGAAAGTACAAGTAGCTATTCCAGAGAAACATTATGACGTAGTAATCGCAAAACTATTAACAGGTAGCGTTTCAATCGAACAGGTTGACGCAAAGTTAGTTAAAGCGCGTACACATAACGGGGTAATCCGTCTGGAAAATGCAACATTTGATCATGCGGAACTGCAAACGAGCAATGGTGCAGTAGAAGCCCGTCATATTAAAGGTGAAGATTTGGAAATCGGCACAGCGAATGGACGTATATATGTAGATGGTGAATTAAATGAAGTAGAAGCTGAATCGATGAATGGACATGTTGTCATTACAACAACGAGTGCGGAAGCGCATAAAATCAAGGCCCGTGCTCTAGCAGGTTCAGTAGAAATTTACGTGCCGAAAACAGTGGCACTGGACGGTCAGGTTTACTCGAACTTCGGAAAAGCAGATATCGGTTTAAGTGATGTATTGCTTACAGAAGAAGAAGAGCAATTCCTGTCAAAATCGGTACGTTTCACTAAAGAACTGGAAGGCGCGAAACTCTTGAAATTAGTAGGAGAATCCCGCACAGGTACAGTGTTGGTACGCTATACGCTTCAATAGGCGTAGGATTTCAGCTACAGCTTTCCGGATTTGGTGAAGCTCGAGTAACTAATTCTTCAAAGAAATAAATTCCTATAAAATCAAGCATCCATTTTCTTACAAAGAATTTGGGTGCTTTTTATTCGAACTTTTTGTTTTCCGCCAAGTCTCCAATAAAAAGTCACAAATTGCCACATTCCTACATGGAAAAAGAATTTTTCTAAAAATCTCCCTACAAATACCATAATAATCCAAATGATGAGAAGGATTTTCAGTGAAATCGTCGAATAATTAAAAATAGTGTAGAGTATTTTATTATATTAAGAACATTTCATATTTTAACAATTACATTACGAAAACCAAAAAATAAGTGTAATTCTATGAAATTTTATGAACAAATGAAATTTTGTAATGTTGTCATGGCGCTCCGGGAGCCTGAAAACGAGACGGGGCTTACATTGAAAAGAAAATGTAATAAAATTTGAGCTTGAAAATGCTATAATGGGTAAGACTAAAATTTAAAATTCTAGATATTGAGCTTAGGTGGTTTCGTGAATGATTGAAATGAATAATGTAGTGAAGAAGTATCCTAATGGGGTCGTCGCCGCAAACGGGATTACGGTTCATATAAAAAAAGGTGAATTTGTGTATATTGTTGGCCCGAGTGGAGCAGGTAAATCGACATTTATTAAGTTGATGTACCGTGAAGAAAAACCGACTTCCGGCGATGTCATCATTAATGGCATTAATTTGAGAACGCTAAAAAATAATCGCGTACCTCATTTACGCCGTCATCTTGGTGTCGTCTTCCAGGACTTTAAATTATTGCCGCGCTTAACAGTGTATGAAAATGTAGCGTTCGCGATGGAAGTAATTGAAGAACAGCCAAGCGTCATCCGTAAGCGGGTAATGGAAGTACTTGAACTGGTGGGCTTAAAGCATAAAGTGCGAATGCTGCCGAATGAGCTGTCAGGTGGAGAACAGCAGCGTGTAGCAATTGCCCGCTCGATTGTAAACCGTCCGAAAGTGATGATTGCGGACGAGCCTACAGGAAATTTAGACCCGGAAACATCGTGGGAAATTATGAATATTTTTGAGGAAATTAATCGCCAAGGTACGACGATTTTGATGGCAACACATAACCGTGAAATCGTAAATACTGTACGTAAAAGAGTTATTGCAATTGAAGGCGGAATGATCGTCCGTGATGAGTACGGAGGTGACTACGGCTATGAAAACTAGAACAATTGCCCGTCATTTCCGTGAAAGTTTTAAATCATTAGGCCGTAACAGCTGGATGACACTGGCTTCCATCAGTGCTGTAACGGTTACATTATTATTGGTCGGTGTATTTGCTGCGATTATGATGAATTTAAACAAAGTCGCTTCCGATTTGGAAAACGATGTTGAAATTCGTGTCATGATTGATATTATTCCGGAAGCGGAAGAAGCAAAATTGGCAGAAGAGCAGCTTCTTGACGAGATTCATAATATGCCGGATGTCGAGGAAGTTACATATTCTTCAAAAGAACAAGAATTAAGTAAGTTAATCAAAGATTTTGGCGATGAATTAAGTTTATTCGAACAGAACAATCCATTATATAACGTATTGTACGTCAAAGCTGTCGATCCTTTGAAAACAGCTGATGTCGCTAAGCAGATTGATAGCTTAGACAATACTTTTGAAGTAAAATATGGCGAGGGTAAAGTAGAAAAACTATTTAACTTTTTAGAAATCGCTCGTAATGTTGGACTCGTATTAATTTTAGGACTGCTGTTCACAGCAATGTTCTTAATCTCTAATACCATTCGCATTACGATTATTGCACGTAAAGATGAAATTGAAATTATGAAGCTTGTAGGGGCTACAAATTCTTTCGTCCGCATTCCATTTGTATTGGAAGGAATGTGGCTTGGTTTGATTGGATCTATTATTCCAGTCGCAGCCGTTACAATTGCTTATTACAATATTTATGATTTATTGGCACCTCGATTAAAAGGGGAATTGTTCCAAATGTTAGAAGTAACACCACTTATGTACCAGGTGAACGGATTAATCATCTTCATCGGGATGTTCATCGGTATATGGGGAAGTTTCATGTCAGTTCGTAAGTTTTTAAAAGTATAACTTCTTTCAGCGACTGTCACACATTGCAAAGGCAACATTGACAATGACGAAAATAGTGGGAAGTGGCTCGTTTTTTACATCTAAGAGAGACAAAAAGAGCCACTATTACCCATGCATTTAGGGGGAAAAGTTTTTGAAGAAGCTAACGACGCGTTCATTTAAAACCATTGCAGCAATACTTGCGCTAGTACTATTTGTTCAAATACCGGCAGCATCCGCAGCATCATTAAGTGAACTGAAAAAAGAGCGCAGTCAACTCGAAGCAGAAAAGAAATCAATTAATAAATCACTCGAACAAAAAACAAACGAGATTCAAACAAATCAAAACAGACAGCAAAAAATTATTTCGCAGCTGGAGCAACTGGGTGCAAAAATTAATGAAACGAATCATAGCATTGCCGTTGTCGAATTGGATATTGAAATTGCAAACGAAGAGATTTCTATTTTAGAAGATGAAATTGCAGAATTAAAAGAAAAGATCGAGCAACGTAATGAACTATTGCGTGAGCGTGCACGGGCGATTCAGTCATCAGGTACAGTTAGTTACCTTGACGTCCTGCTTGGAGCAAATAGTTTCGTAGACTTTATCGATCGTTTTTCTGCTGTAAGCACACTTATGGACGCTGACCGTCAAATTATGCGTGAGCAAAAGGAAGACCAGGAAAAACTTGAAGTTCAAAAGCTGGAGCTTGTGAAGACGAAAGAAGAGCTTGAAGCGAATAAAGCGAAATTGAAAAGTTTGATGGCTTCGTTAAATCAACAAAAGAAAGAAAAGAAACAGTTAGTAGCAGAGCTTGAAAAAGAAGAAGCTAAACTACGATCTGAGAAAACAGAACTGAAAGCAGAGTACGATGATAAGGTAGAATTAAGTAAAGAGCTGGAAGAGAAGTTTCTTAAAGAACAGCGCCGATTAGCGGAAGTTGCCCGTCAAAAGGCATTGGAAGCTGCGGCTGCTAAAAAGAAACAACAAAACAGTAGCAGCAGCAATAGTACTGTAAGTTCCGGAAACTTGCCGGTTGTTTCTTCAGGACATTGGACAAGACCTGCAGCGGGCCGTTTTACATCAGGGTTCGGTGGGCGTGATATTGGACCAATCGGAAGTAAAAATCACTTAGGAATTGACATTGCCAACTCAATCGGAACACCGGTTGTTGCAGCAGCGGATGGTGTTGTTTCCTATGTTGGTTCGATGAATGGTTACGGGAATGTTGTAATGGTTACGCACTCGATTGAAGGACAATTATTCACGACAACGTATGCCCATTTAAGCGGATTTAATACGAGTGTTGGCGCATCTGTTTCAAAAGGTCAGCAAATTGCAAGACTTGGGAATTCAGGTAACTCAACAGGACCTCATGTACACTTTGAGATCCATGTCGGTGAATGGAACGGTAGTCGTTCAAACGCCGTCAACCCATTAAACTATATTTCACTGTAAGTTATTTAAAAGGCAAAACTTTAATTATTAAAGTTTTGCCTTTTTCGTTTGAATAATTATCTAAAAGTTATGATAATGTACTAATAGGAAGAAATGTGGGGTGAAGTTGATGAAGAAAAATGTTGGAGTCGGTATTATTTTAGTGCTTGTCATCACGATGCTTGGCACTTACATAAAAGCTGAAATCGATCAAAGTACTGCAATCAACGAGCATGCATTAGGAAAAGAAGTTGAATTGGATGAAGAAGTCGGCCTAGAAAAAGGTCAGTTTGCACCGGATTTTACATTATATAGTTTACAGGGCGAGCCACTGACACTTTCGGAGCTGAGAGGGAAGCGTGTCGTACTGAATTTCTGGGCAACCTGGTGTCCGCCGTGTGAAGCCGAAATGCCGCATATGCAAAAATACTACGAAAAATACCGTGAAGAAGACAATGTGGAAATTGTCGGTGTCAATATGACGTACGCAAACGAAAAGCTGGAGCGTGTAGAGCAGTTTCTAAAAAGTTATGACATCACCTTCCCAATCGTACTGGAACAAACTGAAGCTGTTGCCTATCAATATGAAATTATGACGATGCCAACAACATATATGATTGATACATCAGGGAAAATACAAAAGCAAATAATCGGTCCGCTGGATTTGGATGCATTGCGGGAAAATGTCATTCAACTAGATTAAATGCAGGAATTGAGACGATTCGGCCGCCGGAACCTTAAAATATCTTCACTTTAGGACGTTTAAATTCGACTTTATAAGTATGAAAGTTTCATTCGCTTCATAAATTTTATGGAACGGAGGAGAATTCGTGCGAAAAAGTCGGATTTTTTTATTAGTATTAGTAGTTGCGGTGGTGTGTATCGGAGTAATTGTTTATGGTGTGATGAAAGTGAAGCCGCAGCCACAGCAGGAACAGGCAGATTTTGCGGTAGTCAATGAACTGCATCAGTTAATCACGAGCGAATCAGTTTATGATGTCAACTCTGAAAAATTGGTGGAGGGTGCACTGCGAGGGATGGCAAATGCAATAAATGACCCCTATAGTACTTATTATTCGGAGCAAGAAGCGGCATTACATAAACAGACGCTCGCAAGTGAACGAATCGGTATTGGTGTTGAATTGGCAGATGCGAATGGAAAGATTATCGTTGTAGCCCCTATTAAAGCTTCACCTGCAGAAAAAGCGGGCATTCGACCATTGGATGAGCTTATACAAATTAATGAAGTAAGACTTGACGGAAAGTCTATGGGGGAAGTTCGTAAGCTGATGTATGGTAAAGAAGGGGAAGCCGTGGAACTTGTCATTTATCGACCGGAACTGGACCAGCATTTAAAGTTGGTTGTGAAAAGAGAACGTTTGAAAAATGATACGGTAGAAGCTGAAGTTCTCGAAGTAGAAGGAAGAAAACTCGGCTATATAACGATCAATCTATTTGGTGAAAAAACAGCAGAAGAATGGAAAGAGGCTCTTGATGGAGTGATGAAGGAGGAAGTAGAAGGGTTAATCATTGATGTGCGGGACAATCCAGGTGGCTATTTACATAGTGTTGCCCAAATGATGAGCATGTTCGAGCAAAAAGAAAAAATCTTTGCGTATATGCAAAATCATGACGGTGTAACAGAGCCACTGAAAACAAAGGAAGTGGAACAGTTCCAGCCTTATGTAAATTGGCTGCGTGACACACCTTTAACACTTATCCAAAATGAAGGAAGCGCATCAGCAAGTGAAGTGTTTGCCGGTGCCCTACAGGACTGGAAACGTTCGGTCATTATTGGGGTGACGAGCTTCGGTAAAGGAACGGTCCAACAAACATGGGATCTTCAAAATGGCGGAGAAGTAAAATTGTCGACGAATAAATGGCTTACTCCTTCGAAAAAGTGGATCCATGATGTAGGGATTGAACCCGATGTCGAAGTGACACAGCATCCACTTTACAGTGTAGAAACAAAAATACTGAAAGGCCGATTTGAAGAGGGAGAATACAGTGAAGAAGTTGCCTACAGCCAACGTATTTTAAGTGAATTAGGCTACAGTATCAGCCGGACAGATGGATTCTTTGATAAGGATACGGCACAGGAAGTGGAAAGCTTCAGAAAAAAGCATGATATTGCAGAAGGAAGCTATATGGATGAAGTATTCTTCCATGAATTAACAGAAGAACTGCAAACATTCAAACAGTCAAAAGTAAATGACATGCAACTGCAGATGGCGATCAGTTATATTATGCATCAGTTTGAGTGATGGACATTGTAAAACATATTGAGGGCTCGTTTCATAATGAAACGGGCTTTTTATATGATAAACATAAAAACGATATGAAGAATATCCAATTTATTTAACTCACCCGTAGATTTTCAATTTTCCCGAAAACGCCTTTATTTCATTTCCGGTACAAATGGGACTACGCATTACGGAAAGGATTTGGTACAATTATTCGTACGGTAGGTGAGAATATGGATGGAACAATTTTGATTGAAATTTTAAAAGGGATTGGCCGATTTTTTATAAATCCTTTGTTTTATGTCGCCATCATTTCCGCAGTTTTTTTAGGATATCGCCGAGTGAAGCGCGAACGAAGGTATTTTAACCGACGGATATTAGGTGGCTGGTCCGAGCTGAAAAATATGCTTGCGATGGGTTTTATGCTGTCCGTTATTATTTCCTTATTTAGTCTTGTAATAGGCTTAACAGTATCACTCGAATTATTGACAATTGTTTTTATTGTAAGTTTCTTAGGTTTACTCATTTATATGTATCAATTATTATCGCCAGCGATTGTGATGGCGGTTGCTTTTTGTGGAATTGTTTGGATGCAATGGCAAGATTGGTCATATACAATCGGAACACTCGAATTGGCAGGCAGAAATGTTACAAATGATCTTGTTATGACAATTCCGATGATGACGGGGCTCTTACTCATGGCGGAAGGGATTTTAATTCGCCGGTATGGTGCCCGTTTTGCTTCACCGATTGTGGAGAAAACAAAGCGTGGATTAAATGGGATAGGCTATTTCAGTAAGCAGCTTTGGATTTTACCTGTCTTTACGATTATTCCAGGTGAAGGCATTCAAAACTTTGCGCCTTATTGGCCACAATTTACGATCGGAGCAGAACAGTTTTCGATCATTGTTTTCCCGTTTATTATCGGATTCCAGCAGATGGTGCGTCAAAAGCTGCCGATGAATGTGTATCCGCAAATGGGACGTTCGATTATTATGATAGGACAATTTGTGCTGGTCGTCGGATTAGCCGCTTATTTCCTGCCGATACTAGGTGCAGCTGCATTAGCATTAGGTGCAATTTCCCGTACAATTATCGGTATTCATTATAGTCGCTCAGAGGACCGCAACAGTTATGCTGTTGTACGCAGTGATAAAGGTGTGATGATTGCCGGCATTTTACCAGATTCTCCTGCTGAGAAAATGGGACTTGCTGCAGGTGAAATTATTAAACGTGTAAATGGACAAGATGTTTTTACAGAAGAAGATTTGTACAAAGCATTGCAGATTAATGCTGCCCATTGTCGCTTGGAAGTGCTTGATCATTCAGGCGAATTGCGTCTAGCCCAGCATGTTGTCCATCGAGATGATAACCACAAAATCGGGTTATTAGTTGTTAGTTAATTTCAAAAGAATCTCGCTAAGACGAGGTTCTTTTTTTTGGTGAAAACGGGTATAAAGAAATTATGTTAAGATTAAATTGTACTAGACTACATTGTGTAGCTTCAGGAATTTTTATCGTTTTTGGTAGGGGTGAGCAGTTATGTTAGAATGGATGACAATCGATAATATTGAAACAATTGTAGAAAAATATAAACTGTTAGGTCCGTTCTTCGGGATTTTATTAACGTTCCTGGAATCATTTATCCCTGTATTGCCGCTGTTTGTAATCATCATTGCCAATGCTGCAGCTTACGGGTTATTTTGGGGTTTTTTACTGTCATGGCTTGGAACAGTCGCAGGCTCCTACATGTTCTTTCTCATGATTCGCATGTTTGGGAAGTATCGTCTTTTCCGTCGGATTAAAGAGCAGAAACAAGTGAAAAAACTGATTAACTGGGTGGATATTAGAGGATTTACACCATTGTTTGTGCTGCTGTGCCTGCCATTTACACCTGTTGTCGTTGTCAATACGGTCGCCGGTTTATCCAATATAAAAAAGAAATATTATTTTTTGACACTCCTTATTTCAAAACCGATCTTGATCTTCTTGATTAGCTATTTAGGCAGTGATCTACGTGATATTTTAACCTCTCCTGTAAAACTTATTATTTCAGCTGTGATAATTTTAATTATTTGGGGAATCGGAAAATTGATCGAACACATTTTAAATAAGCGTGTGGAAAGAGATTTGCGTGAGATTGGAAAATTACGAAAACATAAATAAAAAGCTTCAGTCTTGTCTTTTAACAAATTGTGAAAAGACAGGGCTTTTTTGTATGATGGCAATTAATGCACGAACATGCATTCTTATATTATAATAGAAGAAAGAAATAGAAATGAGGTGGGAATTGTGACGTTACGAGTTATAACAGGACGGGCAGGCACGGGGAAAACGACTTTGATACACCGTGAAATAGTCAATGATTTAAAAACAAATATATTTGGACATCCAATTTTTATATTAGTTCCTGACCAAATGTCGTTTACAACGGAATATGAGCTGACGACGAACTATGACATTGAAGGAATGATGCGTGCACAGGTTATGACATTCAAACGGCTGGCCTGGTTTGTGCTGCAAAATGAAGGAGGTATCGCCCACGAACGTATTGACGGCACAGGGTACCGCATGCTGTTACGACGTATTTTGGAAGAACATCAGGAGGAGTTCCTATTATTTAAACGCGCGGCAGGTAAATCCGGTTTTACGAAAGAAGTCGAGCAGGTTTTAAAGGAATTCAGCCAATATCATATTGATGTGGAAACTATCGAGCCATTGATCGAGTCATTAAGATTAAACGGTGCAAGTGAAGTACTGCTTCATAAATTACATGACCTGAATATTATTTTAAAGCAGCTGCATGAACGGATCGGGACAGATTACATTGATGGCGATGGCTATTTCCCGCTGCTAATTGAACGTATTCCGAAAATGGAAAGCTTGCGCAATACCGATATTTATCTGGACGGGTTTGTTTCGTTTAATGGACAGGAATTCGCCATTTTAAAAGAGCTGCTTATTTATGCGAAGAGTGTCACAATTGTCCTCCCAATGGAAGACCCGCAAATGGATCTACTGGAAGGCTCGGTATTTTACAGAGCTGCGATGACGTATGACAAAATAAAGAATGAGCTGCAAAAGTTACGATTCGAACGAGGAATTGATATTGAAGAGGAGCCGCGTGTTCATTTAGAAGTAAATTACCGTGCGACTAATCGGGACTTGCTGCAGATTGAACATTGCTTCGACAAAATTACCGATAGACCAGTCGAATCAACGGGACACACGAAAATATTGGAAGGCGTAAATCCGCGCGCAGAAGTGCAAGGTATTGCCCAGGAAATTAAACAGCTTGTTCTGGAAAAGGGACTGCGTTATAAAGATATCGGGATTATGTACCGACAGGCAGATGTATATGATGCGATTATCGGAACGACCTTTACACAGTATGAAATTCCGTTTTTCTCAAATGAGAAGCGGGCGATGCTTTATCATCCTCTTATCGAATTTAGTCGATCTGTACTGGAAATTATTACAACAAACTGGAAATACGAACCGATTTTCAGAAGTATAAAAACAGATCTGTTCTTCCCTTATGGAGCCAACTTAGTCGCGATGAGAGACAGAGCGGATATATTGGAAAACTTCGTCATTGCAAAAGGGATTGTTCATGACCGTTGGATGAAAGAGGAAGTATGGCATTACCGTCGCTTTAAATCACTGGAAAAAGTAAATGCGGTTCAGACAGAAGACGAGCTGGAGCATGAACAGCTTTTGAAATCGGTACGAGACTTAATCCGTGAACCGGTACTGGCATTGCAGAACCGGTTGAAAGGCAAAAAGACAGGCCGTGAAATTGTAGTTGCACTGTATGAATTTATGGAGCAGCTTGATATTTATAAAAAGCTGTTAAAAATGCAGGAGCAGGAAGAGCAGTCCGCTTCACTGCATCAGTCATTGGAGCATGAGCAGGCTTGGAATGGCTGGATTCATATTTTGGAGCAGTTTGACCTGATGTTCGGCGATAAAGTTATGCCGTTGGAAGAAGTTGCGCAAATTTTGGATGAAGGCTTTGAAACACTTGAATTTGCAAGTGTACCGCCGACATTGGATGAAGTAACCGTTTCGACTGTCGAGTTTGCGCGATTTGATAATAAAAAGGCCATTTTCGTAATCGGTGTCAATGACGGGGTGTACCCGATGCGTATGGAAGCGGGAGGTCTGCTGTCTGATGATGAGCGTGAAACATTTGAAAAAATCGATGTGGAACTTGCACCAGGTATAAAAAGCAGGCTCCTGCAGGAAAGCTTCCTGTTTTACCGGGCAATTTCTTCATCGACACAATATCTATATATTACGTATGCAAATGCAGATGAGGAAAGTAAAAGCAAACTGCCATCACTTTATATTAACCGCCTTCACAGCATGTTTGAAATGACGGAAAACCGCGGTACACCAGATGAAAAAGTGGTTCGTACACTGCCTCATCGAAAAATTGCAATGGACCCGCTTGATGAGTTCCAAAAGGACAATGTGCTCAATTATATACAGCACCCATCACCGGCGATTGGCTTCTTAATGACCCAGCTGAAGCAGGCGCAGCATGAGCGACGTCCACTTACAGAAGAATGGACAGCATTAAAAGCTTTTTACGAACGGGAACAGCGCTGGAAAGATGTACTGAATTTCGTGGAAAAACCTTTATATACGACAAATGAAGCGGAGCCTCTAACGGAAGAAGTAGCGACAGCATTGTATGGCGAAGATTTCTTGGCGAGTGTGTCGCGTATCGAACGCTTTTACAGCTGTCCGTATTCGCATTTTGCGTCCTACGGGCTGAAACTGCAGGAGCGTACTGAATTCAAGCTGGAAACGTTCGCGATGGGCGATCTGTTCCATGAGGCAATCCGAACGATTTTATCCGAGAAAGAGCCATCGATTCCGCTCACAACATATGTAGCGTGCTATAAAAAAGCGGATGAAACGATTTCAAAACTGGCGGATTATTTCTCTTACAGTATTCTGAAGAGCAGCCACCGTTTCGAATATATTAAAACGAAACTTGTGAAAATTGTTGCCCGTACGATTTATGCGCTCATTAATCAAAGTGAGCTGTCGAAGTTTAAAGCGATTGCTCATGAAAAGCCATTTGGGAAGCGAGACGATAAAAATACGGAACAGGATGACCGCAATCCGCTGGAAGCACTGAAAATTGATTTGGAGCATAACCGGAAAATGTATGTACGCGGACAAATTGACCGGATCGATGCATATAAAGATGCGGAAAACCTGTATTTGCGCGTCATTGATTATAAATCTAGCGGCCGTAAACTCGATTTTACAGAAGTATATAACGGGATTTCACTGCAGCTGTTGACGTATTTGGATGTAGCGATGAAAAATATCCCGATTATCGCACGCGAAGGAAAGTTCATCCAGGACTTATCGGAGCTGGAAAATATCATTGTCCAGGCAGCAGGGATGTTCTATCTCCATGTGCATAATCCGCTTATTCCGACAGAGGACTATGAGCAGTATGAGCGTGTGGAAAGTTTACGTCAGGAGAAGTTCAAGTTAAGCGGCTATATGGTAAAAGATGTGGAAGTGGCACAGTTGATGGACAAGTCACTTGAGCCGAGTAAAACATCGATTATTGTGCCGGCAGCGTTCAAAAGCGGCGAGAATCCGGAATTTAACAGCCGTTCATCAAAAGTAATCGAACAGGACCAGATGGAAAACCTGCAGGAATTTGTACACTATAAATTCCGGCAGGCGGGCAATGAAATTTACCGCGGAAATACGGAAATTAAACCGTACAGCCTAGGGAATCAAAAGGCTTGTACGTATTGCAGCTTTAAATCGGTTTGCCAGTTCGACCAGTCGGAAACCGGCAACAGCTATAATGAAATTAAAAAACAGCCGGAACAGGAAGTATTCGAAAATATTAAAAAGGTGGTATGTGCAGATGACGATTCCAGCGAAGCCGAATGATGTTCAATGGACAGATGTGCAGTGGAAAGCCATCTATGCATCCGGTCATGACATATTAGTATCGGCAGCGGCCGGTTCAGGAAAAACGGCCGTATTGATCGAGCGACTGATTCAAAAGATGTTAGCGCCTGAAGACAAGCGCATTGATGTAGATGAGCTACTCGTCGTGACGTTTACAAATGCCTCGGCTGCGGAAATGCGTAACCGTATGGCAGAAGCGCTTGAAAAGGAACTTGCCCAAAATCCGAACAACCAATTTCTTCGCCGTCAGTTAAGTTTACTGAACAAAGCACAAATCTCTACATTGCATTCATTCTGTTTATCGATTTGCCGTGAATATGCATACACGATTGATCTGGACCCGGGTTTCCGTCTGGCAAGTACGGAGGAAGCTTCATTATTACAGGATGATGTGCTGATGGATGTGCTTGAAAAGGCATACCGCGGTGATATGGAGGCATTGTTCACGAAAGAGGAGCTTTATACATTAATCGACAGCTTTGCGTCTGACCGCAGTGACCAGGCGATTGAGCTGTTACTGCAGGAAATGTATAAAGTATCGCGCGTACAGCCAAACCCGTATGAGTGGCTGCGTGCATTGCCGGAAAAATATGATGTTGATCCTGAAAGTCCAATTGATGAACTGGTCATTGCGCAGGAAGTCCGCCCGTTTATTATCGGGAGCCTGAGAGAAATTGCCACTCGTCTTGAAAAAGGATTGCAAATTGTGTCCGTTAAACCAGCGTTAGAGAAAAATAAGCCATTGTTTGAAGCTGAATATACAGGGGTTATGCATGTACTCAAGGCAATGGAAGAAGGTTCATGGGAACAGGCATATGAGCTGATTCCAGCTGTTGAGTTCGGACGGATCAAGCCATTGACGAAAAAGGATACCGAGGAAGATAAACAATATTATGCGGTAGCGAAAAATCATCGTGATACGGCAAAAGAAATGCTGTCTGATTTAAAGGAAACATTTTTTGCACGCCATCCAAAGTTGTATGTACAGGAAATGGCGGCGACAAAGCCTATTTTGGAAACGCTCGTAAAACTGACGATTGAATACAGTGAAGCGTTTAAAAAGGCGAAGCAAGAGCGCGGCCTGCTTGATTTTTCGGATTTAGAGCATTATGCACTGGAAATTTTGACGGATGAAGAAAGTACGTCAAATCCGCCTCTGCCGTCCGATGTTGCATTGAATTTCCAGAAGCGTTTCAAAGAAGTGCTTGTCGATGAGTATCAGGACGTCAATTTTCTACAGGAAACAATTTTACAGCTTGTGAAAAATGGCGGGGAGCAGGACGGGAATATGTTTATGGTTGGCGATGTAAAGCAGTCCATCTACGCGTTTCGTCTTGCAGAGCCACGTCTTTTCCTTGATAAATATAAGCGATTTGAAGAAGACCCGTCCGGCACAGGAATGAAAATTGACTTGAATGCCAATTTCCGTAGTCGTTCGGAAGTGCTGGAAGGTACGAACTATGTGTTTGAGCAAATTATGGATGAAGAAGTCGGTGAAATTGCGTACGATGAACAGGCAAAACTGAAGTTCGGGGCGAGCTATGATGAACAGCAAGTACCGATTGAATTAGTTTTACTGGAAGGTGATTCAAAAGCGCAAATCATTCCGGGAAGCGAAGATGGTTCAGAGGAAGAGAGCATCAGCTCGGCACAGCAGGAAGCGCGCTACATTATCCAGCGCATCCGTGATTTAGTCGATCGTGGTGGACAAGTATACAATCCGAAAACGAAATCGATGCGCCCTGTCAGCTACCGCGATATTGTCGTATTGATGCGTTCACGTACATGGTATACGACATTTGCGGAGGAATTCAAATTGGCTGGCCTGCCGCTATATGCCGAAACGGACGGCGGTTATTTTGAATCGCTAGAAGTCATGATTATGATTAACACATTAAAAGTCATCGACAACCCGTATCAGGATATACCGCTCGCGTCTGTACTGCGTGCTCCGTTTATCGGGTTAACGGAAAATGAACTGGCAAAAATCCGTTTAATTAATGGAAAAGTACCTTTTTATGAAGCGTTAAAACAATATAAAGAAGAAGCAGCGGGTGACATGCCAATCGAAACTGAAGCTAGGCTTGATAAGTTCTTCACAATGCATCAGAAATGGCGGCAGTTTTCCCGTCACGGGGCATTAGCTGATTTAGTATGGCAAGTGTATTTAGATACGAATTATTATGAAATGGTCGGCGCGATGGCGAACGGCAAGCAGCGACAGGCGAACTTACGGGCACTGCATGACCGTGCATTAAGCTATGAAAAATCGTCATTCCGCGGATTATTCCGCTTCCTGCGATTTATCGACCGCATGAGTTCACGCGGAGACGATTTAGGGATTGCGAAATCGACAAGTGAAGCTGATGATGTCGTGACATTGCTTACAATCCACAAATCAAAAGGGCTTGAATATCCGGTCGTGTTTGTAGCGGGGATGAGCCGGGCTTTCAATACAAAAGACTTAGGCAGCCGCTATATTTTCGATCAGGATTTCGGTTTGGCGATTAAATCGGTCAATCCGGATTTAAATATCATTTCGACCTCTTTGCCGCATTTATATGTGAAGGAGAAAAAGCTTGCGAAAATGAAGGCGGAGGAAATGCGTGTTTTATATGTTGCGATGACTCGCGCAAAGGAACGACTTATTTTAGTCGGCTCGATTAAAGATTGGGAGAAGCAGAAGGAAGAATGGGCATTTTATCAGGAGCTGGAGGAGACGGTGCTTCCTGCATACATTCGTTCAAAAGCGAACAGTTATTTAAGCTGGGTCGGTCCGGCTGTTGCCCGACATAATGATTTCCTGTTTGCCGATTACGGCTATTCAAATGACGCGGCAACAACAGAAAAGTGGACAGTCCGCATTATTCCAAACCGCGACTATTTGCTTGCCAATGAAGCGGAAACGGTGGAGCAGGAAGTGGTTGAACAGGCAGTGAATGAAGAGTTGGTGGAGCTGCTGACAAAACGCTTTACAACACCGTACCCGTACGCAAATGCGGTGACGAAAAAATCGAAAACGTCGGTGTCGGAGCAAAAGCGTCTCGAAAGTTTGCAGCAAATGGAAGAAGAGCAGCTTTACAATATGGAAGCGAAGCGCTATGTAAAAACCGATGTACCAAGCTTTATGCTGAAAGGGAAAAAAGAACGTAAACTTTCGGCAACCGAAGTCGGTACAGCTGTCCATGCCGTTATGCAGCATATCCCGCAGCAAGGATTTGCATCGATTGAAGAGACAAAACAGTATATCCAATCACTCGTAGAACGTCAGCTTCTGCAGCAAATCGAAGCAGATGCGGTTTCGGCAGAAAAGGTATTCGCCTTTTTCGAAACAGAAATAGGTGGGCGTTTTAAAAAAGCGAAACAAGTGCTGCGTGAAGAACCATTTACACTTAGTTTGAAAGATCAGGAAGGGGACGCCCAAATTATTCAAGGTGTCATCGACTGTATTTTTGAAGATGAACATGGGAACTGGGTGCTTCTTGATTATAAAACGGACTATATCGAACAATATTTATTAGGCGATTTTGAGAAAATTAAACAAAAAATGACAAAGTCGTACCAAATTCAATTAAACTATTATCAGCATGCTGTCCAATCAATTAAGCGTATTCAAATAAGTGAACGCATTTTATATTTATACAGTATTGGACAAGAAGTGAAAATAGATTAGGGGGATTTGACGGTGGATTTTCGCCCAGTAGGTACGAAAGAGCGTGTTGCGACACTGGATATATTACGCGGGGTAAGTTTGCTCGGCATACTATTAGTGAATATGTTCGGTTTTTATTTACCAATGCCGCATATAGCGGATTTAGGCAGCTGGTTTAACGAAGTGCAGGATATCATACTCCAACAGCTTTTGGATATTTATGTACAAAGTAGCTTTTATCCGTTATTTTCTATGCTGTTCGGGTATGGACTAGCTATGCAATATATTAAAGCAAAGGAGACGGGCGCCGATTTTTACCGGTTTGCACCGAAGCGTCTCATTTTGTTGTTTTGCATTGGGATGTTTCATGCAGTTGTTATTTGGTGGGGCGATATTTTAGCGACGTACGCGTTTTGCGGTATATTTTTAATCGCGCTTATTCGGTTAAAGGCAAAATGGCTCCTGCTTGTAGCAATTGCGGTAAATGCTTTGTATCATGGTTTTAATTTAAGTTTATATGTTGCGGCAGGCTTTTTTACGGCATCAACGGATAGTTTTTCTGTCGATATTGAAGCAATTCAAAGTGCCTTAACAGCATACGGTATCGGGAACTGGACAGATGCATTTATGCAGCGTCTGGATGATTTATCGATTCAGATGGGTGTCATGATGTGGATTTCGTCTTTATTTACGATATTACCTTATATGCTGTTTGGCGCAGCACTTGCGAAATGGCGTCTCATCGAGCAAGCGAAAGAAAAAATCGCTGTTTGGATCATTCTGGCTGTTGCTGGTATGGGCGGTGGACTTTATATGAAGAGCTTGCCGATTGCCGGTGACCAAACATTCGGCAATGAATACTTGCAAGTTTACATTGGTGGACCGTTGCTGGCGATTGGCTATATGGCAGTCATCACATTGCTGACACAATTGCCGGTCATTGTAAAAATGCTGTCGCCAATTGCAAAGGCTGGCCGTATGTCTCTTACGCTCTATCTGATGCAATCCGTCATTTGTACGGTACTGTTCTACAATTGGGGATTCGGTTTATATGGAAAAGTAGATGTGCAGATGGGGATTTATATGGCCGTCGGAATTTTCATTATCCAAGTACTGTTTGCGGAAATCTATTTCTCAAAATATAAACAAGGACCGCTTGAAGCATTACTGAAAAGATTTACTTACGGCAAACCGGCAGACCGTAAAGCGTGAACAAAGAATACGGTATTGTAAAAAGTTTTATGCGCCGAACGCTTAGTTTTACGTATTAAGTCCCTTTTTGTCAGAAAAGTAAGGCAATTGTTTTTGTTTTAATGTATGATGTAAAAAAACAGAAGGAGTGCTCCACGTTATGAAATTGTTATCATTTAAAGTAAACGAACAAGTAAAGTTTGGCCCAAAAGTAAAAAAAGAAGAGGCAGTTTGGGATGTTATTGAAATCCAAAACCAACTTAATGTACTAAAAGACTTTCCGAAAACAATTATTGACGGGATTGCACATGGCTATGAATTTGTTGAGCAAGTTCGTAAATTAGTAGAGGCAGCTCAGAATCATGAAGATGGTGCTCAGTTCAAACTGGCTTATTCTGATATTGAGTGGCTGTCGCCAGTTCCTCGTACACCGAAAAATATTTTATGTGTTGGTAAAAATTACAGTGATCATGCCCGTGAAATGGGTGCAGAAAAGGCACCGGAACATATCGTTGTCTTCACAAAGTCACCAACTGCAATTGCCCCGGATGAATCAACATTACCTGTGCATGCAGATGTGACGGATTACCTTGATTATGAAGGAGAGTTGGCTGTTGTAATCGGCAAGCGCGGAAAAAATGTTCCAAAAGCAATGGCATTTGATTATGTGTTCGGTTATACAATCGCCAATGATCTTACAGCCCGCGATGCACAGGAGAAGCATAAGCAGTTTTTCTTAGGGAAAAGCTTGGAAGGCAGCTGTCCAATGGGGCCGTATTTAGTAACAAAAGATGAAATTCCTGATCCGCATGCATTATCAATTGTGACGAAAGTAAATGGTGAAGTACGTCAAAACGGTTCGACAAAAGAAATGCTGTTTTCCGTTTCGGAAATTATTGAGACAGTTTCTAAATATATCACATTAGAACCGGGCGATGTTATTTTAACAGGTACGCCGGCCGGAGTCGGAAAAGGGATGAACCCGCCGCAATTTTTAAAAGCAGGCGATGAAGTGAAAATTGCAATTGAAGGAATCGGGACTTTAGCAAACCGATTTGCTTAATTAAATTAGGATATTCATAGCTGCAGATTGCTAGATTCGCTATTAATAGGCAGTAGATTTTCTGGTATAAGGAAAATCTACTGCTTTTTTGCGGAAAAGTTTCGTTTTTTTATGACAACTCATAGAACACTTGGCAGATTCAATTGAATTTATATAGCTTTACATGGTAGGATATTGCCTGTAGAGAATAAATAGAAGAGGTGGAAAATTCGTGGATTTCTTAACTAGTACGACACATATGCACATCACGACTTGGGTAATAGCATTAATATTATTCTTTATCGCTGCATTATCCGGCAAAAAGATGAAAGCAGTACACATGATCTTACGTGTAATGTATATTTTAGTAATCGTAACAGGGTTGTCTTTATTCCTGGAATGGCGCGACAAGATTACTGAAAGCGGCATGAACTATGATATGAAAGTTTTATTTGGTATTTTAGTAATCGGCTTTATGGAAATGGTGCTAGTACGCAAAAACAAAGGCAAATCTGTCAACATGTTCTGGGTACTTTTCGGTATCGTTCTATTAATCACATTATACTTAGGCTTAAGCATGGGTATCGGTGTAAATTTCTAATAAAGGTTGAAGCGTGTAAAAAGTGGAGGTGGCTTTTTACACGCTTTTTTGTATGGAGTAAAGGCAGAATTGAGAGGTTCTACATTTAAGGAGATTCGTTCTACATTATCTCCGGAAATTTCTACATTTGACACAAACCATTCTACTTTCCCGGCCCATCGTTCTACATTTCATGCGCAAGGTTCTAATATCCCTAAAACTTACTATATTACCGTGAATCATTCTACAAATGAGGAGAGCTGCTTTCCTTTATAGCCAAAATAATCTCCTTTCCCAATCAATCGTTCCACTTTCCACACGAAAACTTCTATTAAAAGACACCGCGCCACCAATTTCTAACCTTATGTAACAATCCATACACATTTTTGTCACGTATTTGCCGAATTTCCTATAAATAACTTTTTAAGCTGGCTACGTTTGTACCTTTTTTGGTAAAATGACGTTGGACTGTAAATGAAAGAGAGGGAAATGAATGGGATTTAATAAATGGTTTCGTACATTGGCTGCGGGTGTGCTGCTTTCGACTTCATTGTCAGTTGCTGCTGTTGCAAATGCGGAAGAAGAGCGTACGATTGCAGATGAAAGTATATATGACGTTTTAGTGGACCGTTTCTTTAATGGTACCGGTAAAAATGATGATGATACAGTAAATACACAGGACCCGACGATGTTTGCAGGCGGGGATTTTAATGGTTTACTGAAGAAAATCGATTATGTTGCAAATATGGGGTATACGATGCTTTCGATTGGCTCTGTATTTGAGACTGAAAAATATGATGGGTCGATGCCAACGAGCTATACAATGTTTGACCACCGATTTGGTACAGCAGAGGAATTTAAAAAAATGGTCGAGGCTTATCAAAAACGTGACATCAAAATAATGGTAGATTTCCCTATTTCTAATGTAAGTCCAAACCATGAACTTTCAGAAAAACAAGGATTTGTAGCATCTGAGAATAATGGAAAAATACAGTGGGACTTAACGAATGAAGAAGTACAAAATGAGCTGATCAACAGTGCTGTACAATTTGTAAATACATATAAATTAGATGGGGTTCGTTTGACGAATATTGAACAAGCCGATACTGCATTTTTAAATCGCTTTATCGAGCAGTTAAAAGCAGCAGGTGCTTATACAATTGCGAATGCGGAAAGTGATGCAAATTTTGACGCGAAATTTTATAGTGATACTGCTTCAAACTTCACATATGCATTTAAAAATGTCGATTTAAATACGACTGTACTGGATCCTCATATCGAGGAAATGCTTTCAGGGACACCGGTTTTATCCATGACGGATACGATCTGGTCGGATCGCTTCACATTGGCGGCAACCGAGGAAGGTATGTATCCGCCGACACGGAGTAAAATTTCCATCGCGAGCACACTCTTACTTCCAGGTGTGCCAGTAGTGCAATATGGATCTGAAATTGCGATGAATGGGGAAGCGGGTGTTGAAGCGCACCAGTACTACAATTTTAAAACGGATTCGGAATTAGCCGATTATGTAGGAAAGCTCCAGTCATTAAGAAATGATTCCGAGACACTGCGTCGCGGGGAATTTAAATGGCTTGAAAATGAAGACGGCTATCTTGTATTCGAACGCAAATCTGATGAGGAAACATGGATTGTTGTCATTAATAATAGTAGTAAGACAAAACGTGTGCATATTCCGGTAGCTGAGCTAGGTGAAGGAAAAGAAGTTCGCGGCATGTTCAACAGTGAAATTATTCGTGAAAATAAGGACGGCAATTATGCGATTATTTTAGACCGCGAAATGGTGGAAGTGTACCAGGTGATTGAAGCGCGGGGTATTAACACTTCTTACATTGTGGCACTTGGTTTGGTCGTTGTATTATACACAGCATTTATGATTGTTATTATGAAGCGCGGGAAAAAACGCCGTGCCGAGAATTCAGCACAATAAAAACAGCCTGGAGAAGCAGACCACATGCTTTTCCAGGCTATTTATATTCTAGCTGCTACAGTTTCAAGCGGTCCTGCAAAAACTTCGCAATACCGTCTTCATTGTTTGATAATGTAATTTCATTAGCGATTGTTTTCAAATCGTCAATCCCGTTACTCATCGCAACCCCGACACCAGCGTAATCAATCATCTCCAAGTCATTGTCCTCATCGCCAAATGCAATGATGCGTTCGCGCGGAATGCCCATTTCTTTTGCAATATAGTCGATGCCTACCGCTTTACTTAACCCTTTATGGACAATTTCGATAATTGGGAAAGGCGCCCCCCAACGTCGATGCTCAATCAGCTCAGCGTGGACATCCTGCAAATGCTTGCGGATAATCGGTGTATTAACATCGTCGGCTTGAATGAGTAAACTTGTCGGATCTTCCTTTAATGTATTTTTCAGATCGCCTGTTAAAATATTGGGGTTACCCATATGCAGCAACTGAAGCACACCTTCATCTTCACGGTGAAGATATACATCATCCATTACTTCGGCGATTAAGTTGTCGTATTCATATTTATGAACAGATTCTACAACATCGTGGACTACGCTTAAATCGACTGTTGTATGAATCGCTTTCCACATCGGATTTTTAGGGTGGTGGATGAGGGCTCCGTTAAAATTGACAATCGGGGTTGTTAAACTCAACTCCTGATAATAAAGCTGACTTGCACGATACGGACGTCCTGTCGCGATCATCACCTGATGACCGGCTTCCTTTGCTTTCAACAACGTTTCCTTTGTCAGCAAAGAAATCTTTTTCTCGTCCGTCAATAAAGTGCCGTCTAAATCTAATACAATTAAATGTTCGTTCATAAGAGTAAGCCTCCTTTAGCCTGGGTATAATTGTAACGTGCAAATTTAGTATTCGTCAAAGTTTTGAAACATTGACCAATTTTTGCTAATGTAAACAAAGAGGTGAGAAATTTGATAGTTAATAAAGAACAATGGAAGTCCATTCCATTACTGCATGTATATGATGAAACGATGGATGAGCAAACACCAGTCGTGATTTTTCTCCATGGTTTTTTAAGCGCAAAGGAACATAATTTACATTATGCTTATCAGTTTGTGCAGCAAGGTATACGCGTTATACTTCCGGATGCATTATTGCATGGTGAGCGCTCGAATCAATTGACGGAAGACCAGATGAACTTTAACTTCTGGAAAATTGTATTAAAGTCAGTGGAAGAAGTACATACTATTTATGAAGAATTGAAGCTGAAAAACTTAGCTGGGAGCAAAGTTGGTATTGCCGGAACTTCAATGGGCGGAATCGTTACATCAGGATGTTTAGCGATCTATCCTTGGATTGAAACGGCAGGTATTTGCATGGGAACGACAAGTTATACGAAACTGGCTCTTCATCAAGTAGAGGAATTAAAGCAAAAAGGCGTAACATTCCCATTGTCTGAAGAACAGCAAACAGGCTTGCTTCAAATGCTGCAAAAATTCGATATGGAGCAGCATGAGGATCTATGGGCAAACAAACCGATTATTTTCTGGCATGGTGAGCGCGATACGGTCGTTCCTTATCATATGAGCCGAGATTATGTTGAACAACTAGAAAAAGAAAAAAAAGCAGAACATATTACTTATTTGGCAGAACAAAAAGCAGGCCATGCCGTATCGAGAAATGGGATTTTGCAAGTCACGCAATTTATGGCGCAATGTTTGGCATAAACCATACGTTCTGCTATGATTAACAATAACACCAAGGCGAAAGGGGAAATTTAAAAATGGCAATTGATCATGATATGAAAGAAAGTATGTTAGGTGCATTGGAAAACGTAATTGACCCTGAGTTAGGCATTGATATTGTCAACTTAGGTTTAGTATATGAAGTGGATTTAACAGACGAGGGTTTAGCAATTGTTACAATGACATTAACATCAATGGGCTGTCCGCTTGCTCCGGTAATTGTTGACCAAGTAACAACTGCACTTAGTGAATTACCGGAAGTAAAAGAAGTAAAAGTTGACATCGTTTGGCAACCGGCATGGTCTAAAGACAATATGTCCCGTTATGCAAAAATGGCATTAGGTATTCGTTAATAAAAGTAAATAAATCATTTGAAATTCGGTCACTTTGCATATAGGCAAAGTGATCGATTTTTTTTACGAACATATATGCGAAGGAATCTGGGTGTAATTATTTGTTGTTTGACCAATTTTGACTTATAATTAAATTAATCAAAAAAGGTCAAACTAAATGAAAGGGTGCACTGTATGCAATTTAATCAAACTCAAGATAATCGTCCGCCATTAGAACAATTTGGACGTAATTTAATTGAACAAGTAAAAAAAGGTAAGATGGATCCGGTTATCGGACGAGATGAAGAAATCCGAAACGTCATTCGTATCCTGTCACGTAAAACAAAAAACAATCCGGTTCTCATCGGTGAACCAGGTGTTGGTAAAACAGCGATCGTCGAAGGATTGGCACAGCGTATTGTGAGACGGGATGTACCTGAAGGATTGAAAGATGCGGAGCTTTATGAACTGGATATGAGTGCGCTCATTGCCGGTGCATCGTATCGCGGACAGTTTGAAGAGCGACTGAAATCTGTATTAAAACAAGTAAAAGAATCAGAAGGACGCATCATTTTATTCATCGATGAGATTCATACAATTGTCGGTGCAGGGAAAACGGACGGAGCAATGGATGCAGGAAATATGCTGAAACCAATGCTAGCACGCGGTGAACTGCATTGTATTGGAGCAACAACATTGGACGAGTACCGCATGTATATCGAAAAAGATCCTGCATTGGAACGCCGATTCCAGCAAGTAATGGTGCGTGAACCTTCTATTGAAGATACGGTATCCATTTTACGCGGTATAAAAGATCGATTTGAAGAACATCATCGTGGCGTACGCATTCATGACCGCGCGATTATTGCAGCGGCCCAGCTGGCAAACCGCTATATTACAGACCGCTTTTTACCGGATAAGGCGATTGATCTCGTTGATGAGGCATGTGCAATGATCCGTATTGAAATCGATTCAATGCCACAGGAACTGGATCAGTTAACGCGCCGTCTTACACAGCTTAAAATTGAGCAGCAGGCTTTGAAAAAAGAAAAAGATGGCGCGAGCAAAAAGCGTCTTGAAATAATTACTGATGAAATTGATACATTGGAAACTTCGATTAAATCGATGAAAGAACAGTGGGAGCTTGAAAAAAACGGCTTGCAGATCGTGCGCGATAAAAAAGATGAACTGAAAAAAATGGAGGCCGAACGCGATGACTTATTTATTTCAGGCAATAATTTAGCGCGGGCAAGTGAGCTCCAATACAGTAAAATTCCACAGCTTGAAAAGGAAATTACCGAGTTGGAACAGCAGCTGAAACAGTCGGAAGGTAACCGCATGCTGCGTGAAGAAGTGACGGAAGAGGAAATTGCTAAAATCATTTCACGCTGGACAGGTATTCCGGTAACGAAGCTTGTTGAAGGTGAACGCGAAAAGCTGCTCCGTTTAAAAGATACGCTGCATGAACGGGTAGTCGGTCAGGACGATGCGGTAACTTATGTAACAGAAGCAGTATGGCGTGCACGTTCAGGTATTAAAGATCCGAATAAGCCGATCGGAAGCTTCCTGTTCCTAGGGCCGACTGGTGTCGGAAAAACCGAATTGGCAAAAGCATTGGCAGCACAATTATTCGATTCAGAAGATCATTTCATCCGTATTGATATGAGCGAGTATATGGAGAAACATTCTGTATCGCGCCTCGTCGGAGCACCTCCAGGCT
Source organism: Solibacillus kalamii (assembly GCF_002174535.1). Classification (NCBI taxonomy): domain Bacteria; kingdom Bacillati; phylum Bacillota; class Bacilli; order Caryophanales; family Caryophanaceae; genus Solibacillus; species Solibacillus kalamii. Next base: position 474,229 of record NZ_NHNT01000001.1, on the reverse strand, counting down.
ATATTGGCTATGAAGAAGGCGGTCAGCTGACAGAAGCGGTACGCCGCAACCCGTATTCCGTTGTACTCTTGGATGAAATCGAGAAGGCGCATCCGGATGTTGCGAATATTTTACTGCAAGTGCTCGATGATGGCCGCATTACGGATAGCCAAGGGCGGATCGTCAACTTTACGAATACCGTCATTATTTTGACATCGAATATCGGCTCGCAGTTTTTACTGGAAGGATCAGAAGAATCGGAACAGCTTGTCCAAACGGCATTACGTCAGCACTTTAAACCAGAGCTGTTAAACCGGATGGATGATATTATTATGTTCCATGCCTTATCGAACGAGCACTTCCATAAGATTGCCTGGAAATATGTAAAGCAGCTTCAAGATAGAGTTGCCGAACAGGAAATTACGTTATCAGTGGACGGTGAAGTGGTCGACTGGATTGTCAAGCATGGGATTGATCCGCAATTCGGTGCACGTCCATTAAAACGCTTTGTTCAACGCCATTTAGAAACGATTGTTGCACGTGAACTGTTAAAAGGGGAAGTCGCAGCAGGTGGAACATTGTCAATTGCATTGGAAAATGAAGAGTTGGTTATAAATTCAAATTAAGTGTAAAAAAAAGCTTGTACGTGAATGGCGTACAAGCTTTTTTGTATGTAGGGATGTGCTAATAAGGCTGACTGAAGTTCTAATAAAAATGAAGAAGTTCTAATAAAAATGAAGAAGTTCTAATAAAAGTCGGAAGTTCTAATATAAATGTCAGCTGTTCTAATAAGAGGTGCTACTGTTCAAATAAACAAGCCAACTTTTCTAATATCAAGTATGTAACATCTAATATTGGATAGAAGTGTTCTAATAAAAAATGAGGCTGGTAAGCGCCGCAACAAATAGAGCGGTAAATAACAAGGGGCTGTCCAGTAATTTTACCGGACAGCCCCTTGTTATCTATTAATGATGCTCTGCTTCTGCTTCTGCTTCTGGAGTTGATTCGTTTGGAATGATTGCAGCGATAATAATAACTAATACGCTGAATACTAATGATACGATTACGCCATTCATGAAGTTAAAATCTACACTTAATACAGAACTTACTACATAGTTTAGCATTGAAACTAATAAGAATGACCAAAAGAACGTAATGATATATTGCATCAAATTCACCTCATTGAACTTATTTATAACGTTATTGTGAAATTACATCTTCAATATCATACCACAAGCCTTCATGAAATTAAAAGGGCGAATCAAATTATTCTTCAAGTTGTCATAAATGCCTATTTTTATCGCTTTTTTAAGTAGGAATTAACAGGAAAATAGAGAAGATTAGCTCGAATTTGTTTCTCTATCAATGTTCGTTTTTAACAATTGTTTCAGTAAAAAATTTACACGTAATAAACGTCCATCCGCATGTCAATTTGAGTAAGGTGTTTCTCGGTTAGTATAGCCAATTTAATGGGGAGAAAACAAGAATATTTCCCCCAATCCCTCGTTTTCCAGAAATTTTAATTGTGTTCAAAATAATTATGCTCTATAATTAGTACCAACTACTAATAATTAGTTATATTTTTTGATTCACGAGAAAACAAGGGGGCTATTATATGAATGCCGGTATTATAGGGATGGGGAAATATGTTCCGGAAAAAGCTATACCAAATAAGAATTTTGAAAATGTTTTAGATACATCAGATGAATGGATTCGTTCTCGTACAGGTATTGAAAATCGTTTTATCGCTGAGAATGAAGAAACATCGGATTTAGCATATAAAGCAGCATTGCAAGCTATTGAAAACGCAGGTATTAAGCCGGATCAAATCGGTTTAATCGTAGTGGCAACCGTTACACAGGATCAGAATTTCCCGAGTGTAGCTTGTCAGATTCAAGAGCGACTTGGAATATCGGGATGCGGCGCTATGGATGTGTCCGCGGCATGCTCAGGATTCATTTATGGAACGGCTATTGCCAAGCAATTTATTGAGAGCAATAGTTATGAATATGTGTTAGTAGTAGGTGTTGAAAAACTGTCGAAAATTGTGGACTGGGATGATCGCAACACGGCTGTCCTTTTCGGAGATGGTGCAAGTGCGGCCGTTCTTGGAAAAGTTTCGGAAGGGCGCGGTATATTGGCTTTCGAACTAGGAGCTGACGGAACAGGCGGAAAGCATCTTTATTTAAATCCTAAAAATCACATTGCAATGAATGGTCGTGAAGTATTTAAATTTGCGGTTCGTCAAATGGGCGAATCGGCTGTAAATGTCATCGAAAAGGCAGGCATGACTAAGGAAGATGTCGATTATTTAGTGCCGCATCAGGCAAACATCCGCATTATGGAAGCCGCAAGAGAGCGTCTTGACTTGCCAGAGGAAAAAATGTCGAAAACAATCCAAAAATACGGCAATACATCTGCCGCTTCAATCGGAATTTCGATTGTAGAAGATTTGGAGTCTGGTAAAATCAAAGATGATGATATCGTTGTTTTAGTGGGTTTCGGCGGTGGGCTTACATGGGGAGCGCTCGCATTAAAGTGGGGTAAATAAAAACTTGGGCTCCTGGGAGAATGGTACAATATTTTTCCCTTTGGAAAGCGTTCGACTGAAATGGAAATTAACCTTTAAATAGAGGAAAAAGAACTTAACTTAGAAAAGGGTGTTAAATAATGGAGAAAAGAAGAGTTGTTGTTACAGGAATCGGTGCAGTTACGCCAGTAGGAAACAGTGCAGAGCAAGCCTGGGAAAATGTAATTGCAGGCAAGTCTGGTATTGGACCATTAACACGAATTGATACGAGTAAGTTTACTGTGTCTGTAGCGGCAGAAGTAAAAGACTTTAATATAGAAGAATATATTGAAAAGAAGGAAGCACGCAAAATGGACCGTTTTACACATTATGCGATCGCTGCTTCAATGATGGCTGCAAAAGATGCCAACTTGACTATTACAGAGGAAATGGCGCCACGCGTAGGTGTATGGATCGGGTCAGGGATTGGCGGAATGGAAACGCATGAGCAGCAGTTTTTAACTTTTCAGGAACGCGGTGTTCGACGTGTGAGCCCGTTTTTCGTACCAATGATGATTCCGGATATGGCTTCAGGTCAAGTATCGATTTATCTTGGGGCAAAAGGGGTCAACTCTTGTTCCGTAACGGCTTGTGCATCGGGAACTAACTCGATTGGTGACGCATTTAAAGTAATTGAACGTGGAGACGCTGATGTGATGATTACGGGTGGAGCAGAGGCGCCGATCGTAACAATGGCGGTTGCAGGCTTCAGTGCAAACACAGCGTTATCGTTAAATCCGGATACGGCTACTGCATCACGTCCATTTGATAAAAACCGTGACGGCTTCGTTATTGGTGAAGGTGCAGGGATTTTAATTTTAGAAGAATATGAACATGCGAAAGCGCGCGGTGCAAAAATTTACGGAGAAGTCGTTGGTTATGGTTCAACAGGGGATGCCCACCATATTACAGCACCGGCTCCAAACGGTGAAGGTGCAGCACGTGCGATGCAAATGGCGATCGATGATGCACAAGTATCTCCTGACCGCGTTGGTTATATTAATGCACACGGTACGAGTACACCATATAATGACTTATTTGAAACACAGGCAGTCAAAACTGTTTTTGGTGACCATGCCTATAAATTGGCGATGAGTTCAACGAAAAGTATGACAGGCCATTTATTAGGTGCAGCAGGCGGGATTGAGGCAATCTTTACGGTACTTGCATTGAAGGAAGGCATTTTGCCACCGACAATGAATTTACAGGATCCGGATCCGGAATGTGACCTGGACTATGTACCAAATGCCGCACGAAAAGCGGAAGTTGAATATGCGTTAAGCAATTCACTGGGCTTTGGCGGACATAATGCTTGTTTATTATTCAAAAAATATACAGATTAATAAATGACAAAAAACGAACGTGCTTCTTCTATCGCACGTTCGTTTTTCGTATAGTTGTACGAAGGATGGTGTTTTGACACGCTTCGTACTATTTTTATTTTTTTATGGGCTCAGTGTCATGTCGATCAGTAATATGATTCTATACTTGAATTACCGCACGCTCGGCTATTCATGGCATGCTGTATTACTGTACATTGTACATGGAGCAGAGTTGTATCTGTTGATTGTTGCTATTGGTGGGATGATTAGCGTCGTTTACGGCCTAAACCCATCGCGTTCTCCATTTTCTTGAGTGTTTTAGAGGCAATGGCATTCGCTTTTACTGCACCCTCATCCAAAATTTCATCAAGTTCCGGTGAGTCAATCAGTGCATAATAGCGTTCTTGAATTGGTGTTAAATGGTCAATAACAGCCTGCGCTACTCCAGCTTTAAAATCACCATAGCCTTTGCCTTCATACTTTGCTTCTAAATCTGCAATCGCTGTACCGGATAGGGCAGATTCAATAATAAGCAAGTTCGATACACCCGGTTTGTTTTCAATATCAAATTTAACGATTCCCTCAGAATCCGTTACTGCGGATTTGATTTTCTTTTCGATTTCTTTTGCTGTATCAAGCAGGCGAATCGTCGCTTTTGAATTTGTATCGGATTTTGACATTTTTTTCGTTGGCTCCTGCAATGACTTGATACGAGCGCCTTCTTTCGGCAATTGAATATCAGGAATCGTTAATACATCATTGTAGCGCTTATTGAAACGTTCAGCTAAATCTCGTGTTAATTCAATATGCTGCTTTTGGTCTTCACCAACTGGTACGATGTCTGTATTGTACAGAAGGATATCGGCAGCCATTAACGGCGGGTATGTTAAAAGTGCGGCAGAAACGGATTCTTTACCTGTCGATTTGTCTTTAAACTGTGTCATGCGCTCTAATTCTCCGATTGAAGCGACACATTGAAGCATCCAGCCTGCTTGGGCATGGGCAGGGACTTCTGACTGAATAAATAAAACCGATTTCTTCGGATCAATGCCACATGCGATATACATTGCTGCCAATGAGCGAATATTTTTTCGTAACTCAAGTCGATCCTGTGGCACAGTAATTGCGTGCTGATCCACGATGCAGTAAATGGCGTTGTTGTTTTCCTGTAAAGCGGGGAATTGTTTAATCGCACCGATATAATTCCCTAAAGTAATTGTTCCTGTTGGTTGTACACCTGAAAAGATGGTTTTCATTGGGTGTTCCTCCTTAAAAATCAAATGAAAATAAAAAAACATCATGCGTCCTCTATTCGAAAATAGAAGGGACGAATGATGTTAAAAATCCGCGGTACCACCCAGCTTGCCTCAATTGGCCACTTTACTTCGTAACGTGAAGGCGACGAGCTGGACTACTAATAGAAACGTTCATCAAGCTAACTCGGAAGTCCATTCCATTTAACGAATGATCTGTTTGCACCAACCACAGACTCTCTAGGCATTCAAATTAAATGTACTACTCTTCGTCATCGTTTTTCATAATCTTGAATGGATTATAACGTAAGTATTGAAAAGAAAGCAATTGTTTTATTTAAAGAAATAGGAATAAAACAAAGTGAAAATGGAAATAGTAGTAAATAGATAATTATATTTTAAGAAATGGCATGATATTATCTGACTTTTTTCTCAATTACAATTTGATAAATGAGAAAAAACTTTAAAAATCAGTACGTTTTATTTTACTATTTTATGGGTAAATTTTAATATGGCACAAAATTCTAGAAAGTGTGCTTATTAGAGAGAAATACGTAATAAAATTTATTACGTAAGTTGAATTATTTGTTGACATTGTATATTCAAACATGGGTTATTCATGTATAATGGGAACAGAATCTTAAATTAAATTAATTCTAAATTGAGTTTTATTTATACATTTGTGCTTCTTCATTAAAAGGAAGCAACATCTAGCAATTGAATTGAAATCAATTAGAGAGGGAGTGAGCCAATGTTAGTAACATTATTTACTTCACCAAGTTGTACTTCATGTCGAAAAGCAAAAGCATGGTTAGAGGAACATGATATCCCATATACAGAACGCAACATTTTTTCCGAGCCACTTACAATTAGTGAAATCAAAGAGATTTTACGAATGACAGAAGATGGTACCGATGAAATTATCTCGACGCGTTCGAAAATTTTCCAAAAGTTGAATGTTGATGTTGAAACATTGCCATTACAGCGATTATATGAGCTTATTCAGGAATATCCAGGATTATTACGCCGTCCGATTATTTTAGATGAAAAACGTCTGCAAGTCGGTTATAACGAAGATGAAATTCGTCGATTCCTGCCTCGTAAAGTACGAGCATACCAGTTGCAAGAAGCCCAACGCATGGTTAACTAAATAGACCGCTCATGATGTTACGGATGCATATTGTGCAATTGTAGCATCTTTTTTTTATTTTAGAACATATTAGAAAGACACCTTAATTACTTGATTTAAATGGAGTGGTGCAATACAATTTCAATTATTCAAATAATTTATGATGAATAATGTTTTTCCTTTTCATTTTAATCCATTCCATCATACAATAGAGTTATAGATACTTCTAATATTTAAAAGTATCTCAGTTCCGATGCAATAGAACGCCATATTGTATGCCACTTGGAAATAAAGCGACGTTCTATACAATGACTGTGAAGGGGGTTGAGGTCTAATGGACATCGAACGCATTAATGAAAATACGCTAAAATTATTTATTACGTATAGTGATATCGAGGACCGCGGTTATACTCGCGAAGAAATATGGTACAATCGCGCAAAAGGTGAAGAGCTTTTCTGGGATATCATTGGTGAAATAAATACAGATGATTATTTCGATTTAGATGGTCCAATTTGGATTCATATTAACGCTTCAGAAAGTGGATTGGAAGTCGTTGTTACACGCGCGTCTGTAGGTAATGACTCCGAAACTTCTTCAATGACAGGCAACTTTGAAGATGACCTTCATATATCAGATCAATTAAATGAAATGGAAGAATCGATCTTCAATGCGATTGGCAAAGCTGCAAAAGAAGAAGAACAATCGCTTGAAAATGCCCGATTCCGATTTAAAGATATTGACGAACTAGTACCTCTTGCAAAACGCGCAGCACCATTAGGAATAGAGTCTGTGTTGTATAAATGGGAAGATTATTACTATTTATATGTAGATTTAAAAGATTTGGAAAGCCAGGAAGCGAGAAATATCATCGCTTTATGTACTGAATATTTATCTGCTTCCAAAATTACAGCGCACCGCCTTGAAGAGTACGGGGAAACAATCATTGCTGAAGACTGCTTCGAAACAATCATTACGTATTTTGATTAGGACAGCAGTTTACGAAAGCCACCTGATTTCAGGTGGCTTTTTTGTGTTTGTGCTGGGGGGATATCTGGTTGGGGGAAGTAGAATATAGAGGGGCAAAAGCAGAATAATGGTTGAGGAAAGTGGAATATCGTGCGTGTGAAGCAGAACAGAGCATCGAGAAAGTAGAACCTTGTGACGGAAAAGTGGAAAGTTCGTCTATAAAAGGGAACGGCAATCAATAAAAGTAGAAATCCTTTGAAAAAATCAGTTTCCAATAGTTACTATTTATAAGTTGAAATTGAATGTTCAGTTCATTAAGATGGATAAAAAAAGGGGGGTAGCGAATGCTGGTCGCTTTGACGGAACAACAGCAATTATTCTATTTAACGTCGAAACTGCCGCTGGATGAGTTGCAAAAATTAAAAAAGCAGCAATCCTTTTTTTGTCCTCAATGTAAAGAACAGCTTCTGTTAAAAGCTGGTCGAATAAAAATCCCGCACTTTGCCCATAAAAAAAATAGTGAATGCGATTCTTTGTTTTCAGAAGGGGAATCTGCCGCGCATCTCCTCGGGAAACAACACCTCTTTCAACTTTTTACAAGCCTTCAGCTACGTCCCGTTCTTGAACCGTATTTACCACAGCTACAACAGCGGCCAGATCTCCTCATTACATTTAAAGACCGCCAATATGCTATTGAATTTCAGTGCAGCCCAATCGCGCATCCATCTTTTCAACTGCGTACAACCGGCTATTTAAATGCTGAAATCACACCGATCTGGATATTGCACACTCCCGAAAAATTCAAAAGTCCCGGTATCGTAAAAATTTCAATGAATCATACAAACGCGCAGTTTGTGCAACAGTATAAAAAACAGAAATACCTCATCACCTACGATGAGAAAAGTAGAACTTTCTACTATCTAAGCAATTTAATCCATCTTCATAAATTGCAGTATTTTACTGTCGTTAAGCCATTGCCCCTTAGCCAACAACGTTTTCCGCTTTTAGTTCCAGAGAAAATATCAAAATCACAATTTCATTTGATTCTAAAAAAATACAGGAGTTATCGGGAGCACTATATCCGTCACCGTCTACTATTGAGCAAAAAAGGGGTTAACGATCGATTTTTTCGAGCCATTTATGAATTAAGGCTAACTATGACGAATTTACCGATTTTTTTAGGGATTCCTGTCTGCAATACGCATGCTTTTAACCGATTCTGTATAGAATGGCAAGTAGGGCTATTTCATTTTATGAACGCCCATGCGCTCACACCTAAAACGATGAATGTGCAAGCGATTCCTTACTTTTTCAAATGGAGTCAATTGGAGCTGACGAATGAGCGGAAAACAGCGGTGGAACATTATTTAACAATTTTAAGACATCTTAAAATTGAGCAACTGGATGAAAATATAGCCGAAGAACAACTTTTTAATGTTCTATACGACGAATTGGTTGCAATTGGATGTTGAAATTGTTTAAATAGATTTATAATTTCGAATATCGGAATAGTAGGAGGCAATTAAATGGCAAAGCAAATTTTAACGCGTGAAGAAGTACCTGAGCAATTAACATGGGATTTAACATCAATCTTTGAATCGGATGAAACGTGGGAAGCTGAACTGAAGGAAGTTGAGCAATTATCAAAACAAGCTTCAAATTATAAAGGAAAAGTAGCGGATAGTGCGGAAAGCTTATACAACACTTTGCAATTTAGCGATGCATTATACGAGCGTTTACACAAATTGTACGTATATTCACATTTAAAACATGACCAGGATACTACGAACAGTAAATATCAGGATCTGGATGGTCGTGTGCGTTCTGTTCTTACAAATGTAGGGGCAGCGTGGTCATTTATTACGCCTGAAATTTTAGCCTTGGATGAAGCAACTTTAAACAGCTATGTGGAAAGCTATGAACCACTTTCATTATATGAACAAAGCTTAAAAGAACTTAACTTAGGCCGTCCTCATATCCTATCAGCTGAAAAAGAAGAATTACTTGCGCAATTTTCGGAAGTGACATCGACAGCCGGCAAAACATTCAGCGCATTAAACAATGCTGATTTAGAATTCCCGAAAATTAAAGGGGAAGACGGCGAAGAAGTACAAATTACGCACGGTAACTATATTACAATGCTTGAAAGCGACAATCGCGAAGTACGTGAGGCAGCATTTAAAGCCGTTTACAAAACTTATGGTCAATATAAAAATACATTTGCGACTACATTAGCAGGTAATGTAAAGGCACATAATGTAAATGCAAAAGTTCGTAATTACAATTCAGCGCGTCATGCAGCACTTAGCAATAACTTCATTCCTGAAAAAGTGTATGACCAGCTTGTTTCAACAATCCATGATTACTTACCGGCATTACACCGTTATGTAGAGCTTCGCAAAAAAGTACTTGGTGTAGATGAGCTGCATATGTACGATCTATTTACGCCGCTTGTTAAAGAAGTGAAAATGGAAGTAACATATGACGAAGCAAAGAAAACGATGGTAGAAAGCTTCGCGCCACTTGGTAAAGAATATCAGGAAATCGTCGAAAAAGGTTTGGAAAGCCGTTGGGTAGACGTGCTAGAAAACAAAGGGAAACGCAGCGGTGCCTATTCTTCGGGAACATTCGGTACAAATCCGTATGTCTTAATGAACTGGCAAAATAATGTGAATAACCTTTATACATTGGCACATGAATTCGGCCACTCGATGCACAGTTATTATTCACGTGCCAACCAGCCATATCAATATTCAGATTACTCGATTTTCGTTGCAGAAGTAGCTTCAACATGTAACGAAGAACTATTATTTGATCACCTAATGAAAACATTAGATGATGATAAGCAGAAAATCTATTTATTAAATCAATGGCTGGATGGTTTCCGTGGTACGGTATTCCGTCAAACAATGTTCGCTGAGTTTGAGCATATGATTCATGAATTGGATGCAAAAGGCGAATCGATTACATCGGAAAAATTAACATCGATTTATTACGATCTAAACAAACAATACTTTGGTGATGCAATGACAGTTGACGAGGAAATTGGTCTGGAATGGGCACGTATTCCACACTTTTACTACAACTATTACGTATACCAATACGCAACAGGTCAATCAGCGGCAACAGCATTATCTAAACAAATTTTAGAAGAAGGCGAACCGGCAGTTGAGCGTTATATTAACAACTTCCTAAAAGCAGGCTGCTCGGACTTCCCAATCGAAGTATTAAAAGCTGCGGGTGTAGATATGGAATCTCCGGAACCGATTGCATTGGCATGTCAAGTATTCGAAGAGAAGCTAGAAGAGCTTGAAAAATTATTATTAAATAATTAATAGTTTGTGAAAACGCATCTGTTTCAGGTGCGTTTTTTGCTTGAAAAAATGTAAATTTACTTATTCGATGATGAATTTGATGGAAAAACATTGCGGTTGATATTGAGGGGGAAGGGTTGGGAAATGTTGATGTATCGGCGTTTGAGGCGGGGAGTTGACTACAGATTTATGACATTTTGTTTTAAACCACTTTTCTTTGAATGGAAACGCTTACTATATGACGAATTTGTGAAATTGTGAAAGATACATTGCAAGAAATATTATTCCATGATAGAGTAATACTCGTGAAATAAATCACATAACAAACATACACCCCTTTGTTTGAACGTGAACATTTCTCCCATCCCCTTTGTGAAAAAGAGGCGTCTTATTTCTCGAGAATAAGGCGCCTCTTTTGTTTTGTTCTCCATAATCCGTGCAGTAGGTTTAAGGGGAAAGGGAGTTCTACTTAATCAGGCAAGTATTCCACATTCCGATGAAAAGTTTCTACTTTTCCGATTAAATTGGCGTATAAAGAGAGAACGTTCTACTTAATCAGGCAAGTGTTCCACGTTCCACTCGAAAATTCCCACATTCCAAGGCAAACGTTCTATTTTCATCCCAAAAACTGCTACTTTTCCAATCCAAACGGCGAATAAAACAAGCGCTACTGCACTTCATCCCAAAACGCTTCTGAATCCCTCACAACAGCTTTCGTACTCTCCCTAACTGATGCTAGCAGGCTCTCCATTCACAGCCGTATAAACAAGCACAGGGGCAAATTTACCTATATCTATTCTTACAACCCTAAAAGAATCTACTTACCTTATCCCAACTCGGAACAACCTCCGGAAAAAACAAAAAACCAGCCCTGCATGAATGCATAGCTGGTCAAAATATTGTATAAGTGCGTTTTATAAATTATTTAGTAGGTCGTGCGTTCTTTTGCACGCCAAAGTGTAATTTCGTCAGTCATGATGCGTTCTACTTTTTGCTGAAGCATGCGTTTCTTTAATTCACGTTCTGCCAGTTGTTCATTGATTGAGTAGATTTCGGCTACTTCAGCTGTTGTTAAGGTGCTGAATCGATCGAATAACTCGTCTAATGCGGGAACCGGTTGGCGAATTAATTCTTCCCCAAGCAATTCTGCTAAAATATGCTCGTAAACTTCATAATTATAAGAACCGCTTACTTTCAGGCCTTCATCTTCAATGCATTCATTGAAAAATACGATGCTTGGAATTTCTTCAACTTCCATTTCACGTGTTAAGTATAAATCACATTGGAAGGCACGAGCTGCTTCTTTTGAACCAAAGTCGGACACGAACTCATCCATATCCAGGTTAACTTGCTGGGCGATTTCAATTAATGTCGCATGGGAATTGATATTGCGTGTATTAAGTGTCGCTACTTCTTGAACTTTGTTTAAATAGCGGAAACCTGCTCGCTTTCCTTGAAGTTCAGCCGCTTTAATTGCAATTGAAGGTAATGCTGGATGTGTAATATCCAATTCCGCTCCGGAAACACAGCCTTTCATCCGGCTCGTCATGCTGTTGAGAGCAGAGAGTTCCGTACTAAGGACATATCGACATGTAAAGTAATGACCATATTCTACTTGCAGTTTACGCATTGTCGTTTGAAGAGATAATGCTTTTTCGCAAAGGGGGTCAATAAAAATATAAAGCTCAATCGGTTTATTACATGTGGATGGTGCAACAGGTTGCTGTAAAAGTTGGATATTATTCACTCAAATCCCTCCTCATCATTTGGGGCGTTGACCATATGGTGAGCAGTCATTACGAGACGCTTATAGTAAACTTCACGGAATTTCCCGTCCAAGCCCACTTCGTCCATCGCCTCTGCCATACATTCAAGCCATGCCTGGGCACGATCGGGTGTAATTTTAAAATGCATATGTCTAGCACGCATCATTGGATGACCATGTTCTTCACTGAAAAGGTTAGGCCCTCCAAGATACTGCGTTTGGAATTGTATTTGTTTACGAATTGTTTCCGTCAGATCTTCAGGAAAAATAGGAATTAATAAAGGATGCTTCGCCACTCGAGAGTAGAACGCGTTAATTAATTCAGAAAGCTTTTCAGCACCGAGTTCCTCATAAGGAATCGTATATTTTCGATTCATTAGTTATACTCCTTTGTGTCTTTCTTTGCCAGTATATGAAATATGAATGTCATGTAAGTAATGTAAATTTCATTTAGGCGATACAATCATTCTAGCAACGTAGGGCCATTTTAACAAATAAAGTGCCCTGCCAAAAAATTTGAAGGGCATTTCACTTCTATTAAAAGTATGTTGGAATTGTTGATTTAATAGGTGTCCACATCAATTTTCCAGCAAATCCAAATTAGAGCATTTCAGCAGCATTTACAGTTACATCTCAAAATTCCTTTTTGCTTTCGCCTTCCGATTTTCACTGGTTCCTGTAAAAAATTAAACACTCATATAGTTCATTATTTTTTTAACATAATTTTGAGTTTCTTGGAAAGGCGGAATGCCACCATATTTTTTAACATTTCCAGGACCGGCATTGTACGCAGCAAGGGCTGTTTCCACATTATTATCGAACTGGTCGAGCATTTGGCGTAAATATTTTGCACCACCCATAATATTTTGGGCAGGATCAAAGCGGTCAGAAACTCCTAAATACCGTGCTGTTGCAGGCATGAGCTGCATTAAACCGGATGCACCGGCAGCACTTGTTGCAGAAGCATTGAAATTCGACTCTTGTTTAATAACGGAAGTAATCAGTTTTTCGGGTAAATTGTATTTCTTTGCGGCAGCAGCAATTTCTGCTTCATAAGTCTCAGCACCGGCAAAGAAATTTGCTACGTCGGTCTTTCTTGTGAAATCCGTCATATACTGTTCAATTGTGGGTGTTTCACTACTTGCCGAAAGGGTATTGAATGTCCCCGGTAAATTTGTTAAGTTTGTAGAATTGTTCAATAAAAAGGATGCGATATAGTTTTGAGCAGCCGATTTTTGCTGCTGTGAATTAGAAGTTTGGTCGGAATCCGTTAACTGTTGGAAAGTGCTCACATCACCTAGGCCATTTAGTGAACTAGATAATGATTGTCCGTCTAAAATGTCGCTCATTAAATCGGAAAATAAAGTCGACGTAGATGATGACAATACACTTGAGCTTGACTGATTGGATGTATTTAAATTTTGAATTGCCTGAAGTTCAAGCAATGTTCTCATCGATGAAATATCCATCACAGCACCTAGCCTTTCTGATTGTTTAAAGCCGTCATAAAGCGCACAATTTTCTTTGGCGCAGGCTGTGGCTCAATTGCATGATGTGCTAAAAATTCAGAGAAAATTTCTTTTCCTACTGCTTCATCATGTGTCTCATATTCTACCTCATAATCGTCGCAGTGCAAATAGAAAGAATGGTCAAACACGAGCAAACCGCCTTTATATGGGATTTCTACCCGGTCGGTCGTCAATGTTCCGTAACAGTGCAGCTCGCCTACCGGAATATTAAATAGCGCCAGTCTTTCGTTTACAGAATACGGGGGCACTCCTTCACCGGCCAGCATACGATTTGCTTCCTCACTTGTTAAGTAATCTGTCGTTTCTAAATGCTGGTGCTTGGAAGCTTTCTCTTTTAACGTAAATTCAATCGAATCTTCCACGACACGAATTCGAAGAGCACTGTGAATTTGTTTTAAATCGTTTTCTTTTGTATCAAAGTAATGGTTAACCTGGCGAATAATTTGTTCGTTTTTTATGGAGAATGCTTCAAGAAGCCGTTCGTACTGTAGTTTTGTTAGCATATTCTTAAATTCTATTTCAATTTGCTGTGTCATTGTCATCGTCCTTTTTGTTAATAGTTTTCAATTAAATTCAACGGCTGAAAGAAGTCAAACGTTTCTGCAACAATCGAGTGTCCTATGGTAAAATGTGAAGGGTAGATGAATCATCAATTTTATTATCGGACATTTTCCAGTTATGAAAAGAAAAAGGAGATTAATTCATTGCGAAACGTATATATAATTGAACATGTTGAAGTAGTACATAATGAAATCTATTTTATTTTAAATGAAAAGAAACAACTTAGCCAATTGCAATCGACAGGGCAAGTTATCGTCGATTCGGATAATGAGGCGTTTCTATATATCATAGAAGAAAATGAGGCATACAGTTATTTAAGCTTTTCAAAAAATGTATGGCCGCAACTATTACAGCTGTTATTGGCAGAGCAGAAAGCATACTTGAAAGTGCAGGACGGTTTGCTGCCGCTTCAACAATTTGCTGATGAATTACAAGGATTACTTTATAATATTGAAGGCAACAGCAACTATGGAGATCAATTTGTTGAAAATATCGAAAAGGCATTTGCCGAATTCTTAAATAAATAGCATTTAACTTAATTATTACAAGAAAAAGAATCATTTCACGCGATTTAGGTGTGAAATGTGTATTTCTCGTTCACAAGAAGTATAATTGTTTGAAACAACGTGTTGATGAAATAGTGTGACAGAAATGAACTATTTCTAGTTGGGGGGTTTTTAAATTGGGGCAGTGGGAAGTATTTTTGAGTCCATATCGACAAGCTGTGGATGAACTTAAAATTAAATTAAAAGGGATGCGTTCGCAATTTGGTATTATGAGTGCCAATTCGCCGATTGAATTTGTTACAGGTCGTGTAAAACCACTTGCTAGTATATATGACAAATCGCTTGATAAAGAGATACCATTCGAACCGACTGCGCGTTTAGGAAATGAATTGCAAGATATCGCCGGTGTACGGATTATGTGTCAGTTCGTTGATGATATTGCAACAGTAACCGAGCTAATCCGTCAGCGTAATGATATGAAAGTGATCGAGGAAAAAGATTACATTACACATAGTAAACCGAGTGGCTATCGCTCACACCATATGATTATTGAATATCCGGTAGAAACGATTCAAGGTCGCATCGTTGTCGTGGCAGAAATTCAAATTCGTACATTGGCGATGAACTTCTGGGCATCAATTGAGCATTCCATGAACTACAAGTATAAAGGGATTTTCCCGGAAGAAATAAAAAATCGATTGCAAAGCGCAGCCGAAGCAGCATTTCGTTTAGATGAGGAAATGTCCTCAATTAGAAGTGAAATTCAAGAGGCGCAGGCATATTTCAGTGAAATAAAAGAAGCAACGAATACAGCTATCCATAAGTCAACTGACAAAGAGGAGCGTGACAACTAATGAAGTTTTCAATACAATCACGCAGAGATGACCAATCAAATGAATTGATGGAGCTCGCAAAATCTTATTTAATTGATTTCGGTTTACAATTTGATGAACAAGAGCCGGAAATTGTTCTTTCGATTGGTGGTGATGGGACATTATTGCATGCGTTCCACCGCTATTTGCACCGTTTGGATAAAACAGCTTTTGTCGGCATCCACACAGGACACTTAGGCTTTTATGCCGATTGGAAACCTTCAGAGCTAGAAAAGTTAGTATTATCGATTGCCAAAAAGGAATACAATGTCGTGGAATACCCGTTATTGGAAGTGCAGGTTCATCGCCTGCATTCCGACTCCAGTACGTTTCTTGCGCTGAATGAAGCAACGATTAAATCACCGGACGTAACGCTTGTGATGGATGTGGAACTGAACGGTGAGCATTTTGAGCGTTTCCGTGGAGACGGTTTATGTATTTCGACACCGTCAGGCAGTACAGCATACAATAAAGCATTAGGCGGTGCGATTATTCATCCGACATTGCAGGCCTTGCAAATAACAGAAATGGCATCGATCAATAACCGCGTTTTCCGGACGGTCGGATCTTCTTTAGTATTGCCGGCACACCATAACTGTGTATTAAAACCCGTACATGAGCAGCAATTTAATATGACGGTCGATCATATTAGCATGACGGAAACCGATGTAAAATCGATTACTTTTAATGTGGCAAATGAAAAAGTGCGGTTTGCACGTTTCAGACCATTCCCGTTTTGGGAACGTGTGCACGATTCATTTATCTCGAATGAATAGAATGAGGTTATATGGATAAACGATTTCAATTACAATTTACGAATAAGGTTGATCAAGAGCTTTTGCGTGATGCAATTGCTCAATGGGGCATTTCAAAACGTGCATTGACTGCCATCAAATTTGATGGTGGGGCAATTTTGGTTAACGGCGAAGAAAGAAATGTACGGCATCGGCTGGCAGAAGGCGATGATGTGACGATTATTTTCCCGGTAGAAGAAGCAAGTGAAGGGCTGATTCCCGTAAAAGGAGAATTAACGGTTGTGTACGAAGATGAGGCAGTGCTTCTTGTCGACAAACCGGCCTTTATGAGCTCAATTCCTTCCCGGGAACACCCCAATAATACGCTTGCAAACCTTGTATATGGCTATTTTGAACAGCAGCAGCATGCTTCAACTGTTCATATTGTGACAAGGCTTGACCGTGATACGTCCGGGTTGATGCTTATAGCGAAGCACCGTCATATCCATCATTTAATGAGTGAACAGCAAAAAAAGGGACAAATTCACCGCGAATATGAAGCAGTTGCAGAAGGCATCATTGTACAAGATCAGCAATCCATCATCGCTCCGATTGGACGGAAAGATACGAGCATTATTGAACGTGAAGTCCGGCCAGACGGGCAATTCGCACATACGGATGTGACTGTGCTGACGCGTAAAAATAACATGACACATATTCGTCTGAAGCTTCATACTGGAAGAACCCATCAAATACGTGTTCATATGGCTTATATTGGCCACCCATTAGTGGGGGATGAATTATATGGGGGTACTCATACATTCATTGATCGTCAGGCACTCCATTGCCGCTACATTGAATTTGAACATCCGTTAACGAAAGAAAGAGTGCACTTTGAAAGCAAGTTGCCAGAAGAGATTTCTACATTGATTTACTAATGTAAGATGCCAAGATTTCATTGGCATCTTTTATTTTTGGGGAAAATGGGAATATACTGTTGAGAAGGAATTTGTGTTAGTCATTGGTCAATTTTTGTATATACAAAAAAATAATAATAAAACATAATTAGCCTTGACGAGAGATATCAATTAATCATAAAATAACTCGTTATGAAATGTTGAAAGGAGGGGGCAAGCATGATAGAGGAAAAAAATGATGAAGTCCAGTACGATGAAGCGTTTTTGCGAATGCTGCTTGATGAAGAAAATATCGAGTCGTTCCGTGAACATTTCCTAGTACTCCATCCATATGATCAAGCACAGTTTTATGAAGAGGTGGGCCCGGACATACGACAGATTATTTATCGTTACTTGTCTCCTCAAGAAATGGCAATCATTTTTGAAACAACTGAAATTGAAGATGATGAATACAAAACTTACTTAGATGAGATGGATCCATCATACGGTGCAGCCATGTTCGGCTTCATGTATACCGACAATGCGGTAGATATTCTGAATGAATTGGATACCGAGCAACGGGAAAATTACTTGGAAATGATGGATGAAGAAACGGTCGATGAAATTAATGAGCTTTTAGGCTATGAAGAATATACTGCCGGCGCCATTATGACGACGGAATATGTATCGGTAGTAGAAAGTGCAACGGTTCGTGAGGCAATGCGTGTACTGCGTCAGGAAGCCCAAACTGCCGAAACGATTTACTATATTTTTGTCGTGGATCAGGCACATCGACTACTCGGTGTCATGTCTTTAAGGGAACTGATTGTTGCTGAAGGTGATTTATATATTCGCGACATTATGAGCGAACGTGTCGTATCGGTAAAAGTAACGGATGACCAGGAAAATGTCGCAAACTTAATAAAGGACTATGACTTATTGGCAATTCCAGTTGTTAACGAGAACCGTGAACTTCAAGGGATTATTACAGTCGATGATATTATCGACGTTATTGAAGAAGAAGCAGAGGACGACTATTCCAAGCTGGCAGGTATTGCAGATATGGATGATAATGATGCAGGTCCATTACGTGCAGCGGGCAAGCGTTTGCCATGGCTCATTATTTTACTGTTCTTAGGAATGCTGACATCAGGACTTATGGGGATTTTTGAAGCAACGCTCGATAAAGTCGCCTTGCTAGCAACATTTATACCGCTTATTTCCGGTACATCCGGTAATAGTGGAACCCAGGCATTGGCTGTAGCGGTGCGAGGGATTGCAACAGGGGATATTGGCGGGAAAAGTAAATTCAGGCTGATCGTTCGGGAATTAAGTACAGGACTTATTATGGGAATTGTAAGTGGTGCTATTGTTGTTGGAATCATTTTCTTCTGGAAAGGTACATTAATGATCGGACTGCTCGTCGGCGCAGCGATTTGCTGCTCGATTATTGTCGCAACACTTGCTGGATCGTTCATTCCGATTTTAATGCATAAGCTGGGTGTTGACCCTGCCGTCGCATCAGGACCTTTTATCACAACGTTGAATGACGTTACAAGTATTATTATTTATCTTGGCCTTGCAACGACGTTTATTAGCAGGATTCTGTAAGGAACGATTTGAAAAGACTTTGCATATTGTATGAAAAAGGATGTGGAATGTGGAAATTCACCCATTACTTTTTATTGCAAGTCCTGTTTATATACAAGAAAAGCGGGTCGAAGTAGAAGAAGAAAGTACATCAATTTATGTACGTCCTGCAACTGAAAAAATAGAAAATGGCCTTATTGCCCGACAGCTCCATTATTTTTCGAAGCCGACGAAAGAGCCTAGGGTGTTGGTGTTTATTTTGAAATCTGGCGAAAAAATACACGGATCAATCGATAAAATCAGTGGTAGTCAAGTATTGTTGAATTGCTGTGAGACGAAACGTTGGATTAAAGCTAATGAGATTGTGTTAATTCATCATACTTTATAAAAAAGAGGAGCCACGTTAATGGCTCCTCTTTTTTTAGTACGTTTCATTAAGAAAATACAGCATCTCGCGCTATATGCGCGAGATGTGTTTTTCCTGTGAATTAGTCACAAATGCCAAGGTCTACGTCATCGATACATTGAACAGCACAGAAGCAATCTAAATCAACTGTGATACAGCTATCTGAAGCTTCAAATTGTGTTACTTTACATACTTGACGGAAATCAATAGCAGTTCCGTAGTCGTTTAGTAAATCAACTGTATGCCCATTGTCATCTTGCGGTACAAGAACACGTAGTGTTGCACAGCAGCCATCAAATACATCTTCAACACGGAAATAAATTGATACACAATGACAAGAGCCATTTGGCGTATTGAATGTAGCGAAGAATGGTGATCCATCCTTGTTCAATAAAGTAAATACACGTGTGTCAACATTTGATCGCGCCGGGCTAACGATTCCACCAAGCGGCTCTAAGAAACAGTTTGTTGTACAACGGTTACATTCATCCTGTACTGCTGCATTTTGAATTTCTAAAATTGCACGAACAACCTCACAGACACAACCACGTGAGTGATGATGTTCACCTGCTCCACCTACATCATTATTACCTCTTCCACAACCCATAATTTTTCACCTCCGGTATTCTTAACTCTTACTAATAATATGAATCGGTTGTCAAAGGAATCGGGCGAATGAACAGGTTTCCCCAAACTTCTATGCAAGATGAATAATTCAAAATACGGACGGTTATACTTGGAGAAAAATGGACAAAAGGGGGACTATTATGCGGAAGGCATTCATGGCATTGAGTTTGCTTTTTATTCTTGCAGGCTGCAATGACCGAGAGAAAGTTGCAACGTATTCAATGACAGATAATGTACAAAATCAGCAGGAAGTAGAAAAGCTTTTAAAAGAAGATGATGCAATAGAACAGGCTAATCTTTTAGTATTTGAAGATGAATTATTTGTCGCTATGCAATTAAAACCATTTAAAAAATGGAATCGCGAAAAAATTGAAAAAGACTGGAAAAAAAAGTTGGAAGATAAATTTTCCGATAGTAAAGTCAACGTTTCAGCAGATTTTAAAATGTTCTGGGAATCGACCAAATTAATGGAAGAAAATAATCAGAAAAAAATGCTGAAAGAATTGCATGAGCTTAAAAAGCTTGCTAAGGAGGAAACGTAACTTGAATGAGCAACAATACAATACGTTAAAAGAACAAATTTCACCGAAAACACCTCTTGCCATTAATTGTCTAAAAGCATTTGTTGTTGGCGGTATTATTTGTTGTGTAGGACAAGCAATTTCCTTTTTTTATATGATATTTTTTGATTTTACGGAAAAAACTGTAGGCAATCCAACAGTGGCAACAATGGTATTTCTCGCTATGCTCCTGACAGGGTTCGGACTATATCGAAAACTTGGCCAATTTGCCGGAGCTGGTAGTGCCGTTCCAGTAACAGGGTTCGGTAATGCTGTTGTTTCTTCAGCTATTGAAGGGAAATCGGAAGGATTTGTATTAGGTGTCGGCAGTAATATGTTCAAACTTGCAGGTTCGGTTATTTTGTTTGGGGTTGTTTCGGCCTTTTTTGTGACATTGGTTAAATTAATTCTGGTATCGGTAGGTGTCGTTTCGTGGTAATTGTTTTTAAGTCAAAGCCATCCATTCTTTCTTCTGGTGTTGTAGTAGGACCTTTGGAAAAGCGGAGTGTCTTTCAAACGTATTTTGACAAAATATCGACCGACGAACGGTGGCAAAAAGATTCGAATGAGAAAGGAAATGCCATGCTTATTTCTGAAGCATGTCAAATCATTTTGAAAAAGTCGAACTTAAACAATTTGGATGTTGATTATTTATTGGGCGGGGACTTAGTTAATCAAATGACGCCTACAAACTTTGCCGCACGGGAACTGGCGATTTCGTTTATCGGTCTATTTTCTGCCTGTGCAACATCGGTTTCTTCTATAGTTATTGCTTCATTATTGACAGAACTGGGTGCAAGTGAGTTTTCTATTGCCGGTGCATCTAGCCAGCACAACTCGGTCGAGCGCCAGTTTCGCTATCCGGTAGATTATGGAGGTCAAAAGCCTGCAACTGCTCAGTGGACCGTAACAGCAGCAGGATTTGTATTGGTTGGCAAACATCAGCCGAAGCTTCCGTATGTGGAAGCCGCAACAATCGGAAAAGTAATTGATTACGGAGCAACAGATCCATTTCATATGGGTGGAGCAATGGCACCAGCAGCATTTGATACGATTCAGGCACATTTAAAAAAGCGTTCACAAACGATTCAGGATTACGATGTCATTATGACTGGTGATCTAGGGAAAATTGGATTAAAAATTTTAATTGCGATGTTTGCCCAAAGTGGTGTAAAAAAAGAAGATTTATCAAGATTCCGTGATGCCGGGGCTGAATTTTACGGAGAAGATACAGCATTTTTGGCAGGAGCGAGTGGGGCAGGTTGTTCTGCAGCAGTCTATAGCGGCTATATGATGGAACAATTTAAAACTGGTCGTTACAAACGCGTATTATTGGTGGCGACAGGAGCACTTTTATCGCCGCTTTCTTTTCAACAAGGCGAGTCAATTCCGTGCACAGCACATGCAATTGAAATCGGGATGGGGTGATTACAATCGGCTTTACATTTTTAGTGGCATTTGTCGTAGGTGGATTAATTTGTTTAATTGGTCAGTTATTATTGGATGTAGGAAAGCTGACACCTGGTCATACATTGTCCATTTTAGTAGTAGTAGGCGCAATTTTAGATGGACTTAATTTATATGAACCCTTAATAAGTTTCGCTGGGGCCGGTGCGACAATTCCGATTACTTCGTTTGGGAACTCATTGACACATGGAGCAATGGCTGAAGTTGAAAAACATGGCTGGATTGGTCTGTTGACAGGTATGTTCGAGGTGACGAGCTCCGGAATTAGCGCGGCAATATTGTTTGGCTTTATCGCGGCAGTAATATTTAAGCCTAAAGGAAAAGTAGATTAGACGAATACCCTCCTTTTTTTTGAGTGTTTGCATACACTACAAAATAGAAAGGGGGGTATAAGTATGTCTGGATATGGTTGGCAGCAACAAGGTTGGCAACAAGGTGGTTGCGATTATGGTTCCTCAGGCTATGGCGGGGGTAATAACAGTAGTACATTCGTATTGATCGTTGTACTATTTATTTTACTTATCATCGTTGGTAGCGTATTTATTTAAGGGAGGTAAGCAAACAGTATGGATCGTTCGTTTTTTAAAAAAGTGGAGCGCAAAACCGGCGTTGATTTCGATGAAATTATGACTCTTGCCAATGCATTGACGTATGCAGATTTCTCGGATGAAAAACAAGTTCGGAAAATCGTGAAAAAGGTGAGTCGCCTTGCAAATAAACCGATTACGAGTGAACTTGAAGACAAAATTGTCCAATCAATCATTCAAGACGGTAAATCTTTGGATTTTTCAAAAATCGAGAAAATGATGAAGTAAATCGGAACTTTAAAAGTGGCGTAATAATACGAAAAACATCCATTTTCTCCGGCGGGAAATGGATGTTTTTCTCCTTTTATGAGTTTTAAAGAATTAGATTTTCTTTTCCATAGCGCGATGTGGGATCCCTGCATCCATAAATTCCGGAGAAGTGACAGTGTAGTCCAGCTTTTCATAGAAAGGAATTGCATAGCTTTGGGCATTCAACTTAAGCTTTTCAAACGCAGCTTTTTTTGCATATTGTTCAACAGCTTCCATAATTAATGCGCCAAGTCGTTTACCGCGATAATTGTTCAATACGCAAACGCGTTCAACTTTTCCGACTTTCGGTTCGACTTCCCGAAGACGTGCTGTAGCAATTGAATTTTCACCTTCATTTACTAAAAAATGAGTGGCTGTTTCATCATATTCATCTAATTCCAAACTCAGTGGAACCCCTTGCTCTTTGACGAATACTTCTTTACGTAGTTCAAATGCACGTTCGCGGTCTTCGTCGGTTGTAACTAGTTTTACTTCAAACACGTATTACTCAGCTCCAGTCAATTTGTATGTTTCATAAGTTGTCCATGAGCCGTCTTCCAATTGGTAAAGCAAGTGGAAACGATCGATCGAATCTTTTTCATCTACTCCAACCATACGCAACTGGCCGTGAATATCATCATGCTCGGAAGCGCTCATTTTTTGTGCAATTGTAATATGTGGCACAAACACATGCTTTGGCGCACCAAAATTAATTTTTTCCTGAATTGACTTTTGAATATTTTCCAACTGTGGTGTTGGCTCAACTCGGAAGTAAATGGCATTCGTCGTCGGATAAAATGAACTGATTCGTGAGGCGTGAATTTGTAAAGGTGCAAACCTTGATGCCACTTCCTGCAAATGCTTGGAGATTTCTCCGATTTCAGCTTCATCCGCATCAAACGCATCTTTGAGCGTAATATGAGGTGTGATTAAAGCATAGTGCGGGTCATAGCGTTTGCGATAAGTGTTCGCTAAATCTTGTAATTTTTTAGATGGAAAAGCAACAATACCATATTTCAAATTCATTACCCCCTAAAAATTTTATAATATCATTTAGCACCGTGCTAAATGAAGGTAAGACGTCCTGTAAATGGCATAGATTTTATACAACTATTTATACTAACAAAAATCTAGATACAGCCACACCAAGGCGTAATTGTTATAAGTATAACAGAAAAATTTGTGAATAAACATTTCCAACATACCGTATTATCCGAAAATTTCAATTAGTGCACGTTTTAAATCAGGTTTCCAATAAGTCCATGTATGATTTCCATTGAATTCTTCATAGAATGTATCAATACCATGTTGAATGAACAGTTGATGCAACTCCCGGTTCGGTGTTAAGAGATCTTTGACCGTGCCATCCTTTAATGAAACCTGATCTTCCTGAAGACCGATAATATGGTACAACGAAAGAATATCGACGTTTTTCGCATCCTTAACTCCCTGCAATACAAGCTCATCTACATAAGGTGATTGTAAAATGGCTTTCCCGAAAATATTTGGATAATGGATTGCAGTCATTAATGAAATGGTTGCAGCCATAGAATCACCTATTAATGCACGTCCGCCGCCAACTTGTGTAGTTGAAAATTCGTCATCCAAATAAGGCACGAGCTCATGTGCCAAAAACCGCATATACGCTTCAAATTGATCCCCTGCTGGTGTATACTTTCGCTTACGATCTTCGTAATTTTTGTATGGCACACCAACAATGATTGTATTTTCGATTAGATAGCCATCGATCAGTTCATCAGCAAGGCGCGGAATGCCTCCTAGCTGAAAGTAATCTTTACCATCGGACGCAATTAGAATGTTATATTCATATAATGGGGAATAATTTGCTGGAATATAAATTAATAACTCCAGCTCCTCGTTTAATGCATTGCTAAAAAAAGCAACGTCTTTTACTGTGCCTCTCTCCAATGTTGTCACCCCTGTATTTTGATGTATGTAAAATTGTATCATATAGGAAAATAAAGGTGTAATATATAGAAAGAAGACGAGAAATAAATACTTAAAATAAATAGAAGTGAGGATTTCTTATGCATAATAAAAATATTCGCGTACACTCTGACGAAGTGACAAAAGCTACTTATAACGCGTTGGAACGTCGTCATGTAACAATTGAAGATATTGCTGAAATCGTGTTTACGATGCAGTCACCATATAATGAAGGTTTAACGATCGAGCACTGCATTCAATCGGTTGTTCGTGTATTAAATAAACGTGAAGTGCAACATGCAGTGCTAGTCGGAATTGAGCTTGATGAACTGGCAGAGAAAAGACTGCTGTCGGCACCGCTACAAGCAATTATCGAGGCTGATGAAGGGCTGTTTGGCGTTGATGAAACATTGGCATTGGGGTCAGTATTTACGTATGGAAGTATTGCCGTAACAACTTTCGGTCATTTGGATAAGCAAAAAATTGGAATCATTGAAAAGCTTGATACAAAAGCGGGCGAATCTGTAAATACATTTCTAGACGATCTAGTTGGAAGTATCGCGGCTTGTGCAGCATCTCGCCTGGCACACCGAATGCGTGATCTGGAAGAAGAAGGCGGAACATTTGCAGATATCCCACCGATCGTGCTGGGGCCGAACCCAAAGGCAAATAAAGAAATCTAAAAGAAGTAATTTAATAAAAAATTACAATCTTCGGTTTTTTAGGCTGAAGATTTTTTTATGTGTTCAATAATGATAAAATGGATTATACGTAATAGAAGAGAGGTACAGGATATGAGTGACAAAGATATTAAAACATTGATTACGAGTGGGACGATTATTTTAGCCGTTGTACTATATTTAATATTTAGTTAAGACTACAGTATGAATTGAACCGCAGTAGTTTATTTTATAGCAGGTTAAGAAAGCAGGATAGAGATTTGAAAAAGATAATTATGGCTTTGTTTTTTTCTGCACTACTAATAAGTGGATGTACAGAGGAAACGAATACAGCTACTACTAGTGAAACCAATACAATTCAAGGAATTGCAGCTTCTTCGAAAGAGACGGCAACAAAATATGATATTAGCGATTTCGAAGAGTACGAACTGCAGGACATCATTGACGGTGATACAATACGGATCAAATATAACGGCAGTTCAGAAAAAGTACGTCTGCTTCTTATAGACGCTCCGGAAACAAATCATGAAACATTAGGAGAGCAACCGTTTGGACCTGAAGCAAAAGAGTTTCTAAAGCAGTTATTAGCTGGACAAGATTCTGTTTATGTCGAATTTGATGTAACGTACCGTGATAAATACAAACGTTTGCTAGCCTATATTTATACGAAAGAGGGCATTAGCGTTCAAGAACAATTATTGAAAAGCGGACTTGTACGGGTAGCTTATATTTATGATCCAAATACGAAACATGTCGACTGGTTTAAATCCATTCAAAAAACGGCCCAACATAATGCAATCGGCATTTGGTCTGTTGAGGATTATGTGACGAATCGAGGCTACGATAAAGAGGTATACTATGCTGCGGTAAACGATGAAAATAAATCTACTGTAGAAGAAGATAAATTGAACATGTCAGAAAATGAGGCAAGTTGTAAAATTAAAGGAAATATAAATTCCAAAGGTAATAAGAT
The DNA here is from genome assembly GCF_002174535.1 of Solibacillus kalamii. NCBI lineage: Bacteria > Bacillati > Bacillota > Bacilli > Caryophanales > Caryophanaceae > Solibacillus > Solibacillus kalamii. Next base: position 447,747 of record NZ_NHNT01000001.1, on the reverse strand, counting down.
ATACCATATGCCAGGACAGCGTGATTTTGAGAATACTGTAGCAGAGGAAATGTTCTGTACAGAAGAAGATGCCAAGGATGCCGGGTTTGTACCGGCAAAGCAGTAAAATGCTGCAAGGTTAAGGTTAAGGTTAAATTAAATAGACGCAGAATATGTTAAAAGCGCTTCCCTGAAAAGGGAGGCGCTTTTCGTGTTTGAGCATGAAGTTTATAAAGTGGAACATATACACGCCCCATCAATAACTACTACTAGATTTACATTATTATTCGGGACTTTTTTATATTATAAAGGGCAGTATAGATAGGAGAAAAAACAGAATTATCTTATTTTGTATACAAAATTGACAAAAATGTATACAGAGTGATATTATGAAGTTGTTCCAGAGGAAGCTGGTTGGTAATAGCTATTCGAATTAAAAGTATAAAATCTATAAGAAATAAAATAATAAAGAGAAGCCGATTAGTAAGATTAACTTTTCGTGTTCAGGTAAATACTGGGAATGATTTCGATCACTCTATTAGCAGCGACTTTTTAATAAATATCCTGAAAATATATAAGAGAGGTAAAAGATGAAAAATCCATATTTAAAAATGGGTACAGGCATTTACATGAGCTATTTATTACTTGGAATGGTGAATATTATTCTAGCATCTAATATGGGCTTTCTAACTGAACAAATGCATGTTGACCGGACAGATATTAGTTTACTAATATCCGTAATTGGCATTGGACATCTATTTACTGTCAATATTTCAGGGAAACTTTCTGATCGCTACGGGAGAAAACCATTAATACTGGTTGCAGCGGTTCTTTACGTTGTTTTTTTAGTTGGGATGCCCCTTACAAATTCATTTTCTATTGCAATAGGGCTTGCATTTATCGCAGGGACATGTAACTCATTATTAGACTCGGGATCATATCCGGCATTAAATGAGGCTTTTCCTAAGCGGGCAGGTAGCGCTACTGTATTAATCAAAGCCTTTGTATCAATAGGCGCAATACTTCTGCCTATGATGATTGCCTTATTTATTTCAAAGGATTTATTTTTTGGATACGCATTCTTTGTACCGGCAGCATTATTTTTAGTTGTGGCATTTATTGTTCTTAAATCTGCATTTCCCAAAAATAAGGAAGATGAATTCGATCATTATTTGGTCGATTATTCTGCAGTGAAAGTACAATTTTCTATTAAGCCGAAATTCATGAAAGAAGGAGCAGCCTTGATTTTATTTGGCTTTACCTCTATATCCCTTTCAATGATTGTACAAACTTGGATGCCAACTTATGCCATAGAAGTCCTAGGTTATGGAGATATTGAAGCAGTGAGTCTGATAAGTTTCTTTAGTGCTGGTGGCTTACTATCCGTAATCCTATTAACTATTTTTCTTAACCGTTGGATTAAACCGGTTACAGCGATGATCATATATCCGTTTATGGCAGCAGTTTTTCTAGTTCTCTTTTTAACAAATTCGACTCAAGGTTTAACCGCTTTTCTAATCTTCTTCTTAGGTTTATTTATGTCTGGAATATTCCAACTAGCAATGACTGTTATGGTTGAGCTATTCCCTGAAAACAAAGGAACAAGCGTGGCGTACGTCAGTGCAGCAGCAAGTGTAGCTTTTATGGTGATTCCCTACGGAACAGGATTATTAAGAGAGTACGTTAATATTACATCTGTATTTGTATTTGATTTCGTTCTCGCTCTAGTGAGTATTTTGCTTGCTACCTACATTTTTATAAAATACAAAAAAATTAAAGTTGTGCATTAGATTCTTCTTGAAATACGAGGAGAATACTCTACAATCCCTCGGATTCGAGATATATGAATCAGGAATATATAGGATCCAGCACAAATATTGAGGAGTGAAAACATGAAAAGCCCGTTTCTTAAAACATCTCTTGGGATGTATCTTAACTATTTCATGCTTGGGATGATTAATATTATTATCGCTTCAAACATGGACAACTTATCTGATCGATATGGCGTAACGATTGCACAAATCAGTTTACTTGTATCAGCTATTGGTATCGGTAAATTAGGGGCATTATTCTTCGTAGGACGTCTTTCGGATGGCTTAGGTCGTAAGCCAGTTATTATCACGGCTTGTTTCCTATATTTAGTATTCTTAATTGGTATTCCAACAACGACAAGTTATGTAATCGCATTCATTTTTGCAATTTCTGCAGGTATTGCGAACTCACTACTTGATTCAGGGACATATCCTGCGTTGACAGAATCCTTCCCGAAAAAAGCAAGTTCAGCTAACGTTTTAGTAAAAGCATCTGTTTCAATCGGTGCTACATTATTACCATTTATTTTAGCTGTATTAATTGCTAATGATATTTTCTGGGGCTGGGCATTCTTTGGCCTAGGTGCTCTATATTTAGTTAGCGGTATTTACTTAATGTTCATGCCATTCCCTGAACATAAAGCTGCACCAGCTAAAGATGAAAAAGGTGAAGAAACAGTTGAAACAAACTTTAAACAAGAGCCAAAAATCTTTGGTGAAGGTTTAGCCATAATTTTAATTGGTTTCACCTCAACGGCGTTATTCGTTGTTTGGCAAACATGGTTACCTAAACTGGGTACAGATTTCATTGGTTTAGAGTCCAGCCAGGCAGTTCAATTACTGTCTTACTTCAGTATCGGCGCACTTGTATCGGTATTATTGCTTGCAGTTGTGTTAGATAAATATATTTCACCAATTATGGTCGCGATTATTTATCCAATTGGCGCTATCGTAGCGATGCTTTCACTATTTGTTGTGGAATCATACGGTCTTGTATTAGTAAGTACATTCCTACTTGGTCTATTCACATCGGGTATTTTCCAATTAGCGTTAAGTGTCATGATGAAGCTTTTCCCCAAAAATAAAGCAACGTTCTCAGCGTACGTTAATATTGCTGCAAGTTCAGCATTCATTTTAGTACCAATCATTACAAGTGCACTTGTAGACTCAGTTGGTATTTCGATGACACTTGTCTTTGATATTGTGATTGCTGTAATTAGTGTTATTTTAGCGGTTTATGTACTAAGTCGTTTAAATAAAGTCTTTGGTAAAACAGACAAAGCAACAGTGAAATAAAACATCTGAATTTATACAAAATAAAAGGAGCGTTTCTAATGACAAATGTAAATGAGAAAAAAATCGACGGTAAAACAAAATTAGTAGGATTACTTGCAACACCGATTGGCCATAGCCTATCACCACGTATGCATAACTTAGGTTATTCATTAAAAGGTTTAAACTATGCTTACCTTGCATTTGAAGTAGGTAACGAAGAATTAGAAGAAACAGTTAAAGGTTTCAAAGCGGCAGGTGTAGCAGGCTTCAACGTATCGATGCCTAACAAAATGAAAGTTCTTGATTATCTAGATGAATTAGATGATTCAGCTAAATATTCTCGTGCATCTAACACTGTAGTTAACCGCGATGGTAAATTAATCGGTTACAACACGGACGGTCTTGGTTATATCCGCAACTTAATCGAGCATGGTGTAGAGCTTAAAGGTCAAAAAGTTACCCTTGTTGGTTCTGGTGGCGCTGCAACTCCTATCGCTATTCAATTTGCTCAATCAGGTATCCGTGAAATTTCAATTTTCGCACGTAACGACCAATTCTTTGGACAAGCAGAAGAAAATGTGAACTACATTAACAATGAAATGAAAGAGTTTGGCGTAAAAGCGAACATTTTCCCATTGGAAGATAAAGAAGCATTCCGTCGTGAAGTTGCTGAATCTGCTATTTTAGCGAACGGTACAAGCCTTGGTATGAAACCGCTTGATCATTTATCGATTGTGGATGAAACGTTAGATGTGTTACGTAAAGATTTAGTTGTGACTGACGTAGTTTATAACCCGCAAAAATCAAAATTATTAACTCAAGCTGAAGAGGCAGGTTGTACAGTAATCAACGGTCTTGGTATGATGTTATGGCAAGGTGCTTTAGGCTTTAAATTATTCACTGGCGAAGATATGCCAATTGAGGAAATTAAAGAAATTATGTTTGGTGAACATAAATAATTTCAATATTATTATATATTCATATCACACGCTCCTTTATATACGGTATGGATAATGAAATGTTTACAAATACTAAAACACTATATTCTATATAACAATTTATTTTAAGGAGTATGGATGATGACAAAAATTTTAATGTTACATGGTGTTAACCACAACATGTTCGGTAAACGCGATCCTGAACATTATGGCACAATTACTTTAGATCAAATTAACAACAACATTCAAGAACTGGCAAAAGAATTAAATGTAGAAGTAGAAACTTTTCAAACGAATCATGAAGGTGAATTCGTAGAAAAAATTCACGAAGCGTTCCTGGCAGGTGTTGACGGCATTGTTCTGAATGCAGGTGCATGGACTCACTATAGCTATGCAATTCGAGATGCATTAGCTATTTTTACAGGCCCAATCGTTGAAATGCACATGTCAAATATTCATGCACGTGAGAGCTTCCGTGAAAAATCAGTATTCGCTGATATTGTGACAGGTCAAATTTCCGGTTTTGGTGAAGAGAGCTACTTATTAGGAATTCGGGCGGCAGTACAAGCAATAAGAAAATAATTATTTATATATTTAAATTCATAATGTTGGTTGTACTTAACTAAATAGGGTAAATTAATAAGCGATTTCTTTGATTAGAAGTCGCTTATTGTTGGATTGGAGGGAAGTAATATATGTTTTTTAAAGGAAAAGTAAAGGAAGAAAATCCAGTGAAACTTGCTATTATTTATTACAGTTCAACAGGAACTAATTATCAAATGGCGAAGTGGGCCGAAGCTGCTGCAATTGAAGCCGGTGCAGATGTGAAATTATTAAGAATTCAGGAAACAGCTCCACAAGAAGCAATTAATTCAAATCCGGCATGGAAAGCGTTTATGGAAAAATCGAAAGATGTGCCAGAAGTACAATTAAGCGACTTAGTATGGGCAGATGCATTTATATTTAGCATCCCTACACGTTTTGGAAATGTGCCGGGTCAAGTTAAACAATTTATCGATACAGCAGGCGGGCTTTGGTACAATGGGAAGTTGGCTAACAAAGTAGCAAGTGCAATGACTTCTGCACAAAATGTGCATGGTGGTCAGGAACAAACATTATTGCAAATTTACACAACAATGTATCACTGGGGTGTAATTGTAGCAACTCCAGGTTATACGGATCCAAGTGTTTTTACGGCAGGTGGTAATCCGTTTGGTACAAGTGTAACGGTAGGAAAAGATGGCCAGATCATTGAGGATGCAAAAGCAGCAGTTGAATATCAAGCACGGAGAACGATTCAAGTAGGCAGTTGGATTAAAGCAGGAATACAAGATTAGATTTCCTACTTAAAAGGAGAAACTAGATAATATGATAAAAGCAATTTTATTTGACTTCGATCGAACAATCATGGATCGGGATACAGCGCTAAATAACTATATTCATGAGCAGTATGAGCGTTTGTTTCAATTAGAAAATATTCAGAAGCAGCCCTTCATTGATCGATTCATTGAACTCGATGCACAGGGATATGTTTGGAAAGATGTTGTCTATTCAACATTAATAAAAGAATGGAACTTACCCTATTCAATGGAAGAGCTCGTAAAAGAGTATGAAGATAACTTCCAAAAATTCGCAGTTGGTTTTCCGGATATCGAGATGGTTTTAAAAAAACTAAAGGAACAAGGATACCTCTTAGGTCTAGTAACTAACGGCCGTGTTGGTCATCAGCGTAATAATGTTATTAAGCTTGGTATTGATTCGCTATTTGACTGCATCGTTGTATCGGATGAAGTAGGGATGAGAAAACCCGATGCAAATATATTCAACTATGCATTGGATATACTGAATGTCCTTCCAAATGAAGCAATTTACGTTGGTGATCATTTAATAAATGATGTTCAAGCTTCAAATGACGTTGGGATGATTAGCGTATGGATAAAAGATCCGTCTTACAAAGAAGATTCAAAAGCTGATTATGTAATTAATCAGTTCGATGAAGTATTAGATGTAGTAAGAACGATTGAAAACAATTGAATCCCATAACATTTTAGCACTAATTCCCGGTTGGAAGAATTAGTGCCTTTTTATATGTTATGGAATAGACGATTCCAAAAGTTTATGTTCGGACATCAATTATATAATTGAACTTAATATTGACCTCGTCTACCGATATATTCCAGTGTAAAATTCATATCTTTTTGTAAATGTTTGGCCATCAGTTCGCCGGCAAGTTCTTCGTTTTTGTCTTTAATTGCATTGTAAATTTCTTCATGCTCTTCAATAATATTAGGTCGACTATATAGATCGAATCTTAAACTAAACAAGTGAAAAATCGTACGAGCTTCTTCTAATTTTTCAATAATCAGCGGGTTTTGGCATTCATTAATAATTAATTCGTGAAAATGCTGGTTAGAATTGTACATTTCTTTTGAATGCCCTTCGAGAAATGAACTGCGGGATTTCGTGATAGTACTTTCAAGCTCTTTAATCTTATCTGGAGTCATATACTTTGCTGCTCTTTTTGCAGAAAAACCTTCAAGTAATATACGTATATCATATAGGTATATTAAATCTTGAGCAGTCGGATTAACAACTTGCTTTTTTTTAATCAACCCTTCCTGTTCAAGTGTTTTAATTGCTTCCCGAATCGGTGTTCGACTAACGCCAATTTCATCTGCCAGGCGTTCTTCCACAAGTTTCATGCCACCACTATAGGTCCCGTTTAAAATTCGTTCTCGTATATATTCATAAGCAAATTTTTGTGCATTCTTTTTATCTAAAATCATAACGTAACCCCTAAAAATTATTTTAATTATACTCCCTATTATACTTTATTTAACTAATTTTTTGAAGAAGACTCCAACCTTCCTAGTATTCCTCATAAACAACTTTTCAGTATAAAAATAAGTAATCGATAGGTCGGAAAATACGAGTACTTGTAGATTATTCCCCTTTTCTGTAAATAACTGAACTTCTGTGAAAAAGAGTCAAGCTGTAATTGCGACAAATTCATGAATTTTTAAAGGATTGGCCGAAATTTAATGGGAAAGGGGAATGTTGCCATTTGAGAATCAACCATTTTTATGGCATGCTATATAGTGGAATTGAGAAATATTCTCTATTAGAAACTTTGATATTATATAGAAAAGGAGGAGAAATAGTGTGAGAAAAAGTTTCTTCATATTTTTTGCTGCTCTTTTTTTGGTAGCGTTTACTTTACCGAATAATTCATCTGCAGCAATTGCTGATGGTACATATGATGTTAGTTATCAAGTAAATAAACCCGGGAGCAATTCGGCATCAATGGCAAATGACTATTTTTTAAAGCCAGCCAAGTTAATCGTAAACAACGGAAAAATGACAATGCAGATTACGATTAAAAACAGCAGTTGGGTGACACAGTTTAATCCTCCAGGCGGAGCGAAAGTAATCAGCTCAAATGAATCCTCAGACCACCGTACAGTGCAATTTTCTGTTTCCAATGCAAATTTAGTGACAGTAGCGATGAAAATCGACATTGATGATATCGATTACCATCATAGCTATAGTGTAGATTTTGTATTTAATAGCGGGGGGTTACCTGAAGCAAAAGTCGAGGAACCTAAAGAAACGGTAAAGCAGGAACCTGCAAAAACAACTCCAGCCCCTAAGGAAACACCGACAAAGTCGTCAGGAAGTAATACTTCTTCAAATACACCAGCACCATCAACTGAAAAGCAGAATAAAGATTCATCCGAACAGCAAGCGACAACAGAAACGACAGAGACAGATGATTCTACAAAATCAGATGAAGAAATTGCATCTGAAACGAAGCAAGCTGAAGATTCTGAGGTAGTAGAAAATCCGGAGACGAGCGATGAATTACCGTTAATGGCAGTTATTTTATTTATCATAGCAGCTGTTGTATTCATTCGCACAAAGAAAACAAAAACTATATAAACAGACAGGGGAAATAAAGAATGGCTAACAAATCAAAAGCAACTAAAGCAGTATTAGCATCATTGCTTGCTACATCAGCAATCGTACCAGCAATGGCAGTATCTGCTGACACGACTACAGAAACAAAGGCAACAGATGCAGCTACTTCGACAGCATCAAAAACAATTGACTTTAAAGTTGACGCGGATGATGCACTAAAACGTTTTATTCCAACTACAGGCAAGCTAGTTGAACGTAATGGTCAGCAATTTATCAATATTGAATTATCAGATGCGGTATTAGCAATGGTAAATAGCGTAACAGTAGCAGGACAACCTGCAATGGCTGAATATAACGGGAAAAAGCACATCAATATTCCAGTAACTGCAGATTATGCTCCTGTAGAAGCTACTCTTAATATGACAATTACTTTCGTTGGCAAAGATCCAGTTGATTATAAAGTTACATTAACACCTGATGCAAAATCAATTAAAGAAGTAACGGAAACAACAAAGCCGGTTGAAGAAGTGAAAGAAGAGAAAGTTTATACACCAGGCAAAACTTTCGATTCAGTAGCAGATGGTACTTACGATATTGTTTGGGATGCATATAATTCAGAAAAAATAGGTAACTACAAAGCAATTACAAACCACTTCACACCTAAAGCGAAATTAATCGTAAAAGACGGCAAATATTCTGTAGAAGTATCTGTAGCGGCAACTTCAAAAGAAATGGTAGCTGGATTTAAAATTGCGGGTAAAGAAGCAACTGAAAAAGATGGCGTTTATACAGTAGAAATTCCTTCAATTAGTGAATTACATGAAGCAGGTGTACATGTTGTTGTTCCTGCAGCGAAAATGGATAAATGGTATGACTTCGGTTTCGCTATCGAAACAGCTGACCTGGAGTTACCAAAAGCTGAAGTAAAACCTGCACCTGTTGAATCTGTAAAAATGGATGTTACAGCATTAAAGAACGGAACTCAGGAATTGTCTATTATGCACAATAAATATTTAGACGATGAAGTAACAGTGACAACAACTGAAGGTGGCTATGATGTAGAATTAACATTCCCTGAAGGTCAACACTTATTAGGCTTCGATGTTGAAGGCGCAACGGTTGCATTAAAGTCAGAAGAAAAAGTTGGCAATAATACAGTAAAAATCTACACGTTATCAGTTAAAGATTTAGAAAAAATCTATACAGCAACAGCTGATTTAAAAGTAGTTCTTAATGGGAATGTTTTATATGAAACTGCACATGACTTCCAAATGAAGTTTAGCGATAAGAACTCAACAACTGCTCCATTTAAAGATATCGCAAACAACGGTAACAAAGATGCAATCATTAACCTTTATAACAAAGGGATTTTCAAAGCTGCAGAAAAGTTCAACCCTGGAAACAACTTGAAACGCTCTCAATTCGCATTAATGCTAAACCGTGCATTAAAATTGGATGTACCCGCAAAAGCGAACTTCTCTGATATCACAAAATACGATGCAGAAACAAAAACAGCAATCAATGCATTAAACGGTTACGGTATTATTAACGGTAAAACAGCTACTACATTTGCACCTGGACAAGATATAACTCGTAAACAAGCGGCGTTAATGATTTACCGTCTATTAGAGAAAAACGGCTATAAAGCATCTGGAGAAGCAGCAAAATTCTCTGATATGCCAAAAGAAGTTGAAGCATCAAAAGCAATTTCTGAATTAAATAAATTAGGTATTATCTCTGGTTTTGAAGGGAAATTCAATCCGGAAAACAAATTAACACGCTCTCAAATGGCAAAAATCTTAAACAATACGTTAACAGTTGTTGATGGTCTAAAGAAATAATTCAATGAAACGTAAATGGCTTATTACAAAAAGCCGTAAGCTAATATGAGTTTAGGTAGGGTTGTGTTAAAAGCTGCGGCTTTTAATACAGCCCCAATCCTATTTTTAAGTAAGGAAAGTGGAGATGCTACGCTTAAATTGAACTAAACTTCCATCCTGGATGTGATGAAATTTTACTTCAGTTTAAACAGCTAGGAGGAAAAGGAAATGAAGAAGTGGTTAATCGGTCTCACGCTGAGTATCGCAGTACTTGCGGGATGCGGAAATAGTGAACAGGAACAGAAAGCAGAGTCATCAAATACCAGCGATGACAATACTCCATCAGAACAGGCTTCGGCAGTTGAAGAGGAGCATCGCATTATTGCGGGAACGGTTGTCATTGCACAAATATTGGATAAACTTAATCTTGATGCGGTCGCAATTCCGGATACGGTAAAGGATTTGCCTGCTCGTTTTGATGATCTGCCGAATATCGGGAATGCAATGGATCCGGATGCGGAAATTATCAAATCGCTCAATCCAACTGAAGTATTGTCTGTTTCAACACTGGAATACGATTTAAAGGATAAATTTGAACAATTGAAAATTCCGGTCGATTTTGTTGATTTAACAAGTATTGAAACGATGATGGGTGAAATTACAGCACTTGGTGAACGTTACAGCCGTGTGGACGAGGCAAAGGCTTTAAATGATGAGCTACAGGCTGAAATTGATGCGGTAGAGGTTGCAGCAAATAGTGAAGAGAAGCCGAGGGTACTCATTTTACTAGGTGTACCAGGCAGTTATTTAGTGGCGACCGAAAATTCCTATGCGGGTGATTTAGTACGTCTTGCAGGCGGGGAGAATGTCATGGCTGGTCAGGATGCTGAATATTTGCCATCCAATACAGAGCATTTATATTCATCGAACCCTGATATCATTTTACGTTTATCGCACGGTATGCCGGATGAGGTAATTGAAATGTTTGACGAGGAATTTGCAAAAAATGATGTTTGGAAACATTTTAATGCCGTGAAAAATGGACAAGTATATGATTTAGAGGAAGAACTGTTTGGTACGACAGCAGCATTGAATGTACCGGAAGCACTCAATCAGTTAGTAGAAATATTTTATCCCTAATTAACGGGTAGTAAATTATCTGCTCCACTGATTGAAGTTTCACTATATCAATAATAATGTTGGAAAAGCAAAGTCTTGAGGGAGGTTTTGCTTTTCATCATATAAAGGATGTTTTCTGTGACAAAAAAAATTATAAGCTTTATCACTGTCACTGTATTGCTTGTTATGACAATTATTTATGCAGCGACAACAGGCAGTATACAGATGTCATTTATCGACTTTATAACGAATTTCTTCAATGCCGATAATGCAGATATGGCTGCGATTAAAGATTTGCGTTTTCCGAGAATCATCGTTGCGATATTTGCCGGAGCTGCTTTATCGGTTGCCGGTGTACTATTGCAGGCAATTATGCGAAATCCATTGGCAGATGCCGGATTTATCGGAATATCCGCGGGAGCTGCATTTACAAAATTATTTATCGTAAGCTTTGTACCGACATTATTTTTCTTCACCCCAATTGCAGCATTTATCGGGGGTGCACTTGCATGTTTCTTCGTTTTCCTGCTTTCCTGGAAGTCAGGGCTGAATCCATTAAAGTTAATTTTAGTCGGGATTGCAATCAATGCGATGTTCTCGGGACTAACGGAAGCGATGATCAGTTTTGGCGCATCGGCAACAGGCGCAATTACATCAAACCTGTCCTTAAAAACATGGGATGATGTATCGTTAATCGTTACATATGGCTCAATCGGTTTACTTCTTGCTTTTATTTTATACGCTTCCTGCAATGTGCTCGTGTTATCCGATAAAACTGCCAAAAGTGTCGGTTTTAATGTTACAGGTGCACGCATCCTTATTGCAGCGGTGGCCGTGCTGCTAGCTGCAGCATCTGTCGTGGTGGCAGGGGTTATTTCATTTGTCGGAATTTTAGTGCCGCATATTGCGCGTCGACTTGTTGGTTATGATCATAAAGTGTTGATTCCATTTACGGCACTGCTCGGTGCATTTATTATTTTATTGGCAGATACCCTTGGGCGTACAATGTTCAGCCCGATGGAAGTACCGGCATCAACGATTATGGCCATTATCGGAGGACCTTTCCTCATATTCCTACTTAGAAAAGAGTGACAACCAATATGGAAATTAAACAAGTAGTCGTTTCCCATGATGGGGCGACCCGCCATTTAAATGCAGTATCGACCGCCATTCCAAAAGGAAAAGTGACGACAATCATAGGGCCGAATGGCTGCGGGAAATCCACATTGCTAAGTGTTATGTCACGGAACAAAAAACCGCTTGAAGGTCAGGCAACGCTCGAAAATCGGGATTTAGTGGAATATAAGCCGAAAGAGTTTGCAAAGAAATTGGCGATTGTCTATCAGCAAAACGATATTCCTTCAGATTTGACGGTGGAGAAGCTTGTTATGTACGGTCGGATGCCGCATACTTCATTATTCAAGAAGCGAGCTGAAGAAGATGAGGAGTCCGTTACATGGGCACTTACATGTACGAATCTGCATGAAAAACGGCATAATGATTTGTCGGCACTTTCCGGCGGAGAACGGCAGCGTGTATGGATTGCAATGGCACTTGCACAAAAATCGGAAATATTGTGCCTGGACGAGCCGACAACGTATTTGGATATATACTATCAGCTTGAACTGCTGGAGCTCGTTAAGCAACTGAATGAACAGTATGGCTTGACGATTGTCATGGTACTCCACGACATTAATCAGGCAATCCGCTATAGTGACCACATTATTTTGATGAAAGCCGGTAAGATCATTGCTGAAGGTGCACCGCGCGATGTTATTACAAAAGAAGTAATTAAGGAAGTATACGGGGTCAATTCCGTGTTTCATGAAGATGAGCAGCTCGGGTTATATATGATGCCGTTAAGTATTTAAAATGCGTAAAATTATTCAAATTGTAAGCGGCATTGTTATGATTATTTGCGCGGCGATTATTATCCGGTATTTTTTCAGCTATCAGGAAGTGGAAAACAAGCTGGAAGATGCGCGGCAAATTGTCGAACAAAGTGAGCTTGCCGTACTTCAACAGCAAAACGCTCATATCGTCGGCTGGCTCACATTGGAAAATACCCGTCTTAATAACCCTGTTTTGCAAAGGGATAATAATGAATTTTACTTAACACATAATTATTTAGACGAGAAAAGTCGTGGCGGAAGCATATTTGCCGATTTTCGCAATGAGGTAATGGAAGATTGTCATACGATTTTTTACGGACATGTTTTACGCAATGGTACGATGTTCGGAGATTTGCCTAAGTTTAGCGAGCAGGCATACGCAGAAGCCCATCCCGTATTTTATTATGAAACGAATGACAAGCGCTTTGCATTGCAAGTGTTTGCCGCATATGAAACGACAACCGACTTTTATTATATTGAAACGCAATTTACAGACAACACATATACACAGTTTTTAGAGGAAATACAGCAACGTTCCAATATAAAATTGCCGGTTCATATAACGGCTGCTGATAAAATAGTTACATTGTCAACATGTACGACATCACAAAACGATAAGGAACGTTTCGTCGTTCATGCAAAAGTAGTCGAACTAGAAAAATAAGAGGTGAAGTAAGATGAAAAACAGTAAAAAAATAATGACGGCATTACTTGCTGTTTCCGTATTGGCAGCATGTGGACAAAAAGAAGAAGAACAAAAAGCAGAACCTGTGGAACAGCAGGAAGCAGTAATCGATGTGAGTGCAGAAGCAGAGCAGTTCAAATCACTTTTAGCAGGGGAAATGGACAGCTTTGTAACAGATACCGAGCTTTTAGCGACTGCTATTAACGAAGGAAAGCTGGAAGACGCACAGAAACTGTATCCGTTAGTAACGATGTATTACGAACGATTACAGCCGCTTGCCCCGAGTTTCCAGGAGCTTGACAAAAAAATAAACGGTGACATTGTTGAAGGTAAAGAAACGGACACGACAGGTTTTCAGCGTATAGCACATGGATTATTTGATGAGAAGAAGACAGCAGGTTACGAAGAAATTGCTGAGGAACTTGTTGCCGATGTGAAGTCACTTCAAACCGATTTTGCGACAATTGATGTTTCTGAAATTAATGTACTTGCTTCAGCAGTAACAATGTTTCAGGATATGGCAAATAACCGATTAACATCGCCGGGCATTGCTGGAAATGAAGTATATGCAGTGAAAGCACAAACGGATGTAGCAGAAGATTTAATGGAAGTGTTTGTTCCACGTGTTTCTACTGAAAGCGCCGATGCTGCATTAAAAGCCATTACAAAATTAAACGATATTGTGGCGTACTACGAAGTGGGAAAAGAAGATTACGTAAACTATAATCTCTTCACGACAAAACAAGAACAAGAGCTAATTACAGCGGTAACAAATGTGGAAGCGGCATTACAGCAAATGAATGAATCAATAAAATAGCTGATGCTGATAAATAAACGGAAAAATCTTATTTGCATAAGCAAGTTTCAGATAAATCTTGAGACATAAATTAAAGCGGTTCAAATTTTACGACACGTAAAGTTTGAACCGCTTTTTATTTAGAAAATGGACTTTAATCTAAATGCTTATGCTTTATATATTGAGTGGATGCTTGAGGAATGTCTTTATACGAAATTTCGTTGATAGTAGCCAACGCCTCGTCATCAAAAGTAACAGTGAGAATTTCAGTATTATTGTTCTTTACAGGCATAAACCACTTTAATGTAATATCATTTATTTCTTCCACATGCTGAATTTCTTTTAATAAGTTGTAGCTATCTTTCAAGAGTGTACTTTCTTTAAGAAATTCTGATGCCCGCAATGAGACGATGACATTTTGCTTGTCTTCAACCGGTACGATTTCGATATTCAGCATTATATTTTCGACGAACTGCTTCAGCACAATTTCTGTCATCATAAGCATAGTGTTAGTTTTCAATTGCTCCTGGGTCATTGATGCCTTAGCTTCAATGATTGTTTCTTCCTCTTCGGAATTCTGCATTTTTATAATATATTGTACTGAAACAACGCAAACAAAAATAAGTAAGGCGATTAACATAAATTTCAGTAATTTATTTAAAATAAGGATAACCTCCTATGAACCTAGCGTAATAATCACTATTATATAGTCATTATGCCACAAAAAAATACTAAAAAGGACTGCCAATTGTGACAGTCCTTTTAAAAATTAAGTATTTTGTTCTTCATTAGGAATTGTAGCAACAAATTCGTCAAAGTATAAAAATGATTCATCCTCAAGTTGTTTAACTTTCTGTTCATTTAATCCAATAGATAATGGCCCCGAAAAAATCTCGCCCCACCAAGTTTCAGTAATAATCATTTTATATAGCCTCCTTGTACGATTGTTTTACATTACTTATTATGTTCGATTATTTATTTAATTATGAAATTCCCATATGCCTTTATTTATAAACCTTTCTTTAAAAAATTAAGACAAATTTATCATCAAGCCTCCTTTTATTAGCAGGAAAATTTATTAACTTTGTAGTAGTTATTACTATAGTTAATATGTGTGAACAGCTATAATTTATGCATACATTTATCTTCATTCAGAAAAAATGGTCATTTTCTTTAGTCGTTGATGAATGAAGCTGAAGCTCTGTATATGTCACGGATATTAATTTTGGGAAGGATGAAAAAAATGAATTTTACGGCAAATGATGTTGAACTAATGATTGAGAATCAGCGCGCTTTTTATTTTACTGGCGCAACAAAAGATGTAGAATTTCGTAAAGAACAGCTCTTAAAATTAAAGGACACAATAAAAAAATATGAAGAACAAGTAATAGAAGCTTTGGCATTGGATTTAAGAAAAAGTGAGTTTGAAGCATTCACAACTGAAATCGGTATTGTTTATGATAGTATTTCCTACTTTTTAAAAAATATAAATAGCTGGATGGAACCGCAGCCTGTCAAAACACCGCTTCATTTCCAGCCTGCAAAAAGCTATGTTGTGCGTGAACCCTATGGAGTGGCACTAATCATTGGGCCGTTCAATTATCCTTTCCAATTAATTATGGAGCCACTGATCGGAGCGATTATCGGAGGAAATACGGCGATCGTAAAACCATCGGAATCCGCCGAACATACAGCATTTATTGTGAAAAAAATTCTCGGAGAAGTATTCCCGCCTGAATATGTACGTGTTGTAGAGGGAGAAAAGGATGAAGTTACGGCTTTAATCCACGCATCTTTTGATTATATTTTCTTCACGGGAAGTGTTGCGGTAGGGAAGGTTGTTGCAAAAGCGGCAGCAGAACGTCTTACGCCAATTGCATTGGAATTGGGCGGAAAAAGTCCGGCGATTGTCGACCAAACAGCAGATTTAGATGTAGCAGCGAAGCGAATCGTGTGGGGGAAATTCAACAATACAGGGCAAACATGTGTGGCGCCTGATTACGTTCTTGTCCATACAAGCGTTGCGAAAAAATTTACGCGTCTCCTAAAAAAAGTAATCAAAGAATTTTATGGTAATGATCCACAGCAAAGTCAGGACTACGGGCGTATTATTAATGAACGCCAATTCGATCGTCTGCAGACGATTTTAGATAAGGAACGGGATACTGTTACATTTGGCGGGCGAACTGACCGAGAGGATTTATATATGGAACCGACAGTGCTGGAAAATATTACGTGGGATCGACCTTCGATGGAAGATGAGCTGTTTGGACCGATTTTACCGATTATGACGTATGAAAATTTACCAAAAGCGATTCATGAAATTCGTCAATTGCCAAAACCATTAAGTGCTTATTTGTTCTCGGAAAATGAAAAAGCCATCGCGTACTTTTTAGAGGAGCTTCCGTTTGGCGGAGGCTGTATAAATGACGTCATTACACATGTCGGCAATACGCATTTACCGTTTGGCGGAGTGGGACCTTCAGGTGTGAAAGCATATCACGGGAAAGCAAGTTTCGAAAACTTCACACATCCGAAATCAATTATGCATCGTTCTAATAAACTGGCAAATAGTTTGCTATACCCACCATATAAACAAAAAGTAAAGCTTGTTCGAACAATAATGAAATAAAATAAGAAGAAGGCTTTCCCGCAAAAATCAGGAAAGCCTTCTTCTATTATTCTGTCATTATCGGGAATGTTAACAAGATTTCAGTACCGACATGCTGCTTGCTTTTAATTTGGATGGATCCTTGATGATCTTGCACAATTTTATTAATAATCATCATGCCGAGCCCGGTCCCTTTTGTTTTCGTCGTATAGAAAGGTTCAAATATCCGCTCCAGTACATGTGGCGGAATACCGCATCCCGTATCAATCATCTGGATATAGATTTCCTTCTCATCTTTACTTTTGCATACTTGCAATGTAATTGAACCGTCTGCATTAATTGCTTCAATTGCATTTTTAAATAAATTGATGAAAACTTGCTTCAGTTGATTTTTGTTTCCTAAAATTGTAATGTTCAAAAATTCATTAATAATATTCAAGGAAATCGCTTTTGACTGGAACTCATATTGAAGAAACTGGACGACTTCCGATAACGCTTCCGCCAAATTAATTGGAGCATACTGGTTTGCTTGAGGTTTAGATAATACAAGAAACTCCGATAAAATTAATTCGATTCGCTCTGTTTCATTTTGAATGAGCTTTGTATACTCATAGTAAGGTGAATTTGGATCTTCATTCATCATTTGTACATAGCCGGAAATGACCGTCATCGGATTGCGGATTTCATGGGCTACACCCGCAGCAAGCTCTCCAACAAGCTTTAGTTTTTCCGATTGCAATATTAGATTTTCATTTTCTTTAATATAGGAAATGTCCCGTGAAATTACGGACGATCCGATAATTTCGCCATGCGGGCTCCAAATAGGCGATAACGAAAGTTGTGCATCAAAAAAAGTGCCGTCTTTTCTCATATCGGTCGTTTCATGAAGATGATATTTCTTTCCAAGCTTTAAATCTTCTATTCTTTGCTTTGACTCTTCCACCCTTTCCGGGGGAATGAGCGGTAAAATACGCCCTAATGCTTCCTCCTTGGACCAACCATACAATTTTTCGAATGCAGGATTGACCGCAATGACACGGTCCTCCAAATCAAATACAGCAATTGCATCATTAGCCTGCTCGAAAAACAAATGTAAATATGCATGCTTGGAATTCAAATAATACTCCCGGTCAATTGCATTTTTTTCTAACTTTAACCAAATCTGTTTTATAAAAATACTTTGACCAATACTCATGATGATAACGGTAATTAAAAAACTGAAAAGTAAAAGGTGATCTTCTGATTTAAAGCTATGGTAGGGAATCATTGATAATTTATCTAAAATAAAAATCTCAATAAATACAAGGCAAATATTGATCAAAGAAATAATATATGAACGGTAAATGGTTAAAATCGCTATAAGCCATATAAAAGTATAAAACGAAATTATATTTACATTTTGATAATTAAAAAGGAATACGATTAAATGCCATGTACAAATCAAAATAATTTGAAGCACTTTTGGAGGCGTTTTTAAATAATACAAAACAATGAGTAAAACGAAATTTCCAATATTAATAACTAAAAATGAATAAGGTTGCTTGAACAGCTGTGTAACAATGACAGTAGTAAAAATAAGCGTTGAGAAAAAATAAGTAATAATCATAAGCAGGTTTCGCTTATTTAAAATTTCATGTTGCTGCATAAAACACCTCGGGTAAGTAATATTAACTATAATGATACAGTAATTCATGATGTCGATAAATGGCGAATTTTGATATGATAGATATATCGTATAAATAAAAAATAAGTAAACAAAGTGGAGTCTTATCTTAATATAATTTTAGTTCATTTCTGTATATTGATTCAATAATGAGAAAATGAACTTATGTATTATATGTCCAAAGTCCTTATTTTGCAAACATGTTTATTTTATACGGAAACATTACAGTTAATGAAAAGCGTGGAAATTTTGATCTATGCACAGTATGATGATTAGTACATAGAAGGAAATTATCATTCGCAATTATATTGCAAGTGTGGGGGAAAGAATTATGTATGCAGAAGAACTTTTAAGTACACTGATGCAAAAAAAAGTGGTAGGTCAACTACCGAAATTGATTACCGATATTGCGATTGACTCGCGCAGTGTACAGCCAAACAGTTTATTTATTTGTATAAAAGGTTTTACGGTGGACGGGCATGATTATGCTCAAAAGGCAGTTGATGCAGGTGCAACTGTAATCGTTACAGAACGTCTTTTACAGTTAGATGGAGAAATTGCACAAGTAATCGTAAAAAATACGACACGTACACTTGGCATTTTAGCGGCAAAGTTTTTTGATTATCCATCGAAGGATATTATGATGATCGGGGTAACAGGTACAAACGGCAAAACAAGTGTATCTGGAATTATCCACAATATATTAATCGGGCTTGGCGAAAAATCGGCATTGTCCGGAACAATCGGTTTTAATTTAAATGGTGTGTTATACGAGTCAGCAAATACGACAAGTGATTCATTGAATACACAACAGATGATTTTCCGTGCGAAAAGCGAAGGCTGCCGTGCAATGGTGATGGAAGTGTCATCACACGGGTTAGCGTTAGGCCGTTTAGCAGGTGTCGACTATGATGTGGCGGTATTTACGAATTTAACACATGATCATTTAGATTTCCACGGTACGATGGAAAATTATGGTAATACAAAAGGTTTACTGTTTTCTCAACTTGGACAAGACTTGGAAAAGAACAAGCATGTCGTTTTAAATGCTGATGATCCTTGGTCTGAGCGCTATGCGGGAATGACACCATATCCAATTTGGACTTACGGATTGCATAATAATGCAATTTTCCGGGCAGTAAACTGCAATTATGGTAATGGAATGACGCAATTCGATATGGAAACGCCGGAGGGTACATTCCCCGTGTCAATGCATTTACTTGGTGAATTTAATATTTACAACGTCCTTGCAGCAACAGCCGTATTCTATGCACGCGGTTTCCCGATTGAAGTCATTATTGAACAAATTGAAATGCTGCCACCGGTGAAAGGTCGTATGGAGAAAGTAGATTCGGATTTACCGATTCAAATGTTCATCGACTATGCACATACACCGGATGCTATTGAAAAAGCGATCAATGCGGCAATGCCCTATAAAAAACCGAAAAATAAACTGATTTTCCTTGTTGGGACAGGTGGCGGGCGCGATAAAACGAAACGCCCGACGATGGCAGAAAAAGCATCTGTTGCCGATTATGTTATCTTGACGACAGATGATCCTCGCTATGAAGAGTTCGACAGTATTACGGGTGATTTGGCAAAAGGCATGAAACATAAAAATTATGCCTGTATCGGTGACCGTGCAGAGGCAGTTAGACATGCGGTAAGCGTTGCAAATCCTGGCGATATTATTATTTTCGCAGGTAAAGGCCATGAGGATTACCAAATTATTGAAGATACGAAATACCCGCATAGTGATGCGAAAATTGCGATTGAAGCTGGAAAGTTAAAATTTGTATAGATTATGCTATAATTTTTTCAAATCCACCGTGTTAACGTAATAGCGTTAACGGTGGATTTTTTTGGAGGTGACAAAAATGATCCATTCATTTTTACTTAGTATGATTGCTTATTGCACTGTGAGCTTCCCGATTTATTGCATATTGCGAATGTTTTATATGAAAAATAAAACAAGAAGTGCAAGGCGCGAGTTGGTGATGCTTCTATTCTTCTTTTACAGTATCAGTATTTTTTCACAAACGATTATTCCAAGCTTCCAAATCTCAAATGGACAGATCATTTTTGATACTTCCAGCGCATATGTGCGCAGTAATTTCACCCCATTACAAACAATTATGCTGTATTATGATCAATTGAATGGACCATTGGCAAATATCGCATTTTATAATTTGGCAGGCAATATTGTCCTGTTTATTCCTTTTGGCTTCTTTATTCCGCTGTTATGGAAAAAATTTAGAGGATGGCGCATCATGCATGTCGTTGCATTCGCAATTCCCTTATTTATTGAAGGTACCCAATATTTTATTGGTCGTAGTATAGATGTCGATGATGTATTATTAAATGCAATTGCCATCGTGATAGGATTTGTGCTCTTCAAAATATTCCGGAGATTACGTAAAATGAGCGCGCCAAAGTAAAAAAGGTTGTAACAACTGACTGTTGTCTTTTAAAATAAGAAAGTATGAAAAAAGGAGACGAAATTAATGACTTTAGAACAAGATATATTAGCGCGTCGTACATTCGCCATCATCAGTCACCCGGATGCCGGTAAAACGACGATTACAGAAAAGCTACTATTATTCGGTGGTGCGATTCGTGACGCAGGAACAGTAAAAGGTAAAAAATCAGGAAAGTTTGCAACATCTGACTGGATGGAAATTGAGAAACAACGTGGGATTTCGGTTACATCTTCTGTAATGCAGTTCGATTATTCAGATTGCCGTGTAAACATTCTGGATACACCTGGACACCAAGACTTCTCGGAAGATACGTACCGTACGTTAATGGCTGTAGACTCGGCTGTCATGGTAGTCGATGCAGCTAAAGGGATCGAGGCACAAACATTAAAGCTATTCAAAGTTTGTAAAATGCGCGGTATTCCTATTTTTACGTTTATCAACAAATTGGACCGTCAAGGGAAAGAGCCATTAGAGCTTATCGAAGAATTAGAAGAAGTGCTTGGCATTAACGCGTACCCAATGAACTGGCCAATTGGTATGGGGAAAGAATTCCTTGGAATTTACGACCGTTACAACAAACGTATCGAACAGTTCCGTGTAGAAGAAGGTGACCGCTACTTACCACTTGATGAAGAAGGGCATTTAGCCATTGACAACGATATGAAAAAAACATCGTACTATTCACAAGCTATCGATGATATCGAACTTTTAAACGAAGCTGGTAATGCGTATTCAGAAGATAAAATTGCACGTGGTGAATTGACACCTGTATTCTTCGGTTCTGCATTAACGAACTTCGGTGTTCAGACATTTCTTGATACGTATTTAAAATTTGCACCGATTCCTCAGCCACGTATTACAGAAGATGAGCAATTTATCGATCCTGTAGAGCATGGCGAGTTTTCTGGCTTCATTTTTAAAATACAAGCGAATATGAACCCGGCTCACCGTGACCGTATCGCATTCGTGCGTATCGTATCGGGTAAATTTGAACGCGGTATGAATATGACACTTTCACGTACAGGTAAATCTTTCAAAGTAACGCAGTCGACACAGTTCCTTGCAGATGACCGTGAAACAGTAAATGAAGCGGTTGCAGGTGACATTATCGGTCTTTATGATACAGGGACGTATCAAATCGGGGATACAGTAGTCGGCGGTAAGAAAACATTTAACTTTGAAAAACTACCTCAATTCACACCTGAAATTTTCATGAAAGTTTCGGCGAAAAACGTAATGAAAGGGAAGCAATTCCAAAAAGGTGTGCTTCAATTAGTACAAGAAGGTGCAATTCAGTATTTCAAAACAATGCATACCGAAGAAGTAATCCTAGGTGCGGTTGGTCAATTACAGTTTGAAGTATTCCAGCACCGAATGATTAACGAATACAACGTGGAAGTAATTATGCAGCCGATTGGCAGTAAGATTGCACGTTGGATTGAAAATGAAGAAGATGTGAAAGATTCAATGCACTCTCAACGTTCAATGCTTGTAAAAGACCGTTTCGATAATAAAGTATTCTTATTCGAAAATGAATTTGCAATGCGTTGGTTCTCAGAGAAGAACGAAAACATTCAGTTATACAGCTTGTTATAATTTGATTTTAAAAGCCCCGGTAATTTTCTGCGAAGGAAAATTGCCGGGGTTTTTGTGTTTGTAGCTATGGTTTGGGATATGAGGATGGCTGAGTTGGGCTGGGCATTAATTAGAACTTTCGAGCGGAAATGTAGAAACTAGAACGGGAAAAGTAAAACATTATCGGGAGAAAGGGAGCGATTCACCCTCAATGTGGAAAGAAAGCGGGAGAAAGTAGAACTCCTCCCCGTTCCACTGCCCAACCCATCTTCATATGCTCATTCCTCCGTATCAATATGGTAAGACCGGTCGAATTTATAATCACCGTTCTCATATGTCCGTTCAAGAAAATCGATCTCCCCATTATTGTGATAAACAATGGCTGTCGAGCAGCGAGTACCATAATTGGGGATTTTAACAAATTGAGCGGATAAGGATCTTTCTAGATGGATACCTACACCAGTATTTGGCAATACTTCATCTTGTGCGATTTCATCATTTGCCAATAACGGTATTAAACTGTTTACTTCAATTGTGTCTTTATCGGTTGCTTTTTCCAATACGCGCTTTGCGGCTTCTACTTTTGGCCATGGTGTATTGAAAGTAGCGTTACTTACACCGTGAATGCCGCTTTCTACAATGCGGTGTTCATCGTAAATATTATTGTAATGGTGCATGTCTTCGCCGTCGTAAAGCAGGACATTAAAGCCTCCGTACAAATCTCTTTTTGAACGAAGAGACTGAATAAATGAGTCTGCCGATTCCGTTGAAGTTAAAAACAGCCGTACAATTTCGCCGCGTGACAATTGGCCGGTTTCAGGAAGGCGCGGGTCACGGTAATTTGTAATTGCAGCAAAACGACCACTTTTCGACAGCCCCATCCAGCTTCCTTGTTGACGTAAATCCCGACCAGCTAAAATGGCAGATTCATCTTCCCAAAAATGGGCAGCGGCTGTCGGACGGTCATAAAATTCGTCACGATTTGCAACGATGATGAGCGGATATATTGGATGAACTTTGTAAGAAAATGCAATTAAACACATAGATGGACCCCGTTTCTTGAATAGTAGACAAGAAAATTCACTAAATCGAGTGCTTAACTCCTGCCTACTTTGTATGATTTTTTGTAACATTTTGCTGTAGTGACGTAGTTTCTGTCAAATATTAAAGGGAAATAGATAGCTCTACACGAATTTTAATTAATATGAAGATAAATTGAAAGGACTTTCCACCGATGAATATAAGTAGGTTTTCTATAAAACGCCCGGTTTTTACAATTGTTTCAATGATTTTTGTATTAATACTCGGCGCAGTTTCATTATTTAAAATTCCAGTTACGTTAATACCTGATTTAAATCCGCCGATTGGAGTTGTTGTGACAAGCTATCCGGGTGCAAGTCCGATTGAAGTAAACGAAAAAGTGACAAAGCCGCTTGAAGCTTCGCTGGCGACATTGCCGGGGATTAAACGAGTGCAGTCGACATCGCTGGAAAGCTCGAACCTGATTATTTTGGAATTTGATTGGTCAACAAGTATGGATGATGTGCAAACCGATATATTACAACGAATTGATCTTGTTCCACTTCCAGAAGATGCGGGGAAACCAAGCTTTTTGAAATTTGACCCTTCGCAATTTCCGGTCATCCAATTGGCGCTCGCAGCAGAAAATGAAGAAGTCGATATCCGTCAAATCGCTGAATCACTTGAACAGGAATTGCAGCGGACTGAAGGGGTGGCAAGTGTAACTGTTTCAGGTGAAATTGTAGAAGAAGTGCAGATTGAGCTTGATGCCCGGAAGCTTGAGCAGAATAATTTGACGCAAAATGATGTGATGCAAATTATCCAGGCAAGCAATATTTCGATGCCGGGAGCTGAGCTAAGTACAAATGAGAATCAGCTGTTAACGACTCGAGTAGTCAGTTTATTTACAACTCCGGAAGAAATAGCGAATGTTGCGCTTTCGGTCAACCCATTAACAGGTGAAGCAATAAAAGTTAAGGATATAGCGACTGTAGAACGAAAAGAACAGGAAACGAACACAATAACTCGAGCAAATGACCAGCAGGCTGTCCTCATTTCGGTTTTGCAGGAGTCCGGAGCAAATACTGCAAGTGTTTCCGAAACTTTTCAGAAGGAACTTGGTCAATTATTGGATGAGCCCCAGTATGATGGAGTTGAAGCAACAATTTTATTTGACCAGGGGGATTATGTGCGCTTAGCAATCGGTAATATTAGCTCCTCGCTTATTTTTGGCGGGCTATTTGCGATGCTTGTGCTTTTCGTCTTTTTATCCGGAATAAAAAGTCCGCTTATTATTGGCATTGCGATTCCGTATTCGGTCATCGTAACCTTTGTGCTTATGTTTTTTGCGGACTTTTCTTTGAACATTATGACACTTGGTGCCCTTGCTCTTGGAATCGGGATGCTAGTGGATAATGCCATTGTTGTTATAGAAAATATTGAGCGGCATTTAGAGCTTGGTGAGAATCCAAAAGAAGCGGCAGTCAATGGAACGAAAGAAGTGGCTTTAGCCATTACCGCTTCTACTGTCACGACGATTGCAGTCTTCGTGCCGGTCATTTTTATAAGTGGGTTAATCGGTCAAATTTTTGTGGAATTCGCGTTAACGATTTCATTTAGCTTAATTGCTTCACTATTTGTGGCACTGACGGTTGTACCGATGCTGGCAAGCCGCTTCTTACGTACAAAGCCTTCGAATGCAGTAAAGAAGCGTCAAGATTCATGGCTGTACCGAAATTATACGAAAATACTAAAATGGGGCTTATCGAGACGAGCCCTTATTTTATCAATTACCATCGTCTTAGTCGGTATATCCGGATTTATGGTATATAAAACAGGTACAGAGTTTTTGCCGCCGACTGATGAAGGATTCGTATCTTTGTCCGTTGAGCTTCCAAACAGTGCAACAGTTGAAAAAACAGAACAAATTGTTTCAGAAATCGAGGAGATGGCAAAGCAGTATGAAGAAGTTGATGTAGTGGTCAGTTTAATTGGAGGGAATCAGCAATCTTTATCGCGGGGTACTAGTGAACAAAATGAAGGGGAGATTTCAGTTAAGCTCGTTGAATTATCGGAACGAGATCGCTCCATTTTCGAGTTTGTTGAACTTTTTGAAAAACAAGTGCAACAGCAAATCGGAGAGCGTGCAGAAGTGAACTTCTCGCTTTCATCTTCTTCAGGTTCAACACCGAATTCATTAACATTTCGCTTGACAGACAGCAATGAGTCTCAGCTGAAAGAAACGGTCGCTTCCATCCAGCAACGTATTGCAAAGATTGATTCGGTTAACGAGGTAACGACTGATTTGGATGATGTTCAAGAGGAAATTCAAATTGAAGTAAATCGTGATAATGCACTTCAATATGGGTTAATGCCCGCACAAATTGCTCAAACCGTCAATATGATGACACGAGGCGCATTTACAACACAGATCATTGCCGAAGATGGTGAAGTGCTAGGTGTATATACTGGATTCGGAAAAGCATACCGCGAAGATGTAGAAGCACTTAAAACGATGAAGCTTCGAACAAATGCGGGGGTGTTTGTCGAACTGCAGCAGCTGGCAACGGTTGAAATAAAAGAAACCCAAACGGCTATTCGAAGATCGGATCAGGCATCGGCCGTAGCCGTATTTGTAAAATACAATACATCGGAGTCCCTTAGCGGCATTTCTAAGAAAGTGGATAATGCGATTGAAGAAGAGGGTATTCCTGCAACATCGAAAGTTGTTTTTGGTGGTGACCGTGAGCTTTTCGACAGTGCAAAACAAGATATGATACTGGCCATTCTGCTGGCTGTTATTCTTATTTATCTGGTAATGGGCGCTCAATTTGAATCCTTTAAGCTGCCGTTTGTAATGATGTTCAGTGTTCCGCTTACGGTTATCGGTGTCGCTATTTCTCTGTTTGTAACAAATACTTTGCTCGGTGTTACAGCCATTATTGGCATCCTTATATTAGTGGGGATTGTTGTAAATAACGGCATTGTCCTTATTGATTATATTAATCAGAAACGACAGCTCGGATTAAATATAACCGAGGCCATTATTATGGGTGCCCAGGATCGAATGAGACCAATTTTGATGACGGCTTTAACGACTATTTTAGGTTTGGTACCATTGGCATTGGGAATTGGCGAAGGTACAGAAATGAATCAGCCAATGGCCATTGTCGTTATTGGAGGGCTGGTTAGTTCAACAGTTTTAACATTATTTATCGTACCGATCATTTACAGCCTGATTGAAAAGGAAGCAAAAGAATAGATTGAAAAAACTATTTTCTGCGCGACAATGTAAAATTTTGATGAATTATAAAAGAATGTTTGATTTTTCGGGACGTTATCGGTAAAATAGCAATATAATTGAATTGAATATCCAATTGACATTTGTCAAAGGGGAGTAGCTATAAGAGATTTAAGTAGCAGCCTGTCATTTTAGATAAGCGCTATTTTTAAATGTACTTACTTCACATTCGTCATTACATGGTTAGGAGCCATCGGGTGTGATAGCATTATGTGCTTAGCAAGACCTTTGCCTATTTACATAGGCAGAGGTCTTTTCTTTTTTGGCCAAAAAGGGTATTTTTTCAAATTCACATTATTAACGCCTAATTTATTGGGTACAAGTAAATAATAAGGAGGAGAAATTTCATGGAAGCAATTTTATTAGAATATGCATGGGTCTTACTTGTATTAGTTTTCCTTGAAGGGCTGTTAGCTGCAGATAATGCAGTTGTAATGGCAGTAATGGTTAAACACTTACCGAAAGAACAACAGAAAAAGGCATTATTTTACGGATTATTCGGTGCATTCGTATTCCGTTTCATCGCGCTGTTCCTAATTACATTCTTAGCGAAATACTGGGAAATTCAGGCGCTTGGTGCGGCCTATCTATTATTCATATCCATAAAACATCTATACGATAATCACTTTAAAAAGCAGGATGAAGATTTGGAATTGAAAGAGAGCAAAGGTTCTGGTTTCTGGATGACGGTATTAAAAGTAGAGCTTGCGGATATTGCGTTTGCAATCGACTCAATGCTTGCAGCCGTAGCTATTGCTATGACATTACCGCACATTAGTGATTACCATATCGGCGGAATTAATGCCGGTCCATTTGCTGTTATGTTCCTTGGTGGTTTTATAGGGCTTGTCATTATGCGTTTTGCGGCCCAAATGTTTGTTAAGCTGTTAAACGACTATCCAACATTGGAAACTGCAGCCTTTTTAATTGTAGGCTGGGTAGGTGTCAAATTGGCGGTATTGGCGTTAGGTCATGAGAACTTGGCCATTATCGACCCGCATTTCCCGCATTCGACAACATGGAAAGCCATCTTCTGGGTAGTACTGCTTGGACTTGCAGTAGGCGGCTATTTAGTAAGTGTATACAAAAACAAAAAAGCAAAAGCAGAATAATATATGTTTTAGGAGATACTTCAACTATTAGAAGTATCTTCTTTTCATTTTCCATGATATTCATTATACTAGTAAAAATGTAATTAATTATCGGAGGCCCATCTATGCCTTTTAAAAAATTCGAAAAGCGTAAAATTACGCCTTTCCAAATTTTAATCACTTATTATTCTGTAGCCATTTTAATTTCGTTTTTATTGCTGCGACTTCCGGGAGTCCATTTGGAAGGTGTACATGTTTCATTTTTAGACAGTCTATTTACGGCGGTCAGTGCGGTTAGTGTAACGGGTTTAACGACCGTTACTGTTGCAGAAACATACAGTAGCTTTGGACTTGCCATGATTTTGCTTATTCTGCAATTTGGTGCGATTGGGATTATGTCCATCGGTACGTTTTTATGGCTGCTGTTTGGAAAGAAAATCGGCATGCGTGAACGTCAGCTTATCATGATTGACCATAATCAATATAATTTATCGGGTGTTGTTGCCTTGATTCGTCAAATAGCCAAGCTGCTGTTTATCATTGAATTTACAGGTGCCCTTATATTAACGGTACACTTTAAGCGTTATTTTGCGACATGGGAAGAATCGGCGATCAATGGATTGTTTGCGTCTATTTCTGCGACAACAAATGGTGGCTTTGATATTACGGGAATGAGTTTGCAGCCGTTTCATCACGACTATTTCATTCAATTTGTTTGTATGATTTTAATCTTCCTCGGAGCGATCGGTTTTCCCGTATTAATTGAAGTGAAGGCCTATTTAATGAAAAAGGATCCGGGATTTCGCTTTAGCTTATTTACAAAGGTTACGACGTTTACGTATGTTGCCTTATTTGTTTTTGGTTCGGTCGTAATTTTTATTATCGAATCTTTCCAGTCATTTAAAGGGATGCGATGGCATGAGGCTGCTTTTTCGGCTATGTTCCAATCGATTTCCACGAGGTCGGCCGGTTTAACAACCTATGATGTCACTTCATTCAACGAGGCGACACAGCTCTTTATGAGTGCACTTATGTTTATTGGCGCATCACCAAGCTCTGTCGGGGGGGGGATTCGTACCACGACATTTGCGATAGTTATTTTGTTTTTAATTGCATTTTCCCGCGGGCAGTCGGAAATTCAAATTTTTAACCGGGAGATTCATTTAATCGATGTATACCGTTCGTTTGCGGTTCTTATTTTTGCGATTATTATGGTGCTCGGCGCTGCGATGGTGCTGTTTATCACAGAATCCAGCGCCTCTATGATGGAAGTCATATTTGAAATTACATCAGCTTTCGGAACGTGTGGGATGTCGCTCGGCATAACGGGCGACTTAACGGCATTCGGAAAAATGGTCATTATGGTGCTCATGTTTGTAGGGCGTGTAGGGCTCATTTCTTTCCTGTATTCAATCGGAGGATCTGCCAAGAAGAAGAAGTACCATTACCCGAAGGAACGGATCATTATTGGGTAGTTTTTCAAAAGTGGCTTAAAGTAAGGCTTTACAAGGGTTTTCGAGGGGTTGAAAAGTTATTTGACCCCTTTTAGACCCCTAAGATCTAATTTTTGAGGTAATTAACAAACTATTCTAGTGAATTTTGTTCATGAGTCGCAGTAACATGCAAATAAGTATTTGCCGTAATGTTAATATTTTTATGACCCAATCTAGTACTCACTGTTTTTATGTCGACCCCTGCTTTTAACTGAAGAACAGCATGGGTGTGTCGTAATAAGTGAGGTGATTTACTCTCAGGTATTCCAGCATACCGTAAAAAGTTACTCATCATGTCCTCTTAGTCTGCCCGATTTATTTTCTTTAAACTATATCCTTTAAACCGGTTTAATAATTTTGCTTGGCCATTGGCTGCAGATACGTTACTGGAATCACGTCGTTGCGATTCATAAATTAATTTAAATTTTTGCAACCAACCTTCAGATAGTATGTCTCCTTTTCTGAATTCATCGATACCCCCTTTAAATAATTTTCCTTCCACTAGGACAGCGGCAGCTCGTGCAGCTGATTTAGTAGCAAACCCACTTTTAGAAAGAGTCTTTTGTTTGCCTAAATCATTGTATTTTATTCGATACTCCCATACATCTCCACGTTTTCGGAAGTAAGCCATGTAATTACCTCTAAAATGGTTTTTAGGAACATAAGTTCTTTTGTAATTGTAAAAATAACTTCTTACATTTTAACTCGACTAATTCAATCGGTACATTATGTATAGAAGCTATGTCATAGATAGTCTCGTTTTCTTTGAAACTACCATCAGGTATTAATAATTCAGCAGCAAAACAAATTAGTGCCGAGTGTGCGAATGGTGAATGAGATAGAGCCATTGCAGCAGGTCGCTTAGGAGTGACAGGGCAACGATTCAATTTACAGTACCAGGATTCGTACAAGCGCAGGAGCGACCGAGATTTTCTAGAATGGGCAAGGGCGTCAGAACACACGACGCCCCGAAGTCTCTCGCTCATACAAAGAGTTAGTTAAGCTCGTAGCGTGGAAGAAAGCGTGGAAGAAAGCGTGGAAGAATAAGCCACAGGAGCCGATTGTTGCTCCATTAAAGCTAGAAGTGGATGTTTATATTGTTCCACCGAAAAAGTACTATACAAAGCCAAAACAGGCACTTTTTGTATCAGGTGATTTACGACCGACAACCAAGCCGGACTTAGATAATTTAGTAAAGGGAATAAAGGACGGCTGTAGTAAAATCATTTGGCATGATGATGCACAGATTGTGGAGATGGTGTTGCGGAAATTTTATGATATGCAACCACGGGCAGAAGTGAAAATAATGGTGATTGCATGAAAAAGCTTCGGTTTTATGTAGATTGGCTTGTTTATTTGGTGGATCGGACTAGTAAGTAATTAAACAAAAATGTGGAGTAATGGTGATGCAGAAAGGAACAAACAGGAATTAGACCATTTAATCAGAGAGTAAAAAAGGGTAAGGGCTATCCTTAAAAAGTTTATTGGATAGCTCTTACAAATAATCGTAATTGTAAAAAGAGGCTTTTCCTTATTAACCGACTCTTAAAGCTAATTGAGCTAATAATTGGATGGCTGCCTGAACTACTACATCAATTTGAACTTCTGTTTGTCTTACAGTTATTGCATCCGAGTCAAGAATAACAACTCTTTGTGATTCTGCTTGGGTAACTTCTAAATTTTGAGCTATTCTTTGAAGATTTCTTACATCAGTATTTTCATTCGAGCCTAGTACTACAATGGCCGCTTCGATAGCAGCTTGTAGAGCAGCTTGAACTAACACAAGTCCTTGTACTTCCGTTTGTGTTACATCAACAGTATGTGAATTACGAATAATTAACCCTTGATCTTGAAACTGATTTACTTCTACATTATTTTCATTGTTTTGCGGAGTTCGATTATTATTGTTATTCGCCATAAATAAACATCTCCTTTCGATTTTATTTTGTCTTACGTCCCTAGATTATGCTTAAGTTGGAAAAGACTATAGACGAATATCTAAGGTAACTATGATTTATTCTTGGGAGATTAGCCTGTTAGCTAAGATTAAATAATTATTTGAAATAGTCTAGGCACATATTTTTGGAGAGTTTAAAGAAGCATTAGAAAAAACTAGGTTGGGTAATCGTGGAACCGGATGACTTTGGAGGATGGATTAACGCTAGTTTACAGAAACCAGTATCTAGATAAGAAATTCTAAATAGCATTTCAGTGCACGAATATGACACAGATAGCGAAGACCTTTATACAGTTACGTGTATAAATAATACTGAAAACTGTGAAAAAATTATGCATCTAGGTTATACAGAGGATGAGGTTGAACGTTTTATTGCCGAGGAAGGCTTTATAGAAATGACCCATTTTTCATGAGGAATAGCAAACTTTTCTGAACTAGATGAGAACTGCAAAGGTTGGACTATTACTAAATAATCTGTCCATACTTGGTAGTAAAACTTCAGTTTAAAGGAGTAGAGAGTATGAGTGAATTAGAAAAATATGAAAAGTTAAGATTACACATAAAACAACAGGTTACAGATATAGAAAAAAGTCTTGATTCATTAGGAATGGCAGAAAAATTAGCTAAACAAATGGAACTTATCTTTTTAGATCAAATGCTAGATAAAATGAAACAATTAGATGACGAAGATTGATTAATACCTTGAGAATTATGCACGTATAAAAGATGGGAGGCCCCATCTAAAAATTCTACTTATTTAGTTTGTTATCTATACTTCTAAGAACTCGTAATTTTTCTTGCTGTATTTTAAGAATTCTAAGTAAGAACCAAATTACAAATACACATGGAGCTATGTAAAAAAATAAACTTAAAATCGGTATAAAAGCGATTAACGTTTCCATTGATAAAGATCTCCTTCTTTTTTTGTAAGTGCGCATAAAAAAAGACTCAAGCCACAGCTCAAGTAGTAAAACTATACACTCTTGTTCTAGTGTAGGTTTCAACTTATGCCAAATAATTCATCCAAAATAATTATAGCATAAGGGGGCAATCTTATGGCAAAGCAAATTGTGAATCGTCATACGCTAGATCAAATGATTAAGGATTATCATTGGATGATTAGTGAAATTGAGATAGCGGAGGCAAAAAGGGGCTATAATGGTGCAAAAATAGCAGGGTATGGTATTGAGGTAACGTTACCAAAGGCAAGTAGTAGCGTGGTAAAGAATTGAATATGATCCCTAAAATTACATTTGTGGGTATTACGAATCCCTTTATTTTGTCTTTTGGAGGTGGTGTTGATGTGGCATGATTTACTGGGAAGAAATTAAACAGGAATATGAAACTCCTAAAATTACTGAGAGGTTTGTTTTGTTTTTCGTGGAATTACCTTCCATTCTATTTTAAAATAGAGGTGGGAGATGATAGTATGAATTGGGATTTCGAATTACTAGCAGATAAAGATGTTTCAGAAGTAAAGCGATTAGTGAATGAGTATTCTATGTTTGTAGGGAAACAACGCATTGGAATTAAAGTTTACATCGATGAAAATGGTTTCTATCAAATGAAAACCAGTCATTTTTATCAGGGTAAAAATAATGCAGGTGCGTATATAACTACTGCGGCTAATTTTGAAACAGAACAAGAAGCTCTAAATAGAGCTAAAAATCAACTTCTGGCTTTCTACGATGGCCAGGGGATTTGGCATGATAACGATGATTATTATATATAGTTGCGGGCGCTCAAAATGAGCGTTCTTTTTATTTATTCAGCAATTAGCATAAGGTTATGCTAATAATTGAGTAGGGTGTTGAATAGTGCGTATTGCTATTCTTCCGGTGGTGCGTGAGAAATGCTACCATACACCTGAAAATGAGTTGTTTACGGATGAGTAAAAAGATATTGACCCTGGGCATGGCGGTCAAGATCCTGGAGCGATTGGAGCAAAATCCAAAGAAGCAGAAAATGTATTGAAAGTAGCTCTAGCTTTAGAAAAGAAATTAATCTCACAAGGATATGAAGTAAGGCTATCGAGGCGCACTGACACGTATCTATCACTTACGTTCAGAGATTATCGAAAATACAAGCCCTGAGGTATTAAAAGAGTACTATGCCATCTTAAAGGATGAAGTAGAAAATTTAAAATTTGAATCTTCTAATACAGAAACTATTAATATTTATGAACCTAATAATACAGAGAAAATTAATTCAGAAGAATTAAATCTAATCCTTGAGTCGTTTTGACATGCAAATATGTATTTGCTGTAATGTAAATATTTTAATGACCCAATCTAGTACTCACTGTTTTTATGTCGACCACTAAGTCTAACTGAAGAACAGCATGGATTTGTCTTAATAGGTGAGTAGATTTTCTTTCTGGTATTTTGCATATCGAAAAAAATTTTCTCCATGTCATTATGGTTAAGACATGTCATATTATTATAAACAAACTTATAAATAAATTTTTTTAACCAGTTTACAAGTGTTATGCGCAGGAGTAAAATAAGCTCGTAATTAAGAAAACTAACAAAGCCAAATCTCAATCATTGAGAACGGAGGACCCAATCTTTTGGGGTTAATTCTGCATTGCAGAAGGGATGATATTTACTCTTTCGCCATCCTAACCCGTCAGCTAACTTCGTCGGCTAATGCGGAGGAGGTCATATAATAGACCGCCTTATTCAAGTATTCCTTTTGTCGTTTACCGCAAGGTTAATGCTTGTTTAAATCGGTCTTTTTGCGTTCATAAAACTTTATTAATTATTTTAGAATAAGAGCTTCTTCGTAGAGTGGGAAATATACCTAAAATTGGTATAAATGCATGGGTAAATAACTTTTAACTTATTGTTAGGAGGGAGCAATGAAAATTTTCAAAGAGAGCCTTAATCCATCAAAAATACTTGTTATGGGATTTGCCATTTTAATCCTAGTAGGTGCATTTTTGTTGACTTTCCCGGTAGCTACAGCAGATGGTAAAGGACTTCCATTCCTAGATGCGTTATTTACAGCTACTTCCGCTACCTGTGTTACAGGTCTAGTGGTTGTAGATACAGAGGAGGCATTTTCACTGTTTGGTGAATTAGTGATCTTGTCGCTTATTCAAATTGGCGGTTTAGGATTTATGACGTTTGCAACCTTTTTATTTACTCTATTAGGAAAAAAAATCTCTTTAAAAGAAAGGATTTTATTAAAAGAAGCTTTTAATGCTGCTTCGACTCTTGATATCGTCAAAATAGTTAAAAGAATAATAATTTTCACTGTGATAGTAGAGGGTATTGGAGCAATCATATTAGCGATCAGATTTTCATTTGATATGACGATTGGCAATGCAATTTATTTTGGTTTCTTCCACTCAATTTCAATTTTTAATAATGCAGGATTTGATTTAATGGGGGGATTTAAAAGTCTTACTGAATACGTTGACGATCCATTTGTAGTATTAACTGTTTGCTCTCTGATCATCATAGGTGGCTTAGGTTTCATTGTCATACACGAATTATATGAATACCCTGTTACACATAAAATTTCATTACATTCAAAAGTTGTATTGTTTACAACTCTAATGCTTATCGTTGGGGCAACCATCTTAATTTTACTGTTTGAGTATAATAATGATAAAACATTAGGACCGTTATCTTCCACAGGAAAAGCTCTAGGTGCCTTGTTCCATAGTATAACGCCAAGAACGGCGGGAGCAAATACATTACCAATGGCAGATTTGACTCATGCCACACTATTCTTAACCATTTTCCTAATGTTTATCGGGGGAGGTTCAGGCTCGACTGCTGGAGGTATTAAGGTATCTACTTTTGCAGTTTTAGTGGCAACAGCTTTTTCCCAGCTTAAAGGGAGAGAAGATGTGGTTTTATTTAAACGTCGTATTGTTATGCAAAGTATTCTAAAGGCACTTACTGTTGCGATGAGCGGCATCATGATCGTTGTAATCGTCACCTTTTTGCTAAGCATCACAGAACCAGGTCATGACTTTATTCTATATTTATTTGAAGCAACTTCAGCATTTGGTACCGTGGGACTTTCTATGGGATTAACACCAGAGCTATCTCCATTTGGACGCGTTCTAATTATCTTAACAATGTTCGTAGGGAGATTAGGTCCGTTAACACTTGGATTTGCTATTTCCAAACGACGTAAAAAAGAAGCATATCACTATACAAAAGGGAACATAATGATTGGTTAATTAACAAAAGAAAGGGATACAAAATGGCAATAAAACAATATGCTGTGATAGGTTTAGGGAGATTTGGAACGAGTGTTGCTAGAAGACTGCATGAAGCTGGGCAAGAAGTATTAGGTATCGATTTAGTTGAAGAAAATGTTGAAGCTGCTGAAGGTTACGTTACAGATGCGGTGATTGCTGATTCGACGGAAGAAAAGGCTCTTACTTCATTAGGTATCACAGACTTTGATTGTGTAATTGTAGCGATAGGAAACGATATTCAATCCAGCATTTTAACGGTGGTACTCTTAAAAAATTTAGGAATTCCAAAAATTATTGCTAAGGCACTTGGCAAAAGGCATGGCCAGGTATTAGAGGCGATCGGCGCTGATTGGGTCATTTATCCGGAAAGAGATATGGGGGAACGAGTAGCCAATCAACTCCTTTCACCCAAGTTGCTTAACTATATAGAACTCTCGAAAAATTACAATATTGAGGAAATTACAATTCCTTTAAGGATGGCCGGTAAAAATCTAAAAGAACTTGATATTCGTGCTAAATTTAATGTCAGTATTATTGCGATTGTTAGGAATGATGATATCATTGTTTCTCCTTCTCCAGAAGAGTTGCTCCAACCAGAAGATTTACTAGTGACCATAGGGAGTAGGAAAGATCTGGCAAAATTCTCGAGTATAGAATGAGTGTATAAATGATTCTTTTTATTGTCCCTTTTTGCACAAACTAAATCACATAAATACATTAAAACCCATTACCTTTAAAAAGTAATGGGCTTTTTTGCCATACATAGTATAGTAATA
Source organism: Solibacillus kalamii (assembly GCF_002174535.1). NCBI lineage: Bacteria > Bacillati > Bacillota > Bacilli > Caryophanales > Caryophanaceae > Solibacillus > Solibacillus kalamii. Next base: position 411,328 of record NZ_NHNT01000001.1, on the reverse strand, counting down.
AATTTATTTTATATTAGGTTAAAAAGTTGAGTGAATAATTCATACAGCGTCAAACACCTTCTCGGAAATGTTAACCAACGAATTTTTAATGGATTCGCTAGATACGAATTTTACCCTTTACTGCGATTGGCACAAGAATCGGGGAGACCAGACTGCGTGATTTTGTTCATCTGATGCATTGGATTGAAATTGATGTGCTATATAGGATTTCCAGCTTGTCTTGAAGCAAAATGGTAAAATTCAACAGCTTCTTGCTCATCTTTAAATGCACCTAATACACCTTGTTTAAAGTTATTTGGCATTTCTTCTGTAATTTGAGGCGTTGGATAATGGCCGGTAATGGAGAAGTAGGAATTAGAAAAGCTTTGAAAGTGTCTCATTTCATCATTTCGAATTTCAAGAATTCTATTTTGAATTTCTTGAGTTGGTGCGAGTTTAGCTAAGTGCTCATAAAAATGGATTGCCGTGAATTCACCATTGATTGCTTTAAGGAAAAGCAGACCAGAGTTATGCAAAAATACACTCCTTTTTAGCCAATATATTCGATTAAAATAAGAACAAAACTTTGCTTGAAGTTTTAGGCATAAAAATTCGTAGTGTATCTACTTGTCTCTAATCAAAACTAATAAACTTATTTCATCATTTTTTTAATCTGTTTCAATTCATTAATTAAATAGTCAAGCTGTTTTTGCATGTCTTTTGACTGTGGGGATGAATCGGATCTTTGAGTGCCTTGGTTACTTGAGTTTTCTAATGCCTCCAACGCTAGACCAGCAGCAATCGCAGCTATACCATCACCTAATGTAGCGATGGATGCACCAATAAAAGCAAGCCTGGCAATTTGAATATCTTGAGAGTCTGGGGACTGTTCTTTTTTATTGGCATTCACTAATAATATCCTCCTTACTAAAAAAGAATGGCTCTAATTGCATAATATGTATTTTTTAAATAATAGTGAGTTAGAAATATTAAAATTGCTTATTCTTGCGGAGTAATAATGGTAATTAAAGGAAAATCGGGCAATGCGTAAAAACGTCCATTCCTTATAGGGAATGGGCGTTCTTTAATGTATTTATAACATAACTATTTTTCATGCAATGTGAGAATCATAAGTCTGTAAATAGTAAATACTCCGATATATGCGCCGGAAATTAAGAAGAGTTCATTTAAAAAAAGACCATGGATTTTTGTCATAAAGACAGCATCGTCAATAATAATCTGATAAATTGAAGTAGATGCAATACTGCCGAAAATGATGACAAAAATAACAGCCAATATATTAAAAATAACGGCTGACTTGCTGATTTTCTTTCTTAGAAGGACCATAATAAGCGGAACAACAATGGTTGAAATAACCAATAAAAATTTCAAAAATAGCACTCCTTTCTATTAGTTGAATTATGCCCTCTTTTTTGGGGTATAAAACGAGTAGGCCGACTGCAATCGGCAGAATAAGATTATAGCCAATTGGTTAATTTATTGAATGGAGGTGATCGTTATGGAAAAGAAGAAAGGGAATGACCGACAAAATATGAAAGAAGAGGTTGGACCGGAATTAAACCCGGATGATCTGGATCTTCGTGAAGACAATGATTTAACGGAAGAGCAATATAAAAATGGACCTCAAAAGAAACAATCGGATGATTCTAAATCAAATAATCGATAAATTTTTCAGTTTGTAAAAAACGCTGCACACTCCATATTAAGAGTTTGCAGCGTTTTTGAATTAATTGAATGTGTTGAAGTAAGGCTGTTGTCCATTGCGGAAGTATATGAATAAATAGCCTGTTTTCTTTTCTGGTGCACCGACTTCGTAATTTTCTAAATCGATGTGGAACGGAATAATTAATGAATGCTTGAATAATTCGCGTTCAGTAATCTGCATTGCTTCAAATTCCTCACCTACAAGGGAAGGGCCTTCTTTAATACGGGCATAGACATCTTTCATCTCTTCATCAGAAAGACGGTCATCCCACCAAAGTTTACGCGGCTGGAACTGCTGACCTTGCAGGAAATCGTACTTCATTAAGCTTGTAATCACTTCTAAGTCAGCATGCTCGACTGTTTGAAGGAACTCAAGTAAACGGCGGAATAAATCTTCAAGCTGATGTCCAATACGTGACCAGCCTTTTGTTTCCCAGTATGTGCCGAAACTTTGGAAGAAATCGAATGGCGTTTCAAATACTTTTGTTACTAAATATTCAATCGTATTGTCCATACGATGAGCATTCCAATACTTTTCCAGTACGTCTTCCGCATGTTTAATACGAACAATATCATCGAATGTTAATACATTATTTGAAAAAATTTCATATGGCGAAATATCAACATATGTGTAGCCGTACTTTTCTGCTTCCAATCGTAAGCCTGTCCCGCGCAGCAGTTTCAGGAAGCCAAGCTGCAGCTCTTCTGGACGCATCGCAAATACATCATTGAATGTTTTGCGGAAAGACGCATAATCCTCTTCAGGCAATCCGGCAATTAAATCCAGGTGCTGGTCAATTTTTCCGCCTTCTTTTACCATTGTGACAGTACGAGTTAGTTTTTCGAAGTTTTGACGACGCTTTACAAGATCGTTTGTTAGGTCATTAGTTGACTGGACACCGATTTCAAAACGGAACAGCCCTTTCGGTGCGTTGTCATTTAAAAATTGGATGACCTCAGGACGCATAATGTCCGCTGTAATTTCAAACTGGAATACGACACCTGGCTGATGTTCATCAATTAAAAATTGGAACATTTCCATCGCATAGCTGCGGCTAATATTAAAGGTACGGTCTACGAATTTAATCGTTTTTGCCCCGTTATTCATTAAGTAACGAATATCTTCTTTAATCTTCTCTCGATTGAAATAACGAACTCCTACTTCTATAGAAGATAAGCAGAATTGACAGCTGAAAGGACAGCCGCGGCTTGTTTCAATATATTGAATCCGTTTACCTAGATGAGGTAAATCTTCTTCAAATCGGAAAGGGGTAGCAATTTCTCGCAAATCGATTTTCGGTGGCTGTGCATGAATTTTCAATTTTCCTTCTTCTAAATAGCAAATACCCGGCACCTTTTCGAGTGGGGTCTCACCATTGAAGTAGCGAAGCATTTCTTTAAATGAAACTTCACCTTCACCCATAATAATGAAGTCGATTTCTTCATGTTTACGAATCCATTCATGGACATCATAGGAAACTTCCGGACCGCCTAATACAATTTTGACATTAGGCAATACCGTTTTTAGCATACGAATTACCGCAATCGTCTCATTAATATTCCAAATATAACAGCTGAATCCGACAACATCCGGTTTCTTTTGGAAAAGGTCTGATACAATGTTGAAAGCGGGGTCTTTAATAGTATATTCAGCTAGCTCACAGTCGAATTCAGGTAGTGCTGCTGCTTTTAAATAGCGGATCGCTAAATTAGTATGAATATATTTTGCATTGAGTGTACTTAATATAATTTTCATAATTTTATTCTCCTCTTCATAAAGTATATTGTAGCAGTGTAAACAGATACAAACAATATGGGAGAATTTGCCCATTTTATTCCAAATAGTAATGTGAAATAATATACCATAAGTATACAATTCTGAAAATTCTATAATATCTAAAAATGGGGGGTTGTAATTGTAGTGGAAGGTCAATTGAATTTTATGTTAGAAGATCTCTTTCAGCAATCCAATGAACAAATTATTATATTAAACCGCCAAGGTAAGATTGAATTTATGAATAGTAAAGCAGAGGAAATATTACAGTCAACCCATTTACCTAAATGTTTTTGGGAAAGTACGGACAAACTTAGTGGTGAGTGGGAGAGATTTATCCATTCCGTTAATGAAAAATCACCATCTACTACTACATTTGTATTAATTAATAAATATCATCAGAAAATACCGGTCCAGGTTTGGGGGCATTTTCTTGAACATAAACAACTGATCTTTACTAGAATACAAGTTAACCCATCCAATGTTATTTCATTCGAAGAAAAAAGCAAAACACTTATGTTTCAGAATTTAATTGATGGAATGGCACAAGGGGTAATATTAACAACGTTGAACGGGAAAATATTATCCGGCAATGCAATGGCATTACATTTACTTGATCGAAAAGCCGCTCAAATAGAAAATAGAAGCTATGATTATCTTTTTGAAGATTGCCAGTACGATTCAGAAGTTATCATCCAATATTATAAAAAAATTTCAAATCGGGAAATGGCGAGTATTTTTGTTAAAAGAGAAAACGGAGATGGCACTCCGGTCTATTTAAACTTCATTAGTAAAGTAGATGAAAATTTAGGGATATTAGTAACAACGATTATTGATCAGACGGAAGAGATGATGTTGTTAAAAAGGATTGAGCATCAGCAATCTCTGTCGTTTATTGGTCAAAATATTGCGTCGATTGCCCATGAAATACGCAATCCTATGACATCGATCCAAGGCTTTATTCAGATGATTAAAAGCAGCTTAAATGAGCAGGAATATCCTTACTTCAAAATTCTGGAATCTGAGTTGAAACGTATGGATGATTTGCTTGGAGACCTTCTGAACATTTCAAAACCAAAGAAACAAGTATTTAACATGCTTGATTTGAAGGATGTTGTAGACCAGTCAATTCAGCGTATGCAGCCTCTCGCAATGAAAACAAATGCGATGATTTTGTTTGAATTTGACGAACAAGTAGAATACAGAATTAATGGGGACTACAATCGCCTGATGCAAATGATCATTAACTTGCTGAAAAATGCTATCGAAGCCATGGATACGAATAATTACATTGTGGTACGTTTACTCTACCGCGGCAAAAATACGCTGCAGCTTTCAGTTCAGGATAGTGGAAAAGGGATGAATGCAGTTGATATTGAAAATGCGTTAAACCCTTTTTATACAACGAAAGAAACAGGATCTGGACTGGGATTATTGCTTGTACAATCTGTCATTAAAGAACATAATGGGACTCTCCACATTGAAAGTGAGCAAGGTGAAGGATCTAAGTTTTTAATTGATTTTGATTTAAGAAATGAAATTGAATATTTAAATTCTTCTCCTTCTTATTCAATGAGAGTTGCAAGAATGGCGGCAATTTCGAAGTGATTTTGACAAAACTTCCAATCCATCGCTATAATATGTACATCTTCATTAAGCAGATTTAGCAAACACTAGCTGAGATCTTAGCAAATCAGTGTAAGAGCACCGCTTCCATGAAGTAATGAATGAGTATTTAATCTCGTGTGAGCCAAGCTTCTTGCAGATGTCACAGATTACTAAAGAGGATTTAAAGAGGAAGTTAGCTTAAAGTGTTCCATTATGGACAACAGAAGTCTGTCCCGTCTTGTGGGCCTCCTTAAATCCTACGCAATTGCGCATAGCGTAATTGATTATTTAAAATAGAGGATGGTTTTTATGGCTTCAGAGGAAGTAAAGCAATCGTTGAAATTATTTATCGTTTTATCAAGAGCACATAAAGCGATAAGTGAAGCTACGAATCAATTTATACAAACAAATGGTTTGAATCCCACAGAATTCGCAGTTTTAGAGCTTTTATATCATAAAGGTCGCCAGCCACTGCAGCAAATCGGGAACAAAATTCTGTTAGCAAGCGGATCAATTACTTACGTAGTTGATAAGTTGGAAAAACGGAATTTTTTAGCGCGTGTTTCGTGCCCAACCGATCGTCGTGTCACATATGCGGAAATTACCGATCTTGGTTCCGAATTTATGGACAAGCTGTTTCCAGAGCATGAACAGAAAATTCATGAACTTTTAGGAGCATTATCAGCCGAAGAAAAACAGACAGCAATAGAGTTATTAAAAAAATTAGGATTATCTATTAAAGATTTATCCTATTAATCAAGAAAAGGACGCCCAAAATTTACGGGCGTCCTTTTTGCTCATTATTGAATTGTTAAGCCCATTTGTAAAAAGGCATCTGTTAAGTCTGCTTGGACATTATCGTAAATTGTTAACGTAACAAACAGGTTTTCGCGCTCAATTACAACTTTTACAACCTTTTCATCTTCTAATAAAGCTTCATATCCAACAATATTTAAAATTTCCTCACGCTCTGACAAAGTTGAAGCTAAATCCAGATCTTTCGTGTTCTCAGGAGCAATGGCAGAAATTGTTTCCTTTGCAGATTCTTTTAACTGATCAAAAGTTACATCTTCTTTTTTTACAACTTCAATCTGCATTGACGTTGCTTCATCAGCATTATTTAATAAACTGTCGACACCTGGTTCTTCTGAAGTCAGTGTATAGTTTTCTAAATGTTGAATCGTATAATTCATTTCATCACTTTTTGAAGTTACTACTTTTTCTTCAAACGCCTGGCCATTTGAAATGTATGTCAATGTAGTAGTATCACTTTTATCTTCTTGTTCAGTTTTTGTTTCTTCTGATGACTCAGTAGTTTCCTCTTGCTGAGCTGAAGAAGATTCATCGGCCTCGCTTGTCTCGCTCGTTTCGTTTGTTTCTTGTTCTTCCTCATTTTGCACTTCTTCTGTTTCAGTAGGCTCTTCTTTTGCTGCGTTTGTTGTTGTAGGCTCGTCCGTATCCGTATTACAAGCTGCTAAAAATGCAGATAAAATAACTACGGCACCGACTTGATAAATTGTTTTCTTCATATGGATCCCCCTTTAACATGTATAGACGAAAATTTAGAAAGATAAGTTTCTGCTTTAATTGTATCAGAATAATGGTAAAACTAAAAATAATAGTAAAACAAAGACAATATGGGTAACGATAATTAACGGTAAACTTTTTTTCCATTCATATAACGCTCCCCAAAGCAAACCAGCGATAATAGCTGCAAGTGCACCTGGCAGGAACCCGCTAATTGCTAGAGACAGTGAAAATAGCATAGAAGTGATTACGACAGCCCAGAAAGGCGTTGTGTATTGTTTTAACTGCTGCTGAACATAGCCTCGCCAAAACATTTCTTCTCCTACAACTACGATAAAAATGAGCATTAAATAATGGAAAATATTCTGTGGACCATATACATCTAAAAATTTCGATATATCCTTTGATGCGTTTTTATCGAGATAAGGCATTATCATATAACCGAGTTTTACAATTCCATACGTAATTGTCCCGTACCCAATTCCGTATATCAAATATTGCCATGTCGGAATACGGTCTTCAAATTTACCTGCCACTAAGCTGATGGCAATTCCAACTAGTAAGGTAAAGGCATATAAATACCAGAATATCGTCTTTTCATAAAATGTAAAAAACATCATGCTGAAAATAAAAACTAATGCCAGAAGGAGTGTAATGATTTGTTTTTTGTTTTTCAATAGCTTCAACCTCCCCTTACGTATCGTAACAAAAATTACCCTTTTTATCATCATCTCAATGTTAAAAAGGGTAATTTGCATTAAATTATTCGTTATTAGCTAATATTTTATACCGTTTGTGATTAACAACTGTTTTTTCTTCCATTTCTAAATCATGAAAATTATCCATAATCGTTATATCAACGATAACGGAATTCTCATTCACTTTTTCAACGACTCCTTTTAAGCCGTCTTTAAACTCGATTATATTTCCAACTTCCGCAATTTTCATACACAGTCAGTCCCTTCATCGACTACTAATTAACAGTTTGCTTGAAATTATACTACAAAATTCAATTAGTTTGAATAATTTTATTAATTTACTAGGATATATTTGGAATATATTTAATTTTCCTTTTCAATTAATAGTCTGATATATTGGATTTATACATATAAAAATGGAAAGAGGGTTACATATGACAGACTATAAAACCGTTCTCGATCAATTGCGCAATGGCGAATTACAATCTGTGATTATAAAGAAAGAGGAATTTCTTCAGTTTCGTGAACACCTTATTAAGGATGAACAATTTAAAAACTTCCGTGGTGAGGCAAAACAAGGTGGGGATGTAGTGTATACATTTTCGGAAAATTCAAGAGCGTAATTATTGTCGAATTTTGAATGATGAATTTTTTGTAAGAAAATTACAAAATGGGTATAATAATGGTAAATGGCTAAAAAAGGAGGAAACAGTTTGGGTAGACCTATCTCGAATGAGGCACTACTATTGGAAATTGAAGAAAAGCGCAAACAAATGATTCAATCAGGTTTAGAAAATGGTTTACGAAGTGCTAAAACGATACAGCTAAGCGTCCAAGTAGACAATCTAATGAATGCTTTTAATCAATCGAGAAGTGCACATCTGTTATTTAAACATTAAATTGAAAAAAATTATAAATTTTATGTTTAAAACAGTGATGAGAAGGGAAGAGTAATTTTGAACACAGCAACATTCTCATTTCCCCCTTTAGAGTAGAAGCGGACCAACGCTACTGCTCTCTTTTTTTATATATGCAGGAAATTTTAATTTATTCATTCATTTTCTTAAATCCAACTAATAAAATAAATCTTTAGAAGATCGTTCTTTAAGGAGAGGCCACTCCTATGGGATAAGCATATTGGAAACTATCCTAGTGAGGGTATTATTTTTAGAATTATTAAAAAACACTGACATTGAAGTTCTCCCTGAGTTTGTTAAAATAAAAGAAAATACTAAAGGGGCATACATATGGAATCAAAAAAAATAGGGTTTATCGGTACAGGTGTAATGGGAGCAAGCATTGTTATGCATTTGCTGAATGCCGGACATGATGTAACAATTTATACAAGAACTAAAAGCAAAGCGGCAGATCTTATTTCTGCAGGCGCGAAATGGGCGGAAACACCAGCAGAAGCAAGTAAAGAGCAGGAGATTATCTTTACAATGGTTGGCTACCCAAAAGATGTTGAAGAAGTTTACATTGGTGAGAAAGGTATTTTTTCTGCTGCGAAAGAAGGTGCAATTGTCATCGATATGACGACATCTGAACCGACGCTTGCGAAAAAGCTTTATCATGAAGCAAGGGAACGTGGTTTGCATAGTCTTGATGCACCTGTATCTGGTGGAGATATTGGTGCAAAAAATGGTACATTATCGCTTATGATTGGCGGCGATAAAGATGTATTTGAAAAACTGCATCCCATTTTCGAACTGTTTGGACAAAATATTGTTTACCAAGGTGTTGCAGGCAGCGGGCAACATACGAAAATGTGCAATCAGATTGCGATCGCATCCGGCATGATCGGTGTTTGCGAATCGATGGCTTATGGTTTAAAAGCTGGGTTGACGATGGAGGAAGTTCTTCGTTCGATTACAGCAGGGGCAGCAGGGTCCTGGTCGCTATCCAATCTTGCTCCACGTATGTTGAAGGGGAATCTGGAGCCTGGCTTTTACATTAAACATATTATTAAAGATATAAAGATTGCGCTTGATGAAGCAGAGCGTATGAATCTCCAATTACCAGGCTTAACTTTAGCGAAATCTATGTACGATCAGTTACTTGCAGAAGGCTATGGGGACAATGGGACACAAGCATTAATCAAGTGTTATGAATAAGTACAAAGGGCACAATAATAGATAGTAGTTAAATAGTTCTTATGATACAATGGGATTATTGTAAGCGTGGCAGTTTGGAAGGAGAGACAAGTAGTGGAAAATCAGAAAGGAATTTTACTAGAAAGTGGAACAAATGAGCTTGAGATTGTTGAATTTGAGGTTGCGAATAATAAGTTCGGTATAAATGTAATTAAAGTAAAAGAGATTATTCAGCCAATACCAGTGACATTTATTCCACATGTACATCCCCATGTTGAAGGTATTATTCAATTACGTGGGGAAGTATTGCCGGTTGTAGATATGTTAAAAGTATTAGGGATCCCTACAGAAAACCGAAACCCACAGCAAAAATACATCGTGGCAGAATTTAATAAGCAACGTGTTGTATTCCATGTGGATAATGTTACACAAATTCACCGTATTTCCTGGGATCAGATTGAAAAACCTTCAGATATGTATCAAGGCGGATCATCTCAGGTGATTGGCGTCATCAAGTCTCAAGATGAAATGATTCTACTACTGGACTTTGAACGAATCATGGTTGACATTAATCCTGAATCCAGCATAAGTGTGGACGATGTTAAAAAGCTTGGCAAGCGTGAACGTACCGAAAAAAAAGTAATTATTGCGGAAGATTCGCCATTATTGCGCAAACTGTTATTCGATACGATGAATGAAGCAGGCTATGCAAATACGGAGTTTTTTGAAAACGGCCGTGATGCATACGATTATCTGGAAGCGCTGGCTAAAGCAGATAAACAGATCGAAAACCATGTACAGCTCGTGATTACAGATATTGAAATGCCCCAAATGGACGGTCATCACTTAACTAAGAAAATTAAATCACATCCTGATCTTAAAAAACTTCCGGTCATTATTTTCTCAAGTCTAATTACCGAAGATTTACGTCATAAAGGTGAACAGGTAGGAGCGGAAGAGCAAATTTCGAAACCTGAAATTGCGGAATTAATTTTACAGATGGATAAGTTGATTCTGTAAAAAAACTTATCTAATAATTGATGCATCGTTTTAAATTGTATAGAATAATGGGAAAGCCGGATACTTGAAAAAGTAATTCCGGCTTTTTTGTAAATTGAAAATGAAATGATGTATTATGCAAATTTTCTTGAAGGCGCTTAAAAGAGTGTAATCGAATACACAGGTATTCAGAAGGAAGTGAAGCGTATTATGAAAAAAATTAAGACAGCCATCATTGATATTGGTTCTAACACGATTCGACTTGTACTATATTCCTATAATAAAAACGAAGGGCTAAAGGAATTTGGAAATATTAAAACCGTTGCACGCCTGCGCACATACTTATTGCCAAACGGAGAAATGTCCGAAGAGGGCATTCAGCTACTTGGTGAGACGTTAAGATCGTTCCGCTTAATATTGGCGGACTATCATGTAACAGACGTAAAAGCGGCCGCAACTGCTGCCGTACGACAAGCGATCAATAATGATAAAATCATCGCTCGTATGAAAGAAGAAACAGGTATTCTGATTGATATTTTAACGGAAGAAGAAGAGGCATACTACGGCTTTGTTGCAGTAGCCCATTCAATGGATACCCCGTCTGCAGTAACGATAGATATTGGCGGTGGTTCAACTGAAATTACATTATTCATCAATAAAAAACTCCAAAAAACAATCAGTTTTCCATTCGGTACGGTTTCCTTAAAGCAAAAGTTTGTAAGCGGTCCGATTATTGATAAAATCGAACGTGAAAAGCTGCGTACGTTTGTAAAGGAACAATTTTCCTCACTAAAATGGATAGTTGATGTAGGATTACCGGTTATTGCAATTGGAGGAAGTGCACGCAATATCGCCCAAGTTCATCAGCAAAAAGTAGGCTATCCGCTATCGGGTGTTCATCAATACGAAATGACTGTGAGCGACTTACAACAACTGCGCGACTATTTGACGGAATTTTCGTACGACAGTTTGAGGCAGCTAGATGGTCTTTCGTCAGACCGGGCAGATATTATCGTTCCGGCATTGGAAGTATTTATGGCGCTTCTGTCTACTGTAAATTCGAATTCTTTCCAGGTCAGTAAAAAAGGGTTGCGGGAAGGGCTCATTATTAGCCGTGTCTTACAAGGGAATCCCCAGGCCTATGATAAATACAATGTTTTTGAAGAAAGTGGCCGGCAGCTTGCATTAGCTTACGGACGTACGGAGGAAGAAGTACAAACACTTGAATCTTTGACAGAGCAGCTATACCGGGGCTGCATTAATTTAAAGCTATTTGAATATAGTGAAGTAGATTTACAGCTATTAAAGAAAGCCGCAAAAGTTTATGGAATCGGAGAATATATTGAGCTGGATTCCTCCAGCCAGCATACATTTTATTTAATTTCCAATCAATCAATACCGGGCTTGTCCCATATTGACCGGGTTAAACTGGCACTGCTGGCATCGTATAAAAATCGTGACTACTTTTTGCGTTTCGCACGACCATTCGATTCATGGATTTCAAAAGAAGAATTCAAAAAGCTGCGTGATTTTGGCGCAATTTTAAAATTTGTTTACGCCTTAAATATGACAAAGCGCAATGTTGTAAAAAATATTGCGCTTGAAAAAGTAAACAATCATTTTCAAATAGAAGTACTGACTTCTGAACGGGCAATAGCGGAACTGGCTCAGGCAGAAAAACAAAAAAAGCATATTGAACGTGTTTTCAAAGGCGAGGTAAAACTTAAGTTCAACGAAGAAAGGCAGGGTTGATATGACAATGAATATGGAAAAGGATCCGTTTTTTGATCCGGAACATGAGGAATTCGAAAATAGTATAAGTTACAGCAACGAGCTGCTTGAGGAAATCGCAAAGCCCCAGTACTACAATAACCGTGAACTGAGCTGGCTCGCTTTTAATGAACGGGTATTGGAAGAAGCGGAAGATACAAATAACCCATTGTTGGAACGGATGAAATTTTTGGCAATATTCAGTTCCAATTTGGATGAATTTTTTATGGTCCGGGTTGCGGGTTTGCAAGACCAAATTCGTGCTGGCTATCATAAACCCGAAAATAAATCGGGTTTAACACCGAAAGAGCAGCTTGCTAAAATTGCTGAACGTACTCAAGCATTAGTAAGACGCCAAACAGAAGTATATCGCCATTTAGTGCATGAACTTTTACCGAAAGAAAGCGTGCATATACTTGATTTGAAAATGCTGAATGAGCAAGAAAAAAGTTATATTAACGAATTTTTTGAAGAAACGATTTTTCCTGTCCTTACACCTGTTGCGGTCGATGCCTACCGTCCGTTTCCTACATTATTAGGCCGTACACTCAATTTATTTGTCATGCTGGAAAACAGCAATGAGGATTTAGAAAATACTATGGATAAGGTCGCAATTGTTCAAGTGCCTTCTGTATTGAATCGTTTTATTAAAATACCATCAAAAAGCAAGGAAACGTTGTTTGTATTATTGGAAGATGTCATTTCAAGTAATATCGACCGTTTATTTTTAGGTTATAAAGTGAAATCGACACAAGCTTTCCGGTTAACGAGAAATGCAGATTTGACCATTCATGAGGAAGGTGCCCAAGACCTGTTAGTTGAAATTGAAAAGGAGCTGAAAAAGCGCAAATGGGGCGTCGGTTCACGTTTGGAAGTGCGAGACGGTGAGATGAATGACGACGTGCTGGATTATTTACTAAATGAATTTGAACTGGGAGAGTCCGATGTTTTCAAAATTGATGGCCCGCTCGACTTAACGGCAATGTTCGGTTTTGTCAAAGAGATTTCCGTAGGGCGGGAACATTTGGAATATGAAAGTTTTATTCCGCAGCCGCCTCATGATTTACAGTCGGATGAAAATATTTTTGAAAAAGCGTTAACCCAAGATATATTTGTCCATCATCCTTACGAATCATTTGGACCGATTGTTGATTTTATTGCAGAAGCAGCAGAAGATCCGAGCGTTTTGGCCATTAAGCAAACGCTATACAGGGTAAGCGGAAATTCGCCGATTATTCAAGCTTTAAAGCAGGCGGCGGAGAATGGGAAACAGGTGACGGTTTTAGTAGAGTTAAAAGCACGCTTTGATGAGGAAAATAATGTGCATTGGGCGAAACAGCTTGAACAAGCAGGTTGCCTCGTCATTTATGGGATGAATAATTTAAAAACCCATTCGAAAATTACACTAGTTGTGCGCCGACGCAATGGGAAAATTGAACGCTTTGTTCATTTGGGGACGGGCAATTACAATGATGCTACGGCAAAGATTTATACGGATATGGGGATTATTACATCGCATAAGGAATTCGGAATTGATGCGACAAACTTCTTTAATTATTTAAGCGGTTATACTGAAAAACCTGAATTTCATCATATTGTAGTCGCGCCTTTTGATATTCGGGATGAATTCCTAGATTTAATCGATAAGGAAATTGCGTTACATAAAAAATATGGAAACGGGTTTATCCGGGCAAAAATGAATTCCTTAACCGACAAGGAATTAATGATGAAACTGTATGAAGCGTCGATTGCAGGGGTTAAAATCGAGCTGATTATTCGTGGTATTTGCTGTCTGCGTCCAGGCATCCCGGGGATTTCAGAAAATATAACTGTTTTGAGCATTGTTGGCCGTTTCCTGGAGCATTCCCGGATTTTCTGGTTCCATCATAACGGGGAGGATAATCTATACTTATCTTCTGCAGATATGATGACCCGGAATATGATTAAACGTGTGGAGATACTATTTCCCATTTATTCACCGGAAATAAAATACCGGATCAAGCGTATTATGCTGCTCCAAATTAAAGATAATCAAAAAGTGCGCATTCAGGATTCCAATGGAAAATACCACTATAAAGAAGGCCATCAAAGTGATCTTCGAATCAACAGTCAGGAAATCTTTTTAGCTGAATCACTCGGTCCGATTATTGAAGAATAGTAGAAAAATTAAAGCTATGGACGAAATGTTCATAGCTTTTTAATTTTGCCTAGAGCTTGGCTAGGGACTGTCGGATTTTATTAGAACAATTGTGTAGGATATTAGAATAAAGAACTGTGATTATCGCTCACTCCATTCCCTTTGAAAAAGAAAAAACACTATAAAATCAGTTGAAATTCCGTGTAAGTGAGAAATATTTTATATTTTAGTATTTATTTCCCTCCTGTTATAGTAAACTCTATTTATGAATGGCTGTTCATTTTATATGCAAAGGGGATGTATGGAATGTTACAAGGCAAAACGATTATTATTACAGGCGGCTCTAGCGGGATGGGGCTTGGTATGGCAAAGCAGTTCGTGAAAGAAGGAGCAAATGTTGTCATTACCGGGCGTGACTTAGAGCGTTTGGCCAATGCAAAGAAGGAAATCGAGGAATTTGGGTCTTCAATCGAAACATTTCAAATGGATGTCCGCGAACCGGAACATGCTCAGGCAATGGTTGCATATGCAGCTGAAAAATTTGGTCAAGTAGATGGCTTAGTGAACAATGCGGCAGGGAACTTTTTAGTGCATGCAGAAAAATTGTCGCCGAATGGATGGAAGGCCGTTATTGATATTGTATTGAATGGAACATTTTATTGTACTTCTGCAATTGGTCGCTATTGGATAGAAAACGGCATAAAAGGTTCGATTATCAATATGGTAGCTACATACGCTTGGGGCGCAGGAGCAGGTGTCATTCATTCAGCTGCTGCGAAAGCCGGCGTGCTCTCGTTGACACGTTCGCTTGCGGTTGAATGGGGCGGTCAATATGGCATTCGCGTAAATGCCGTTGCACCAGGGCCAATTGAGCGTACAGGCGGAGCAGACAAACTATGGGAATCAGAAGAACAAGCGAAACGCACATTGGATTCTGTTCCGTTAAAGCGTCTTGGCACACCTGAGGAAATAGCTGATCTAGCTGCATTTATGCTATCGGATAAGGCTAGCTATTTAAACGGGGAATGTATTACCTTAGATGGCGGACAATGGCTAAATCAGCATCCGTTCTAACTTTGTCAAATGATATCAAAAAAGAATAAATTCCAAATTATTGCTGCATACTATCGCTAACTGTTTAAAGGAGGCGATTGCAATCGGAATTTGGCTTTATCCAACAATTTTTGTTGTCATCCTACTATGTTTTATAGGTTATTATCTAACGGTACGTGTTGGACATAATATAGAGGACAGCGGTCAGGAACGTGATTCGGAAGTGCCTGAAGAAATTCAGGAGCATCCTTTCCTTCTTAATCCGATCATTTTATCGTATGCAGTTTTTGGCACATTTACGGGTATCATAATTTTTTATTATTGGGCAAGGGGTTACTGAAATTAATGCATAATGGGACGAATTTTCTCGTCTTATTATGCTTTTTCTTTTGCAATCATAGGCGCCTTTCATAGTCAGAAAAATGCTCGATATGGTATTATAGAGATTAGAGAAACTGTTTTGTCGAATGACAGAGCAAAGAATAACGGCAGTAAGTTTCGGCTTTTTTTGTATGGTGCTGCCCGTTATTAGCGGGATAAAGGAGTAGAATGTCATGATTTCAACGAACAACAGAGCTTTACTAGATATGCCTATAAAAGATTTTATTATTTCATCTGAGAAGGTAGCCCATGTACAAAGTGGAAATAACGCTGAACATGCATTATTAGTTTTAACAAAAACGGGGTATTCTTCTATTCCTGTACTTGATGTCAAGTATCGTTTAAAAGGTTTGTTAAGTACCAAAATGATAACGGAGTCTATTTTAGGCTTAGAGCGAATTGAATATGATAGATTAGCAGACATTCGTGTGGATGAGGTCATGAATCAGGAAGTTGTATATTTAAAAATTACGGATACATTCCAACGTGCACTCGATCTAGTAATTAACCATGCCTTTTTATGTGTAGTCGATGAAGAAGGCACATTTGTCGGTATTATGACGCGAAGAATTATTTTAAAACAATTAAAGAAATATATTTACCAACACAACGCTTAAAATAAAAGTCGACAAAGTCCTAAAGGGATTTTGTCGTTTTTTTAACCGTTCGGTCGGAAAGGGAGGATTGTCAGTGACAATAACAGAAGCAGAAATTATTAAAGTGTTGGCAGAGGAAGGAAATATGCGAAAAGCGGCAGAGCGCCTTTTTTTAACGCAGCCGGCACTGTCACAGCGACTTCAATCAATCGAAAAAGAGTGGGGCGTACAATTGTTTATTCGTTCCCAGAAAGGATTAACACCAACTCCCGCGGGTGAACTGGTCATTCAATATTCGAACGATTTGCTTGTGAAGCGTGAAGAAATTTTTGAAACGATTCATTCGTTAAATACAAAAGTGCACGGCACATTGAAAATTGCCTGTGCATCAATTGTCGGTCAAAATTGGCTTCCGAAAGTATTAAAAGACTATGTAACAAAATATCCGGATACGAAAATATCTTTAATTACTGGATGGAGCTCGGAAATCATTAAAGCCCTGTATGATGGGGAAGCGCATATTGGCATCGTCCGCGGGCAGGCAGAATGGAAGGGGAAGAAAATTCATTTGTTCCGCGATACAATGTATTTAGTTGATAAAGAAATTCAGGATATGGAAGATATATTGACATCAGACCGTCCATTTATCCAATTTAAAAGTGATTCGAATTATTATCAGGAAATTCAGCAGTGGTGGCAACGTCATTTTAACTACAATCCAAGACACCAAATTATTGTGGATCAAATTGAGACATGCAAGCAGATGGCGGTAAATGGTATCGGATATGCGATTTTACCATCCATTACGCTAAACGGTGAGGAAAATGTTCATAAAATACCATTGGCGAATAATGGAAACGACGATGGACTAACACGGGATACATGGCTGATCGGATATGAATCAACATTCGAATTACGCCAAGTGGAGGCTTTTGTCGATTTAGTACAGGACCATGCACGCTGTCTGTATGATTATTCAAGCGAAACGAACTAAAAAATAGTTTTAATATTACTGAAAATTTAGTACAATTATTCATGTTAAAAAATCTAACACGCAGCGGGGTGTCATATGGAAAAGTTAAATGCACAGCAAATTATTGATTTTATTTCAGAAGCGAAAAAGGTTACACCAGTAAAAGTTTATGTAAAGGGAATTGGTGTTGCGGATTTATCATTTGGTACCGAAAGCAAAGTGTTTGGTGAAGGTAATAATGCGGTAGTGTTTGGCGAATGGTCGGAAATTGAAGCATCGTTGAAAAAATATGCAGATCTTATTGAAGACTATGTAGTAGAAAGTGATCGCCGTCATTCAGGTGTACCGCTTTTGGATACAAAAAAAGTAAATGCGCGAATCGAGCCAGGTGCGATTATCCGTGATCAAGTTACAATCGGTGACAATGCAGTCATTATGATGGGTGCCATTATTAATATTGGTGCTGAAATTGGTGCAAAATCAATGATTGATATGGGCGCGGTATTAGGTGGTCGTGCAACAGTAGGAGAAAATTGCCATATTGGTGCAGGGACGGTTCTTGCAGGTGTAGTTGAACCACCGAGTGCGTTGCCGGTTGTTGTGGAAGATGATGTTGTCATCGGTGCAAATGCTGTTGTATTGGAAGGTGTTCGCATTGGTAAAGGCGCGGTAGTAGCGGCCGGAGCAATCGTTATTAAAGATGTTGAGCCATATACAGTCGTTGCAGGCGTACCAGCTCGTCAAATTAAAGTATTGGATGAAAAAACAAAGTCGAAAACAGAAATTATCGATTCATTGCGTAATCTATAAAAAGGCGGGAACGACATGAGGCATCTTATTGAAGTAAGACGAGACCTACATAAAATTCCTGAAGTAGGCTTTAATGAATTTAAAACACAAAGCTATTTACTCCAATTCATATCAAATCTTGATCAGCAGCATTTGCAAATAACGACTTGGAAAACAGGTATTGTTGTATTGATAAAAGGCACGAATCCGTCAAAGTTGATCGGTTGGCGTACAGATATAGACGCGCTTCCTGTACAAGAAGAGACGGAACTCCCATTTGAATCGGAAGTTGCCGGGTTTATGCACGCTTGTGGTCATGATTGTCATATGGCCATTGCGCTTGGCCTTGTCGAGACGTTTTCAAAACAGCCGCCTGTTCACAATGTCGTTGTCTACTTTCAGCCAGCCGAAGAAGGTCCGGGTGGAGCAGAGCCGATGCTGGAATGGCTAAAAGAAGAACAGCCACATCTTGTAGCAGATGAGATTTATGCATTGCATATTGCCCCGGAATATCCGGTAGGTACGATCGCAACGAGACCAGGACTGCTGTTCGCCAATACTTCCGAGCTGTTTATTGACTTGAAAGGGATTGGCGGACATGCAGCCTATCCACATAAAACGAGAGATATGACCATTGCAGCAGCCAATTTAGTTATGCAGCTGCAAACAATTATTAGCCGGAATGTTGATCCATTGGATAGTGCGGTCATTACAATCGGGAAAATGACTTCCGGTACGGTTCAAAATGTCATCGCGGAAAATGCGCGTCTTGAAGGTACCATTCGGACGTTGAATGCACAGGCGATGGCAGAGGTAAAACGACGTATTGAAGCAATCTGTAAAGGCATTGAAGCCGCATTTGAATGCGCTATCGCAATCGATTACGGCTCGATGTATTATGAGGTAAATAATAATGCGAATCGTGCCAATGCGCTTCTGGAGTTTGCTGAACAGTTTGACGGGACAACCGCTTATGAATGTCCTGCTGCAATGACAGGGGAAGATTTTGGCTATTTCATTAAGGACTTGCCAGGTGCTATGTTCTGGACAGGAGCCAATTCCAGCTACGGCCTCCACCATGCAAAAATGGCACCGGATGAGTCGCTCATTCCCCTTAATTGCCGCTTCGTCGAACAATTTATCCGCCAACTTGTTTAACATATGAAAAGAGGTTGGGACAGAAGTAGAAATTCCATTAAATAAGTATATAATCTTTATTAAGGAACGGATATTTTATAAAATTGATTGGAATGGAGGGCGACTCCTGCGGGAATAGCGTGACGCCTGAGACTACAGGCTCAGGCCACGCCCGCGGAAAGCGTCCCGAAATGGAAATCAATTTTTAAGCTCATCAAAAAATTGCCATTTTTCTCTCAGAGAAAAATGGCAATTTTGGGTTATGTCCCACCCTCTTTTTGATTTTTAAGAAGCAGCTTTCATTAAATGGGGTGCTTTTTTGACTGTCCATGAATAGGCAAGCATGAAGCAGCCGACAAGTACACAAGTACCTAAAATGTATGGCGAATCAGGGTTCCAGTCAAATAGTACACCGGCAAGTGCTGGACCAAACATATTACCAAGACTCATATAAGCGTTGTTCATACCGGCAGCAAAGCCTTGCTCATTACCAGCAAGCTTAGAAATGAGCGTATTTACTGCAGGACGTATAAATGTTGTGGCAATCGAGAACAGTGTAGCGACAACTAAAATGATGAAGAAGCCACTAATGTAAATAACGAGCAGCATCATTGCGGCCGCCAACAATAAGTTGACTAAAATAACCTTCATTTCCCCGAAGCGTTTAAACAATTTGTTCACGACAAACATTTGCAGCACTACCCCCGCAAACCCTCCGACTGTTAAAATTATGGCGATTTCTGATGGAGAATAACCGAATTTATGGTCTAAATAAAGTGTTAAAGTTGCTTGGAAATTGGAAATACCAAAACTGAATGTAAAGACGATGATTAAAAAGACAAAATAAGATGTCTTCACGGACTTGGCCAATTGCCTTGCCAATTTTTCCCTTGGTGCGATAACCTCACGAACATTTTTTATATTAGGTAAGTAGATGGCAGATAAAATGGCTGCAATATATGCTACGATCCCCGCTAAATAGAAAGGAAACGTCAGGTTGACTTCAGCTAGAAATCCGCCGATACCCGGACCGACCATAAAGCCTAAAGACATCGCAGCACCGATCATGCCCATCCCTTTTCCACGTTCTTCATACGTCGTAATATCAGCTACAAATGCCATTATCGGAGCCATAATAAATGCCGCACCTGTTCCGCTTAAAAATCTCGCTAAAAACAATATCCATACTTCCGAAGCGAGACCGAATAATATTTGCGCAGAACCATAGACAATTAGCCCGCAAATAATAAACATTTTTCGTCCGTGACGGTCGGATAAGTCTCCTGCAATCGGAGAAAATAAGAACTGTGCGAGTGCGAAGCCTGCAACTAAGAAGCCCAGCACCTGCCCACCGACACCAAATACTTGTAAATAGGAAGGCATAACAGGAACAATAATCCCGATACCGCCCATTGTAATGAACATATTAAACATTAATAAATAAAGCGCTAACTTATTGGATTTTTCTGTCATATAATGCCAGCCTTCCTTTTAGATAATTCGATAATAGAAATATATATTTATAATGAATATCATACTCTAAAATTTTTGAAATTGCATTTATTCATACCGAATATAATTCCCATTTTATGATTACGAGTAAACCCCCTGCACATAATTCATTTGTGCAGGGGGTTCACTATTCCGAATTAATTTATTTATTCGATGCAACTAAATATGTTTCGCCAAGAATTTCTTTTAACTCGTATTGATCTGCAGAAAGTTGCTGTTCAATAAAAGAATGAACATCCGATTTATCTAAATCGTACATCACTTCAATTTCTTTAGAAAATATCATTTTTTCTGTTTCTAGAAACGCTAGTAAGGATGGCTGTTCTGCTGGTCGAAGTTCTTCTGTATTAATAACTTGTTTTAAGCCGTCAATATACGCCTGTAATGGCTGACCACCAACAATTTTAACTCCTTTATTTTCCTTATTCACTATGATGATCGTTGGGAATCCTCTAACACCGAGTGTTTTAACAAGGTCAAAATCTTCATTTAATAATTGTTGTCCCATCGGTTGCTCTGCTTCGCTTACAATTATTTCACCATCAAGGCCAACCTGATTGACAAGCTCCACTAAAACGGACCTTTCAGAAATATTCTCGTTAAATACAAAAAGGGCTTCTCTTGCACGACGCAAATATTCAGATGCGATTTTCTCGTTATAATTTTTCTGAAGTATTTTAAAAACATGAGATGGCGGATAGGATGATTGAACAGGATTGTCCACCATTAAAGATCCATCAATCGGCATTCTTGAATACTGGCCTACTTCACGCCAATGCCCTGCAACGTCAGCTGGCTTATATATACCGTTTGCACGATCAATTGGTCCATCATGCCATTTTTCCAGTAAGCCGCCCATTACTGTATGGAAGTTGAAATGTTTCCCGTACTGTTTCACAAAACGGCCGATTACAGGTTCAATTGCCCAGCAATGTGAGCAAATAGGGTCCGTTACATAATAAAGATCAACGGATCTTTCTGTTTTGTTAAAATCAATTAGTTCCAATTCATTTTCTTGGACAACACCACAAACCCCTGTCTCTAAATCGCAAACCATATTATTTTTTTTCACTGTCTATTCCTCCCTCAAGTGATATCTTTGTTCTATAATGAATTGTAAAAGATACTCAATACATTGAATACCAATAGTTCCGGAGATATGTTGTATATTCAACACATTCGGCAATCTGTATAAAAAGTAGGAGGGATAACAATGAAGGAAGTAAAAGTAGACCCTAGAATACGCCGTACACGTAAACTGATCATGGATGCTTTTATAGAACTTTCAAGTCAGAAGGAATTTAAGGATATAACGGTGAAGGATATTACAGCTGAAGCTATGATTAACCGTGCCACTTTCTATTATCATTTTGAAGATATTTATGATCTGTTGGATAAATCATTATCAGAAGTACTGTTAGTTAATTTAGATTGTGATACGTACAAAAGCAGTGAATTAAATGAAGAAGTATTAAGCAGTATTTTCAAAGTGATTACCGGTTTCCAAATGTCACTATCTACTCGCTGCCATCGGGGGTATGAAGATACGATTGCTCGAATTATCAGGGAACAGCTTGAAATTATTTTTTATCAAATGCTCCTTAAACAGTGTGCCAATGAAGATGTGCAAGCATTAAAGCTTACAGCAATCATGTTGAGCTGGGGGATATACGGAGCTTCTGTGGAGTGGAAAAGAAGCGGTGAAGAAGTTGAACCGGAAACCTATATTCAATCAGTAATACCATATATCATGTCCGGAATTAGGGGCATGTGAAAGGGGAGGTATGGATGAATTATAAATTTTGGACTGTAGTAATGATACAAAAAGAGGATCGAGTGTTATTGCTCAACCGCCAGCATGATCATTTCAAAGGCTATATTCCACCGGGAGGTAAAGTGGACTTTCCTGAAGGCTTTGCTGAAGGGGCAATCCGGGAAGTAAAAGAAGAGACGGGGCTGGATGTACAGTCTTTAGCGTTTAAAGGAATCTCCCATTATACAAATCCGGAACTGCACGATCATTTTATTATTTATAACTATTGGACGGATCATTTTACGGGCGAAGTTTTAGGCTCCTGCAATGAAGGGGAGCTGGAGTGGGTAAAAATAAGCGAAGCCAAGAATTACCCGATGCAGGAAGACATTCAAGTGCGCTTCGATTTATTCTTTGAGCCAGGGACATTTGAAATTCATACAATGTGGGATGAACGAAACAATCAAATCGATAAGCGTATCATACATAAGCTATAAAAAAGCGTGACCAAAAATTTTGGTCACGCTTTTGTTCTATCTCAAACTCATCTTAAATTCAAGGAAGTATTCGTTATATTTACCTAACCATTCAAGGCCAAGGTTTTCGTAAACTTCCAATGTTTCACGTTGGTCATGTGACGGATAGAAACGTTCGTCGTTAATAACTTCTTCGTCCATGAGTTCCCATGCGGCTTCATTCGGTGTTGAATAGCCGACATAGTCCGCGTTTTGCGCAGCATTTTCAGGATCAAGCATAAAGTTGATAAATTTATGGGCACCTTCAATATTTTGTGAAGTTTTTGGAATGACCATATTATCAAACCATAAGTTAGAGCCTTCTTGCGGTACGGCAAACTCCAATTCTTCATTTTCCCACATCATATCTGCGGCCTGACCGGAGAATGTTAATGCTACAGATGCTTCATTGTTTATCATAAGCGGAGTAATCTCATCGCCTATAATCGCTTTTATATTTGGTGAAAGCTCAATTAAGTGATCTGTCGCTTCACGCAATAAATCTTCATCTTTCACATTAAGCGATTCGCCGATTGAGTTCAGTCCCATCCCAATTACTTCACGTGAACCATCAACTAGAAATACTTTTCGTTTTAATGAAGGATCCCATAAGTCTTCCCAAGTTTCGAATGTTAAATGGTCTTCGATTAAATTCGGATTATAGACAACCCCAACTGTTCCCCAGAAATAAGGAATGGAGTATTCATTGCCCGGATCGAACGGCAGATCCATAAAGTCTGCATTAATATTTTTCAGATTGGGCACTAAATCGTGATTAATCGGAATGAGCAGGTCATCTTCCTTCATCGATTCGATTGTATATTCAGAAGGGACCGCAATATCATATGCAGAGCCGCCTTGCTGTACTTTCGTCAACATCGCTTCATTTGAATCAAATGTTTCATATGTTACTTTAATTCCTGTTTCTTCTTCAAACTTATCGATCAATTCCGGGTCGATATATTCACCCCAGTTATAAACTGTTAATGTATCTTTACTTCCTGCAGAACCAGCTGATTGCATACGGTCAACTGTAAAAAACAGTAGGGCACATACAATGACAATGGCAGCCGTTGCTTGTACTAATTCTCTCATCGTTGTCCCCCCGTTGCTACTGATTTTGAACGTTTGTTAATAAAGTAGTAACCGATTACTATTAATACCGTTACCGCAAATACTAACCCGGAAATGGCATTGATTGTTAACGAAATGCCGGCACGGGCCATTGAGTAAATTTCTACAGATAATGTACTGAAGCCATTTCCTGTTACGAAAAATGTAACCGCGAAATCATCTAGAGAATAAGTCAACGCCATAAAGAATCCGGCAAAAATCCCTGGTGAAATATACGGTAAAATAACACGTGTTAATACATCGCGTTTAGTTGCACCTAAATCTCGTGCAGCATCAATTAGGGAAGTGTTCATTTCAAGCAATTTAGGTAAAACCATGAGTACAACGATCGGTACACTGAACGCAATATGCGATACAAGTACAGAAGCGAATCCTAGTTTTACACCGATCATCGTAAATAAAATTAAGAAGCTTGCACCGATGACAACGTCAGGTGAAACAATCAAAACATTATTTAACGAAAGCAACGTATTGCGCATCTTTTTGTCTTTCAATGAAACAATACCGACTGCCCCGAGCGTTCCGATAATCGTTGCAATTAAACCTGATAAAAGGGCAACGAGTACTGTATTCAGCAAAATAATAATTAATCGTGAATCATCAAATACAGCCGCATAGTGCTCAAGTGTGAATGATTCGAAATTATTCATGCTGCCGCCACTATTAAAGGAGTAGAAAATTAAATAAAATATGGGTGCGTAAAGGATCGCGAATACGAAAAGTAAATATACTTTCGACATAGCGGACAACTTTTTCATCAGACACGTCCTCCTTTAGATTTTTGTTTCGTGAACAGCATTGTGAGCACCATGAATAAAATTAAGAACACGGCAATTGTCGAACCCATACCCCAGTTTTGAGAAACGAGGAATTGTTGCTCGATCGCCGTCCCTAAAGTAATGACCTGGTTTCCGGCGATTAAACGTGTAATCATAAACAGTGACAGTGCCGGAATGAACGTTACTTGAATACCTGATTTTACGCCGTCGATTGTCAGCGGGAAAATGACACGGCGGAAAGTTGTCCATGCATTTGCCCCTAAGTCACGTGAAGCATAAATAAGTGAAGGATTCATTTTATCCAATGAGTTGAAAATCGGAATAATCATAAACGGAATGAAAATATAGACCGATACAAATACGAAACTAAAGTCTGTAAATAAAATTTGCTTTGGATCAAAACCAAACACTTCGATCAGTGCATTGATCGGACCGTATAAACCGAAAATGCCGATAAATGCGTATGTTTTTAACAGCAGGTTAATCCAAGAAGGGATAATAATCAGCATAAGCCATAGCTGTTTATGCTTCGTTTTTGTCAGTAAGTAAGCAGTAGGGTAGGCAAATAATAATGTGAATAATGTAATTAAAAACGCATACCAGAAACTGCTCAATGTCATTTTCAAATAAACCGGTGTAAAGAACTTCGCATAGTTGGCCAATGTAAAGTTCCCGTTCAAATCAAGAACAGAATAATAGACGATTAACGCAATTGGTGCGATAACGAATAAAATTATCCAAAATACGTAGGGGATTAACGGTCCTTTAGCTGTTTTATTCATGTTCTTCATCCCCATACGCTTCCAGACGTTTATCAAAATCTTCTTCCGTTTCGTTTAAACGCATTACGTGAATTGCTTCCGGATCAAAGTCCAGCCCAATTTCCGCTCCAACTTCCGCTTTTTTCAATGAATGGACAAGCCATTCATTGCCGTCTTTATCATATGTCGATAATTCGTAGTGCACGCCACGGAATAACTGTGTATCTACTGTTACGATCAGCTTGCCGTTTTCAGGTGTTGTTATTTCCAAGTCTTCAGGACGAATGACAATATCGATTTTTTCATTCGGCTTCATCCCTGCATCGACACATTCAAACTCTTTTCCGGCAAATTTAACACGGTAATCTTCAATCATGATTCCGTCCACAATATTGGATTCACCGATAAAGTCCGCAACAAAACGGTTGATTGGCTCATCATAAATATCAACAGGTGTACCGGATTGTTTAATTTCACCTTGAGAAAGAACAAATATTTCATCACTCATCGCAAGCGCTTCTTCCTGGTCATGTGTAACAAATATAAATGTTTTGCCAAGACGCTGCTGCAGTTCGCGAAGCTCATACTGCATTTCTGTACGCAATTTTAAATCAAGTGCAGATAAAGGCTCATCGAGTAAAATTACATCCGGATCATTTACAATCGCACGGGCAATCGCAACACGCTGACGCTGACCACCAGACATTTCCGAAATTTCGCGGCTGCCGTAGCCTGCCAAGTTAACAAACTTCAGTGCTTCCTGCACACGTTCCTTCACTTCAGCTTCTTTCACTTTTTTGATACGTAAGCCGAATGCTACATTTTCAAAAACATTCAAGTGAGGGAAGAGCGCATAATCCTGAAATACTGTGTTTACTTGGCGTTCATTTGCAGGCACATCATTAATTCGTTTTCCGTTGAAGAAAACATCCCCCGTAGAAGCATCGGTAAACCCAGCGATAATACGTAAAATTGTCGTCTTCCCACACCCTGATGGTCCGAGTAATGTGTAGAACTTGCCTCGTTCCAATTCAAAGTTAATATTTTTTAATACTACTGTTCCGTCATCATATGATTTTGTGACATTTTCAAAGCGAATAATTGTGTTATCCATTTTGCATCCTCCTAATTTATAAATATGATTGTGTCGCGACAAGGAGCAATTTTGTTATGCCACTGTGCGCATTGAAAATTTGATGGTTGGAAGATGCTTCGTAATATACGGCATCACCTTCACTTGCTATGTATTCATCATTGCCCAAAACGACTCGAATTCGTCCATTTTGCACATAGATGAAGGTCTCTGCCAGTGACGGCTCAAATGCTTTAAATTCTGCATCTTTTTGCAATGTAATGAAAACAGGCTCCATTTCTTTCTCGTTAGAAGTAGGAATAAGCCATTCAATTTCATATTTTTTATCCTGATCAATAAAGCATGTTTGATCATCTTTTGTGAAAACAATTTTTTCATTTTCTTGCGTATCATCAAAAAAGTCTCGTGGTGTACACCCGAGAACTTCCAGTAAGTTAAACAATGTTTCGATGGAAGGGGAATTTAAGTCTCGCTCAAGTTGAGAAATATAGCCCTTCGATAAATCGGTACGTTCTCCGAGCTCTTCCTGGGTTAACCCCTTTTTTATGCGCAAGGCTTTAATTTTTGAACCAATTTGCATATAGTCACACCCTTTATTTTAGTTCTCAAATAGTTTACTGTTGATAAACCTTGAGTAAGGAAGTTTACTTTTACATTACTTTAAGTTTACGAAAGCATTAATAATTATACATAATATCGCTGTATTTTCAAGGGTCTAAGCCAAATATGTATGGAAATACGTAAGGGATAATTTTTGTGGTACCGATAAAACCGTCAATACATATGTTACAACGAGGTGAGTATAATTGAGGATTCGCACATTAATGCCATCGTTAAGTGGCGCGACAAGAATATTAAATCGGAAAAATACTTACGAGGAAAGTGCTAAAGCAACATTGGTGTATTTTTGGTCAATGAGCTGTTCGGAATGTGCCCAGTCTATAAAGAACTTGAAGGAACTGGAACGTATATTCGGGGATCGGTTAACGGTTCACGCAATCCATATGCCCAGAGAGAAAGAGGACTATTCGGAAACCCTTGTAAAAGAGAAAATAAAGCAACTGGATATAATATACCCTGTTTATCTGGATAATGAACTAAAAATAAGCGACAGGTTTGGAAACAAATTTGTACCTGCATTCTATATATTTGATCAACAGCAGCAATTGCGCTTTTTTAAGGCGGGCTATTTTGCATTGAAATTATTGCAACAGAAAATAGAACGCATAATTTAATGACAATAACTGAATGTATGCGTTAAACTAGTGGCAACTGGATGTTCGGAGGAGAATAGTATGAAAAAAGAATTTGTAGTAATAGGTCTTGGTCGTTTTGGAGGAAGTATTGTACGTGAACTCGTTAAACAGGGGGCCAATGTAATGGCCATTGATACTGATAGTGAACGTGTCGATGAATATGCCCGGATTGCCACACAGGCTGTAGTAGCAGATACGACAGAAGAGGAAACGATCAAATCACTCGGTTTATGGAATTTCGAACATGTCATTGTAGCCATTGGAGAAGATATCCAGTCGAGTATTTTAACGACGCTTATTTTAAAAGAGCTCGGCGTTCCGCAAATTACAGTGAAGGCGCAAAACGACTACCATGAAAAAGTATTGCTGAAAATCGGTGCGGACTTTGTTGTGCACCCTGAACGTGATATGGGAATCCGGATCGCCAATAACATGATGTCAAATAGTGTTCTGGACTATTTGGAGATTTCGGGTGAACATTCCATCATGGAAGTTAAGGCAAACGAAAGTATTGCCGGCCAGTCGCTCATTGAACTCGATGTACGTGCAAAATACGGCTTGAATATCGTCGGCATTACGCGCGGAGAGGAAATTATGATTTCTCCAAATGCAACAGAGCGCATTCAAGTAGGGGATGTCCTCCTTATTATCGGCGCAGATGTCGACATTAACCGATTTGTGAAGAAGGTTATTCAGAAGTAAGTTAGACCGTTATTGACGATAATAAATTTGATATAACTAAAAATCCATCATCTTGCGAAAGCAAAATGATGGATTTTTTATATTGAGGACTAGTCCCGTTTTATACTTCCATAATGATCGGTAAAATCATTGGACGACGTTTCGTTTTTTCATATAAATATGGGCCTAATACATCGGTAATTTCATTTTTCAAATCATTCCATTGTGTATCTTTTTCCTGAATCGTGCTGTTTAAATGATGGTTCAGCATTTTTTGTGCTTCATTAATCATCATGCCCGATTCACGCATATACACAAATCCACGAGAAATAATATCCGGACCAGAAACAATTTTGTTTTTAGCCATATCGACACTTACAACTACGATGACTAAACCTTCTTCGGAAAGAATTCGACGGTCGCGTAATACGATATTGCCGATATCCCCGATTCCGTTTCCATCGATATACACATCGCCTGAAGGAATGCGCCCTGCAACATGTGCTTCATTTGCACTTAACGCAAGAACATCTCCATTTTCCATAACGAATGAGTTTTCCAATGGAACTTCACAAGCTTCAGCTAATTCAGTATGAATTTTCAACATGCGGTATTCACCGTGAATCGGCATAAAGAATTTCGGTTTCATTAAACGAAGCATAAGCTTTTGTTCTTGTTGAGAACCGTGACCTGAAGTATGGATATTATTTAATGCGCCATGGATAACTTCTGCACCAGCGCGGAATAATAAGTTGATGATTTTGTTTACGCTCATCGTGTTACCAGGAACCGGAGAAGATGAGAAGACAACTGTATCACCAGGCTGGATTTGAATCTGACGGTGTGTACCGTTAGCAATACGTGATAATGCAGCCATTGGTTCACCTTGAGAACCGGTACATAAAATCATCACTTCATTTGCAGGTAAACGGTTTAAGCTTTGTATATCAACAAATGTTTCTTTAGGTGCTGTAATATAGCCTAATTCACGGCCGATTGTAATCGCATTATCCATTGAACGACCGAACACAGCAACTTTACGACCATATTTCACAGCTGCATCAGTTGCCTGTTGTAAACGGTGGATATTTGAAGCGAATGTTGCAAAAATAATACGTCCGTCAACTTTACGGAAAATTTCGTCAATGCTTTTCCCGACTGTACGTTCAGACATTGTAAAATCAGGCTTTTCGGCATTTGTACTATCCGATAGTAAACAAAGGACGCCATCACGGCCGATTTCCGCCATTTTCGTCAAGTTAGCAGGCTCGCCTACTGGAGTAAAGTCAAACTTAAAGTCACCAGTATGCACAATATTACCCGGTGGTGTCTTGATGACAATACCATATGCATCTGGAATACTATGTGTTGTACGGAAGAAGCTAACAGCTGTTTTACGGAATTTAATGACATCATTCTCTTTAAATTCAATCAGTTTTGTTGTACGTAATAAGCCATGCTCTTCTAATTTGTTGCGAAGTAGACCTAGTGCAAGTTTCCCGCCGTATACAGGAATGTTAACTTGACGTAATAAATAAGGAATACCACCGATATGATCTTCGTGACCATGTGTTATAAATAAGCCTTTGATTTTGTCTACGTTTCGAACTAAATACGTATAGTCTGGAATTACATAGTCAATGCCAAGTAAATCGTCTTCAGGGAACTTAATACCTGCATCTATTAGTATGATTTCATCTTGGAATTGTACTGCATATGTGTTTTTGCCGATTTCGCCCAGTCCGCCGAGTGCGAATACAGCCGCTTGATCATTCTTAACGAATTTCATAACTGTTAAGCGTTCTCCAGACGGAAATTCGGGCTATTTTGTTCATATTCTAAATAGTTGCCTTCTAGAAGTTGAACAAGTTCAATATTGTAGTTACGGTCTTTTAAATAGTGACGTACTTCACGTTCAGATGACGCCTCTAAATAAAGTGTTTTTGTGTTTTCGCGAACTGGAATCTCAGAAATGTTTTCTTGATAATAGACTTTGTAAATCATAGTTACTCTCCTTTAAGTACGAACATTATTACTGCACTTCTAACTTGTAGAAAAATGCATTTCCTTTATATTATCACGGGACTCCTTTAAAATAAAGAAAAGCCATTCAAATTTCGTCAACATCAACGTGATCACGAATCAAAAAAAATGGCACGTCCTATAATCGGGCGTGCCATTGTAAATGAAGTGTTAGGCAATTAATTTTTTTCCGAGGATGCCATTTAATCGTTTCCGCCATTTCTTTTTGAGACGCTTTAACATAGGTCATCACTCCTCACACTCATTATACTAAATATTCAGATTTTTGTAAAGGGCTATAAAATTAAAGGAGTGTTATAAATTGAAGAAAATATTATTTTTTGATGTAGACGGCACACTATACAATTCAGATAAAAAATTACCTGCTTCAGCAAAGGATGCTATATTTAAAGCACGAGAAAATGGTCACGAAATTGCGATTGCAACGGGACGAGCACCATTCATGATAAAAGATATAATGGAAGAACTGCAAATCGATACATATGTGACATTTAACGGGCAATATGTTGTTTATAAAGGTGAAGTCGTTTATACAGATCAAATCGACAATGAAACATTAACGGAAATCCTGGAATTTGGTGCACAGCGAAATCATCCGTTAGTTTTCCTGAATGAAAAGGAAATGATCGCTAGCGAAAGCGATTATGAAAGTGTGGAAAGCAGTTTAGCAACACTTCAATATCCATATCCGCAAATTGATCCGCAATACTATTTGCATACACCGGTGTATCAAACACTCTTATTTATAGAAGAAAAAGAGCAGCCGATATATGAACAGCAATTCCCTAAAGTCCAATTTATCCGTTGGCACCCTTTCTCTTGCGATGTGCTGCCGGACGGTGGTTCAAAGGCAAACGGCATTCGAAAATTGCTGGAACATATTGATGTGCCGGTAGAGGATGTTATTACATTTGGCGATGGATTAAATGATATTGAGATGCTTTCAGAGTTTGGCTATAGTGTAGCAATGGAAAATGGACATGAACGAGCGAAGGAAGTAGCTTCAATGATTGCAGGACATGTGGATAATGACGGTTTAGCTGACGCAATGAACAAATTGAAATTGATATAGGCAGGTTAGAAAAAGCGTTGTGAAAAGATTTTTTCGCAGCGTTTTTTTTTTGTATTGAAAGATGGAGGTGATTTTATTAGAACAATGTGAATGGTTATTGGAAGATTGGAAGTAGATATTAGAAAGTAGAGAAAGGATTTTAGAATATGTAGCTGCCGTTTTAGAACAATTGGCACGTATATTAGAAAATTTTAATTTTATTAGAAAGGTTAAAAGGATATTAGAACAGTTGCAATTTTATTTGAACTTTTAAAAGCTGTGGCTACTTTCTTCTATAGTAACAGGTCAAAAAAAGACCCCATTTTCGCTACTAACGAAAACGGGATCTGCAGAAGTCAGTCTCTTCCGAATGGAATACTGTTTTCTAATTGGACAAACGGGTCTTTTTCATCGATACGATCGTAAAACATAACTCCGTTTAAATGATCTAATTCGTGCTGGAATGCGATTGCAGGAAGACCAGATAAACGCATTTTCTTTTCTTCTCCGTCCACTGTCATAAATTTCACAGTGATACGTGCATAGCGATAGACATAACCAGGAATGGCGCGGTCTACAGATAAGCAGCCCTCACCACTTGTTATATAAGTCTGTTCAACAGAATGGCTTACAATTTTAGGGTTAACCGCCACAAAGCTGATCAGTTCACCATTTTCATCTTCCAAATGCAGTGCAAACATGCGTTTTAAACTGTTTACCTGGTTTGCAGCTAAGCCGATGCCGCCGCGTAAATTATATTTTTCAGCAATTTCAGGATTTTGGCTATTAATTAAATATTGCAGCATATCATCTGCGAGCTTTCGATCTTCTGCTGATAACGGAAAAGTTACTTCCTCCGCGCGGGTGCGTAAAGTAGGGTGTCCTTCACGGATAATATGTTCCATTAAAATCATGTGAAACTTCCTTTCAGTTCAAACTTATATGTGTAAGTATACACGACTCTCCGGAATCGAAGTAAGAAAAAACCTTCTCGAAAAGAAAATTATCATAAATTCCGATTTAACAATTCATTATAAGGGAATGAATATATGATAAGGAGTTATAAATTAAATAACAATATTTATAGGCTGTTTTTTCTATTATAGTACAGAGGTGATTCAAGTGTGATACAGGTAATGTAACTGTATTAGTTTGGCCGAATGTGAGGAAAAATCTTTAATTAAGATGATAAACAATGATTGACCGATAGAATTTTATTCTTTATACTCGGGATATAGAAACGTTGTACTAGTAAAAAACGAATTTTTTTTAATACAGTTCAAAGGGGATGTAAACAATGGCAGAAAAAATGAAAAATCAATTGGACCCAGCTGGAACGTTACAGGATATTGAAAGTAAGTTTGAGATGTTCCAAATTTTAAACGAGCAGGGTGAAATAGTAAACGAAGCGGCAATGCCGGACTTAACAGACGAGCAATTAGTTGAATTGATGGAACGTATGGTATACGTACGTATTTTAGATCAACGTTCGATTTCGTTAAATCGTCAAGGACGCCTAGGTTTCTATGCACCGACTGCGGGTCAGGAAGCTTCTCAGTTAGCTTCGCATTATGCGCTGGAAAAAGAAGACTGGATTTTGCCGGGTTACCGTGATGTGCCACAAATCGTTATGCACGGTTTACCATTATGGAAAGCATTTTTATTCAGCCGCGGCCACTTCATCGGTAACCAAGTACCGGAAGGCGTTAATGTATTGGCACCACAAATTATTATTGGTGCACAATATATCCAAACAGCGGGTGTAGCACTTGGTTTACAAAAACGTGGTTCAAAAACAGTTGCGATTACTTATACAGGTGATGGTGGTTCATCACAAGGGGATTTCTACGAAGGTATTAACTTTGCAGGTGCTTTCAAATCTCCGGCGATTTTCATCGTACAAAACAACCAATATGCAATTTCGACACCACGTGAATTACAGACGGCCGCTAAAACAATTGCACAAAAAGGTATAGCAGCAGGTATTCCAAGTATATTGGTAGATGGAATGGACCCATTAGCAGTATATGCAGCAACAAAGGATGCGCGTGACCGTGCAGTTCGCGGTGAAGGGCCGACTTTAATCGAAACAATGTGTTACCGATATGGGCCTCATACGATGGCGGGGGATGACCCGACACGTTACCGTACTACAGATATCGACAATGAGTGGGCTGCGAAAGATCCATTAGTACGCTTCCGCACATTCCTTGAAGGAAAAGGTCTATGGGATGAGCAAAAAGAAGAAGCAGTAATCGAACGTGCTAAAGAAGAGATTAAAGATGCGATTAAACAAGCAGATCAAGCACCAAAACAAAAAGTTACGGAATTAATGGAAAATATGTACGCTGGAGAAATGCCGGCGAACTTAAAAGAACAGTATGCGATTTATAAAGAGAAGGAGTCGAAATAAGCCATGGCACAAATGACAATGATTCAAGCAATTACAGATGCATTACGTTGCGAATTAAAAAATGACGAGAACGTTTTAGTATTCGGTGAAGACGTTGGTGTAAACGGCGGGGTTTTCCGCGCAACAGAAGGTCTTCAAAAAGAATTCGGCGTTGATCGTGTATTTGATACGCCACTTGCAGAATCAGGAATCGGTGGTTTAGCAATTGGTTTAGCGTTAACTGGATACCGTCCAGTACCTGAAATTCAATTTTTCGGCTTCGTATTCGAAGTAATGGATTCAATCAGCGGGCAAATGGCGCGTATGAAATACCGTTCAGGCGGTACGTATAATGCACCAGTAACAATCCGTTCCCCATTTGGCGGTGGTGTTCATACACCGGAAATGCACTCGGATTCATTAGAAGGGTTAATGGCTCAATCACCTGGATTAAAAGTAGTCGTTCCATCAACACCGTATGATGCAAAAGGATTGCTAATAGCTTCTATTCGTGACGATAATCCGGTTATTTTCCTAGAGCATTTAAAACTTTACCGTTCATTCCGTGAAGAAGTTCCGGAGGAGTCATATACAATTGAATTGGGTAAAGCAGATGTGAAGCGTGAAGGAAAAGACCTTTCTATCATTGCTTACGGCTTAATGGTACACGAAAGTCTAAAAGCGGCAGAAGAGTTGGAGAAAGAAGGCTACTCAGTAGAAGTAATCGATTTACGTACAATTCAGCCGTTAGATATCGAAACAATTATTGCATCTGTTGAAAAAACAGGCCGCGCAATTGTTGTTCAGGAAGCTCAAAAGCAGGCAGGTATTGCGGCAAATGTTGTCGCAGAAATTACAGAACGTGCGATTCTATCATTGGAAGCGCCGGTATTACGTGTAGCTGCACCAGATACAATCTATTCATTCCCGCAAGCAGAAGGTGTATGGTTACCGACGTATAAAAATGTAATGGAAACTGCAAAGAAAGTCTTAACATTCTAAGAATTGAGGGTGAGATAAATGGCATTTACGTTTCGTTTACCAGATATCGGAGAAGGTATTCATGAAGGTGAAATCGTCAAATGGTTCGTTAAACCTGGCGATCAAGTAAAAGAAGACGATATTTTAGCAGAAGTTCAAAATGATAAAGCAGTCGTAGAAATTCCGTCACCAGTTGATGGTACAGTAGAAGAAATTTTCGTAGAAGAAGGAACGGTGGCGATTGTCGGGGATGCCTTAATCCGCTTTGATGCACCAGGCTATGAAGATTTAAAACTAAAAGGTGATGACCACCACGAATCAAATGAATCAAATAAAACAGAAGCACAAGTACAGTCTACTGCTGAGGCTGGCCAGGATGTGAAAAAAGAAGAAACTAAATCGGATAAAAATGCAGACACTGCTCAGCCGGAAGCTCCAGCTGAAACGGAAAAAGCTGCATCACCATCTGAATCAGAAACTTCAGGCAAACGCATTATCGCAATGCCTTCTGTCCGTAAGTATGCTCGTGAAAAAGGTGTCGAGATTCAGCAAGTTTCTGGCACAGGCAAAAATGGCCGTGTGCTTAAAGAAGATATTGAAAGCTTCCTAAATGGAGGTCAACAGTCTGCTTCTGAAACAGAAGAAGTGAAAGAGACACAAGCAGAAGAAAAACAAGCAGCAACAAAACAAGCTGCTCCAGTTGCGCTTGAAGGGGAATTCCCTGAAACACGCGAAAAAATGAGCGGTATCCGCAAGGCAATTGCAAAAGCGATGGTTCATTCAAAACATACGGCTCCGCACGTAACGTTAATGGATGAAGTGGACGTAACAGAACTTGTTGCACACCGTAAGCAATTCAAAGATATTGCAGCAGAGCAAGGTGTTAAATTAACGTTTTTACCGTACGTTGTGAAAGCTTTAATCTCGACTTTGCGTAAATATCCTGAATTTAACCGTTCACTGGATGATGCAACACAAGAAATTATTCAAAAACATTACTATAATATTGGTATTGCAGCTGACACAGAAAGAGGTTTATTAGTTCCTGTTCTTAAGCATGCTGACCGTAAATCTGTATTTGGCTTATCACAGGAAATTAATGAATTGGCTGTAAAAGCACGTGATGGTAAGCTAGCACCGCATGAAATGAAGGGTGCGTCAATGTCAATTTCAAATATCGGTTCAGCTGGTGGACAATGGTTCACACCGGTAATTAACCATCCTGAAGTGGCGATCTTAGGAATTGGTCGTATTTCAGAGAAACCAGTAATAAAAAATGGTGAAATTGTAGCAGCACATGTGTTAGCATTATCATTGAGCTTTGATCATCGAATGATCGATGGAGCGACTGCACAAAACGCTTTAAATCATTTAAAACGTTTATTAAGTGAGCCGCAACTATTATTAATGGAGGCGTAAAAAAATGGTAGTAGGAGATTTTCCAATCGAACTAGATACTCTTGTAGTAGGTTCTGGCCCTGGTGGCTATGTAGCAGCAATTCGTGCAGCACAAACAGGTCAAAAAGTAACAATCGTTGAACGTGGAGCATTAGGTGGGGTATGTTTAAACGTAGGTTGTATCCCTTCTAAAGCTTTAATTTCAGTAGGTCACCGCTTTGAAAATGCCCAACATTCAGATGATATGGGTATTACTGCATCTGAAGTGAAATTAGACTGGTCTAAAGCACAAGCATTTAAAGACGGCGTTGTTAAAAAATTAGTTGGCGGCGTTGAAGGCTTATTAAAAGGAAACAAAGTAGATATCGTAAAAGGTGAAGCATACTTCGTGGATGCAAACACTGTACGTATTATCGACGGCGATAATGCTCAAACTTATACATTCAAAAATGCTATTTTAGCAACAGGATCTCGTCCAATCGAAATCCCAACATTTAAATTTACTAAGCGTGTAGTAAGCTCAACTGGTGCGTTATCTTTCCCTGAAGTACCAGGTAAATTAGTAGTTATCGGTGGCGGTTACATCGGTACTGAGCTTGGTTCTGCTTATGCTAACTTAGGTTCTCAAGTAACAATTATCGAAGGCGGTAAAGATATTTTAGCTGGCTTCGAAAAACAAATGACGCAAATCGTTAAAAAAGGTCTTAAGAAAAAGGGCGTTGAAGTTGTAGTAAACGCATCTGCTAAAGGCGTAGAAGAAAACGAAAACGGCGTTATCGTTACTTATGAAGCAGGTGGCGAAGAAAAAACTGTTGAAGCAGATTACGTATTAGTAACTGTAGGTCGTCGTCCGAATACGGATGAAATGGGCTTAGAAGAAGTAGGTATTAAATTCGCAGAACGCGGATTATTGGAAGTAGACAAACAAGGTCGTACTTCAGTATCGAACATTTATGCAATCGGTGATATCGTTGCAGGTCCACAACTTGCTCATAAAGCTTCTTATGAAGGTAAAGTTGCTGCAGAAGCAATCGCTGGTGAACCATCAGTAGTTGACTACTTAGCAATTCCAGCAGTATGCTTCACTGATCCAGAAATGGCAACTGTAGGCTACTCTGAAGAGCAAGCAAAAGCGGAAGGTTTAGAAGTGAAAGCTGCTAAATTCCCATTCGCTGCAAACGGTCGTGCATTAGCATTAAACGAAACAGAAGGCTTCGTGAAACTAGTAGCACGTAAAGAAGACGGCTTATTAGTCGGTGCTCAAATCGTTGGTGTTGGTGCTTCTGATATGATCGCTGAAATGGCAACTGCTATTGAAGGCGGCATGACTGCAGAAGATATCGCATTAACTATCCATGCACACCCAACTTTAGGTGAAATTACAATGGAAGCTGCTGAAGTTTTACTAGGCAACCCAATCCATATTGTAACTAAATAATTTTATAAAATATGCACTGCCCATTTGATAATGGGCAGTGTTTTTTGATGGTATGATGTGGGGTTCTTACAAGAAAAGGGCCTTTTATGAAGGCAGAAAAAATTTTCCTGCGTTTATACTCAAGGTTTTTAAATTGTAAAAAATGGTTAAATATAACTGGAAGAGACATTTGAAAAGTTAAATCAACAAAGTGAAAAAAGAAACTGCAAAGTAAATGGACATAAGCGATTTATGAAAAGAAACAGGAGGGTCAAACAGAGCGTTTTGCCACAATTGCTTTAAATATATTAGTAAGGAAACTGCTGGAAGTGCAAAAAGAAGATTTTACAAAAGACTCTTATGAGTTGTTACAGCACGCCATATGCAATTCTATCAACATGAAGTCTATTAATATAGGGCAAGCTTATGACGACCTGATAATAGTCGCCAGGAAACTTCAAACAAAGCCTTTAATAATGGAATCGCTTCCTCCGTATAAATATATTAATCGAGAAAATCCGGTTCAAAATGCCGAATCCGTTTTACGGAATACATTGCAGGCAATTTTATTCAATGTAAACCAATTTCCGTATAATGAAATGACAGATCGATCTGTCGCACAAATAAATCAGACAATCCAATTTCCAAAAGAAGCGATTGCTGAAAATACAACTATACATGAACTGATTTTTGCCTTAAGAAGCGTTTTTGAATCAGTGATGGATGTACAGCTAATAAAAAAAGATGAATTGAGTAATTAAAGATATCGGAATTGGGAGCAGCGGGATATTTAAGGATATTTTAATACAAAACTGCTGAACGAAACTATCTTGTATAAATTTTAACAAGGTAGCTTTTAACGTTTCTTTTAAAAGAAATGACCAAATTATAGTAGGAAAATAAAATAGACAGAAATTTCTAATGGACGTACAATTAATACTGTGTAAAGGGGGGTTAGCTGATGGAGATTATCCGTACTATCGTTCAAATTGGTATTATCATTTTGTTTTATCTCGCTGGAGAATTTATTGTATCGATTACTGGTGTTATTATACCAGGAAGTATTATCGGGTTAGTGATATTATGGCTTGCTCTTTACTTTAAAATTTTAAATGTGAAATACATACAAGATGGTGCCGGTTTTATGTTAGCGTTTTTAACATTGTTTTTTATCCCTTCAACAGTGGCAGTCATCAATTATCCTGAACTGCTCACGGTTTCAGGAGGGCTATTCGTTTTAGCTGTTATTATCAGTACAATTTTTGCGCTCGTCATTACTGGAAAAGTCAGCAAGTTAATAGAAAGAAAAGAGCGCAAAATGAAGGAGGAAGAGAATATTGCTGCATCTACTGTTAATTCTATTCATCATAAGTAGCACCGTTCTTCTTTTTATATTACTGAATAGACTGTACTTGAAAGTGGGTAACCCATTTTTATTGCCTATTTTAACGGCGACTATTATTACAGTCATTATTTTACTAGTTTTTAATATTCCTTATGAGACATACATGGAGGGGGGAGAGTGGATATCCAAAATGCTTGGTCCGGCTGTTGTAGCGCTCGCATTCCCTTTATACAATCAGCGGGAGCTTATATTTAAATACAAATATTCTATTATTACAAGCATCATTGTCGCGATGCTTGCTGGTCTTATTAGCGTTGTAGCTTTACTTTTACTATTTGGGGCAAGCAAAGACTTTATCCTCACTTCTTTACCTAAATCATTAACCACACCCGTTGCGATGCAAGTAAGTGATATTGTTGGGGGAATACCGCCGCTCACTGCTGTAATGGTAATGGTAGCAGGGTTTACGGGTGCTATTTTAGGACCTGTACTATTTAAATTATTTAAAATTGATACGGCGATCAGTCGAGGGGTCGCTATGGGAAGTGCTTCACATGGTGTCGGATTGACAAAATTAAAGGAGTATAGTGAAGAAGATTTATCGATTGGCTCCCTGTCTATGGGGCTCAGTGCAGTTGTAGGGGCTTTCATTATTCCCCTTATTTCGATTTATTTATTTTAAAAAAGACAGACAGCATAGCTGTCTGTCGGTAATATTAATAAATCGCTTTACGCTCTTTAATAACACGAATATTTTGTAATGTACTATCTTCAGGACCTTGAACAGGAAGACCTGCTTCAATATTCA
Source organism: Solibacillus kalamii (assembly GCF_002174535.1). Lineage (NCBI taxonomy): Bacteria > Bacillati > Bacillota > Bacilli > Caryophanales > Caryophanaceae > Solibacillus > Solibacillus kalamii. The sequence continues at coordinate 371,170 of NZ_NHNT01000001.1, read as the reverse complement.
TCTTAATAAAATCTATGTTGCTTTGCGTAATTATTTCCCCGGGAATAAAGATTGGAATGCCCGGTGGATATACCATAATAAATTCTGCGCAAATATACCCTTCTGCCTGGGATAGGGGAATACTTTCTGTTTGTGCATAAAATGCATCACGCGGTGTCATGGCAAGAGCAGGAATTTCAGGTATTTGAACATTTGTTTCAATAACCGATGCTTCCGATTCGAAATTTTTCGACATACGTGTCAAAGCATTTATAAGTAAATTAATTTCTTTTTTCGAATCTCCGATTGTTACTAAGCATAAAATATTGTATAGATCGGACAACTCTACTTCTAAGTTGGCGTTTTGACGTAACCATTCTTCTGCAACATGTCCGGTAATACCTAAATCTTTAACGCTAATTAACAGCTTTAACGGATCCATATCGAATGTAGCAGAAGTTCCAAGTCTTTCGCGTCCTACACAACTTAGATGCGGAATTGCATTAATTCGTTTACGGGCATCCTTTGCCAAGCGGATTGCTTCATCCAATAAATCATGTCCGTGGACAGCAAGCTGGCGGCGTGCCGTATCTAAAGACGCTAGTAATGGATAAGAAGTCGATGTTGTTGTAAGCATTGAGAATACAGCCTGTACCCGTTTAGCTGTTACAAGGCCTTCTCTAACGTTTAATACAGAACTGCCTGTCATCGAGCCTCCAAGCTTATGTGTGCTCGTAGCGGCCATATCTGCACCGGCTTGCATTGCGGATAGCGGCAATTCATCATGAAATTTAATATGAACGCCATGCGCTTCATCCACGATTACTGGAATATTACGTGCATGTACAATTTCGACAATGCGTTTTAAATCTGCTACAAAACCAAAATATGTCGGGTTGATGACAAGTACGGCTTTTGCATCTGGATATGTCGTCAAAGCGCGCTCAACCGACTCAGGTGAAATACCGTGAGAAATGCCGAGTTCACTGTCAACTTCCGGATGAATAAAAATAGGAATAGCACCTGCAAAAACAATTGCTGACATAATTGATTTATGTACATTCCGCGGTACTATAATTTTATCGCCTGGGCCAACGACAGTCATAATCATCGTCATAATGGCGCCACTAGTACCTTGCACGGAAAAAAATGTATGGTCAGCACCAAAGGCTTCAGCAGCAAGGTTTTGTGCTTGCATAATCACACCTTTAGGAGCGTGTAAATCATCTAGTGGAGCAATATTAATTAAATCAATTGATAAAACGTTGTCGCCTACAAATTCTCTGTAAGCTGGATCCATACCTTGCCCTTTTTTATGGCCTGGGATATGGAACTGAATAGGGTGTCTGTTGCGATGCTTAAGTAATGCATCAAACAAAGGAGTCTCTAACTGTGACAACGCAGGTACCACCTCACTATATAGTATTTTTTAAAAACAAATGAATTATAGCACCTATTAAAGTTGCTGACTATATAAATATTTTAATCAACTGAATTGACAGTTATTATTTTAGGAGGAATAACAATGAAATGGCAAACAAAAGTAACTGAATTACTGCAAATTAAATATCCGATTATTCAAGGCGGATTGGCATACCTGGCTTATTCTGAGCTTGCTGCAGCGGTTTCGAATGCAGGAGCCTTAGGGCAGATTACAGCGATGAGCCTATCGTCACCGGATGCGCTAAAGGAAGAAATAAAAAAAGTAAGAGAAATGACAGATCGACCATTTGGAGTAAACTTTGCGATTGGGATGCATGGAAAAGGTTACGAAAAAATGATCGAGGTGGCTGGTGAAATGGATGTGCCCGTAGTCACAATAACGGGAGGAAATCCTGCACCGATATTCGACATATTAAAAGACGCATCATGTAAAAAACTCGTACTTGTCGCTGCGAAACGACAGGCCCAAAAAGCTGAACAACTGGGAGCGGATGCAGTAATGGTTGTTGGGCAAGAAGGAGGCGGTCATTTAGGAAGAGATGACGTCGGAACTATGGTGCTAGTACCACAAGTTGTCGATAGTGTATCGATTCCGGTTATCGCTTCAGGAGGAATTGGAGACGGTCGTGGATGGATGGCTGCACATGCATTAGGTGCTGAAGGAATTGAAATGGGGACACGCTTTATTGCAACAAAAGAATGTGTACACGCTTCTCTAGCATATAAGCAGGCGCTGATTGAAAGTGAAGAAACAGATACAACAATTATTAAACGGTCGATTGGTGCACCTGCCCGAGTAATCCGCAATGCATTCACAGAGGAAATTTTAGGAGTGGAACAAAAAACGCCTACTTATGAAGCGTTGAAATCATATATTAGCGGTGAAGCAAACAAAAATTTCATTTACGATGGAGATGCAACTAAAGGTTTCGGCTGGGCAGGCCAAGTAACGGGATTAATTCAAGATGTACCATCAGTGGAAGAATTAATTCAGCGTATGGTTGTACAAGCGGAAAAAATCCGTTTAAAATGGGGACAGTAATGATTAAAGGCAGGTAATAACTTATGGAATATTCATACCCATTATCGACGGACTGGTCAACAGATGAAATGGTCGATGTCGTACGCTTTTTTGAAGTGGTAGAAATGGTATACGAAAAAGGGGCAAAGCGTGAATTAGTCATGTCGCGCTACAAACGTTTTAAAGAGATTGTACCTTCCCAGGCGGAAGAAAAAACAATCTTCCGTGAATTCGAGCAGGCAAGCTCATATGTACCATACCGCGTCGTAAAGCTGGCAAAGGAATTATCGGACGGTCAAATTGTAAGAATGAAATAAAAACGCTGTGACAGAAATAGAAAGTTATTGGATAAGGTAGCACACTTATAAAAGAAACGAATGTTCAGTACAGCAGAAAGCAGCATTTTCTCACAGAGAAAATGCTGCTTTTCGTTTTAAGGATGAAAGTTTTATAAATTATTTTTAAATTGTTGGAATGTTTAGCAGTCTTTTGTACATATTAATAATAAATGGTTGCAATTAACCTTTGATGATTTCATAAACAGGGAGAAGCTCATCAAATGTTTGTTCAGCCAACTGCAAAAATTGTTCTGCAGACATTTTAATTGCCTCATCTGCAGGTATACGACGCCCAACAAGAAATTCTCCTTTTTTTACATCACTCAGGCGTATAAGGAGCTGTTCAAGCTTTTCGGTGCGCGCTTCTTTTAAAGGGATGGTATCTGGTTGCATATGATCGCCGGAAAGTACGTAATCATCAGATAAACCTTTAATCACTTGCATATTTTTCAGTAAGCGCTGTGCCATTTCCTGTTTTTGCGGCGCTTCATAAATCACTGCAACAACGATGAAAAGATGCGTACCCCATAATCCAATCTGGAAATGCGGCAAAGCTTTATATCCACGCTTATAAGGAGCGAACGCAACCCAGGAGTCTTTTGGAGGGTTTACAGTACGGCGGGCATGTTTAGCTACGTGACCGAAAAATTCTTCTCCTGTTTGTGCACTGAAATACCCTGTAAACGTTTCTGAAAGCTCATTAAACTTTGGGCGAATAATAGTTGTTAAAGCTTCCATACGCTCATCTAGGCCGTCAATATCAAATACTTGAAAGTCTTCTTTAGTCCATTTGACAATACTCATTTTTATAATTCCTTTCGATTTAATGTTTATTTTATTAATTTTTTGGGAAAAAATCTTGTAATAGAAACTTTATACCAATGGAAAATATCAAGGACGAGGCTATAAGTCTTAAGGAATTGCTCATATTATCCAGGTTGGTTAAAGTCTGAAAAATTATGATAAGGAAGTGATTTATTATGAAACAGATGATTAAGATTATACGCAAAGTTGATATTGAAAAGCAATACGAAGAGATTTTAATGTTGGAAATGGATTACGAACTAGCAACACTCTACGCTGCGATGAATGACAAAAATCAATCTGAAATTGATAAATCTAAAAAACGCTTAACAGAAATTCAAGAGGAATTAAAAGGTCTACATGCATATGCTTAACAAAAAAATGTTTCCAAAATAAAAAATCACTTGCCGACGTAAGAAAGCAAGTGATTTTTTGTTATAATAAGGATACTTTAGAAAACGCTCAACATATTTACATAAATAAACTAGCGATTGTTGTCGGAAGGTGGATGAACGATGGATATAAAACAACTTGATGAATTTGCAAAAGAAATTATTTTTGAAGCGGGGAAAAATATTCGAGCAGCATTTTCCTATAATATTGAAATCGAAACAAAGTCGAATCCCAATGATTTAGTAACGAATATAGACCGGGAGACAGAATTATTTTTCATTGAAAAAATAAAGGCATTTAATCCTGACCATCGTATTTTAGGTGAAGAAGGAATGGGCGAAACGGTTGACAATTTGAAAGGTGTTGTCTGGATTATCGATCCGATTGACGGGACGATGAACTTTGTGAAGCAGCATCGTCACTTTATGATTACGATTGGTATTTATGTCGATGGTGTCGGAGTGTTAGGCTACATATTTGATGTGATGCGAGAAGATTTATTTAATGCGATTGCCGGTGTAGGTGCATGGTATAATGATTCTCCATTGCGCAAACTGCAGCCGGTGAAAATCGAAGAGGCGGTAATCGGCATTAATGCAAACTGGGTTACACCGAATACTCGCATCAATCACGAAAAGATTATCGAACTTGTTCAAACGGTGCGCGGTACACGTTCTTACGGTTCGGCTGCGATGGAAATAGCTTTTGTTGTAAGCGGAAAGCTGGATGCCTATATGTCCATGCGTCTTGCACCTTGGGATATCGGCGGGGGAGTGATCATTGCAAAAGAGGTAGGGGCGATTGCCACAAACTTAGACGGCAAAGATTTCGATTATTTATCGAAGGATACATTCCTAATTGCCAATCCTTCAATTCATCAATTAATCCTGGATAGATATATTGAAGAAAAAAAATAAAAACTTCGGTGCATTATTGCACCGAAGTTTTTTTTCTATAATAAACCTTGATCTCTGAATTTACGTTTTGTCTTAAATGCCATCCCGAAAATTCCACACATTACGATAACACCTAAAATAACACCGATCCAGCCGGTTGTTTCATACTTTGGCCCTGTCATAAAAATAAGTGAAAAGGCAAATCCAATGCTAATCATTGAAAGAATTGCCGCTAATGCGTAAATAAACATCACAAATTTTGCTTTATTCATCATTCGTACCTCCATATACTTTTTATATGTGACAATAAATGTAATTAATTATTGTGAAAAGACATTTAATCTTTCATGTGCTATAATATCACAGTTAAACAATTGAAAAAAGAATATGGAGTGGAATAATGACAAATTTACGTCAAGATATTCGTAATATCGCAATTATTGCTCACGTTGACCATGGTAAAACAACGTTAGTAGACCAATTATTAAAACAATCAGGGACTTTCCGTTCAAACGAACGTGTTGAAGAACGTGCAATGGACTCTGGTGATATAGAGCGCGAACGTGGAATTACGATTTTAGCTAAAAATACTGCAGTAAATTACAATGGGACTCGTATCAACATCCTTGATACGCCTGGACACGCAGACTTCGGTGGAGAAGTAGAACGTATCTTAAAAATGGTAGATGGCGTTTGTTTAGTTGTCGATGCGTATGAGGGTTGTATGCCGCAAACACGCTTTGTATTAAAGAAAGCGTTAGAGCAACGTTTAACACCAATCGTTGTAGTAAACAAAGTAGATAAAGATTCTGCTCGTCCACTAGAAGTAGTAGATGAAGTATTAGAATTATTAATCGAGCTAGGTGCAGACGAAGATCAATTAGACTTCCCTGTTGTTTATGCTTCTGGTGTAAACGGTACAGCATCTTTAGATCCAGACCCAGCAAACCAAGAAGAAGACATGAAATGTTTATTCGAGAAAATTATTGAAGCTATCCCAGCTCCAGTAGATAACTCGGACGAGCCTTTACAATTCCAAGTAGCATTACTTGACTATAATGACTTCGTTGGTCGTATTGGTATAGGCCGCGTATTCCGCGGGAAAATTTCTGTAGGTCAACAAGTTTCACTTATGAAGTTAGATGGCACAGTGAAGAACTTCCGTGTAACGAAAATCTTTGGTTTCTTCGGTTTAAAACGTGAAGAAATTGAAACAGCAATTGCCGGTGATTTAATCGCAGTTTCGGGAATGGAAGATATTAACGTTGGTGAAACAGTTTGTCCAATCGAGCATCAAGAAGCATTAACACCATTACGCATCGATGAGCCGACTTTACAAATGACATTCTTAGTAAACAACTCACCATTCGCAGGTCGCGAAGGGAAATGGGTAACATCTCGTAAAATCGAGGAACGTTTACGTGCACAATTACAAACAGACGTATCTCTACGCGTAGAAGATACAGATTCACCGGACGCTTGGACAGTTTCAGGTCGTGGTGAGCTTCACTTATCGATCCTAATCGAAAACATGCGTCGTGAAGGTTATGAGTTACAAGTTTCTAAACCACAAGTAATCATCCGTGAAATCGATGGCGTGAAATCTGAGCCAATCGAACGCGTACAAATCGACGTACCTGAGGATTCAGTAGGTTCAATCATTGAATCAATCGGTACTCGTAAAGGTGAAATGCTTGATATGGTTAACAACGGTTCTGGACAAGTACGTTTAATCTTTAACGTACCAGCTCGTGGTTTAATCGGTTACACAACTGAATTCATGTCAATTACAAAAGGTTTCGGTATTATTAACCATACATTTGATCACTATGCACCATTAGTGCCTGGTAAAGTAGGCGGACGTCACCAAGGCGTATTAGTTTCTATGGAAAATGGTAAATCAACAACTTATGGTATGATGGGTATCGAAGACCGTGGTACATTATTCATTGAGCCGGGTACAGAAGTATACGAAGGAATGGTTGTTGGTGAAAATAACCGTGATGGCGATATTACTGTAAACATTACAAAACAAAAACAAAAAACAAACATCCGTTCAGCGAATAAAGACCAAACGAATGTTATCAAAAAGCCTCGTATTTTAACGCTTGAAGAAGCATTGGAATATTTAGGTGATGACGAATACCTGGAAGTAACTCCAGAATCAATTCGTTTACGTAAACAGATCCTTGATAAAGGTGAACGTGAACGTGTAGCGAAAAAGAAAAAGAACGCTGAGTTAGAAGCTTAATTGGCGTCATTAAGGAAAGGTTGAATGATGTTGAATATGATGGCTGTGTTTGGTAGCTATTTTAATTTAGTATTACTGGCAACTGTATCTACAAATGAAAGTGATTACGTGTTTAATCGTATGTCCGGAATTACAAGATATTTATACGAAAATTTACCTAGCTACGAAATAGCTGGCTATGCAACATTTGTTCTTGTATTCCTTATGTCGGCAATTGTATATAAACTAGGCTTTGCAAAAAAACTTTCATTCGGCAGAAATGTCATCATTTATACGTTCCTGTTTTTAGGATGTATGGTATTAACATTTTTGGCCCTATTCTTACCGATGATTGAAGGTTTAATTGTAGCTGCGTTAATTCTGATCGTCTATAAATCACGTTTATGGCGTGAAAAACGAGAAGAAGCGAAACAAATAAATTAATAGAGAGGGGAGTGTGTTAATTTGGACACATTCCCCTCTTTTTTTAAGACAATTTAATTGAAAACGCTTTATTCGGAGCGTTATAATTCATAACTGGGGATAATAACTAAAATGGAGTAGAGGAAAATGCATCTTACTAAAAAGCAGATCTTTATCATTGTTGGATTAGCGCTAATTATTATATCTTGCGTTATTTTTATACCTGCAGTATTATCAGCAAAAAATGAAGATAATGCAGCAGCGGAATTAAGTGAAATTTATAATGACCAATTTGTTGTTACAAAGTCTACGGCACCTGCAATCGGGGATGATTTTGAAGTGACGGTCCAATCGGAAACTTCAAAAACAGTATATGATTTTGATGTAAAAGACGGTAAATATTTTGGCGAATATTATGGTGAAAATGTAAATATGCAAATAAATGAACTGATCCAACCGATCGTTGGGGAAGAGATATTAGTCATGTCGAATGTATTCCAGAAAGACTTGGAAGATGAGACAGTACTTGAAGATGTGAAGGCGGAAAAAGCTACTGTGCACTTATTAGTGGACGAAGAAATTTCAGAAGCAACAGCACAGCAAATTGCAGATGCTTTAAAATCACAATTCGGCGAAATTCCAGTAACTGTTGAAGCATATGTCGTTGACGAAGAACGTGTTTTTGAAGGGGTAAAAACAGAAGTATTAAACTTCTTCCAGTTAAGCAAAATTAACGGAAAAAGCTTTGTCGACTTTAAATTCCACGAACAGTCTTTTGAATATTAATGAAAATGCGACGAGCTCTTTTTATGAGCCCGTCGCATTTTAAAATTCTTCATCAAATTTCGATGATGTTCGGAAAAAGCGGAATTTTCCTGTTGCTATTCTTGTATGTGTGTTTTCGGAAATACGTTCCGAACATTCTGTGCACATAAAAGTATGGATGGGACGATTGCGTAATTTTTTCGCTAAAGGTAAATCGTTTGGTAGTTCATGTAGTGTATCGCAAATGACACATTTTACACGCATGACGAAATCCTCCTATTGAATACGAATCGCACGCACATTTTTTATTGGATTTTCTACATTTGAACCATCGGCAAATAGCACATGTACTGGTCCATCTACTAAAAGAGGCTTGCCATCTTGGCTGAATTTTAAAATAAAACTCTCAGCCTGTTGTAATGGAAAAGCAAATTCCTCGCCTGTTGTACATTCGAAAACAACTTCATTTGCACCATCAGCAATTTCGGCATTTTTCAAAAATGGTTTAATTTCCATTCCGAACGTACCTGTCATCATGCCTTTACGGTCAAATTTACGTTCAGTTTTTAATGTAGGCGGAAATACTGCACCTTCCATAATTTCACGCGACCAGTGTGCGCCCATCTCACGTAAATACTTTTCGTTATTTTCTTCAACTTTTTCTGAAACAAAATATGTATTCAGATCTAGTTTACGATCATCAAAAATCCATACAGTAGGATCTAATGTTAGTTCAAATTTAACCGCGCCTTTAATTGGAATGATTGTTTCGGTCATTTTTCAGTCCCCCTTCACTATGTTCCTTCATAATTATAACGCGATTCCTCATAGAAAGAAATATAATTGAATTGAATGCAAAACATACAAAGACACTTGCATTTTTGAATGTAAAAAGATACACTTTACTAAGATAGAATCGAAGAAATATCATAGATGGGGGCGTCCTCATGGATACGAAAGCACAAGCTTCCTTTCAGGAAAAAGCATTAGAGCTGTTAACTGCGGATGCAGATAAAATTGCTCGATTAATTCGCGTACAAATGGATAATCTGACAATGCCATCTTGTCCGTTATATGAAGAGGTTTTAGATACACAAATGTTTGGTTTATCGCGTGAAATTGAATTTGCCGCGAAACTCGGGCTGATCGAACGTGAACAAGGCAAGCAAATTCTCGATTCGTTAGAGAAAGAGCTTTCTTTACTACATGATGCGTATACAGACAAATAAAAGAAAACTCAAACGCAACAATGCGGTTTGAGTTTTTTTTTCAAAGATGAGGTTTTTAACATGAAACAATATTTTAAAAATTATTTTCGCAATTTTGATTATGGGTTGTTGTTCGTTTACATTTTGTTAATGTTATTTGGACTTGTCATGATCTACAGTTCGAGTATTTGGGTATCTATTATTCAATATGATGCAAATCCGAACTTTTATTATAATCGTCAGCTCGTCAATATAATTTTAGCGTTAATTTTGTTTACGGTCGCTGTCATTACGCCCTATAAAAGATTATCCAGTAAATCTATATTAGGTCTTTTGCTGGCAGTTATGTTTATACTAGAGTTATGGCTTTTAATAGCCGGCAATAGTGTTAACGGTTCTAGAAGTTGGATCAGCCTGTTCGGCATTATGAATTTCCAGCCGTCCGAATTTGCCAAACTCTTTATTATTATTTTCTTTGCGGGAACTTTTTACCGTAAAAGTGTGAACCGTGGTTCGATGCAGCTGTTAACATTTGATGATGTGTCGTATCCTTTGGGCATGTGGCTATTTATCGTACTCGTTGTCGGTTTTGAAACCGATTTAGGTGCACTTGTTATCATTGTAGCCATTGCGCTTGTTGTCGTTATTACGAGCGGACTTAGAGGTAAGACGCTCGGCAGGATTTTTGGACTGCTCTCAGGTCTGGGGGCTGTCGGAATGATCGGAATCTTAATTTTCAAATGGGACACGGTTTTTAACGCAAGTCGAAGAGGACGTATTACTTCCTTTTTAGATCCTTTCAGTGATCCGCTTAATTCCGGTTATCATGTTGTCAACGGTTATTATGCTATCGGAGCAGGGGGCTTGGAAGGTCGAGGGCTCGGGCAGTCGATTCAAAAGCTGGGATATGTACCTGAACCGCAAACTGATTTCATTATGGCGATTATTGCCGAAGAGTTAGGGATTTTTGGTGTATCAATTGTTATTCTTGGTTTAGGCTTTATTGTGATGCGCGGTTACTATATCGCGATGTCAACAAAAGATCCGCTTGCACGAATGTTAGCAGCGGGCATTTCTACATGGATAGGATTACAGACTTTTATTAATTTAGGTGGATTATCGGGACTTATCCCGTTAACCGGAGTAACGCTACCTTTTATTAGCTATGGCGGTACTTCTATATTATTGCTCTCAGTGGCAATGGGGATACTTATTAATGTATCCACACATCACAAATTGGAAAAAAGAAAGTAATTGGGGGTTAAGGAGAAATGAAGTCGATTCAAAAGATTTTAGTTGCAAACCGAGGCGAAATCGCCATCCGTATTTTACGCGCCTGTAATGAGTTACATATTAAAACAGTGGCAATTTATTCTCGTGAAGATAGCGGATCTTATCACCGTTATAAAGCAGACGAGGCATATATCGTTGGCGTAGGGAAAAAACCGATTGATGCTTATTTGGATATTGAAGGCATCATTAAGATTGCAAAAGAGGCCAACGTGGATGCGATTCATCCTGGCTACGGTTTTTTATCTGAAAATGTTGATTTCGCGCGTCGTTGTGAAGAAGAAGGTATTCAATTTATTGGACCGACTTCAAAGCATCTTGATATGTTTGGTGACAAAGTAAAAGCGCGTGAACAGGCAGTTTCTGCACAAATCCCGGTTATTCCTGGTACGGACGGTCCTGTAGCAAACTTGCAGGAAGTAGAACAGTTTAGTGATTCATATGGCTTCCCGATCATGATTAAAGCGGCTCTTGGCGGTGGCGGACGTGGAATGCGTTTAGTTAATTCCAAAGAAGAACTGCAATCGGCTTATGACCGTGCAAAATCTGAAGCGAAAGCCGCATTTGGCTCGGATGAAGTATATGTGGAGAAGGCGATTATTAAGCCGAAGCATATTGAAGTACAAATTATCGGGGATACACACGGTAATATTGTCCATCTCTATGAACGTGATTGTTCGATTCAACGTCGTCATCAAAAGGTTGTGGAAATTGCCCCGTCAAATTCCATTTCCGAACAGCTCCGCAATGATATTTGTGATGCGGCTGTGAAGTTGATGAAAAATGTCGGCTATATTAATGCAGGGACTGTCGAGTTTTTAGTTGCAGACAATCAATTTTATTTCATTGAAGTAAATCCACGTATTCAAGTTGAACATACGATTACGGAAATGATTACCGGTCTTGACATTGTGCATGCACAAATTAAAGTGGCTGAAGGACTTGACCTTCATTCAAAAGAAGTAGGAATTCCTGCGCAAGACAAAATTCCGCTGTTCGGTTACGCAATTCAGTCTCGTGTTACAACGGAAGACCCTGCGAATGACTTTATGCCGGATACAGGGAAATTAATGGTATACCGTTCAAGTGGCGGCTTTGGCGTTCGTCTGGACGCAGGAAATGGCTTCCAGGGTGCTGTTGTCACTCCATACTATGATTCCTTGCTTGTGAAAATCTCGACTTGGGGAATGACGTTTGAAGAAGCTGCGGCGAAGATGGACCGTAACTTACGTGAATTCCGTATTCGAGGTGTGAAAACGAATATTCCGTTTTTAGGAAATGTTGTCTTACATGAAAAATTCATAAAAGGCGAATTTGATACAAGTTTTATCGATACGACACCTGAATTGTTTGAATTCCCGGAACGTAAAGACCGTGGAACGAAACTATTAAACTATATCGGGAATGTCACATTAAATGGATTCCCAGGTGTTGAAAAACGTACAAAGCCGATTTTTGTACAGCCAGATAAGCCAAAATTAGATATTCTTATTCCTTCTCCAGCAGGCACAAAGCAAATTCTTGATGCGCAGGGTGCAGATGGACTTGTGAAATGGATTAAAGAACAAGAAGATGTTTTACTGACAGACACGACATTCCGTGATGCCCATCAATCATTGCTTGCAACGCGTGTGCGTACGCAGGATATGCTTGAAATTGCAGACGAAACTTCTCGTTTAATGCATGACTATTTCTCGCTTGAAATGTGGGGTGGAGCAACGTTTGATGTTGCATACCGTTTCTTAAGTGAAAATCCTTGGGACCGTTTGGAAAAACTTAGAAAGAAAATTCCGAATGTTCTGTTTCAAATGCTGTTACGCGGAGCGAATGCGGTAGGTTATACGAACTATCCGGATAATCTGATTCGTGAATTTATTCAGGAATCCGCTTCTTCAGGTGTGGACGTTTTCCGGATTTTCGACTCGCTTAACTGGATTAAAGGAATGGAAGTAGCAATCGATGAAGTCCGTAATAGCGGAAAAGTGGCGGAAGCGGCAATCTGTTACACTGGCGATATTTTAGATGACAGCCGTGCCAAATACACGGTTCAATACTATAAAGATATGGCACGTGAACTAGAGGCAACCGGCGCGCATATTTTAGCAATTAAAGATATGGCGGGCCTTCTGAAACCACAGGCAGCATATCGCCTTATTTCCGAGTTGAAGGATGCGACAAGTCTGCCAATCCACCTGCACACACATGATACGAGCGGAAACGGGATTTATTTATATGCAAAAGCAATTGAAGCGGGTGTTGATATTATTGATACAGCATTAGGTTCAATGGCTGGTTTAACATCACAGCCAAGCGCCAACTCATTGTACTATGCAATGAAAGGTTCTGAACGTAATGTACGTGGAGATATTGAAAGCCTGGAAAAATTGTCGTACTACTGGGAAGATGTTCGTAAATATTACGTTGATTTCGAAAGTGGCATGAATGCACCACATTCTGAAATTTATGTACATGAAATGCCTGGCGGTCAATACAGCAACCTGCAGCAACAAGCAAAAGCAGTTGGTTTAGGCGACCGATGGGATGAAGTAAAGACAATGTATTCCCGTGTAAATCTAATGTTCGGTGATATTGTAAAAGTAACACCGTCATCTAAAGTCGTAGGGGATATGGCGTTGTTTATGGTACAAAATGATTTAACGGAAGACAATATTGTTGAGCGTGGACAAACAATTGATTTCCCTGAATCTGTTATTGAATTTTTCCAAGGTTATTTAGGACAGCCGCATGGCGGATTCCCGGAAGAAATTCAAAAAGTCGTCTTGAAGGATCGCACGCCTATTACGGTTCGTCCAGGAGAATTATTGCCGCCGGTTGATTTTGATCACCTGACAGCAGAATTAACTGAAAAGTGTGGACGAGCACCATCTAAACAAGACGTATTGGCCTATGCGCTTTACCCGAAAGTATTTGAGCAATATATTGATGCTGTAAATGCATTCGGCGATGTTTCTGTACTCGATACGCCTACATTCTTCTATGGATTGAAAATTGGCGAAGAAATTGAAGTGGAAATCGAAAAAGGTAAGACACTGATTGTTAAGCTCGTATCAATCGGCGAACCACAGCATGACGGAACACGTATTATTTATTTTGAACTGAATGGCCAATCCCGTGAACTGGTAATTCAGGATTTAACGGTTGAAGTTGACGGCAGCATTGCTTTGAAAGCCGATCCGTCCAACCCGAACCAAATTGGTGCAACAATGCCGGGTACTGTTCTAAAAGTCGTTGTTAATAAAGGAAGCACAGTAAAACGTGGCGAGCATTTATTAATTACTGAAGCGATGAAAATGGAAACAACAGTACAAGCGCCGAAAGACGGTATTGTAAAAGAAATCCATGCAAAAGCAGGAGATGCCATCTCGACAGGCGATCTGCTTATTGAATTAGAATAGGGTAAGTCCAAACCTAGCTTAAAATGAAAGGCGTCGCCAATTTTAAATTCGAAATTGGCGACGCTTTATTTTATATTTGCCTGTCGCTTTACAATGGCACATGGCCAATTCACCATTCTAAAGAGAGAGTGCAAAACGCATTCTCCCTTTTCTAGTAACTATAAAACTAATCAATTTATTGAGACCTTGAAACTAGCATAATCAAATAACATAATAAACCGAATAGAAGTGTTATTAATAACGAGTGCATTAATGAAACGAATAAGTGAAGTTTTAACAGGACTACGAGCATGCCGGCAATCACTTGTAAAATAACAAGTGAAAGGGCGATTGTCCAGCCCCAGAAAATTATCCGCTGATTTTTGTAGTTTCTGATAACATGGATAGCAATATAGGCAATCCAAACAACAAAGATTAACACTGCAAAACGGTGCCCCATCTGAACCCACTCATACATATTGTACGGCATCGTCATTGGCTGATCGTTACGGCAGAACGGCCAGTCAGGACAAACAAGACTAGCGTCGGTATGACGTACAAGAGCCCCTGTATAAACAACTACATATGAATATAAAGTAACGCAAATAGTATGTATTTTTAACTTCCTGCTCATGTACAATCGATCGGCATCAAATTTTTTGTCGACTTCAAATACAATCAAGGTAAGCAGCAGTACAGCTGCAAATGAGATTAATGAAATTCCGAAATGTAACGCTAAAATAAAGTCACCTTGTCCCCATAAAACTTGGGCAGCTCCAATGAGTGCTTGAAGAGCAAGAAAGAACAATGCCAAAAATCCTAAGAGCTTAACTTCACGAATATGGCCTAGTGCGCGCCATGTCCAAATAACAAGAATAAGAATAAAAATGGATACTGACCCTGTTACAAGACGGTGAGAAAATTCTATTAATACTTCGGTAGTAATTTCTTTCGGTATTAATGAGCCGTTGCAGTCCGGCCAGTTTCTACCACAGCCCAATCCGCTGTCAGTCTTTGTAACTAGTGCTCCACCTTGAAGGATGAGCAACATGCCGAGGGTAGATAAAACAGCAAACCATTTTAAAAATTTGTAATATTTTTGATGCATAAAATGAGCTCACCTACTTTAATTTTCGCTTCGCTACAAAGAGCGTCTCTAATTTTAGATAATAGCGAAAATATCTGAAAAATACAACCGTATTAAGGATTGGATTGTAAACGCAACCATTTTTTCACAAATTGTTCATAAATTCGTCTCCTCGCATTCACAAATATTGGCAAAAAATACATTACTATATAGTTGTTGATGTGGATTTCTGCATGTTTCGTCAAGTTTGAGGTGAAGTAGTTTGAAATTTCATGAAACGTCTAGAAATCCTATCCAAATTTAGATATAGTTATGGTAACGGAATATGCTTACAAATTTGAAAGGAGAAGTAAGTTATTGGACTCTTTTACCAAAATCCGTCGAACTATGTATATTTTTAGCACAATTATTCTTTAAGTTTTCTTGCACTTATAAAGATAGAGATTGGTACTTCACATTAATGAAAACTTAAAGAAGAATTGAAGATTTCTAGAATTTTGCTTATTTTTCTAGCAAAATAGTTTAAACTATGAGTTAGTAGTGAAATGGGTTATAAGTAAAAATGTCTCAATAATTGAAAAATCCTACTTATACCGTAAGCGGATTTTTGTAACCGATAGCAGCGACTGCTGTCAGCATGTGAGGACTAATAATTTTCTAAGCCATATCATTTAAGCGAAACTTTACTCAAATATCTTAGAATTTTTCCAATCGATCCGGAATTCACGTTAATAGATTGGAAGTACAGGAGACTAATCAGTATTTGAATATAAAGTGAAGCAGCAATTATGGGCGGCTAATAAAATCGGGATTCTTTCCAGTATGGTATTGCACTGTACAAGAATTCACATAGACATAACCGCAGTCCTGGTTACACATTAAATTACAACAAAGAAAGAGGGGTTTATTAAGCTATGATGAAAGGGCTTAAAAAATGGCGTTTATTCTCGTTATTAACAGTAATGACAGTATTCCTTTCAGCATGTGGTGAAGAGTATATTTCGACGCTTCGTCCATCTGGTCAAGTCGGTAAAGAGCAATTAAACATCTTATATTTATCCATAGCTATTATGGCATTAGTCGTAATTGTCGTATCGACAATTTATTTAGTTGCTTTCTTTAAATTCCGCCGTTCAAAAGTTGGCGAAGACCATATGCCGAAGCAAGTGGAAGGAAGCCATACTTTAGAGGTGATTTGGACAGTTATTCCGATTATTTTACTACTTATCTTAGCTGTTCCAACACTGCACTATACGTATAAATTTTCAAATGTTGCTGCAATGGACAAAGTAGACGAAAGTGGTAACAATACAGCACTTACAGTAAATGTTACGGCAAAATTATACTGGTGGGAATTTGAATATCCAAACCAAGGAATTATTACAGCACAGGAACTGGTTGTTCCTACAGGAGAAAAAGTATACTTCAACTTAATCGCATCTGATGTAAAGCACTCATTCTGGATTCCGGCTATTGGCGGAAAAATGGATACGAACGTTGATGGTATCAACAAATTCTATTTACAGTTTGATAGGGAATCAGCCGGGTTAAACGATGGTGAAGGCGTATTCTATGGTAAATGTGCGGAGTTATGTGGTCCTTCACATGCTTTAATGGACTTCAAAGTAAAAGCACTAGAGCCGGAAGCGTTTAACGCGTGGGTAACAGCAATGCAGGCTACTGAAGGTGCCACAGCGGATAAAGAGTCATCTAATTTAGGTGAAGCGACATTTGCCAACTCTTGCTTAGGATGTCACGCAGTATCCGGAGTTGCAGGTAATGGATTAGGTCCTAACTTAACAACTTTCGGCGATCGTAATCGTGTTGCTGGTTACCTGGAGCATACAGTAGAAAAAACGGCAGACTGGATTTATTTACCTTCTAAATACAAACCAGGTAATACAATGCCCGATAAACTTGTGACAGAAGAAGAAGCACAAGCGATTGCTGACTATTTAATGTCATTATCAGTTGAAAAGTAATTATACATTAGAGAGAAACATTGAAGGAGGTTAAAGGTGTGAGCTCTGTTACACAGAAAAAGGGCTTTGGAGCACATGTATGGGACTATTTAACAACGGTCGATCATAAAAAAATCGCGATCATGTATTTAGCAGCCGGTACTCTGTTCTTCGCAATTGCAGGATTTGAAGCGTTACTGATGCGTATTCAATTAATGTTCCCTGAAAGTACATTCATTTCTGCAGGCCTATTTAACGAACTATTAACGATGCACGGCACAACGATGCTATTCTTAGCAGCAACACCAATAATATTTGCCTTTATGAATGCGGTTGTACCACTTCAAATTGGTGCACGTGACGTTGCATTCCCATTTTTAAACTCATTAGGGTTTTGGTTATTCTTTATTGGAGCAGTATTCCTTCACCTTTCATTCTTTTTAGGTGGAGCACCTGATGCAGGTTGGACTTCTTATGCATCATTATCTTTATACTCACCAGGCCATGGTATTGACTTCTATATTCTTGGTCTGCAAATTTCGGGTGCAGGTACGTTAATTTCAGGTATTAACTTCATCGTAACAATCATTACGATGCGTGCACCGGGTATGACGTTCATGCGTATGCCTTTATTTACTTGGACGACTTTAGTATCAAGTTCATTAATTTTATTCGCATTCCCTCCACTTACAGGTGGATTGTTCTTAATGTTAGTTGACCGTATGTTTGGGGCAAACTTCTTTGATCATACAATGGGTGGTAATACAATTATTTGGGAGCACTTATTCTGGATTTTCGGTCACCCTGAAGTATACATTTTAGTACTGCCGGCATTTGGTTTATTCTCGGAAATTATTCCGGTTTTCGCTCGTAAACGTTTATTCGGATACTCATCAATGGTATTCGCTACAATTTTAATCGGTTTCTTAGGGTTCATGGTATGGGCCCACCACATGTTCACAGTTGGTTTAGGTGCTACTGCGAACGCAATTTTCGCTGTTGCTACAATGGCGATCGCTGTTCCAACAGGGATGAAAGTCTTCAACTGGATTCTTACAATTTGGGGCGGTTCAATTAAAGTAACAGTGCCGATGCTTTATGCACTTGGATTTATCCCGTCATTCGTTGCGGGTGGGGTAACAGGGGTAATGCAGGCAACTGCACCACTTGACTATCAGCTGCACGATTCTTACTTTATCGTTGCTCACTTCCACTATGTAATCGTTGGTGGTATCGTAACAGGGTTATTCGGGTCAGCCCATTTCTACTGGCCAATTATGTTTAACCGTGCATTAAATCCTAAACTGGGAATGATTACTTTCTGGATGTTCTTCATCGGGTTCCACTTAACGTTCTTCATCCAGCATTTCTTAGGATTAATGGGTATGCCACGTCGTGTATTCACTTACATGGGTGGTCAAGGTTGGGATTTATTCAACTTTATCTCGTCAATCGGTGCTATTATGATGGGAATCGGGGTAGTATTATTAGTAATCGATGCAATATTATCGATTAAATCAGAACCGGTTAACCGTCGTGATTACTGGGGCGATGGTCGTTCACTTGAGTGGGCGATTGAAACACCGCTGCCATTCTATAACTTTAAACAAACACCACTTATTCGTGGTTATGATCCTTATTGGATTGAAAAAGAAGAAGGCAACAAAGAAGGTATGGTCTATGCTGAGCCATTAGGTGAAATCCATATGCCAAACAATTCAATTCTGCCATTCATTATGTCAATTGGAATGATGATTGCCGCATTTGGTGCTCTATACAGCCCGTGGGGAGATCAAGTTCAGGCTGGTACAGCTACAGGAACAACACCTGCCATTTCTTTAGCATTAATTATTGGCGGTCTAGGATTAACAATTGCATGTATGATTACTCGTTCGTTCAAAGACGATTTAGGATTCCATGTAACAGTTGATGAAATTGAAAAAGTGGAAGCGGATTTAGCTCACTACCGTGCAACAGGTAATAAAGGGGGTATCAAGTAATGGATCTTAATCAAAAATTTACTCCACAAACTTGGCCGAAACACCCTGAACAAGCTACTATGGAAGGGAAAAACAAGTTAGTTGGACTTTGGATTTTCCTGGCATCGGATACAGTATTATTCGCGAGTGTATTTGCTACATATATCGCGCTTAAAGATAGCGGTCCGGCAGGGATGGAATTCGCGGCAAAGGATCTTTATGAATTACCGTTGGCGTTTGTAATGACCATGTTATTATTAACATCTTCATTAACTTCTGTATATGCGATGTACCATATGAGAAACTTTAACTATTCCGGTGTTCGTACTTGGATGGGCATTACAGTGTTATTGGGCTTAGGCTTCCTTGCACTGGAAATCTATGAATTCCAGCACTACGTACACATCGGGTTTGGTTATACACAATCGGCGTTCTCTTCTGCGTTCTTTACGCTCGTAGGGATGCACGGTTTGCACGTTATTATCGGTTTAGTTTGGATTACGGGATTAATCATCCGCAATAGTAGCCGTGGGTTGAACTTATACAATGCACCGAAGTTCTTTGCAGCTTCACTGTACTGGCACTTCATTGACGTTGTATGGGTATTCATTTTCACGGTAGTCTATCTGATGGGAGTGGTTGGATAAAATGGGACACGAAACTCATGTAGAAGTACGTACTCAGGCACAATTCGAATATGACAGAGAACATGCCAAAGCGCATATGCGTAAACAAGTAGTAAACTTTGCGATCATGATTTTCCTGACTTTTATCGCATTTGCCTCTGTACTGGCTGATTTTGCTCCAACATTTATCATTCCGATTATTTTATTATTGGCTGGAGTACAAGTAGTACTGCAACTTTATGCTTTTATGCACTTGGAAGATCGCACAACTCATATGGTTGGTGTAATTGAGTTCTTCATCTGGAGTGCAGCCTTCATCGCGTTTACGTTCTTCCTGGCGTTTACGACAATTATTTGGTGGGGTTAATCGCATAACAATGACGTCCTTAGCAAATGCTGGGGACGTTTTTTGTTTTTAAGGATGTTAGCAATGGCAATATTATATAGGTACATAAAAATTTATTATATTTGGGTTTACCCGCAGAAAGTGTCCGCCGCAGCAGATATCAACGGACTATATTTAAAAGTCGAAATTGACTTTAGTCTATTTCTATTTAAAGTACAATCTAACCTGTATATAAAATACATGTTTGATTCAAGCAATTGTCATAGTTCTTTCATTGATGTTGGAGAAATTGCCATCTATAATAAGGTGAAACTACAATTAATGGGGTTTTCTTTATCACTACTGATTGTTAGTTAAATCAAACGGGCTTTTACGGGATAAAACTACTGATGTTTAAAGGAGCATGGTCATATGCCAATAAGTATATTCGGTTTTCAAGCATTATGGAGCCCATATTTATTCGGGTTTTTATTACTCGTAATGGCATTCTATTTTTTATTGACTGTTACGTGGCGAGAAAAGTTTAAAATTAGCGAGCCGTTAAAGAAAAGTGAAGCAGCATATTTTGTACTAGGTATCATTTCTTTTTATATAATTAAAGGATCTCCAATAGATTTGCTGGGTCATATTATGTTTACAATGCATATGACGCAAATGGCATTTTTATTATTATTAGTGCCGATATTCTTTATTAAAGGAATTCCATGGTGGGTTTGGCAAGTAGTTGTGGAAGCACCGGTTATGCGAACAATTTTTAAAATTTTCACAAAACCGCTCGTTTCTATTATCGTCTTTATTGGCTTATTTTCGGTCTACCATTTGCCATCTGTATTTGACACGATAAAATTAAACGAAATTTACCACCTGGCATATACAGCAGTTCTGTTTATTTCTGCTATTTTTATGTACTGGCCATTATTGAATAATGTTGAAGGTCAGCATGAAATGAAGAATATGACTAAATTGGCCTATATTGCCTCGAATGCAGTATTAATAACACCTGCCTGTGCGCTCATCATATTTGCTTCAAGCCCAATGTACGGTACATACAGTGATAGTGATATGTGGCTGAAAGCAATGGAATTATGTGTTCCTTCCTCTACATTGTCGGGACTTACATTGTCAGGACCAGAATTGTTCTCAAGCATGGATTTATTGAGCGATCAGCAAGTTGGCGGCGTATTGATGAAAATCATCCAGGAAATTATATTTGGTGTTATTTTATTTAAAATTTTCCGTAAGTGGTGGAATACAGAGCGTTCGAATCAGCAGGAAATTACAGATAATGCTTTAAAAGAGTTCCAAAATAGAACACAGTACTAATAAGATGTTAAACTGTGTAAAAATGGAGCAATCAACATAGTAATGTTGTTCATATTGATAGATTAAGTAAGAATGGAGATTTGAAAATGAATTTACCTATATTACCCACAATAAGCACGACGTTTATTGTCCTTAGTGCAGTGCTCGTAGCAATTGGCTGGGTATTGATCGCAAAGAAAAATGTGGAAGCACATAGAAAAGTAATGCTGGCAGCAGGTGTTTCGGCACTGGCATTCTTTATCATTTATGTATCACGTACTGTATTCATTGGCAATACAGCCTTTGGTGGACCGGATGAGCTGAAAATATATTACACAGTCTTTTTAGTTTTCCATATTACATTAGCGACAGTTGGAGCAGTATTCGGTCTGACAAGTATAATTTCAGGTCTTAAATCCAATCTGAAATTACACCGCAAAATTGGTGCGATTACGAGTATTATTTGGTTCTTTGTAGCCATTACCGGGGTTATTGTTTATTCACTGCTTTACGTTATTTATGAGGGCGGCGAAACGACGTCTGTCTTTAAAGCAATTTTAGGTTTTTAAATTTGGGGGCTTCCTATACATTAGTATAGGGAGCTTTTTTGGCAAATAAAAAAAGCTGGGTTGGAAGTTGCCAGCTTTTAAAGGGATTAAATACCGTATGCTGATAGCTCTCTGCGAACATCTGCCAGTACTTTTTCACATTCTTTTACGAGATGTCCCGGGAATACCTCATCTGTGTATTCAACACCGTGTGGATAATAGTATTTTCCAATTGCAGGTTTGTTGATATTTAAAGTTGCATTATGTGCTCCTACATCACCTGATACTGCATTACAAAAAACACGTAAATAAAAACGACCTTCACGTACATCATAGCAGCGGTCAAATGTCATCCGGTCATAATCCCATGCACCGTGGCACTCTAAACCGAATTTGCCCATTACTGTCGTTAAAACTTCTTGATCAACTTTAACATGTTCGAGTTGTGTGTTTTCAAAATACATTTCTATATCCTCCCTTTGCCTATCGTACATAAGTTTACGGTCAATTCTAATAATAGAACAAAATGGTAATTGATGCAATGACAACATTGTGTCATAGAGTCCAAAATTGGTATAATTATACTAACTGAAAATAGTGTTGGAGGATTTTAATGAAAGTTTTATTTCGCATATTAATTATTGCTACTTGTATCGGGATTATTATTTATTATTCAAATGAAGAGTCCTCTCAAACAGAATTATTGGAAGGTCCGCCGAGCATTACGAAACCCGTAGTTGAACTTGAACCTTCTATGCCGTCTGATCAGTTTCTTCCGCGGCCAGCTACCGGTATTTCTACATTAATAGGAAAAACATCGAAAGAAGTATTGGAAACATACAGTACCCCGAAGAGAATCGATCCATCAGAATATGGATATGAATGGTGGATTTACGATATAGACAATGGACTATTAATGGTCAGTATGAAGGAAAATAGGGTAAATCAGATTTATACAAATAATAGCGAAATCGATATTGCACCGTTTTTAGTCGGGGAGCCACTGGACGATATATATCGGACGACAGTACTGGGGCAGGAGATAACGGTCGAAATCGGTGATAATATTTATATATTTGCAATGAATGAACAAGACTTACATGAACGTATTTTAGTAAAATATGATAATTTATATGCACAATTATACATAGATCATGAAACGAATCAATTACACAGTGTCCGTTTTCTGGATGGGGAAACACTCGTATTACATAAGCCATATGAAATGCAATTTATAGGGGAGCTCTATGAAGCAAGCACGCCGTCCAGCTATATGCAAATTGACATCAATTTGGCGAATCGGAGACAATTGACGGATTTGGCAAATTCCTTGCGTGTAGAATATGGGTTACCGAAATTATTGCCTACAGACACGCTCGCTTCCTTGGCGGATTATAATAGTGAACATATGTTTTTGGAAATGATGGATTCTCAAATCACAAATGATGAATATGCGATTGGAGACCAGTTGAATGAAGTACAGCAAAATTATGAGCGGCATGGTGTCAATGTTGCAACAAATTATAAAGATGCCATTGAGGTAATTCATGGCTGGATGAACTCCAAAGAGCATCGGACATTGCTGATGGATGAGGAATTTACGCATATCGGTTCAGGAGCTTTTATGAATTACTATACACAGCTGTATGTGAAACAAAATGAAATAAATTAAAAATTAAACGCTGCGAAATGTAGCGTTTTTTTTTTGTCTTCATAAAGTAGGGTAAGGAGTGAAACCGTGCAAATTGGAGAATTAATTAAAGACTGGCCGTGCACTATGAAGGGCTCCATTAGAGTGGAAATAAAACGAGTGGAAGACGATGCGAATCTTATTTTACCTGGAGATGCTTTTATCGCCAGGAAGGGAAATAATTCGAGTGGTATTTCGTATATTGATAGCGCTTTGGAAAAGGGCGCAGCAGCAATTGTAGTAGATGATGAAAATTACTTTAATGAAGCGGATTTACCTGTACCGATTATTTGGGTACCGAACTGTTTAAGTTTTATTGCCTATGCAAGTGCAAAAATTTATAATTTCCCCGCCGAAGCATTAACCGTAATCGCAGTAACGGGAACAAACGGCAAAACAACTGTTACACATTTTATCGGACAAATTTTAAACCAGTTGGATAAGCGCGCTATGGTGATCGGTACAAATGGTGTTTTTATCGACCGGGAAAAATGTTATCCGGAAATGGAAGCACTAACAACATTACAGGCGAAAAATATTCAATTTTTATTTAAAGAAGCAATCCGCCTTGATGTTCCTTACGTTGTTCTGGAAGCTTCGTCCATTGGTCTGGAAAAGCACCGTCTGGATCATTGTGATATTGATATCGGTATTTTCTTGAATGTGACAGAAGATCATATTGAAGACCATGGTAGTTTTGAACGCTACAAACTATCCAAACAGATTTTATCGACTTTGGCGAAAAAAAATATTATAAACAGTGATGACAGTGTTTGTCGTTCAATCGGTTTAGCGACAAAAGGCAAGCGTATTTTTTTCGGCAAGGGGAGCCATGTCGACTACTTTTTCCAAACGCTGGTTGACGGACCAGCATCAACGACTTGCTGTATTCAGCATAAGAAAGAGAAGCATATAGTGAACATCCCGTTAGTGGGAGACTATCAATGCAGCAATGTGCTTGCAGCGATCAGCTGTATTGCACAGCTTGATTTTCCTTTAAGTGACATCTGCAATACAATCGGAAATTTAGTATTGCCTGAGGGTCGTTTTGAGCATGTGGAAAATCAGTTAGGCTTATCGATCGTCGTTGATTATGCACATACACCGGATGCGATGAAAATGATTTTACAGACATTGAAAAAACATACAAAGCGCCGATTAATTGTCATGTTTAGTTGCGGCGGTAACCGAGACAAGGCAAAACGTCCAAAAATGGGAATGATTGCATCAATTTATGCGGATTATATTATTTTAACGACCGATAATGCTCGTAATGAAAATCCGCAGCAGATCAATAAACAGATCCGCGAAGGCTTTTCTTCTACACAGGAGTATATTGAGTGCCTCAACCGGAAAGAAGCCATTGAGCATGCACTTAATTATGCGGAAAAAGGCGATACAATCGTACTGCTAGGTAAAGGTCATGAAAAAACACAGCAAATTGGAGACAAACAAAAATACTTTTCCGATTTAGTATTTGTTCGGGAAATGATAAGACAATTGGAAAAACGTAGGTTGAACAATCATTGATTTTCCCTTCAATTCTGTTATGATAAAGTGAGATTGGAGGAATAAACAATGCTCATGACTTCTGATTGGGTTTTTATTTTAGATGAGGTCGATGAATTAAATGCGATGATCCTTTCCTCTGAGCAAGCCGAAAACCTTCGTCTTGCGAAAAAGGCAGTCTACGAGGATGCGGAATTAAGCGCACAAATTATGGCCTTTCAACGATTAAAAGACCAATATGAGGATGTACAACGCTTTGGCAAATATCATCCTGATTACAATATAATTATGAAAAAAATTCGAACAGAAAAGCGTCTGATCGATATGAATGAACAAATCGCAGCACTGAAGGTGGCGGAAAATGATTTTCAGGATCTTCTCGATGAAATCAGCCTTCTCATTGGCCATTCCGTTTCGGAAGCTGTAAAAGTTCCGGTAAGCAATCCGTTTTTTGCCAGCAGTTCTTCTTGTGGCAGCGGATGCGGTACAGGTGGCGGTTGTTCGTGTTCAGCCTAATGAAATAAAAAGAGCTCCCGAAAATTTCGGGAGCTTTTGTTATGATTGCCATCTAGGCTAAAGCGCCAACTCCTCGCACCATTAAGCCCCTCCGTGCAAAAGTGGTGGAACGTTTACTTTTGCGTCGGGTCTTCCAATGGCTTGGGCTCACACGATGTGAGTCATTGGCGGCATGCCACAAGGATGTGGCGATTTGCCCACTCGGAATTAAACGGGCGCTATAGCCCTTGGTTATTGCGATACTTTTTGGATGATCACTTCTGCGATATCGGGACGGTTTGTCACGATACCCATTGCTCCTTGTCGGATGACACGGTTCATTGTTACAAGATCATCAATGTCGCTGTAGATCGTCGGCACATTAAGTTCCGATAAAAACTTAACAAAGCGCGGTGAATCATAATTGAAAACACCCTGTTTTAATGGAACGATGAACAAGTCTACTTTTGGATGATACAAATGACCGAATTGACTTGTAAATGAAGTCATCGCCTTTTTAATGTCGCCTTCACCGGCACCAAGAGCGATGCGGTTTTGTGCATACAGATTGAAGCGGTCGATTTGTTCGCTATAAGGACTTGTCACAATCACTTGATATTGAATATTCAATTCTTCGATTAACCGCCATAGTTTAGAAGGCATTAAACTACCTTCATATGTGTCTGGACTATCTTGGATGTTTACGATAAATAGTTTATCTGGATATGTTTCGATTAATTGGCGTAATGTCACGGCCAGTACATGCTGTTCTCTGTAAGGGAAAGCACCTTCTAAATCTTCAAAGTTATAGCCGATATTGAGTTCTTTTAATTGTTCGAATGTAAAATCTTTAATAAAGCCAGAGCCATTAGTTGTGCGGTCTACCGTTGCATCATGAAAAGCGATAATTTCTTCATCTTTTGAAAGGCGGACACTTACTGTAAAGCCATCCACACCGATTTCCGCTGCTCGTTCAAAAGCAAGTAACGAATGTTCAGGTGCCAGACCCGCGCCACCATGTTGTGCGATAATAATTGGACGTTCAAATTGTAATGCTTCTTTTGATTCACGTTTTTGCGGCTTTGAAATCGCTTTTGTTCCTGCCCATGCCGCCGCACTAGCCGCCGCGATTGCTAAAGCTACTTTTGTCTTCTTACCCATTAAATTCGTCCTCCTCTAACCGTACATTGTTTCGTTGAAAGCTATGTGCAATAAATGAGTGTAAAAAGCTTGAAATAGTATGAAGTGTATATCTCACTCTACTATTTTCCATTATAACGGAAAAGAAGTGGAACTGTCTAAACTCTGTTGCTAACAATTTGCACATTTGGTATGCTTTTAGTGAAAAAGACGGCTTGAAACTGAGGTAATTTAAAGGATTTTGTTGCATGATTTGGCTGAATATAAATATTTTTATGAAGAAACGGGGAGTTTTCCATGAATGAAAGACAAGGTTTAATTATATACGTTCATCAATTAAAACATGCGAAGTCGTTAAGGAAGTATGGTCACGTAAATTTCATCTCCAGGAGATTAAAATATGTTGTAATTTATTGTAATCGGGACGAGATCGAAACATTGAAAAGTAAAATACAACGCCTTCCATTTGTGAAAGACGTTGTGGAATCATACCGTCCATTTGTTAAAAATGAATTTGAAAATGCAAAGCCGGATAAGGCAAAAGAATACGATTATAAAATAGGTTTATAATTTTTCTATTATTGCATCGGTGGTATGTATCGGTTTAATCTCAAAATACCAATTAAGTATTGATAATATTGATTTTTTTCCGAAAAAACAGATGAGTGTTTAATTTCAAGAATGTTTTCTTGCTGCTTAACATCTTGAATCGTTTGTTTAAATATCTCAATTCGCTTTGACAGTTTTTCCTCGTTATATGGAATCCCTTCGCGGCAAATATATATTGGCATGAATTTGCTTTCACCTGATGGTTTAAAAGCCACGGCTAGTGAAGCGACTGAATTGCCATCACGAGTTGCAGTGAAAATAAATGCGTTATGGAATCGATGCTCATTTGTTTTGACCAGTTCGCAAAGCTCATATATATCGCCATAGCCTTGACCGAGTTCGATAAATTGTTGAATCATTTTTTAGCACATCCTTTCTTTATAATAGTAACATGATGCAGGAGGTCAGGCACTTGAAAATTGCCGTTAGTATTTTTTCATTTTTAACGATACTAATCGGAACTATACTTTTTATGCAGTTCCAAGTTTATTCGGAGGAAGTGGACTCAGCTGAAAAAGGCTATCGTTATTCTCAGGAAATTGAAATTGTGTACCGAGACGAAAGCTTGGATATTCGTCAGCATTTTAAAAATTTACCGAATGAAGAATTGACGATTGAATGGCCGAAAGCTTCCATCAATCCTGATTGTTTTATAGAAAATGAACATAGCTGTGCTCGACTAAGTGAAGATTCCACGAAGTTTAAAGCTGGAGAAACGAGGGCGCAATCGATTTCCTATGTCATCCCATTAAAGGACGGCTTACAGTCTCGTCAGCTTATGAAAAATGTATTTGCTACGTTAAAAAACGGTGATGTTCAGTTTTCTACGGTTCATATTTCCACAGAAAAAGATGTGAAAGGGCAGTGGGTAACGGGTTTGCCGTTAATCGGTGAGCAAAATTTATCACTTGTCAACTATTCCATGTTCAGTGGAGAAGGCCCTGTGAAAGATCTGTTTTGGCAAGATGGAGACTTTGCGCTGCAAAATGAAATGGGTGCTGTCTCTATTTATTCAAGAACCCCATTGAAAGCTGCATTTTATGAAAAGCTTGAAAAAGTTAACTTTTTAAGCAATGAACATCTTGCCATCGTTAATGGAACAAATACAGATGGTGTCGATGGGTTCCGTATGATTTTTGTACCAAATGTGACAGTGGCGAAGGTGCAACAAAATGTCCTGCTTATACAACTGGAAGCAACCTATGATTTTGGTGACAGTCCGCATTGGCTGAAAGAATTAATGGCATCCTTTTTAACGGGTACTGTATTTGGCGGCGAGAAAACAAAAGAAGTCGCTGCAACAATTACTGGCCAATTAACGGACGGGCAACTGAAGGAGTGGCAAGAACGTTTACGGGCACTGGAAGGTAAAACGATCAGCGGAGAACTGCTCGACAAGAAGTTGTCTGAAGTATTGGATGCTTCTACGAAATATATTTCGATGAATGCACAATCAGAAAAATCCTATCCGTTTCTATATAATGACCCGCGTCAACTATATGTCAATTCGGAAAAGCAGCCTGCCGTTCAAGTCGTCTTAAAAGATGGTGAAGTATTGTACGGGGCAGATATACTGCTGGAATCGATCGGTTATGATGTAAGTATAGGAGAACATGGGTATTATGTAGTAAGTGAAACACGTGAATTCAGATTTCCGAATGAACCGGGTTTTTATGTATTTAATCAGCGACGCTATGACACGGTATCTTTACCGGTTAAACAAGTAGCTGGCCAATATTTCATTGAGGAATCGTGGTTACAGCGTTTGTTTCTAGTTGAAATTGAAAAAACGGAGGACCGAATTAATATTTCGGCTCCTTAAAAAATGTTAGATGATTTAGAAGGAAAGTTTGGTGGAAATCATGCGCGTTGTCGCAGGAGACAGAAAAGGGATGCCATTAAAGGCAATTGCGGGAAATACAACACGACCGACAACAGATAAAGTCAAGGAATCCATTTTTAATATGATCGGCCCATTCTTTAATGGCGGTTTGGCGGTTGATTTATTTGCAGGGAGCGGCGGGCTTGGTATCGAAACACTAAGTCGCGGGGCAGATCATGCGCTGTTTATCGAGAAAGATGCCCGTGCTTTCCAAGTGCTTCAGGAAAATATAAAAAAATGCCGTTATGAGGATGTATCTGAACTTTTCCGTACAGATGCGATGCGTGCGGTGAAGGCCTTATTAAAAAGAGATATTGTCATTGACTATTTATTTTTGGATCCGCCATATCACAAAAAAGAATATTATGACTTAGTCGAAACACTTGTTGAGGGCGGGAAGTTGGCGCAAGATGCCATCATTATGTGCGAACATTCTACAGAAGTTACATTGCCGGAAAACTACGGCCGCTTTCACCTAGTAAGACAAGAAGAATACGGCAGTACGATCATTTCTATTTATCGTCATGTAGAGGAAGAGGGAGAAATCGTTTGACAGAAAAAATCGCAGTAGTACCTGGAAGTTTTGATCCGATTACGAATGGTCATATTGACATCATTCGTCGGGCAGCCGATGTTTTTGACACAGTATATGTCGCAGTATTAAATAACTCATCAAAAAAACCACTATTTTCAATTGAAGAGCGTACAGCCTTAATTAAAGAAGTAACAAAAGATTTGCCGAATATTCGAATCGAAACTTCTTCGGGACTGCTGATCGATTATGCCCGTGAAAAGAAGGCGAAAGCCATTGTACGTGGCTTACGCGCCGTTTCCGACTTTGAATATGAAATGCAGATTACTTCGATGAACCGAGTGCTTGATGAAAATATCGAGACATTCTTCATCATGTCAAAAAATCAGTATTCATTTTTAAGTTCAAGCATCGTCAAAGAAGTAGCCAAATACGGCGGAAATGTAAGTGAACTCGTACCAGCCATCGTCGAACAGGCACTGAAAGAAAAATTCGCTAAATAAAAAAGAGCTTCTGTGTAAGGATTTTTCCTTACACAGAAGCTCTTTTTTTCACAAAGGAAATCGCCGGAAGATAATAAAACCCCTCTCTTATAAAAACAACAGGAAAAATAATATTGGGATGACGATACTGTAAACAATACGAGTGAAAATATACGGACGAATCGCAATATTAGCAGAGCGGGCGATTACGATTACTTGCAGGTGAATACTTAAACTTTGAGTCGTCAAGAATACAACTGTGAAAAAAATAAGCATGTCGCCATAGAGCTGCTGGTGGAGCAAATGTAATCCGTTCGTCACTTCAAGAAAGCTGGCAATTCCAATTTCTAAATAGGTAGGAATTGATTCGAAAACAACTTCGACACTATGTAGAAACACTTGGTAAATCGTCGTAAAAAAAATGATTGTTGTTGCAACAATTAATATTGTCGGAGCACTTTCCTTAATACTTGACGTAAAAGGTGTCGGATCTTTTGGTGCTTTATGCACTTCTTTTGAAAGCGGAGGGCAAATTAAATATACGGCAACCAATAAAATGAATGAAAAGCTATGTAGTAAAATTAAATATTGCCAGCTGAATGTTGTAGAATTTAATAAGTCGCTTCCGACAAAGCCGAATAAAAAAAGCGGGCTTGGACAATGGCAAATACCGAGCAAATAGGCAGCCTGCTGCTTTGTGATCGAATTACGTTTCACGAGTTGCGTAATTGTAGCAGCACCTGTAGGGTACCCTCCGACTGCACTAATTCCGTAAGTTTGTAAAAAAACGATAAATGGCGCACTGTTGTAAGAATGCGTCAATTTTAAAAGCCATGTTGTTAACACTAAATACGGCAGTAAATAGGGAAATAAAGCTTCCATAAAAAGCGATACACCAATGTCTGCGCCTACATGTGTCATTTCCGGAAAGAATAATAATAAACTAATTAATGTGATGCATAAAAGGATTGTCCAAATATTCTTCATCCTTTTCAATATTTTGTCATTCGCTCGTTCAAATGCTACACTAATTGTATGCAATTGAAGATTAAATTAGTATTTCAACTAGCCGGAACATAATTTTAAAGGAACGAATTTTGACATTAATTCGTCTTTATTATTTGATCACGGCTTACAAAAATTGGTCCTGATACAATTGCGCCAATGCGAAATTGATTAATTATAGAGGAGTTTAAATACATGGGGAATAAAGGGAAAATAGCATTCGGCCTGTTTTTAGTTATATTAATGGGTTTGTCTTTTTATAGGTTGGATTATTATATTACAAAACCGGGTGGTACATATAATGTAAGCGATTTTCTGGCGATTCAGAATGGGGATCCGGACGATGAAGGTTCTTTTTATATGACGACCGTTGCAATGGGGCAGGCAACCCCGTTAACTTATGCGATGGCAGCTGTCGCGGATTATTATGATATTGTAAAATTAACAGATGTGCGACAAGAAGAAGAGGATGACGAAGAATATAATGTTCGTCAATTGAAATATATGACGGACTCCCAGTTTAATGCAACGTATGTAGCGTTCAATCGAGCGGGGCTTGATTATCAGGTGACCTACAAAGGACTTTATGTATTGAATGTTCTTGCAGAAGGTGCTGCTGACGGGCATCTAAAGCCGGGAGATGAGATTGTGGAAGTGGATAATGAGCGTATTGATAGTTTGGAAACGTTCGTTACCATCATTACACCGAAAGTAAAGGGAGATAAAATTAATCTAGTTGTAAAACGTGATGGAAAGCTCATTGACGAAACGCTGGAGATTAAAGAAATACCAGGCTCTAAAGGGCGTTTTGGCATAGGTATCACCTATTCCGAAAGTAAATCAATCAAAACCGATCCAAAAGTGACTGTGAAAACAGAAGATATTGGCGGACCATCTGCCGGGTTAATGTTTACATTAGAGCTGTTAAATCAGCTAATCGATGAAGATCTGACAAAAGGCTATGAAATTGCAGGTACCGGTGAAATGCTGGAGGATGGAACGGTAGGCCGAATTGGCGGTATTGAGAAAAAGGTTGTTTCTGCTGATAAAGAAGGTGTCGATATTTTCTTTGCCCCTGATGATGAAATAACAAAAGAAATGCTTGAGTATAACCCAAGCATTACTTCAAATTATGAGGTGGCAGCTCAAACAGCAAAAGCCATTAATTCCGACATAAAAGTTGTTCCTGTCAAAACAATTGATGACGCCTTAAATTATTTAGATCAACTACAACCGAAAAATTAATAGCGAATAGGCGGAGTTTTATAATCTTCGTCTATTTTTTTATTTGAAAATTGCTGGATGCCTAATTGGTACATTTGGGTTGCGTGCAGATCGATGGCCAATATTGGATCACTGACAGCTGCAACTCGGCTGATGAGCGGCAATGAAAGGGACTTTTTAATACGTGAAATATATTGCTGCCCTGCTGATGTCATGCCCAATATCCGAATATATGTAGGGCTGGAATACGCATGCAGCTGTTCTTTCGTGACTCCGGAATAAATATGTGTCAACATTCGCTGGAGTCTTGTCCATGTATAACGTTTCGATTTCATCGCATTCATAAATTCCACAAAGTTCGCACTTGATCTTGCATATTTAATAAGCGAGTTTTCAAGCCCTTCTGATACGTCTGCATACTGTTTCAACTGCTGTGGAGTATGTCTTAAAATAGCATACTGTAAAAGTGGCCAAAAGCTTTCCCAGCTTGCAAAACGCCCATGTTCTGCCTGCCAGTGACCAAGCTGCTCAATACTTGCTTCGGGTAAATACTGTGTTACCTGTTCAAGCGACTGGCCGCTAAACAATGCCTGACGAATCCCGGTAGCACTGGCAATTTCACTGTCTGTGTCAATTGCATCATGATATCCCGCGGCAATTCGCTGAATGGTAGCAGGTCTCATAACTGTCTGAAGCTGCTCCATTGCTTCAACATAATGGAAGCCTAATATATTATTTGGTTGCCCTAAATCAATGTATGCATTCGGGGAAAGTTGTTTAAGCTGTTCATATGCCGCAAAAAGAGCTTGCGGGTAGCTTTTGCCTTGCTGAATTGTTTCTTTAATGATGGCGTTATAGAGCGTCCGATTGCTTTCGATTAAGTGAAAAGTGTTGAGAAACGGCGTGATGCTTCCTTGTTCGCTCCCAAATGCCAATGTCGTGCACTGCATTGCTTCCAATAGTTGTACAGCACCAGAAGCAAAACCAGTTGCCTGAGCGGTGCTGAAAATATAAGGGAGTTCGATTACGACGTCAACTCCGCTTGCGAGTGCCATCTTTGTACGATGCCATTTGTCGACGAGTGCGGGCTCTCCTCGCTGTAAAAATTGACCGCTCATAACAGCAACCGCAACATCACTGTTCGTTGTGCGTTTTGCTTCATTTACGTGATGCAGATGGCCATTGTGAAACGGATTATATTCAACAACTATACCGACGGCTTGCATAAACTTCCCCCTTACGCTAAAATAGTTTTTTGTTCGCATGAATACGTTCGAAATGAATGTATCTTTGCAATATGTTAGAATTAATTTGATTATAAGCAGGTTTTGTAATAGTGACAAGAAATTATCTTGACATCTTTTTTTATGGGCTATATAATAAACAGTGTTGTCTCGAGGTGATTAACGAATGAAATGGTCAATTCATCAATTATCAAAGTTTCGAAAAGACGGAATGCCGATTGATACAGTTGTTCAGTTGGATGAAGTGAAAAATCGTAACACCGATATTCGAAACGTTTCACCCGTTCATGTAAAAGGGCTTTGTACTTTTGGTGCATCGCAAATGACTTGTCAATTAACGATTAGCACTACGTTGACGCTTCCATGTGCACGCACGTGGGAAGATGTTGAATATCCTGTGAACATTGAAACGGTAGAAGTTTTCAGCTGGACCGATGAGAGAAACCGCGGGGATGTTGAGGGCGATATCCATTATGTTGATGGTGACGTTGTTGATATGAAACCAGTCCTGGAGGAATTAATTCTTCTGGAAGTACCGATGCAAGTATTCAAAGAGAATACCGAAGGACAAGTGCAGGGCGGTAAAGGCTGGGACTATTCAACGGATGAAGATGTAGAAAATGCTAAGGAAGTTGACGAACCAAAATTGGATCCAAGACTGGCTGCTTTAGCTAAGTATTTTGATCAAACAGATGAATAAATATCTGTAAGGAGGTGCCATCAATGGCTGTACCATTTAGAAGAACTTCTAAAACTGCAAAAAGAAAGCGTCGTACGCATTTCAAACTATCTGTACCTGGTATGGTAGCTTGCCCAAACTGTGGAGAAGCTAAACTATCTCACCGTGTTTGCAAAGCTTGCGGACAATACAAAGGTAAAGAAGTAGTAGCGAAATAATTCAGTATTTGCGCTATATAAAGACTAGTTAAGAGACCATGGCTCTTAACTAGTCTTTTTTCTGTTTTTGCATAGAAACATTGTCAAAACAATAGTGGTCAACTATTATTAGAATAGTTTGATATATCGAAATAATTACTAAAGGGGATGGGCAAGTGGATTACTTAATTCAGAATGAAGACGGGATTCTAACATTTACAATTAATCGCGAGGAAAAACGAAATGCCATAAACTATGCGGTGATGGATGGATTAAAGGAAGTTATTACATACATAAAAGAACATAATGATGTGCGCTTTTTAGTTATTACAGGCGCTGGGGAAAAATCATTTTGCTCGGGCGGGGACTTGTCGGAATTTCATAGTTTGGAAACAGAAGGAGAAGCGTTTGGCATGCTGAGTAAAATGGGGCATATTTTATATGATTTAGCGACATTGCCAGTACCGACAATTGCCTTAATAAATGGAGCGGCTGTAGGAGGAGGTTGTGAAATAGCGACGGCTTGCGATTTCCGCCTCATTTCATCTCATGCAAAAGCCGGCTTCATCCAAGGGACGCTGGCAATTACATCCGGATGGGGTGGCGGAACTTATTTATTTGAGCGCGGCCTGCGCCATGATCGTGCATTAAAGATGCTGATCGATGCTAAGCCGTATGACGCGCAAACATTATATGAAATTGGTTGGGCAATGCGTGTGTATATTGAAGGGACGAAAGAGCAGGCTCTCGCAGATTTTATAGAGCACATGGCGAAAATCCACCCTTCTGTCCATCAGGCATATAAAGAAATTGAATTACGAAAATGGCGTGAGCGCAATATGTATGAGCGTGTGATGGAAGAAATCAAACTATGCGCAAAACTGTGGGAATCCGAAGCGCACCACACTGCAGTACAGAACTTCCTCGAGAAGAAAAAGTAATCCGTTAACAGACACTTTATGAATAATTTATAGGAAGTACGTTGATTGGAATGGAGGGGAGTCGATTTCTGCCTCAGGAGCACCAACACCTGAGCAAAAGGAACAAAAGCCTCAACCCGCAATGGAAATCAACTTCCCCTAGTTACGATGAAAACTATTTTTATCGTAACTTTTTTTGTTTTTAAGTCTATTTTGTTCATCATGGCATATAGTAGTAAAAAATATGAGGTGGTGCAACTGTGGAGCAAAAAAGAAGGAAAGATCAATGGAC
Source organism: Solibacillus kalamii (assembly GCF_002174535.1). Lineage (NCBI taxonomy): Bacteria > Bacillati > Bacillota > Bacilli > Caryophanales > Caryophanaceae > Solibacillus > Solibacillus kalamii. The sequence goes on along the minus strand of NZ_NHNT01000001.1, from coordinate 335,236 downwards.
AATTGCAGACGATGAAAAGTTAGCTGAAATTGTGATTCAAACAGTTCAAAACGGACGTACACAACTAGAAGCTTTTGAACAGGCAGCACAGGAGTTAAACCGGACGAAGCAAGCTTGCGGGTTCCGATGGAATAAAACTTTGCGAGCACAGTATGGACAGGTTTTGAACAGTGTCAGAAAGCGTCCAAAACAATTAATGCGCAGTCACTTAAAGTTGGCGTTATCTAGTTTTGAAGAATTGACTGAAGCCTATAACGAACTAGAAATGAAGTATTCGGAATTACAATCAGAGTACGACAAAATTTCGAAGTGGCTACAACAGGGGGTAGCCTTAACGAAGGGAAAACCGAGTTGAGTAAAAAATAGCTGTAAATAGAAATAAAATAATTTTTCGAGAAAATAATTGTAATTAATTTTAAGGCTACTTACAATAGAAGTAGAAACATAGCGCGAGTAGCGCAAATATCTTCTAACAAGGGGGCCTTTCGCATGGCAGAAGTAAAAGCACAAATGGCAGGGACAGTATTTGAGGTAAGTGTTAAAGAAGGGGATAGTGTGACAAAAGGGCAGACACTCATCATTTTAGAATCGATGAAAATGGAAATCCCGCATGAGGCAGAAGCGGATGGGACAGTAGCAAAAATTACTGTTGCTGAAGGTGATTTTGTTGAAGAGAATGATATTTTAGTAGAATTAGCTTAAGTGATGGAGGGACGATAATGACACAGCCTACTTATAACGAACACTTACAGCAAAAAATAGAAAAAATATACGCAGGCGGGCAACCAAAATATCACGAAAAGTTAAAAGAAACGAATAAACTTTTTGTCCGGGATCGCTTGAAGCAATTGTTTGATGATGGGGTTTATGAGGAAGACGCCCGTTTTGCAAATTATGAGGCCGGAGATTTGCCTGCAGATGGAGTTGTAACAGCTATCGGGCAAGTTGACGGGCAAACCGTTTGTGTTATGGCTAATGACTCTACAATCAAAGCGGGATCATGGGGTTCGCGCACAGTTGAAAAAATAATCCGTATTCAAGAGACTGCGGAAAAAATGCAAGTACCAATGCTTTACTTAGTCGATTCTGCAGGGGCACGCATTACAGATCAGCTGGAAATGTTCCCTGGGCGACGCGGGGCAGGCCGTATTTTCCATAATCAAGTACGTATGAGTGGGATGATTCCTCAAATATGTATTCTATTCGGTCCATCTGCTGCAGGAGGAGCCTATATTCCGGCCTTCTGTGACATCGTAATTATGGTGGACGGAAATGCTTCAATGTACTTAGGATCACCGAGAATGGCTGAAAAAGTAATCGGTGAAAAGGTTTCGCTCGAAGAAATGGGCGGAGCACGCATGCACTGTACCGTTAGTGGATGTGGGGACGTATTGGCTGAAAACGAAGAACAGGCAATCCTTGAAGCGAGACGCTATATTAGTTATTTCCCTGCAAACTTTGCGGAATTCCCGCCTATTGATGAAACAAAGGCACCGAAAAGCGGGAGAACGCTGGAAGAGATTATTCCGGAAAATCAGAATGCGCCATTTGATATGTATGAATGTATCGAACAGCTGATTGATGAAGGCAGCTTCTTTGAAATTAAAAAGCTATTTGCCTCTGAACTGATTACAGGACTGGCCCGCATTGATGGGCAAGTTGTAGGCATTATTGCCAATCAGCCGAAAGTAAAAGGCGGCGTACTGTTTATCGATTCTGCCGACAAAGCAGCGAAGTTTATTACGCTTTGTGATGCATTCTCCATCCCGCTATTATTTTTAGCGGATGTACCGGGCTTTATGATCGGTACAAAAGTGGAAAAGGCAGGCATTATCAGACATGGGGCAAAATTTATATCGGCGATGAGCTCGGCTACGGTACCGAAAATTTCGGTTATCGTTCGTAAAGCGTATGGAGCTGGCCTTTATGCGATGTGCGGCCCGGCATTCGAACCGGATGCAGTCATTGCATTGCCGACTGCCCAAATTGCGGTAATGGGTCCGGAAGCAGCTGTAAATGCTGTTTATTCAAATAAGATCGAGGCGATTGAAGATCCGAAAGAGCGGATTCAATTTGTGAAACAAAAAATCGAAGAATACAAAGAAGAAATCGACTTATATAAACTGGCTTCCGAAATGGTAATTGATGATATTGTCATGCCAAATCAACTGCGACATACATTAATTCAACGTTTTAATTACTATAATTCGAAACAAATTGCATTACCATATCGAAAACATCCGGTATATCCAGTATAATAAATTTAGCTAAAGGTCTGTCTTGAAGGCAGACCTTTTTAATTCGAAATAAATTTGAGGTATAATATAATGCGAATTGAAATCATTGGTGCAGGTGCAGTTGGTTTATTAGTAGCAAGCTATTTTGCTGAAAAGAATATGGATGTGTACATTGTCGGGAAACCTACGGGGGAAACGGTATGCAAGGACATACAGATTGAAAGGACGAATGTAAATCAATCTGTTACTTCCGTCAATGTGAAATATATTTCGGCGCTTTCAAATAAAGCGGATTTAATCATTGTAGCTGTAAAATATGGACAACTTCATGAAGTGTATGCAAGTATGGAGCATGTAAAGGATTCTATTCCATTATTATTTTTACAGAATGGTTTAGCCCATTATGAGGAAGCACTTGCATTAAATAAAACGCATATTGCATTTAGCTCGATTCAATTCGGGGCACTTAAATTTTCGGAGCACCATGTCGCCCATAAAGGGGAAGGTATGATGAAAATTGCGGTAGCAAAAGGCGCTGGCAGTGAGTTCAGTTTTTTAAACGGACTTTCATCGGCCGAGCTTCCGATTGTATTCGAACAGGATGCCGAAAAAATGCTAATGGAGAAAGCATTGTTGAATTGTTTTATCAATCCGTTAACCGCGATTCTGCAAGTGAAAAATGGACAGCTAATTACAAAAAGCCATACATTGCAATTATTGAAAGATTTATACAACGAACTCATGACGGCGTTTCCGCAATTTAAAGAAACGTTCCATTTTAATCAGGTCATTGCACTTTGTGAAAAGACAGCGGAAAATACATCGTCTATGCTGGCTGATCGTCTTGCAAATCGCAAAACCGAGATTGATACAATAGCAGGTGCGATTTTGAAAAAAGCGGAGCAAAATGAGAAAAAATTGCCTGTTTTACAAACATTTTATTATTTAGTGAAAGCATTTGAAGAGAGCGGTGAACAAATGTGATATTATTTTTTCAATATTTGGTGGCAACAATTATTGTATGCCCGATTATTGCTTTTATCACTGTGCTGCTCATATGCCGTAAGCTTCGAATAAAAAAACATAAAGCGATTGGCTTGGCAGCGGATATTACAACATTTCTTATGTTTTTTTCGATACCGATTGCGTTACAAGGACTATGGAATATTGGTATATTAATGCCGATGCTAATTGTTGTACTCGTAATCGCGATTGTTTTTACATATGTTGATTGGCGAACGAAAAAAGAAATTGAAGTAAAGCCATTACTGAAAAAAATTTGGCGCTTTTACTTTTTATTGTTCAGCATCACTTATTTTATAATTTGGATTGTTGGAATTACCCATTCAGTTATGATGTTTATGATGGTTGATTAGGTGGCTAAACTTTTCTTTTACTGTAAACTAGTATCCGGGAAAACATTAAGCTTTCGAGGCAGAAAATTAATACCCGTTAATGTGGGATAAAGCAGTGATTAAGGTAATTTCAAAATTGAGTAAAGAGAAGTAGAGGAGAATTTTCATGGAGCTAGAACAAATAAATTCACCAGTAACGAATAAGCTATTAGCGGACTATTGGTCTGAGAATGCCGATATCCATTCGTTTTTTGAATATAAATATAATGAGGAAGCTTTTGGACAACGATTCGCATATTTAAAAAATCGAACATATCGTTCGGAAGAGCTTGCACAAATTATTCGCAGTTATATGGAGCGGTATGGCATCTCGGAAAAGACGGCGCACCATTTAGATGAACTTGAGCAAGGTGCAGTAGTCGTGGTGGGTGGTCAGCAAGCTGGTTTGCTGACGGGGCCTCTCTATTCTGTCCATAAAGCAATTTCGGTTATTCTACTGGCAGAACAACAACGAAAAATATTAAATGCACCGGTCGTACCAATGTTTTGGATTGCGGGTGAAGATCACGATATAGAAGAGATCAATCATACGTATACAATGACAAATGGTGAAGTGAAAAAACGTGGTTACAGTGAACGTTCTAAGCTGAAGAAAATGGCTTCAACTACACAATTGAATAAAGAAGCACTACAACAGTTTATATTAAATGTATTTAAAGATTTTGGAGAAACAGAACATACAGCGGACTTATTGAATAGTGTTTTGAGTCATGCGGAAAATAGTGAAACTTTTACGGATTTCTTTACGTTGCTGATGAATGATTTATTTAAAAAGCATGGCTTATTAATGTTGGATGCTACATATGAGCCGTTCAGGAAGTATGAAAAAAACTATTTTGTCCAATTGATCGAAAAGAACGAATCGATTGCAACAGGTGTTGTAGCGCAGGAAAGAAAGCTCGGCGAGAAAGGCTATGCAATGCCGATTGATGCTTCAGAGCAAAATGCCAATTTATTTTACATTAAAGAAGGCGAGCGTTTTCTGTTGGAGCGCAGTGGCGGCCATTTTAAAAATGTGACAGCCCATGCCAATTTTTCAAAAGAGGAATTAGTAGCTATTGCGAATGAGTCTCCTGAATGTTTAAGCAATAATGTCGTTACCCGCCCATTAATGCAGGAAATGGCGCTTCCGGTACTGGCGTTTGTTGGCGGTCCTGGTGAACTGGCTTATTGGGCTACATTAAAACCTGCGTTTGATGAGTTGCAGCTGCAGATGCCGATATTTGCGCCAAGAATCAGCATAACGCTTGTTACACGTCAAGTTGATGCATTATTAGAACAAAAAGAGCTGACTGTAACGGATGTGCTAACAGGAAAAGTCGATGAACATTTAGCTGAATTTGTGGAAAGTGTGAAAGATGAGCAAGTAACGCGGGCAATTGAGCAGATGCAAAAACAGATGGAAGAGCAGTATGAGCAACTGACGAGCTATCTGCAGCATGGCAACTATCATGTAGAAGATCTATTGGAGAAGAATAAAAATTACCATGAACGTCAATTCCAATATTTACGCTCAAAACTGGAACAGCAAAATATAGAAAAGTATGAAGTAGCAATTCGCCAATATAAAACAATCCAGTCACTATTATATCCGAATGATAGTTACCAAGAGCGCTTGTATAATCCATATTTGTTTCTAAATACCTATGGGGAAAAGCTGATTGATAATTTATTGGAGTTACCTATGAATATTTCCGTGAAACACCAACTTATTACCTTATAAGAAACAAGAGTTATCTCATATGCAGATAACTCTTTTTTGTGTCTTTCGGCACCGAACGTATGTGTGAGAATATGCTCATTTACGTAATTTCGTTTTATTGTTATGAGAAGCAAGGAATTTGGTGGTAGAAAGTGGGGGGATGTGGTACATTATTTATTAAAGTGGGGTGAGTAGCATGTTCATGGGAGAATATCAACATTCTATTGATGCGAAAGGCCGTATGATTGTTCCTGCAAAGTTTCGAGAATCACTAGGAGAACACTTTGTAATAACACGCGGGCTAGATCAATGCATTTTTGGATATCCTATGGATGAATGGCGAAAACTCGAAGATAAATTAAAGGATTTACCGATGACCAAAAAAGATGCACGTGCATTTGCGCGGTTTTTCTTTTCGGGGGCAACAGAAGTAGAAGTGGACAAGCAAGGCCGAATTAATATTCCATCTACACTGATTGGATACGCTAATCTTGAAAAGGAATGCGTAATCTTAGGTGTATCGAGTAAAATAGAGATTTGGGCGAAAGAATCTTGGCAGCAATACTTCGAGCAATCGGCTGAATCATTTGATGAAATCGCAGAAAATCTGATTGGCTTTGATTTTTAGGTTTTTTTAAGTAAAAGATGAAACTATTACATGTCCGACATGAACTTTTAATCCGGGTGTAATAGTACCGACACGTAATTGAATTAATATTAAGAGGTGCTTCAAACTATGTTCGATCATACAACCGTATTATTGAAAGAAACTGTTGATGGGTTGAACATCAATCCGGATGGTATTTATGTAGACTGCACATTAGGTGGTGCAGGACATAGTGAGTACCTTGTACAACAATTGTCAGAAAAAGGCCGTTTAATTTGTTTTGATCAAGATACAACGGCTATTGAAAATGCAAAAGTACGATTAGCCGATTATTTGGATCGCGTTATATTCGTACACTCAAATTTCCGCTATTTAAAAGAAGAGTTACACAAACTGAACATTCATCAAATAGATGGAATTTTATATGATCTAGGTGTTTCGTCACCACAACTTGATACACCTGAACGCGGATTTAGTTACCACCATGATGCTCCGCTCGATATGCGAATGGATCAGACTGCAGAACTGAGCGCATATCATGTTGTGAATGAATGGTCATACGAAAATCTGGTACGTATTTTCTTCCGCTACGGCGAAGAAAAGTTTTCGAAACAAGTTGCGCGCAAAATTGAACAAGCCCGTGAAATTGCTCCTGTTGAAACAACAGGTCAATTAGTGGAGCTTATAAAAGATGGTATTCCAGCCCCAGCACGTCGCAAAGGTGGACATCCTGCAAAACGAATTTTCCAGGCTATTCGAATTGCTGTAAATGATGAATTAGGCGCAGCGGAAGATTCTTTAGTAGATGCAATCGATTTATTGAAAATTGGTGGTCGTATAAGTGTGATTACATTCCACTCATTGGAAGACCGCTTAACAAAAACACTATTTAAAGAGGCTTCATCACTGCCGGATTTACCTCCCGGATTACCGGTTATTCCAGAGCATATGAAACCAATACTTAAATTAGTGTCAAGAAAACCGATTTTACCGTCAGACGAGGAGTTAGCTGCGAATAATCGTTCACGTTCAGCAAAATTGCGCATCGCTGAAAAAATTAACGATAAAGGACGTGGGTAAAAAATGGCAGTAAGAGCAAGACAAACTTATATACAACAGCAGCCAGAACTACCTCAACATCAGCAGCAGGAACAAAGACTGCCGGTGCAGCCGAAAAAACGAAAAGCAAAGTATTTTTCGGCTCAGGAAAAGTTTTTGTTCCTAGTATTTGCAATCGTAGTAGCATCTTTCGCTATTTCCATATTACATACTCAAGGAGAAATCCAAACACTCAGTATGGAAATCCAAAAAATCGAACGCGACATAACTGAAGTCAATAACAATAATACAGATTTAAAAGTACAAGTAAGTGAACGCTCCACTCACCAACGTATTTGGGAAAAAGCGAAAGAACTCGGATTAACACTAAATGAGAAAAATGTGAAAGTAGTGCCGGGAGAATGAAAAAGAGAAGATTTCGTTACCAGATAGGAGCCTTTCTAATGTTTATATTCTTTGGAGGGCTCTTTTTACTATTATATTGGCGTTTTGCATCGATTCAGGCGACAGGAATGGTAAAAGGGCATGAATTAGAAGAAGAAGCATTATCAAGGTACGAAACTGGTTATGTGTTATCGGCAGACCGTGGGAAGATTCTGGACCGCAATGAAAATGTAATTGCCGAAGATACATTGAGTTACCGTCTTGTAGCGGTAATTAAAGAATCGGCAACAGAAAACAAAAAAAATCCAAGGCATGTCGTCGATAAAGCGGAAACAGCAAAATTATTGGCGCAATATATTCCGATGGATGAAGAGAAAATTTATGAACGGCTAAACCCTTCCAAAGATTTATATCAAGTCGAGTTTGGACTGGCAGGGCGCGGCATCAGTCATGAAGTGAAAAAGAAAATTGAAGAGCTGAATCTGCCTGGGATTCTATTATATAGCGATAAAAAACGCTATTATCCTAATGGTGCATTTGCCTCCCATCTTATTGGCTTTGCGTTGCGTGAAACTGATGATGATGGAAATTCATCGGTTGTCGGAAAAATGGGGCTTGAATATATTTATGACAAGCAATTAACAGGGACCGACGGGAAGTTAACATATCAGCGTGATGCCCGTAACTATTTATTGCCAAGCAGCGATAAAGTAATACAGGAAGCACAGGATGGAAACGATATTTATTTAACAATCGATAAAACAATCCAAAATTTCCTGGAAGAAGCAATGACACGTGTCAATGACGAGTATAAGCCACAGTCTATGGTTGCTGTCGTTGCGAATCCGAAAACTGGAGAAATATTGGCGATGTCACAACGGCCAACATTCAATCCGGATACACGTACAGGTTTAGATGGGAACTGGCTAAATGATGTCGTGGAAAATACGATTGAACCAGGTTCTACATTTAAAACATTTACAGTAGCAGCTGCAATCGACTCCAATAACTGGCATCCGAATGCGACTTATCAATCTGGACAGTATAAAGTTTATAACGATACAATACGAGACCATAATCGATACGGCTGGGGGAGAATTTCCTATTTGGAAGGCATACAGCGTTCTTCAAATACGGCGATGACGAATTTGCTTGATATTATGGGATGGGAAACGTATGAAAGTTATTTAAAGGAATTTGGATTCGGCCAAAAAACAGGCATTGATTTACCGAATGAAGCGAGTGGCATTATTAACTCGCGCTATCCTTTAGAAAAGTATACGACAACATTCGGTCAAGGTTCGACTGTTACACCGATACAGTTAATTCAAGGAGTAACGGCAGTTGCAAATGACGGAAAAATGATGCAGCCATATGTAATTGATAAAATTGTTAATCCGAACACTGGTGAGGTTTTAGTAGATTCAGAACCTACTATAAAAGGTGAACCGATTTCGGCAGAGACAGCACAGAAAACACGTGAAGTTCTGGCTTCTACTATTTACGGGGAAGCAGGGAATGCGAAACGTTTCGAAATTGAAGGCTATAAAGTAGCAGGGAAAACAGGGACTGCCCAAATGCCGAAAGCAAACGGTATCGGTTATGACTGGGGTAAAAATGAATTCCTTTATTCGTTTTTAGGAATGGCTCCTGCAGAAGATCCGCAGCTGGCTGTATTTATTTCCGTTGCAAAGCCAAAACTAGGTGCAACCGAAATAGGTTCTGACCCAGTTTCGCAAGTGTTCAATTCAGTTGTTCTAAACAGTTTGAAGTATATGAATATCAATCCGTCAGACGTAGCGGAAGTCGAAACGACAAAGATTGACGATTATGTAGGTGAGCAGACAGATACAGTCATGACTCAACTGGAGGCAGAAGGACTGATACCAGTAATAATTGGTCAAGACGGAGAAATTACAGAACAGTTCCCTGCAGCGGATTCATCATTAACAAATGGAAGTATCGTGTTCTTAAAGACCGATGGAGAAATTACATTACCATCGTTTAATAATTGGTCATTACGTAATTTACTTGCCTATAAGTCACTATCTAAACTGCCGATTGAAATTGTTGGGGAAGGCTATGTTGAAAGCCAAAGTGTATCTCAAGGGACGCCGATAACGGATGATTCACCAATCGTTGTCAAGTTGAAAACCCCTGAGGAAATGCATTTGACTCCGCCGGCAGAGGATATGGAGCTGGAAGACGAAGAATTTAGTGAAGAACCGCCACAAGATTAGAGAGATTTGAATACAAACTTCATCTTTAACATACGTTGTTTTAGGTGAGGTGTCATATTATGAAATGGGTAACTACAAAATCTAAAAAACGTTTAACATGGATCGCCATCGCACTTGTACTATACGGCGTGGCGATTTTTGTTAAACTAGTATCCGTTCAAATTATTCAGTATGATGAGCTTTCAACGAAGGCAAAAGAAAATTGGGACAGGGAAATTCCGTTCCATACACAGCGAGGCAAAATTACTGACCGTAACAACGAAGTAATCGTAACGAATAAACTTGCCCCGACTTTGTACTTCATGCCTTCACAAAACGAAGATAAAGAACAAGCAGCAGATGCCATTGCAAACGTAATCAATAAAGATCGAGCCAAAATATTGGAAAGACTGCAGCAACGGGTATCCCTAGTGAAAATTGCGCCAGAAGCGAAGAACATTACTTATGAGCAAGCGGAAAAAATTCAGCAGCTTCAAATTCCGGGCTTATACAGTGGTGTCGATTATGTAAGGTCTTATCCACACGGTAATTTGCTTGCACGCTTTTTAGGGTTTACAGGTGCCGATAACCAGGGTTTGGCAGGAATTGAGTACGAGTATGATGAACTATTAAAAAGCTCGGATGCGGCCATTCGGTTATTTACTGATGCGAAGGGGAACGCATTGGAGCATGTAGATGATGAATGGAAAGACGGAAAAGATGGAGCGACAATTCAGCTGACAATTGATTTAAAGCTTCAGAAAATTGTCGAACGAGAATTATCGCAGGCGATGCTAGAGTATGATGCAGATCAGGCATTGGCTATTGCCATGAATCCAAACAGTGGTGAAATACTGGCACTTGCATCATTTCCGACATATGATCCGACGAAATTTTCGGAAGTGGAGCCAAGTATATATAACCGCAACCTTCCTGTATTTATGTCCTATGAGCCAGGTTCCACATTCAAAATTATTACCCTCAGTGCTGCTATTGAAGAAGGTGTAGTCAACATGGAGGAAGAACACTTTCATGATCAAGGCTATACAATGGTCGAGGGAGCACGATTACGCTGTTGGAAACGGTCAGGCCATAAAGACCAGACATTTTACGAAGTTGTACAAAATTCCTGTAACCCAGGATTTGTAGAGCTAGGGCAACGAGTAGGTTCAACAAAGTTACTTGAGTATATTCATAAATTCGGGTTCGGGAAAAAAACAGGCTCGAACATTGCCGGAGAATCATCAGGCATTTTATTTTCGAAAGAAGCATTTGGCCCGGTAGAACATGCTACGACCTCTTTTGGTCAAGGTGTGTCCGTTACGCCGATTCAGCAGATGCAGGCGGTGTCAGCAGCAATTAATGGCGGTACATTATATACACCATATACGGTCTCGAAAATACTGGATTCCAAAACAAATGAAGTCATTATGGAGCAAGATCCGGAGGCGAAAGCCCAGGTCATCAGTGAAGAGACTTCGGAAAAAGTACGTCATGCATTGGAGCTTGTAGTTGCGAAAGGTTCTGGTCGCCAGGCATTTCGTGACGGCTTACGCATCGGAGGCAAAACAGGGACAGCTCAAAAGGTTGAAAACGGTCGCTATAAAGACGGAGACTACATTGTATCGTTTATCGGTTTTGCACCTGCCAATGACCCGGAAATTATTGTCTATGTTGCGATTGACAATCCAAAAAGTTCATTGCAATTCGGAAGTGTTATCGCTGCACCGATTGTAGGCCGCATTATTGAAGATGCAGCACCACTGTACAATATCGAAAAGCAAAAAGATCAAATAGAACGGAATTACGTTTGGGGCGATGAATTGACGGAGCGTACACCAAACTTTATTGGAATGACCAAAGAAGAAGTAATTCCACACTTATATCCTTATAAAATCGAATGGCACGGAGAAGGTGATAAAGTGATTCAGCAAGTCCCGTCAGCTGATAGCCTCATTCACCAAAGTGGTAGTGTTCATTTATATTTAGGAAATTAATTTGAATTTCCATCTTTCAAAATGCAACTAAAACAACTATTATAGTGAAGGACGTTTTTTCACAATAATAACTAGTGGTCGTAACCGTTGAAAATCAAACGTTCCACCATATTCAGACAGAAGTTTTAAAGGAGATATATTATGACATTATCAACAACATTGACCATACTCTTTTCATCATTTTTAGTAACGGTCATTTTAGCACCAGTAGGAATCCCTCTTTTACGCCGATTGAAATTCGGGCAAAGCATACGTGAAGAAGGCCCTCAATCACATATGAAAAAAGCAGGAACACCTACAATGGGTGGATTAATTTTCTTGTTAGCCATAATTATTTCGACAATTGTAGTCGCAATGATTTTCGACTTGTTTACAACACAAACGATAGTACTATTACTTGTTTTAGTTGGATTTGGCGTAATTGGGTTTTTAGATGATGGGCTGAAAGTAATTTTTAAACGTAATTTAGGATTGACTTCCCTTCAAAAATTAATAGGTCAAATCGCAATTGCAATTGCAGCGTTTTTACTATTACGTTTAGGTTCATTTGATACATCTGTAGGAATTCCGTATACCGATGTATCGATTGATTTAGGAATCCTATATGTTGGGTTTTTAATTTTCTGGCTAGTAGGTTTTTCAAATGCTGTCAATTTAACAGATGGCTTGGATGGACTCGTATCAGGAACGGCTTCAATCGCATTTGCTGCATTCGGTGTTATTGCATTATTTAACGAGCAAGCCGATATCGCCTTATTTGCATTTGCTGTAACTGGTGCATTACTAGGATTTTTGATCTTCAATGCAAACCCGGCAAAAGTGTTTATGGGAGATACAGGTTCCCTTGCGCTTGGCGGTGCATTGGCAATGATTTCGGTATTGGTAAAACAAGAATTGCTGTTACTGTTAATCGGTCTCGTATTTGTTATTGAAACATTATCCGTTATTTTACAAGTAGGAAGCTATAAACTGCGTAAAAAGCGTATATTCAAAATGAGTCCGATTCACCACCATTTTGAATTATCGGGTTGGTCAGAATGGAAAGTCGTACTTGTATTTTGGTCAACTGGATGTATCGTAGCACTTATAGCAGTATTAGCGGAGGCGTTATTATGATGGAATATGAAAGATTACAAGCTAAAAAAGTACTCGTTTTAGGATTGGCGAAAAGTGGTGTAGCGGCTGCCGAGCTTTTGCATCGGTTGGGTGCATTTGTAACAGTCAATGATGCAAAACCATTTGATGCAAATTCTGAAGCACAGGAGCTTTTATCGAAAGGAATTACCGTAATTTGTGGACGACATCCAGAAGATTTGCTTGACGAAGGTTTTGAGCTTGTCGTAAAAAACCCTGGGATACCATACACAAATCCGATCGTTGCCGATGCGATTGCAAAAGGTCTGCCTGTTATTACAGAAATAGAACTTGCCTATTTAGTAAGTGAAGCGCCATTTATCGGTATTACCGGTTCGAATGGTAAAACAACAACGACAACTTTACTTTTCGAAATGCTTAAAGTCGGCCGTTTAAAACCATTAATCGCCGGGAATATTGGAACCGTTGCTTGTGGTGTTGCAGCAGAAGCAAAAGCAGATGAAGTCATCGTTACGGAATTATCATCGTTTCAGTTAATGGGGACACGTGAATTCAGACCCCATATTGCAATTTTGACAAATCTGTATGAAGCCCATTTAGATTACCATGGAACGTTTGAAGAATATGCGGAGGCTAAATTTGGTGTCACACGCAACCAAACAGCTGACGATTATTTTATCTATAATGCCGATCAGGAAGTTGTCGCAAAATATGCTCAAAAATCAAATGCAAAACTCATTCCATTTACGACAAAAGGTCATGCAAACCAGGGAGTCAGTGCAGATAAAGAAAACATTTATTGGCAAGGCGATGCAATCTTAAAACGTGATAATATTGTATTGCCTGGAGAGCATAATTTAGAAAATATTTTATGTGCTGTGGCAGCGGCGCTACTGCAGCAATGTCCCGTTGAAGCGATTGAAGAAGTTTTAGGAACATTTGCAGGGGTACGTCACCGTACGCAGTTTGTCCGTGAATGGCAAGGACGTAAAATTTACAATGATTCAAAAGCAACTAATGTACTGGCGACGAAAAGTGCCTTGGCTGCATTTGAACAACCGATAGTATTATTGGCCGGCGGATTGGATCGCGGGCATTCGTTTGAAGAGCTTCGTAAAGAAATGACACGTGTAAAAGCAGTTGTCGCGTTTGGCGAGACTGCACTTCGCTTTATCGAATTTGCAAAATCATGTGGCATTACGAATATTGTGCGTGCAATTGATGTTGAAGATGCAGTCGGTTACGGAGCAAAAATGTCGGAAGAAGGTGACATTATTTTACTGTCACCGGCATGTGCAAGCTGGGATCAACATGCGAGCTTTGAAATTCGAGGCGACTTATTTATTGATCGTGTCATGAAACTTTCATAAGAAAGGATAGTTACACTGTCGCAAAAAAATCAACAGTATTTCATGATCAGTGCGATTGTATTGTCGCTTATTGGCATTCTCTTTATTTTTTCTGCAGGTACATATTGGGGGAATGTTCACTATGATGGACAAACCCCGTTTTACCTGAAGCAGGCAATCTATTTCATCGTTGCACTTATCATTTGTGCAGCAATTATGAACTGGGAGTTTTTACAGCAACCGAAAGTGTGGAAAATTTTTTATATCCTCTCACTTGGTTTACTTGTTGCTGTACTTATTCCGGGTATCGGGATTGTCCGAAACGGTTCGCAAAGTTGGATCGGAATCGGTCCTTTAACGATACAGCCGGCTGAAATTGCGAAAGTTACGACAATTATTTATATTAGTGCATTATTAACAGAGCGGAAATCGTATGAGCGCATTGTTCAAGTGAAGCATTTTCTCATATTGATTCTTCCCGCAGCCTTAATTATGCTTCAGCCTGATTTCGGTGCTGTCTTTATTTTAGTTGTAGTTGTTTTAATTATATTATTTATTGCACAATATCCGTTGCGTTTATATGTAGTCCTTATCACGTTAGGAATAGGCGGTCTTGCAGGGTTAATTATTGCGGCTCCATATCGTCTTAAACGAATCGAAGCATTTATCAATCCTTGGGCAGACCCGCTAGGAAGTGGCTTCCAGGCTGTACAATCTTTATTTGCGATAGGACCGGCTGGCTTGTTTGGACATGGATTATTAAAAAGTAGACAAAAGTATTTATACTTACCGGAACCGCAGAACGATTTTATCTTTGCGATCATTTTAGAAGAAATCGGACTTGTCGGTGGAATGGGACTGCTGCTTATTTTTGCGTGCTTTTTAATTCTTGGCTATCGTTTGGCATTACAATGTAAGCATGTATTTCATTTTTATGCGATATGTGGACTTACAACGATGATTGCAGTACAGGCAGCACTGAATATAGGGGTAGTTATTAATTTATTGCCTGTAACCGGTGTAACACTGCCATTTATAAGCTATGGCGGAACATCGCTGGTAGTTGTCTGGGTAACAGTAGCCCTTATTTTAAATTTCTCTTATGAAAGAAGGAAGGAGTAGGGATAATGGAAAAAGTAATCGATATTACAGAACGAGTACCCGCTATGAAAAAACGCAGAAGACGCCGTACAAATTTTAAATTTTTAGCACTAGTGACGATTTTTCTTTTTATCATTATCATCCTTCTTTATTTTCAATTACCTTATAGTGATATAAAGAAAATTGATATTAAAGGGGCAGCCCTTAAGGAAGATACGTATTACATCGATCAGTCAAATCTAAAAATCAATGATTCGTTATGGGGCTTTAAAATTTCGGAAGTGGAGCAGGCAATAGCTCAGCATGAATGGGTAAAATCCGTTACTGTCGAAAGGAAATTCCTGAATGAAGTTCAAATTACAGTAGAAGAATGGCAAAAAGTAGCATATATTTCACAAGACGGGGAATTTTACCCTATGCTCGATAATGGCATTGTATTTGAAGAATCCAATGAAATTGTCCCGATCGATGCACCGATTTTTCGGGACTTTGAAAATGAGGCACTTCGTAAAAAGCTTTTAAAGGAACTTGCGAATCTAAAGCCGGAAGTGCTGTCGCTCATTTCACAAATTAATGCAAATCCTACAGAAGCGGACCCGTATTCAATTACGCTTTTCATGAATGATGGCTATGAAGTACGCGCTGATGCGAATACTTTAGCAGAAAAATTAAATTACTATCCATCAATTATCGCCCAAATTGAAAGCGAGGACGTTTCTGAAAAAGGGATTGTAGATATTGAAGTTGGTTCATATTACCGACCTTTTTCAGATGAATATACACTCATAAAAGAAGACAATGAAAAAACTGAAGAGCCTGCAGAAGAAACAGAAAATGCGGATACTGATGAAGGGGGGCAACTGGAAGAACAAAATGAAGAAGAGCCAGAATGATAACAGCAGGCAGCCGAAGAAAAAATCAACCTTAATTTCGAAAAAGTATGGCGCTATACTAATTGTATGCGTAATCACAGGATTTATTATCGGCTTTTCGTATAATTTATCAAAGGACAAGCGTACATTAAGTTCTGCCTCTCCCCAGTTTGAGCAGGAAAATCAGTACATGGAAGATTTGACTGGAAAACAGGAAAGAAACAAAGAGCTTGCAGATGAGTTGGCCCAATTAGAGGAGAAAATTCGGATGTATGAAAAGCAGTATTCTTCGAACGAAACGCAATATGAACAGAACCGTCAAGATGCTGAACAATTGCGGCTGTTATTAGGACTAACAGATGGAATTGGACAAGGGATCACAATAACACTGCAAGATGGTGATTATAATCCGAAGACAACCAACCCAAATGAGTATATTGTGCACGAAAGTCACATATTTAAAGTATTAAATGAATTAAAAATTGCAGGTGCCGAGGCAATTTCGATTAACGGGCAACGTTTGAAACCAAACTCCTACATTGTCTGTAACGGTCCTGTCATTACAATTGATGGACAACAGTACCCTGCACCATTTGTAATCGAGGCGATAGGTAATCAGGATGTACTTATTTCTTCTTTAGAATTAACAGGGGGAGTATTTGACCAATTATTAAATGAACAAATTGTTGTTACATTGGAAACAAACGATTTAATTGAAATGAAAACAGTCAGCGATGAATAAGGCATAAGATCGGAGGGAAGATGATGACGAAAAAAATGTACCGTAATATTACAATTATCTCGTTCATCATCGGCTTTATGCTCGCAGTGCAGTACAACACTGTTCAAAATCCGACCGAACGAACGACAGTCGATATTTGGGAAATTCGTCAGCAATTATCTGTGGAACAGGAGCGGCATTCCGAACTGCTTACCGCAATAAGCGAATTATCCGAAACTGTAAGTAAATATGAGGATGCAGAGTTTGATAATCCGGAAGTACTATTGCAGCAAACAGTTGATCAACTAAAAGAACGTGCAGGAATCTTGCCGGTTGAAGGGCCGGGGTTAACATTAACAGTTGGCGCTTCGCCCGAATTAATGGGGTTAGGCTATGAAATAAAGCCTGTATCCCCCGAACTGTTAATTCGGCTGATAAATGATTTAAATCGCTATAATGCCCGGGCGATTGAAGTGGATGACAAACGTTTAAGCTACAATTCGGCCATTCGCGATATTAATGGAAAAACGACGATCAATAGTGAGCCGATTCAAAATACTGATATCGAAATAAATATTATTACGTTTACGTATGAGCAAGCCGAAAAAATGAAAAACCATTTGCTTGCATCTTCATTCCAGGATGAGTTTTATATTGATAATCTAGTATTGACGATTCATGAAGCAGAGCAGAATATACAAATTGATTCAGTTGCATCTGTACCAAGAATTAAGTATTTATCAGAAAAGTAGAAGGGGATGCGAATATGTGGTTACCACTTTTAGGTCTAATATTAGGTGTGGTATTAGGAATTTTAACAGATATTCAAATTCCATCTGTTTATGAAAACTATTTATCCATTGCTGTGCTGGCGGCTCTCGATACAATGGTCGGCGGTATCCGTGCGTTATTGCAACAAGTTTACGATGACAAAGTATTTATTTCCGGATTTTTCTTTAATATAATTTTAGCAGCGGGACTGGCTTTTCTCGGTGTCCATATAGGGGTCGATCTATATTTAGCCGCTATTTTTGCATTCGGAGTTCGACTGTTTCAAAATATCGCAGTCATTCGTCGGCTATTATTGACAAAATATGAGAACAGTAGATTGAAAAAGGAGGAAAACTCTTAACAATCACGTTAAAATATCATTACAATTTATCGTTTTACTTAGACAATCAACGAAATTTACAATAGAATGAACTATAGGAGTAATCGAAGGAGGTGCAGAAAGTTGAATCATCAAGAAATTTATGTTTCTCTCGATATTGGATCATCTTCAATAAAGGTCCTGATCGGAGAAATGAACGGTGATCAATTGCACGTAATTGGTGTAGGTCATGTGAAATCAACAGGGATAAGAAAAGGTGCAATAGTTGATATAGATGCAACTGTACAGTCCATAAAAAAAGCTGTAGATCAAGCAGAGCGAATGACTGGTATTAATATAGAAGAAGTGGTGCTTGGAGTTCCTGCAAACCAGACAGTTTTACAACCTGTCAAAGGGGTTGTAGCGGTAAACGGTGAAGACCGGGAAATCACGGACGATGATTTAGCTAGAGTAATAGACTCTGCACAGGTAATGTCGATTCCACCAGAGCGAGAGTTAGTAAATTTAATACCTAAACAATTTATCGTGGACAACCTAGATGAGATTAAAGACCCGCGTGGTATGATTGGCATTCGTTTAGAGATGGATGCGACAATGATTACGACATCCAAGACGCTTGTACATAATGTTTTAAGATGTGTAGAACGTGCAGGCTTGCAAATTCGTGAGATTTATCTACAACCATTAGCAGCAGGTAATTTTGCGCTGACGGAAGATGAAAAAAATCAAGGAACTGCTTATATCGATTTAGGCGGCGGCTCGACAACTGTTGCGGTATTCAAAGATGGACTGCTGACAAATACAGCTGTGATCCCGGTAGGCGGAGATCATATTACGAAAGATTTATCGATCGTATTAAAAACACCGACTGAACAAGCCGAAAAAATTAAAAAGCAGTATGGACATGCCTTTTACGATGATGCTTCCGATGAACAAACATTTGACGTTCCTGTTGTTGGTACTGATACAACAGATCAATACAGTCAGCGCTTCATATCAGAAATTATCGGAGTACGTTTAGAAGAGTTATTTGAATTAGTATTGGATGAACTAGCACGTATGGGGGTACAGGATTTACCAGGTGGTGTCGTCATTTCTGGCGGGGTAGCACAGCTGGAAGGAATTGCCCAGCTGGCGCGACAAGTAATGTTAACGCGTGTTCGCATTTATACACCGGATTACATCGGTGTACGTGAACCGGCCTTTACAACGTCGGTAGGTTTAATTCGCTATGCAAATGCAGAAGACGAATTTTATGGAAGAAGTGAGCCGGTACCAGCTTCTTCATATGCAGCACCTTATCCTACTCAACCAACTCCTTCTAAAAAACAATCAAATGTGCCGGAGAGAGTAGAAAGCGCAAATAAAGTAAGTGTGATTGATCGCGCGAAAAACTTATTAAACAAATTTTTCGATTAAGAAAATGAATGACGTGAACAATTAGGAGGAGAAGAGATGTTAGAATTTGAAACGGATGTTGAACAATTAGCCGTTATTAAAGTAATCGGCGTTGGCGGAGGCGGTAACAATGCCGTAAACCGTATGATTGAACATGGTGTACAAGGTGTAGACTTTATCGCTGTTAATACAGATGCGCAAGCTTTAAATCTATCAAAAGCTGAATATAAACTACAAATTGGCGGTAAATTAACACGTGGACTTGGTGCAGGGGCAAATCCTGAAGTAGGAAAAAAAGCTGCTGAAGAAAGTCGCGAACAATTGGAAGAAGTATTACGTGGTGCCGATATGGTATTCGTAACTGCCGGTATGGGCGGTGGTACTGGTACAGGTGCAGCACCTGTAATCGCTTCAATCGCACGTGATTTAGGTGCATTGACAGTAGGTGTTGTAACACGTCCGTTTACATTTGAAGGCCGTAAACGTCAAACACAGGCAATTGGCGGTATTACTTCAATGAAAGAAGCGGTTGATACTTTAATCGTTATTCCAAATGATAAGTTACTGCAAATTGTAGATAAATCAACACCGATGCTGGAAGCGTTCCGTGAAGCGGACAATGTATTGCGTCAAGGTGTACAAGGTATATCTGACTTAATCGCAACACCTGGTTTAATTAACCTGGACTTTGCCGATGTAAAAACAATTATGTCCGATAAAGGTTCTGCATTAATGGGTATCGGGATTGCAGCAGGCGAAAACCGTGCAGTAGAAGCAGCTAAAAAAGCAATTTCTTCTCCATTACTTGAAACATCTATCGATGGAGCAAAAGGTGTTATTATGAACATTACAGGCGGAACGAACTTAAGTTTATTTGAAGTTCAGGAAGCTGCCGATATTGTACAGCTTGCTTCAGATGAAGAAGTAAATATGATCTTCGGTTCGGTAATTAACGATAACTTAAATGATGAAATTATCGTAACGGTAATTGCAACAGGTTTCTCGGATGACTTTATTATCCAAAAGCCACAGCCTGTACGTCCATCAATCGGTGCTCGCCAACAAGCTGCAACAAGCTCAACTCAACAGCAACAACAGCAGCCTGTACGTTCACAAGATCCAGTGCAGCAAGAAGCGCCACGTCAAACACAACAAACAAACTATCAGCAGGACGATGCATTGGATATTCCGACATTTTTACGCAACCGTCGCAATCGCTAATAGTACAAGCTTTCATAATATAAAAAACGATTATTTACATTTTTATGTGAATAATCGTTTTTTTTTAGTTTAAGAGATTCTTAAGAAATGTGTTGTTTTGTGCATAGATTGGAATGAAAAGAGATGAATAAATTTTGTGCATCTTATTGGAACTTCCTCATATCCCCTTGTTACACCTTAACTTTCCTGCCACCAACTTTTTGTCGATTGGATTTGAATAGCGTAACTATATGTCACACGATTCTTCCAAATTTATGCAACGGTTAGACAAAAATCTCTAGGGAGGTTTGATAATCTTATTTACAGGAGGACAATACATGTATGCAGAGTGGATTCTTTTAATGAACTTTTTAATGAATCTCGTACTACTAAAATTTACCGCAACTATAACATATACCATCATTCCAATTTGGAGATTACTATTAGGTGCCTTTTGTAGTGCGCTGATTGCTGTGTTATTTATAGGAAACATATTCATGTTGCTTGTAAGTTTCATCGTACTACTAGGGATTGCCTTTTCATTTAAATGGAAAATTTTTCGCGAACAAGGGAAGTGGATTGTAGTCGCTACTTTGCTCGCAGGTGGATTAATAACAGCAATACAACCATTTTTGCTTGCATCTCCGTTTTTCGTTTATATTTTTATATGTTTCGGCATAGTATGTATTAGTTTGACAGTGATGAAACAAGGCTGGTTTCAAAAACTGCAGAATGTTGCACAAAGTCGTTATGTAACGACAAGCAAAGTAGAACTATTTGAACATCAAATGGAGCTCGTAACATATATCGATACCGGAAATGAAGCTACTGAACCTTTGAGTCAGGCACCGGTCCATTTTATTTCGTTTAAATCAGTTCAATCGATGTTACCAGATGAATTTAGTGAATGTCTGCTCAAATGGAATGAGCAGGAGCCTTACTCATTGACAATGTTTTCAAAGGAAATACAGAAAAGAATACGTATTGTTCCTATTACAACGGTCCAAAAAGGCACATTACTCGTACCGGCCTTTCGTGCCACAATTGTCATTCAGAACAAGACGTATCCAAATCACTATGTTGTATTTACGAAAAATGATGCGCGATTTCCGCAAAATGCACAAATGATTGCACATGTGTTTGTCCTAACGAATTCATAAGGGAGGATCGATATTGCTTAAAAAAATTCAATCGATAATTGTAAACATACTAAGCTACTTTAGAAGAAAAAAAGGGACATACTATATAGGGGGACATGATTCATTGCCTATTCCATTAACTAGAGAAGAAGAAGTTGTCGTAGTCGAAGCATTTATGAATGGTGACTTGCATGCCAGAGATATGTTAATTGAAAGAAATTTACGTTTAGTCGTTTATATTGCAAGACGTTTTGATAATACAAGCACGCCGATTGAGGATTTAATCAGCATCGGTTCAATTGGCCTTATTAAAGCGATTGAAACATTCAATTTGGATAAAAACATTAAATTAGCGACATATGCATCACGCTGTATTGAAAATGAAATACTGATGCATTTACGAAAGACGAGCCGCATGAAAGGCGAGGTTTCCTTTGATGAACCGTTAAATGCGGATGCAGATGGCAATGAACTATTGCTCTCAGATATATTAGGGACAGAAGAACATATAATAACACTTGATGTGGAACGTAAAATTGAACGTCAGCATATGTTTAATGCCATTAATCAGCTGACACCGCGTGAAAAGTATATTATGGAATGTCGTTTTGGTCTAAACGGAAAAGAAGAAATGACTCAAAAGGAAGTAGCGGACCATTTAGGTATTTCACAATCTTATATTTCAAGATTGGAGAAAAAAATTATTATGGATTTACGTGAATTCTTGAACGAACCAATTGCATAAGATGGTTAAATTTGGCGCGCATAGCGATGACCATTTCGGACAAAATGATTGAAAAGACAAAAGACAATCTAGTTCGGAAGGTGAAGTTGGATGCGTACAAAAGTCGAATTATGTGGTGTGGATACATCTACATTACCAGTACTGAAGCCAGATGAAATGAAAGATTTATTTATACGATTACAGCAAGGAGAATGGATTGTTCGAGAGCAGCTAGTTTTCTGCAATTTACGATTAGTGCTCAGTATTGTCGGCCGTTATGCCTATCGTGGCGAACAGGCAGATGATTTATTCCAAGTAGGATGTATTGGTTTATTAAAAGCGATTGATAATTTTGATTTAAAGCATAATGTTCGATTTTCAACATATGCTGTACCGATGATTATGGGAGAAATCCGACGCCACCTGCGCGATCATCATGCATTGCGTGTGTCTCGCTCATTGCGTGATATTGCATATAAAGCGATGAAAGCGAAGGAGCAATTTATTGCGGAACATTTAACAGAACCCACAATCGAACAATTGGCACAGGCAATAGAGATGAAAAAAGAGGATGTACTGTTTGCACTTGATGCAATTCAAGACCCGATGTCACTGCAGGAACCGATCTATTCCGATGGTGGCGATGCAATCTTTATGATTGACCAAATTAAAGATAAAGTAACAGAAGAGCATTGGGTCGGCTCGATTTCATTGCAAGAGAGTATGAAAAAGCTAAATAGCAGACAAAAAATGATTATAGAAAAGCGCTTTTTCCTAGGTGAAACTCAAACGGAAATTGCTCAGTCTTTAGGTATTTCACAGGCTCAGATATCAAGATTGGAAAAGAGTGCGGTAGAATTGATGAAACGGGATTTCCGTTAAATAGATAGAAATTCTGAGGGACTGTCCAACACCACGTAGGGCTGTCCCTTTCATCATAATTTCATGATGTTTGAATACTTATAATGAGGTAAATGTAATTAAATGATACAGAGAGGATGGCGGAATGCGGTTTTCATCCGTTCAGGAAAAGGAAATCATTGAGGCGACAAGCGGAAAATTTATCGGTTATATTGTAGATGCGGAAGTGGACGAAAAAGAGGGTGCCATTACTGCATTTATAATTTCCCCGCCCAAAAAGTTTTACCACTTATTTCAAGGGGAAGAATTAGTTAAGAAAATTCACTTTAGTAATATACTCACAGTCGGAAAAGATGTCATCTTAGTGAAGTCACCGGATGAATAGTTCACGCTATTCATTGAAAATTAAACTATCACTTGATACAATGAGAGAAACTATTGTTGTAAAGTTGGGAAAAAAGTGACGAAAATCATAGAGAACTTAAAACAGATTCAACATCAAATAGAAATTGCAAAACAACGTGTTAATGCACAACAGACAGTCGAAATTATTGCTGTGACGAAAGAAGTAGATGTTAACCGGACAGAAGAGGCAATAGAGGCGGGTCTCATCCATTTAGGAGAAAATCGTCCGGAAGGTTTAATAAATAAGCTGGATTCGATTAACTCGGCTGTTTCCTGGCATTATATTGGTTCATTACAGACGAGAAAAGTAAAGCAAGTAATTGATCAGATTGACTATTTACATTCTCTTGATCGATTAAGCCTGGCAGAAGAAATTGAAAAAAGAGCAACAAAACGAGTGAAATGTTTCGTACAAGTAAATGTTTCCGGTGAAGAATCAAAACATGGCTTAACGAGAGAACAAGCGCTTGATTTTGTAAAGCAGCTTGAGCAATTTCCAAAAATTGAAGTAGTAGGTTTAATGACAATGGCTCCTTTTACAGAAGATGAAACGATGATTAGACAAGTGTTTAAACAGTTAAAACAATTGCAACAAGAAGTGTCACAATTGAATATTCCAAATGTACCTTGTACTGAATTATCGATGGGCATGTCAAATGACTACGAAATTGCAGTTGAAGAAGGGGCAACATTTGTTAGAATTGGAACAGCTCTTGTTGGTTAAGGAGGATTAATATGAGCATTAAAAATATTTTTGACAAGTTCTTTTATTTAGAAGAAATAGAAGAAGAATATGCTCCTGCCCAAACGCAAACAGCGCAAAAACAAGCACCAAAAGCAGTTCAAAATGAACCACAGCAATTTTACCAGGATTATGGACAAAAGCAGCAACCACAACTCATTCAAAATCGAATGAAGAAGGAGCGAAAAATGCAACAGCAACCACCACGCAATGAAGTCGTGATGCAAAATCATAACAATGTTGTGAGCCTTCAAGCTGCGTCTTCATCGAAGAATTCAAAGTTAGTGTTATTAGAACCACGTGTATATGCAGAAGCACAGGATATCGCTGAACATTTGAAAAATAAACGTGCTACCGTTGTCAATTTACAGCGTATCGACCGAGATCAAGGGAAGCGAATAATCGATTTTTTGAGCGGAACAGTGTATGCTTTAGGTGGAGATATTCAGCGTATTGGAAATGATATTTTCTTATGTACACCAGAAAATGTAGAAGTATCAGGAGAAATTTCTAATTTAACGTTCGAGTAATTAAATTTTGTGAGGTAAAAACATGATTCTATTTTCAATTGTATCAACAGCATTTCTTGTTTACCGTTTTATGCTGATTGGATACATATTAATGTCTTGGGTTCCGGCACTGCAAGAATCGGCTGTTGGTCGTTTCCTGGAAAAAGTATGTGAACCGTATTTAGGATTCTTCCGTAAGTTCATTCCACCGATTGGTATGATTGATATTTCACCAATTGTCGGATTATTCGCGTTAGTATTTATCGAGCGAGGCGTCTATAGCGTCCTAGCATTTTTCTTATAATCTAATTGAACTCCTGCAAATGTAGGAGTTTTCTTTATTTACGTTTGTTTAGTTGTTATGGATTAAGGTTATTAATAAATAACGGACCTGTATGCATAACAGCATTAAAATGGAGGTTATTTATACATAAAATAAAAGTTTAATTTAATTGAAAAATGGAGAAATTAGTAACACAGTTTAGAAGAAAGTAGGAATTGTGATGGAGCATTTAATCCAACATTTTCGTAAAGATGAACAACCTTTTATTGAACAAGTCATTGGATGGCAACGTGAGGTAGAAGATCGCTATGCTCCAAAATTGACCGATTTTTTAGATCCGAGACAGCGTTTTATTGTAGAGTCCATTGTTCAGCAATCAGATGACCTCCATGTATTCACAGAAGGGATATTTGAAGAGGCGGAGCGTAAACGCATGCTCATTGCCCCTTCCTATTACGAGCCGGCAGAAGCCGATTTTCAAATTGCCGTGTATTCATTGAATTACCCGACGAAATTTGTCCAGCTGCGCCATCCGGATGTTTTAGGTGCATTATTATCGGTTGGGCTAGACCGCAGCAAGTTTGGGGATATACGACTTGCCGATAATACGGTTCAATTTGCAATTGCATCGGAAATCTCGGATTATGTGCGGGCGAATTTAACGAGCATCGGCAAAGTAAAGGTAAGTGCTGAGGAAATGGATCCGACTACACCATTTATTCAAAACGAGGAGCAATGGGTCGAAAGCTCTCATACCGTTTCTTCAATGCGTCTGGATGTCGTCTTAGCGACAATCGTTAATATCTCCCGTCAAAAATCACAAAGCTTAATCAACGCCGGAAAAGTAAAAGTTAACTGGACTGTCAGGGAAGCAGTGGCGTTTGAATTGCAGGAGGGCGACATTATTTCTGCGCGAGGATACGGGCGGTTGAAAGTCATCCTGACAGAAGGGCGGACAAAAAAAGATAAGATTCGATTACAAGTAGGTCGTTTAGAGCAAAAAGTATAATTTTCAACTGTTTTTTAGGAAAACATGATGTTATTCCCAAAAGAAACGTTTATAATACTTGTAAGAATGTACGTTAAAAAGGAGAGTAGAACGATATGCCATTATCACCTCTTGATATACATAATAAGGAGTTTACACGTGGGTTCCGTGGATATGCAGAAGACGAAGTAAATGAATTTTTAGATCAGATTATAAAAGATTATGAGATTGTTTTACGCGAGAAAAAAGAGCTTGAAGAAAAGATTAAGATGATGTCAGAACAGATGAATCATTACAATTCATTGGAAGACACATTACAGAAATCAATTGTTGTTGCTCAAGAGGCAGCTGGCGAAGTTCGTCGCAATTCCGAAAAAGAAGCAAAGCTCATCGTTAAAGAAGCTGAAAAGAATGCAGATCGTATTGTAAATGACGCATTGGCAAAAGCAAGAAAAATAACGATTGAGATTGACGAATTGAAAAAACAGTCGAAAGTATTCCGCAACAGATTTAAAATGTTGGTGGAAGCACAGCTTGATTTACTGAATACAGGAGATTGGGATCAATTACTGGAATATGATGTGGACTTAACGGAAATTCAGGACCACAATCGAAAAGAAACCAATGAAGAGAACCAAAATGACGAAAATGCCGTGTATTAGTCAACGGTACTTGACATTTTATACAGCCTTTTCATATACTGAAAAATAATGAATAGGATGCACTTGCATCATGCTTTGACGGAGACAGTAAATTTAACATAGTGGGTTAGCGATTCGAGGATGGTGAGAGCTCGAACGAAGCAAGTTAAATCGAAAATCACTCCTGAGCTAAATAACTGAAATTCAAGTAAGTTATTTCGTAGCACACGACGTTACAGTGTCTAATGAGGCTAATTTTATTTAGCGAATTTAGGGTGGTACCACGAGACTAATGCTCCTCGTCCCTTTTTACAGGGATGGAGGGGCTTTTTTGTTGTTTGAAAAGCTTTCAAATCCTTTAGAGCATTAAAAAAATCATACTAAAATTGTTGATTGGAATGAAGGGGAAACAAATGCTAAAATCGTCACGTCCTATGACATCGCATTCTGCATTCGTGACCAACATCGTGTTGGCCCCCGACCGAATTGAAAATCAACAATCAGCAATCGATAAGATCATTAGGAGGAATTTAAAATGGTAGAGTATAAAGACACGTTATTAATGCCGAAAACCGACTTCCCTATGCGCGGCGGTTTACCAACAAAGGAACCGCAAGTTCAAGCACAATGGGATGAAATGGATATCAACAAGCTAGTACTGGAGCGTACAAAAGATCGTCCTCACTACTTGTTGCATGATGGCCCTCCATATGCAAACGGAGACATCCATATCGGTCACGCTTTAAACAAAGTTATCAAAGATATGATTAACCGCCAAAAATCAATGTCAGGATTCCATGTACCTTATATTCCGGGTTGGGATACACACGGTTTACCAATCGAGCAGGCACTGACAAATAAAGGTGTTAAACGCAAAGAAATGTCGGTTGCAGAATTCCGTGAACTTTGTGAGAAATATGCTTATGAACAAATTGAAAACCAAAAAAGCCAATTCCGTCGTCTAGGTGTACGTGGTGACTGGGCAAATCCATATATTACATTAAAACCTGAATTCGAAGCACGTCAAATCGAAGTATTCGGGAAGATGGCAGAGAAAGGCTATATTTATAAAGGCTTAAAACCAGTCTATTGGTCACCGTCTTCTGAATCTGCATTGGCAGAAGCGGAAATCGAGTATAAAGATGTTGAATCGTATTCAATTTATGTTGCATTCGGCATTAAAGACAGCAAAGGCGTAGTACCAGCAGATGCTAAATTTGTCATCTGGACAACAACGCCATGGACAATTCCGGCAAACTTAGGGATTTCAGTGAACCCTGAATTCACATATGTTGTCGTTGAAACAAGCGGCAGCAAATATATCGTAGCAAAAGATTTACTTGAAAAGTTATCAGCAACATTTGGTTGGGAAGATGTTCAAATCGTTC
Source organism: Solibacillus kalamii (assembly GCF_002174535.1). Taxonomy (NCBI): domain Bacteria; kingdom Bacillati; phylum Bacillota; class Bacilli; order Caryophanales; family Caryophanaceae; genus Solibacillus; species Solibacillus kalamii. Next base: position 307,089 of record NZ_NHNT01000001.1, on the reverse strand, counting down.
AGGAAGTACAAGGTGAACAGCTTGATATGATCGTTGCAGAACATCCTATTTACAAACGTGATTCATTAGTAATGGTTGGTGACCACGTAACTGCTGATGCTGGTACGGGTTGTGTACACACAGCGCCGGGCCACGGTGAAGACGACTATCAGATCGGGAAACGCTATGGTCTTGACATCTTATCACCAGTAGATAACGGTGGCTGCTATACGAATGAAGCACCTGGTTTTGAAGGATTATTCTACGAAAAAGCAAACCCGGTTGTTATTGAAAAATTAAAAGAAGAAAATGCATTATTGCATGTTTCTAAATTTACACACTCATACCCGCATGACTGGCGTACGAAAAAACCGGTAATTTACCGTGCAACACCACAATGGTTTGCATCTGTTGAAATGTTCCGTGATGAATTATTAGATGCCGTAAAAGCGACAGAATTTACACCGGCATGGGGCGAAACTCGTCTTTACAATATGATCCGAGACCGCGGGGACTGGGTAATTTCTCGTCAGCGTGCATGGGGTGTGCCAATTCCGATTTTCTATGCGGAAGATGAAACACCGATCATCACACCAGAAACAATCGCACATATTTCAAAATTGTTCCGTGAACACGGTTCGAATATTTGGTTCCAGCGTGAAGCGAAAGACTTGCTTCCAGTAGGCTTTACACATGAAGGTAGCCCGAACGGCAAGTTTACTAAAGAGAACGACATTATGGACGTATGGTTCGACTCAGGATCATCTCACCAAGGTGTGCTTGTAGAGCGTGGACTGAAATATCCTGCTGACCTTTATCTTGAAGGATCTGACCAACACCGCGGCTGGTTCAACTCATCATTAATTACATCTGTTGCAATTAATGGGCATGCACCATATAAAGGTTTATTAACACATGGTTTCGTATTGGACGGTGAAGGACGCAAAATGTCTAAATCACTTGGCAACACGATTGACCCGATTAAAGTAATGAACCAATACGGTGCCGACATCATTCGGATGTGGGTAGCATCTGTTGACTATACAGGCGATGTTCGAATTTCAATGGATATGTTGAAGCAAGTTTCTGAAACATACCGTAAAGTGCGTAATACATTGCGCTTCCTGCACGGAAATGTGACTGACTTCAACGAAACAACTGACCGTGTAGCTTATGAAGAGTTACGTGAAATGGATCAGTATATGTACATGCGCTTACAGGATGTTGTAAAAACAATCCGTGAAGCTTATGACCGTTATGACTTCTCAACTGTGTACACAACTGTTAATAACTTTGTAGCTATCGAGCTTTCTTCATTCTACTTGGATATTGCAAAAGATGTTGTATATATCGAAGGAACAGATAATAAAGACCGTCGTGCAATGCAAACGGTTATGTATGATACATTAATGGCACTAGTAAAACTATTAACGCCAATTATTCCACATACGACAGAAGAGTTATGGAGCTACATCGAATTCGATGGTAAGCCACAATCTGTCCAATTAACAGATTTCCCTGAAGTAGTAGAACAGGCAAACTTTGCAGAACTACGTACGAAGTGGGTAAAAGTAATCGCAGTACGCAATGAAGTGTTAAAAGCATTGGAAGAAGCGCGTAATGCAAAAACAATCGGTAAATCACTGGAAGCAAAAATTTCGGTTTATGCAGATAGTGAAACAGTCGAGCTATTGAATGATGCAAACATCGATTTTGCACAGCTTTCAATTGTATCTCAATTCGTTATCGCAGGCAGTAAGGAAAATGCACCTGCAGAAGCGTTAGTACTTGATAAAACAGCGTTAGTTGTTGAAAAAGCTGATGGTGAAAAATGTGAGCGTTGCTGGACAATTTCAGAAACAGTAGGCGCAAGCGAAAATCACCCTACATTATGTAAACGTTGTGCAGATGTTGTAGAAAACTATTACGTATAAAAATCCGGAACGCTATTGCTATTTTGGCAATGGCGTTCCTTTATACCTTTTTTATTTTTTTGAAAAAATAAATTATTTAGGAGTTGTACATTTTGGAACGAATCGAACAGAAGCCATTAACTCCTGATACGTTTATGCAGGGGGTAAAAGACTGTGTGCCGACATTGCTCGGCTATATTAGCATCGGTCTTGCATTTGGAGTTGTCGGAATTGCTTCGGGTATTTCGGTATTGGAAGTTTTTTTACTTTCGGTACTTGTATATGCAGGATCCGCCCAGTTTATCTTTTGTGGCCTGTATTTAGCCGGTGCCCCTGTAACGGCGGTCATTGCTACAATTTTTATCGTCAATTTACGGCACTTGCTTATGTCTTTAACTATTGCACCGTATTTCACAAAGTATTCCACGCTGCGTAATATCGGGTTCGGGACATTGCTGACAGATGAAACATTTGGTGTTTCCGTCGTTAGTGCCGGAAAAGAAGGACGTCTTGGCGGGAAATGGATGGACGGTTTAAACATTACAGCGTACACGACTTGGATTGCGGCATGCTCAATAGGCGGCATTATCGGGCAATGGCTGCCGGACCCGGAAAAGTGGGGACTGGACTATGCTTTGGTGGCAATGTTTGTCGCACTGCTTGTTCTGACACTTGCGAGCATTCCAAAAGAAAAATTAATGCATTACATAAAACTGATCCTCATTATGGTTATCAGCATGTACGGGATGCTTTACTTTATGCCCGGGCATTTAGCTGTCCTGTTATCAACCGTAATTGTTGCAACGATTGGGGTGGCATTGGAAAAATGACAACCTCGGTAGCGATGGTATTACTAATTTTAGGCTGTGCCCTAGTAACGTGGATTCCTAGAATATTGCCGTTTATATTAGTGAAAAATATGAAGATGCCGAAAATCGTGCTGCGATGGCTTGCCTACATACCTGTTTGTATATTGTCTGCCCTTGTAATTGAAGGTTTCTTCGAGAAAGAAGAAATAATCGTTACGGTTCATTGGCTTAATGTGATGGCGTTTATTCCTACGTTATTTATTGCTTTACTTACCAAAAGTCTATCGAAAACAGTTATTGCCGGTGTCGTGACAATGGCGGGGCTGCGATTATTTTTTGGTTGAAGGTTTAGAGGGTTTAGAGCTTGTTTAGTTGAATGTGACTAAACAAGCTTTTTTCATAATGAAATGTAGTGGCCGCTCTTTTAATAGCTAATATGGATTCGAATGTAGAAGCTTGATCACCGAAAGTAGAATCTTTAGCATGAAAAGTAGATCTTTCACCTAAAAAGTAGAAGCTGCTGCTTTTATTGTCACTTTTCACACATTAAAAATATCAGATGGTCTGATATTATGTTAAAATAGGTAAGATATATCGTAAACGGAGGATTTGCTGTGTATAAATATTACGGAATCGCAATAATTGCAGTCATTTTGGATCAATGGACAAAGTGGCTCATTGTTAAAAATATGGAATTAGGGGAACGCATCAGTGTATGGGATCCTTGGTTTGGCATTTTATCGCATCGTAACCGTGGTGCGGCATGGGGCATGTTGGAAGGACAAATGTGGTTGTTCTCAGTTGTTACAGTTGCTGTCATTATCGCCATTATTTATTTTAATCATACAGAAGCAAAAGGGAAGCCACTTTTTCATGTAAGCTTAATGATGTTATTAGGTGGCGCGGTTGGTAACTTTATTGACCGATTATTCCGTGGAGAAGTAGTTGATTTTGTCGATGTTTATATACCGGTAATCAATTATCATTTCCCGATCTTCAATATAGCGGACGCAGCTTTGACAATTGCTGTTGTAATGCTTTTCATTACGATCATACTAGAAGAAAAAAAGGATAAGAAAAAGGTGAAATAATGACAGTAGTCACATTAACAATAGAAGAATTTGCAGGGGAACGTATTGATAAGGCACTTTCACAAATGGAAGAATCTTGGTCACGTTCGCAAATTAGTAACTGGCTGGATGAAGAACGTATTTTAGTAAACGGTGCAGCCGTAAAAGCAAAATATAAAGTGAAGCAAGGGGACGTTATTGAAGTAACGGTTCCGGAAGTAGAAGATTTGGAAATCATTCCAGAAGATTTAAATTTGGAAATCGTTTACGAAGATGCAGACGTTTTAGTTGTGAATAAACCGCGCGGAATGGTTGTTCACCCGGCACCAGGCCATGCAACCGGTACATTAGTAAATGGATTAATGCATCATTGCAAAGATTTATCCGGCATTAACGGTGTCGCACGTCCAGGTATTGTACACCGTATTGATAAGGATACGTCCGGTTTATTAATGGTTGCAAAAAATGATGTGGCCCATGAAAGTCTTGTTAATCAGCTTGTTGAAAAATCGGTAACACGTAAGTATACGGCTTTAGTACATGGTCATATTGCGCATGAAAAAGGAACAATTGATGCACCAATCGGCCGTGACCAGAAAGACCGTCAAAAGCAGGCAGTTGTCGATAAAGGCAAGCATGCGGTTACACATTTCCAAGTGATCGAGCGTTTCGGTGAGTTTACTTTAGTGGAGTGCCGTCTTGAAACAGGCCGTACACACCAAATTCGTGTGCATATGAACTATATCGGTTTCCCGTTAGCAGGAGATCCGAAATACGGTCCAAGAAAAACAATCGATTTCGGCGGCCAAGTATTACATGCAGGTGTATTAGGATTTATCCACCCTGTAACGAAAGAATATTTAGAGTTTGAATCACCGCTACCGGAAGATTTCAAACAATTAATTAAAGAATTACGCGGATAATTTTGAACAGCCGGCTCCTTTTATAGGGGGCGGCTGTTTTTTTAGTTAGGGAGGGTTTGTGGTCGGCTTCATTAGAACTATTGAAGAGCATATTAGAAAATAGTGCGGCGATATTAGAAGATGAAGAGCTTTTATTAGAAAATGACTGAGAAGGGGTTCATTTTGGGATGTAATTTCGGTATGTAGAGGCATTCACATAGCCTAAATTAGAACATTTGCAGTGGATATTAGAAGAAGTTGCGGCGATATTAGAAGATGGATGGCTTTTATTAGAAAACGGCTGGAAATTGGTTCGATTTGAGAAATTATCTTATGCATGAAAAGGCATTCAAGTAGCTTAAATTGATTTTATTAGAACATTTGAAGAGGATATTAGAAAATACTCTGTACATATTAGCACATTGGGAAATTTTATTAGAAAATTCCGCATACTTATTTGAACAATGCGCCAATATATTAGAAAATACAGCTTTTATTAGAAGATTTCAGAATATATTAGAAATTACAGCGCACTTATTAGAAAATCCCTACCAAACCTAAACGTAAAATAAAATTCAAACTTTTCAAACATTAAATTTCAGTTGTCTGACCTTCACTAAGTTAGTTGACTTATTAAATAATCAAGCCTATACTGACAACAGTGAACTACAGAACTTGACGAGAGCAAGCAGGTAGTCACAGCAAATCAAATCAATCTGAATATTGTTCACCTTTAATGGCAGTCCAGAGAGGCTGAGAAGGGATAATGTGAAGCAACGGAATTTTTGTGCGCAAAAATACCCGTGTGCAGTTTTTCAACATGACTTTTCAAACCCTCTAGAACTTTCTAGAGGGTTTTTTGTTTGAAATTTACATTGATCATACCCAGTGAACATGAAAAAACGAAAGGAGCAGCATCATGGAAAATTTTACAGTATTACTTGATGGCCCATCGATGAACCGTGCGATTACACGAATTGCACACGAAATTATTGAACGTAACAAAGGCATTGATGAAGTGATTTTAGTCGGGATTAAAACACGCGGTGCCTATTTGGCAAGGCGCCTTGCAGAAAGAATCGAATCGATTGAAGGAAAAGCGATTCGCACAGGAGAGCTTGATATTACATTGTACCGAGATGATTTAACACCTAAGCACGATCAGGCACAGGTTAAGCAAGTTGATATTGAGCACGAAGTAAAGGAACAGAAAGTTGTGCTGATCGATGATGTTCTTTATACAGGAAGAACAGTACGTGCAGCATTGGATGCCATTATGGACTTAGGGAGACCGGCGCAAATCCAGCTTGGGGTTCTCGTTGACCGGGGCCACCGTGAATTGCCGATACGTGCTGACTATGTAGGGAAAAATATCCCGACATCAAGCGCTGAACGCATTGTCGTCAATCTCGTAGAAACAGACAAAGAAGATATTGTAACAATTCATAAATTTGAGGAATAAGTGAATACAGGGAGAGAACATCATGACAAAAGCAGTATTGGATATTCATGAAAAACCTACAGCAGGGCAGCTGATTACATTTAGTTTCCAGCACATGTTTGCCATGTTCGGATCAACAATTTTAGTACCAAAATTAGTCGGGTTAAGCCCATCCATAGCGCTTTTAACAAGCGGAATTGCGACAATTATCTTTTTGATCATTACACAGTTTAAAGTACCGGCTTACTTAGGTTCATCATTTGCCTTTATCTCTCCGATTATATTAGTAGCAGGCTTATCGGAAGCAGGTGTTGCGATCAACCCTGGAAATGCAATGATCGGGGCTATGATGGTTGGCGTTGTATACGCAATCGTAGCATTATTAATCTGGAAAACAGGCTACAAATGGCTGATGAATATTTTACCGCCGATCGTCGTTGCACCAGTAATTATCGTTATCGGATTAGGGTTATCTGGCACGGCAGTCGATATGGCGATGAATGTAGACGGCGAATATAGCGGCCTTCACTTCTCGGCGGCATTGGTAACGTTAGCTACTGCGATTATTTTCACAGTATTCTTTAAAAACATTTTAAGTGCAATGCCAATTTTAATGGGGATTATCGTTGGTTATATTTATTCGGTCATCATCGGAATCGTTGACTTCACAGCTGTCAAAAATGCCAAGTTCTTCGCATTGCCGGACTTTTTAATCCCTGGTGTACACTATGACTTCCAACTTACAGGCGCAATTTTTATCGGAATGGTGCCGATTGTCATTGTGACGATTTCAGAACATATCGGCCACCAGCTAGTATTAGGGAAAGTTGTAAACCGCAACTTCATTAAAGACCCGGGCTTACATCGTTCGCTTCTAGGTGATGGTCTTGGAACATTTGCTTCAGCACTGATCGGCGGTCCGCCAAAAACAACATACGGCGAAAACATCGGGGTTCTTGCTATCACACGTGTATATTCAGTGTATGTAATTTTAGGAGCAGCAGTTGTGGCCATTGTCGTATCGTTTTCGGGTCAGCTGATGGCACTGATTGAAACAATCCCGACAGCAGTACTTGGCGGTATTTCAATCCTGTTATTCGGGATTATTGCAGCAAGTGGTTTACGTATGTTAGTGGAGAGCAAAGTAGACTTCGGAAATAACCGTAACATGGTCATTGCATCCGTAATATTAGTAGTCGGAATTGGCGGGGCAGCAATGCGCTTTACGGAAAGCTTTGCGATTGAAGGAATGGCATTAGCGTCGATTATCGGTGTCATCTTGAACCTCGTATTGCCAGGTCGTGAAGTAACAGAAAAAGATATTTACGAAACAGAAGAATAAAAGAAATACCTTTTAAAGATTGTCCAGAGAGGCAAGGAAGGGTATGACATGCATGAAAGGATCATTTTTAGAATGATACCTTACCTTGTCACACCCTCCAAGCCTCGCTAATGATGATAGCGAGGCTTATTTATGACGAGATATTGTATATTTAAACAAAAAGTAGATTAAATATTCATAATGTAATAAAATAATATCAAGCTAGCATTTGCGCCGGGGCGTAATTGATATAAGCGGAGGCACTCACATGAAAAATTTATTATCGATGGAACATTTGTCAAATGAAGAAATAATGATGATTTTAAATCGAGCACAGCATTTCGAAAATGGAGAAAACCCTGTGTTACAACGCGAATTTCATGTAGCAAACCTTTTCTTTGAGCCAAGTACACGTACAAAAACGAGCTTTGAAATGGCGGAGCGTCGACTAGGATGTACAGTTATACCGTTTGATGCCGAGTTTTCCAGCACGACAAAGGGAGAAACGCTGTACGATACAGTCAAAACATTGGAAATGATCGGAATCGATGCTGTCGTTATTCGAGATAAGGAAGATGAATATTACAACGAACTTTTAGAAGGCATCGGGTGTGCGGTCATTAATGCAGGTGATGGCGCTGGCCAACATCCTTCACAGTCATTGCTGGATTTATATACGATCCAAAAAGAGTTCGGTCGATTTGAAGACTTGAATATTACGATCGTCGGTGATATTTCACATAGCCGTGTCGCAAAATCAAATGCGACAGCACTTACTCGATTAGGGGCAAATGTTCGATTCCTTTGTCCGCCGGCATGGGCAGGAAATTTTGAAGCAGCACATAGCTGGGATGAAGTGCTGGAAGACAGCGATGTCATTATGCTGCTGCGAATCCAGCATGAACGTCACTCCGTAAGTAAAAACTTTTCAAAAGAAAGCTACCATGCAGAGTATGGTTTAACGATTGAACGTGAACAGCGGATGAAAGAGAGGGCTATCATTATGCACCCGGCACCGGTAAACCGCGATGTGGAAATTGCGGATGCCCTTGTAGAATGCAGTCGTTCCCGCATTTTCGAACAAGTGCGAAACGGTGTATTTACACGAATGGCCATTTTAGAAACGATTTTGAAAGGAAGAGATCAACATGACAACAGTTATACAAAATATGAAGCTACTCAATGAGGAAGGCGAATTAGTAGTTTCTACTATTGTAATAGAAAACGGCAAAATCGCTTCAATTAATGGAGACATTCCAGCTGGCGCTACGGTGATTGACGGGAATGGTCATTTCGCATCACCAGGTTTTGTCGATGTACATACCCACTTACGTGAGCCTGGCTTTGAACATAAAGAAACGATCGCAACAGGTTCTGCATCTGCAGCAAAAGGCGGCTTCACAACAATTTGTGCGATGCCAAATACAAAGCCGGTACCGGATTCAGTAGAAAATATGCAGCATATTAACGGATTGATCAAAAAAAGTGCAGTGATTCGAGTTTTACCATATGGCTCTTTAACGAAAGATATTTCAGGTGAAGTTCGCACAAATATGCAAGAGTTAAGAGAACAGGGGGCAGTCGCTTTCTCGGATGACGGCATCGGTATTCAGCTAGCGTCGACTATGTATGAGCAAATGCAGCAGGCAGCAAAGCTCGATGCGGTTGTCGTAGCACACTGTGAAGATAATTCACTTATTTACGATGGGGTTATGCATGAAGGGAAGCGCAATAAAGAACTTGGTTTACCAGGGATTCCTTCAATTTGCGAGTCAGTACAGATTGCTCGAGATGTACTGCTGGCTGAAGCGGCTGGTGCACGATACCATGTATGCCATGTATCGACGAAAGAATCCGTACGTGCTGTAAGGAATGCAAAAGCAGCAGGAATTAAAGTGACAGCGGAAGTTTGTCCACACCATCTATTGTTAGAAGAAATGGATATCCCGTCAGATGATGCCAACTGGAAGATGAACCCGCCATTACGTGCTGCAGACGATAAAGATTCACTGCATGCAGCACTGCTTGACGGTACGATCGACTGTATCGCAACAGATCATGCACCGCATACAGCAGAGGAAAAATGCTGCGGTATGGTTGGGGCTCCATTCGGTATTGTTGGTTTTGAGACAGCATTCCCGTTATTGTATACAAATTTTGTAGAGACAGGGAAATGGACATTGAAGCAATTAGTCGACTGGATGAGTGTAAAGGCAGCCCAAATTTTCGATCTTCCATACGGAACATTGGAAGTAGGCGCTTCAGCGGATCTTGTACTAATCGATTTGGATAAAGAACAGACAATTGATGCAGAAGGGTTTGTCTCAAAAGGACGTAACACACCATTTAACGGATGGACTGCAAAAGGATGGCCGGTAGTAACGATGTTTGAAGGCAATATTGTATATCAGGAGGCGGAATAATGAAGAAGCGTTTACTAATTTTAGAAGATGGCACTGTATTTACAGGTACTGCATTTGGAAGCGACAAAGCGAGTCAAGGAGAAGTTGTATTTACTACAGGGATGACAGGCTACCAGGAAACAATTTCAGATCCATCATTTTACGGGCAAATTGTTACATTAACATACCCGTTGGTCGGAAATTACGGCATTAACCGTGATGACTTTGAAGCAATTACTCCTGCAATCCGCGGTTTTGTCGTACGTGAATTGGCAGAGCAGCCATCAAACTGGCGCTCGGATATGTCTTTAGGGGATTACTTGGCAGCGCAAGATATCCCAGGCATTGAAGGAATCGATACAAGAAAATTAACGCGCATTATTCGTGCAAAAGGAGCAGTACGAGCGATTTTAACTGAAGCAGACGCCGAAGTGGATATTGAACAAATCGTCGCTCAATTACAGGAAACACCATATATTACACACCATGTCCGCGAAGTATCGCCAAAAGCGGCATACCCGTCACCAGGACGCGGAAAACGTGTCGTGCTGATCGACTTCGGAATGAAGCACGGTATTTTACGCGAATTAAACAAGCGTGACTGTGATGTACTGGTCGTACCTTATAACACGACAGCCGAGCAAATTTTAGCCATGCATCCGGATGGCATCATGCTTTCGAACGGTCCAGGAAACCCGGAAGATGTAACAGAAGGAATCGAAACAATTAAAGGACTAATTGGAAAAGTGCCAATCTTCGGTATTTGTCTAGGGCACCAACTGTTTTCACTAGCTTGTGGCGCAAAATCGTTTAAACTGCCTTTCGGTCACCGAGGCGGAAATCATCCGGTTAAAAACCTTCGTACTGGTCGCACGGATTTAACGAGCCAAAACCATGGCTATGCAATCGATATTGAATCATTAAAGGATACAGATCTAGAGTTAACACATGTCGCTTTAAATGATGGTACTTGTGAAGGGGTTCGCCATAAGAATTATCCGATTTTCACTGTGCAGTATCACCCGGAAGCATCTCCAGGTCCTGAAGATTCAAACTACCTATTTGACGAATTTATCGAAATGATGGAAATCGAAGCAGCAAAGGAGAACCAATATGCCTAAACGTACAGATATAAATACAATTTTAGTAATCGGCTCAGGTCCGATCGTAATCGGTCAAGCAGCAGAATTTGACTATGCAGGGACACAAGCATGTCTTTCATTAAAAGAAGAGGGCTATAAAGTAATCTTAATCAACTCGAACCCGGCGACAATTATGACGGATACTGAGATCGCAGACAAAGTATACATTGAGCCAATCAGCCTTGAATTTGTATCGCGAATTTTACGAAAAGAACGTCCGGATGCAATTCTTTCTACATTAGGTGGTCAAACAGGGTTAAATATGGCAATCGAGCTTGATGAGTCTGGAATTTTAGATGAACTAGGAATTGAAATTCTTGGTACAAAACTGGATGCGATTCATAAAGCTGAAGACCGTGATTTATTCCGAAACTTAATGTATGAACTTGGTGCACCGGTTCCAGAGTCTGATATTATCCATAACATGGAAGAAGCGAAAACGTTCGTTGCGAAAATCGGTTATCCGGTAATCGTCCGTCCGGCATTCACACTTGGCGGAACAGGCGGCGGAATTTGCTACAACGATCAGGACTTACAGGAAATTGTAACGTCTGGTTTAAAATACTCGCCTGTAACGCAATGTTTACTGGAAAAATCAATCGCAGGCTTTAAAGAGATTGAATATGAAGTAATGCGTGATGCGGCAGATAATGCGATCGTTGTATGTAACATGGAGAACTTTGACCCGGTTGGTATCCATACAGGTGACTCAATTGTTGTGGCGCCAACACAAACTTTATCAGACCGTGAAAACCAAATGCTGCGTAACATTTCACTTGATATTATTCGCGCATTAAAAATCGAAGGTGGCTGTAACGTACAGCTTGCATTAGATCCATACTCATTCCAGTACTATGTAATTGAAGTAAACCCGCGTGTATCGCGTTCATCTGCATTAGCATCAAAAGCGACAGGCTACCCGATCGCGAAGCTTGCAGCAAAAATCGCTGTAGGACTTACATTGGATGAGATTAAAAACCCTGTTACAGGTTCAACATTCGCGTGCTTCGAGCCGGCACTTGACTACATTGTGGCAAAAATTCCGCGTTGGCCATTTGATAAATTTGAATCGGCAAAACGTAACCTTGGTACACAAATGAAGGCGACTGGGGAAGTTATGGCACTTGGTCGTACATTTGAAGAAGCGATTTTAAAGGCTGTCCGTTCTTTGGAAACTGGCCATGTGCATATTGAAATGAAACATGCAGATGAATTAACAGATACATGGATTGAAAAGCGTATTAAAAAAGCAGGGGATGAGCGTCTATTCTTTATAGGTGAAGCAATACGACGTGGTGTTACTGTGGAAAAAATCCATGAATGGTCTGCAATTGACATGTTCTTCTTAACGAAGCTGAAAAAAATTGTAGATATGGAAACTACATTGGCAGAGAACAAAGGCAATCAGGAAATTTTACGCACAGCGAAACGTTTAGGCTTTGCAGATAAAAAAATTGCACAGCTATGGAAAATGGAAGAGCAAGCGGTTTATGATTTCCGTAAAGAGCATGGCATTATTCCAGTATATAAAATGGTTGATACATGTGCGGCGGAATTCGAATCGAATACACCATACTTCTACGGTACTTACGAGGAAGAAAATGAATCGATCAGAACTGACAAACCTTCAGTTGTAGTACTCGGCTCAGGTCCGATCCGTATCGGTCAAGGCGTAGAGTTCGACTATGCAACAGTTCACTCTGTATGGGCAATTCAAGAAGCGGGCTATGAAGCGATCATCATTAACTCAAATCCAGAAACAGTTTCGACGGACTTCTCGATTTCGGATAAATTATACTTCGAGCCGTTAACAATTGAAGATGTGATGCACATTATTGATCTGGAGCAGCCAATCGGCGTAGTCGTACAGTTCGGTGGGCAAACAGCAATCAATTTAGCGGATAAGCTTGAAGCGAACGGTGTGAAAATTTTAGGGACGACACTTGAAGATATCGACCGTGCTGAAAACCGTAACAAGTTCGAAGCGGCATTACAAGAACTGAAAATTCCGCAACCTCCTGGCGATACAGCAACATCAGCTGAAGGTGCGATGAAAATTGCAGAAGGTTTAGGATTCCCTGTATTAGTTCGCCCGTCATATGTACTAGGCGGCCGTGCAATGGAAATTGTTTATAACATGGAAGAGCTTGCTCACTATATGACTAACGCGGTTGAAGCATCACCCGATCACCCTGTATTAGTAGACCGTTACTTAACGGGACAGGAAATTGAAGTCGATGCAATTTGCGACGGTGAGAATGTATTAATTCCAGGAATTATGGAACATGTTGAACGAGCAGGTGTGCACTCAGGTGACTCAATCAGTGTATATCCACCACAAAAGTTAACAGATGCTCAGAAAGAAATATTAGTAGACTATACGACTCGCCTGGCAAAAGGCCTTGGTATTGTCGGCTTAATGAATATCCAATATGTAATGAGTGAAGGTGAAATTTACGTCATCGAAGTAAATCCTCGCTCAAGTCGTACTGTACCGTTTTTAAGTAAAATTACAAACATCCCAATGGCAAATATTGCAACAAAAGCGATTCTTGGTCAATCGATTATTGAACAAGGCTATCCAACAGGGCTGGCACAAGAACAGAAAGGCGTATTCGTAAAAGTACCGGTATTCTCATTCGCAAAATTACGCCGTGTCGACATTACATTAGGACCTGAAATGAAATCAACAGGGGAAGTAATGGGGAAAGACGCTACTTACGAAAAAGCATTATATAAAGGTTTCGTAGCAGCAGGAATGGAAATTAAAACACATGGTACAATCCTGTTCACTGTATCGGATAAAGACAAAGAGGAAGCAATCAGTCTGGCGAAACGCTTCTCGACAGTCGGCTACCGTATCGTAGCGACAGAAGGTACAGCAAAAACATTTGAAGCAAAGGGTATTAAAACTGACGTCGTAGAGAAAATCGGCGGTAAAGGGAAGACATTGATCGATATGATTCAAAATGGTGAAGCCCAATTAGTTGTCAATACATTAACAAAAGGGAAACAGCCTGCACGTGATGGTTTCCGTATTCGTCGAGAATCAGTTGAAAACGGTGTACCATGCCTAACTTCATTAGATACAGCAGAAGCAATGCTGCGCGTAATCGAATCAATGACATTCACAGCAGAAGAAATGCCGAAAGCGGAGGTAGTACACTAAAATGATTCGTCAAGAGAAAATGACAGTTGTAGCGCAAAAGCAAATTGCGACGAACATTTTCGAATTGACACTACAAGGACAACTGGTTCAGGACATGACGCCTGGCCAGTTTGTTCATGTAAAGGTGTCAAATACATTCGAACCTTTGTTGCGTCGACCAATCAGTATTGCCAATGTAGATAAAGAAAAAAATGAATTTACGATGATTTACCGTGCTGAAGGCCGTGGCACGAAATTTCTGGCAACAAACCGCGAAAATGAAATCGTGGATGTGTTAGGTCCGTTAGGGAACGGGTTTCCTGTTGAAGCGGCAAAGCCCGGCCAGACAGCGCTTTTAGTAGGAGGGGGAATTGGTGTCCCGCCACTCCATGAATTAGCGAAACAACTGAATGCGCGCGGCGTGAAAACGATCCATGTTCTAGGTTTTCAATCAGAGGATGTATGCTTCTACGAGGAACAGTTCACTGCTTTAGGCGATACTTACTATGCAACAGTAGACGGCACGAAGGGAACGAAAGGGTTTGTTACAACAGTATTTGATGAAGTAAAGCCCGAGTTCGATCTGTTTTATTCATGTGGTCCATTGCCGATGCTTCGTGCTTTAGAAGGCTATTACTCTGAAAAAGAAGGGTACCTATCCTTTGAGGAACGAATGGGCTGCGGAATCGGTGCGTGCTTTGCATGTGTATGCGATACGACAGAAGGTTATGGAAAAGACTATGTAAAAGTGTGCTCAGACGGACCAGTATTCCCGAAAGGAGTTGTGGCATTATGAGCCGATTAAACTTACAATTGCCAGGTTTGGACTTGAAAAATCCAATTATGCCCGCGTCAGGCTGCTTTGGCTTTGGACGCGAATATGCCCAGCTTTATGATTTATCAAAGCTAGGTGCTATCATGATTAAAGCAACAACAGTGGAAACGCGTAAAGGAAATCCGACACCGCGTGTAGCCGAAACATCAGCAGGCATGTTAAATGCTATCGGCCTGCAAAATCCAGGGATTGAAAAGGTAATGGGTGAAGAGCTGAAGTTTTTGGAAAGCTATGATGTCCCGGTTATTGCCAATGTTGCCGGCACGGAAGTTGCGGATTATGTGGAAGTAGCGGACCGTATTTCAAAGACCTCTAACGTAAAGGCATTAGAATTAAATATTTCTTGTCCGAATGTAAAATGCGGCGGGATTCAATTCGGGACAGATCCGGAAACAGCTAGGCAGTTAACTGCTGCTGTAAAGGCGGTTTCAAGTGTACCTGTATATGTGAAACTATCTCCGAACGTGACAAATATTGTAGACATTGCCAAAGCGGTGGAAGCAGGTGGAGCGGACGGTATAACGATGATTAATACACTTGTGGGTATGCGTTTGGACGAGCGTACTGGGAAACCTGTCATTGCAAACGGGACAGGCGGCTTATCAGGTCCCGCCATTAAACCGGTAGCTATCCGTATGGTGTATGACGTTTATAAAGCTGTGAATATTCCGATTATCGGCATGGGTGGAGTGACTTGTGCACAGGATGTGATCGATTTTATGTCTGCAGGTGCATCAGCTGTGGCAGTCGGGACAGCAAACTTTGTGGATCATTTCGTATGTCCGACAATCATCGAGGAATTACCGGTCTTGCTTGATACATTAAATGTGAAGCATATTTCAGAAATTATCGGAAGGAGCCACCGTTAATATGAATACAAAACCAATTATTGCTTTAGATTTTCCTGGTGAGAAAGAAGTTATGGGCTTTTTAGGACAATTTGAAGAAAAACTTTTCGTTAAAATCGGGATGGAACTGTATATGCAGGAAGGCCCTACTATTGTGCGAAAAGTAAAAGAACAAGGACATGATATATTTTTAGACTTAAAGCTTCATGATATCCCGAACACAGTGAAATCAGCGATGAAGGGCTTAGCAGGGCAAGGTGTAGATTTAGTGAATGTTCATGCAGCAGGTGGACGGATGATGATGGAAGGTGCATTGGAAGGCTTGGAGGCGGGTACACCAGCAGGAGCTAAAAGAGCAGCGTTAATTGCCGTTACACAACTGACTTCTACGACAGAACAGCGTATGCATGATGAACAAAAAATTGCCCTATCTTTGAAAGAATCCGTCTTACACTATGCACAGCTGACAAAACAAGCAGGCCTTCACGGTGTTGTCTGTTCTGTTCTTGAGGCACAGGCTATTCGTGAAGCATGCGGAGATGACTTTTTACGGGTAACACCGGGAATCCGTATGCTTGGTGGGGAGGCACATGATCAACAGCGTATTGCAACCCCTGATGGTGCTAAAAAAGACGGCTCATCACTTATTGTTGTAGGACGTGCCATTACAGGTGCCGTCAATCCAGTGAAAGCATATCAAGAAGTTTGTAACTTATGGGAGGCAAATTAAAATGTCATTACAAAACGAAATTGCACATGCAATGCTAAAAGTAGGAGCGGTGGAATTGAATCCGACCGATTTATTTACATGGGCTTCAGGAATTCAGTCACCAATTTACTGCGATACACGTTTAACTATTTCAGATCCAGTTATTCGCAAGCAGCTTGCCAACGGACTTTCCTCATTAATTAAAGATCATTTTTCTGACTGTGAAGTAGTGGCGGGTACTGCAACTGCGGGGATTCCTCATGCTGCCTGGGTAGCGGATATTATGCAATTGCCAATGGTTTATGTGCGTTCAAAAGCAAAAGAGCACGGCCGCGGAAACCAGATTGAAGGAAAATATGCAAAAGGTCAAAAAGTCGTTGTAATCGAGGATATCATTTCAACAGGAGGTTCGTCCATTACTGCTGTTGAAGCATTACGCAATGCAGGTTGTGAAGTGTTAGGGGTCGTATGTGTGTATACATATAATCTGCCTAAAGCGGATCAGGTGTTTGATGAAGCTGGGGTGAAATTTGTTTCCTTAACAAATTTTGATTACTTAATCGATGCAGCAAAAGAGGCATCAGCCATTCAGGAAAAGGACATTCCTTTCTTAAAAAATTGGCATCAAGATTTAAAAACAGGTAAACTGAAATAAAAAAATATTAAAAATATTCAAAAACGTGTGAAGTTATCAAAAATATACTTTACACGTTTTTGTTATAGTTATATAATTCCATTATGTGAAATATCAGTTTTTTTAATAATGAAGTTTAATGAAATGCTTTTTTATTAAACAAAGCCTAAAAGTAATTCTCGTTGTTTTATGTTGGAAAAGCGATAAATTTAATCATTAAACGTTAATTTTTAAAATAAATTATCGGAAAATTTAAACTTAAAAGAATAGTTTGCTATTGATAAATTTAAAATGTTAAATTAGAATAGTTAGAAAGTTTAATAATTGACATGTAAATATGTTTTATGGATAATTTACAATGTTAATACATAAATTAACAAACTATTAATATTTTAAAAAGACTGAGTATTAGCAAGGTTTAAATTTTTTTGAAAAGGGTATTTTATTCTATTTGGGAAAATTTAATTATAGAACGAGTTTAGCAGAGTCGAAGGTATGTTTAAGGAGAAAGGAGCGGTTATATAGTGTCTACGAATGAATTATTAGAAATCCGAAATTTACGTACGAGTTTCCGAATTAAAGATACATACTACCCAGCTGTAGACAATGTTTCGTTAACGCTTCGCAAAAATGAGATTTTAGCAATTGTTGGTGAATCAGGTTGTGGGAAAAGTACTTTGGCAACATCAGTGGTTGGGTTGCACAATTCTGTTACTACAAAAGTTGAAGGGGAAATTCTTTACAACAATCAAAACTTAGTTAAATTGACAGATGAACAGTTTAATAAGTTAAGAGGAAATGACATCGGTTTCATTTTCCAAGATCCACTTTCTGCATTAAACCCATTAATGCGTATCGGTGAGCAAATTGAGGAAGGTTTAGTTTATCATACTAAGTTAAACAAAGAACAACGTGAAAAACGGGTTATTGAATTATTGGATCAAGTAGGGATTGCGAATATGCAACGTGTTGCAAGACAATTCCCGCATCAGTTATCTGGCGGTATGCGTCAGCGTGTCATGATTGCCATCGCATTATCAGGAAAGCCTGCAATCATTATTGCGGATGAACCGACAACAGCACTCGATGTAACAATCCAAGCGCAAATTTTAGACTTATTAAAGTCACTACAAGATGAAATTCAATCAGGTATTATTTTAATTACACATGACTTAGGGGTTGTTGCTGAAGTAGCGGACCGAGTAGCCGTAATGTATGCCGGAGAAGTAATAGAGGAAGCACCTGTTGTGGAATTATTCAGAAATCCGAAGCACCCATATACAAGGTCTTTACTGAAATCAATTCCTCAAACAAACAGTGAGAATGAAAAATTAGAAATAATTCAAGGAATGGTTCCTTCTTTAATGAAGTTACCACGCCAAGGCTGCCGTTTCTCATCACGTATCCCGTGGGTTCCGCAATCAGCACATGAAGCAAATCCACAGCTTCATGAAGTTGCTCCTGGCCATCTTGTACGCTGTACTTGCTGGAAAGATTTCCATTTTGAGGATGAGGAAGGGAGCGTAAATCAATGAGTTTCATGCAAGTAGAAGATTTAAAAGTTCACTATCCGATCCGAGGTGGATTTTTTAACACAGTAGTTGACCATGTTTACGCAGTAGATGGTGTAACGATGGAATTTGATCGCGGAAAAACTTACGGTCTTGTAGGGGAATCGGGCTCAGGTAAATCGACAACCGGTAAAGCAATTATCGGGTTGGAAAAAATTACATCAGGTCGTATTCTTTATGAAGGTGAAGATGTAACAAATGCACGCCGTAAACGTGATTCAGCCTATAACCGAGATATCCAGATGATATTCCAGGATTCACATTCCAGTATGAACCCGCGTAAACGTGTATTAGATATTTTAGCAGAGCCAATTCGTAATTTCCTGAAGTTGTCTCCGCAAGAAGAGCGCAAACGTATTAATGAGCTACTGGCAATTGTAGGGATGTCAGAGGACGTACTACTTAAATACCCACACGAATTTTCTGGTGGACAAAAGCAACGTTTAGGGATTGCCCGTGCTGTTGCATGTAACCCAAAAATGATTATTGCTGATGAGCCAGTTTCGGCACTTGATTTATCCGTACAGGCACAAGTTTTAAACTTTATGAAGGATATTCAGGAACAATATGGAATTAGTTACTTATTCATCTCTCACGATTTAGGTGTTGTTCGCCATATGTGTGACCACATTTCTATTATGTATAAAGGTAGATTTGTAGAAACAGGTAAGCGTGAAGATATTTACACAAATCCGCAGCATATTTATACAAATCGTCTGCTTTCTGCAATTCCTGATATTGAGCCGGAAACACGAATCGAACGTAAGCTTGAACGTCAGCAAGTTGAAGCAGCATATCGCCAGGAACAACATAAATATTACGATAAGGATGGAAAAGTATATCCTTTAAAATCGATTTCAGACTCACATAGAGTAGCAATGTCTGAAGATGAAAAGGAGCGTGTATAGTATGTGGAAAACGATAGTTCGCCGTGTATTAATAATGATTCCGCAGCTATTTATTTTAAGTCTCCTAATTTTCATATTAGCGAAACAAATGCCAGGGGATCCATTTACAGGATTAATTACTCCTGAAACAGATCCGAATGTTATTGAAGAATTACGTGTTAAAGCAGGTTTCTATGATCCATGGTATGTACAGTACTATAACTGGATAACAAATGCAGCACAAGGTGACTTCGGTCAAAGTTATACATTTAAAAAGCCGGTTGCAGATATTATTGGGGATCGTGCTATGAACACATTATTACTTTCATTGCTTAGTGTAATTTTCCTTTATGTGCTGGCGATTCCACTAGGAGTGCTGGCTGGACGTTACCACGATTCATTTTTAGATAAATCTATTGTACTTTATAGTTTTATCTCTTATGCAATCCCTGCATTCGTACTGTATTTAATTTTCGTATTCATTTTCGGTTACCGACTGATGTGGTTCCCGACAAGTGGTACGGTGGAAATAGGGGTAGATCCAGGAACCTGGAGTTATTATTGGAGTAAATTCTACCATTTATTGTTACCGGCAGCCAGCTATGCACTGCTAGGTACGACGGGTGTCATTCAATATTTACGTTCGGAAATTATTGATGCAAAAACAATGGATTATGTTAAAACAGCACGCAGTAAAGGGATACCGATGAAGAAAGTTTATTCACGTCATATCTTCCGTAACTCTTTGTTACCGATTGCAGCGTTCTTAGGATTCACGATTACCGGTTTACTCGGTGGATCGATTTTCATTGAAACTGTATTCGCTTATCCGGGAATGGGTAAATTGTTTGTCGAATCCATTTCAAGTCGTGACTACAGTGTAATAACGGCATTAGTAATGTTATACGGCTTCTTAGCATTATTAGGTAGTCTATTATCCGATATTATCTTAAGTATAGTGGATCCGCGAATTCGCATAGACTAATCAATCAATTAATAATGACTAAGGAGAGGTGATTTTAATCATGGAAAACAAAAATGAACAGACAGTAGAAAAATTAGAATCTCAAAGCTCTCCACCAACTGGTATTCAAGTAATATGGCGAGAGTTTAAAAAAGATAAATTAGCGATGTTCTCATTAATAGGAAGTATTCTGCTAATGATTGCGATTATGATTATGGCATTCTTCACTATTGATCAGACTGAAGTAATGAAAATTCAATTATTGGAGCGCTTCACTGAACCTGGTGTCCGAGGTTATCTCCTTGGAGCCGACGAAGCCGGACGGGATATGTTTGGGCAGCTGATCATTGGCGCTAAAAACTCAATCTTGATTGCAATTGCTATTACAATTATTGCAAACGTAGTAGGTATCGGTCTTGGTATTATTATGGGGTATTACGGTGGTTTCATCGATAATTTCTTCATGCGTATTATTGATTTCTTTATTACTCTACCAACTACAATGATTATCATCGTAGTCGTAACAATCATTCCATCATACGGAATAGTAGATTTAATCTTAATTATTGCAGCGTTTCAGTGGATGTCGACGGCCAGACTTGTGCGATCCAAAGCACTTTCTGAAGCACGACGCGATTACATTAGTGCCTCCAAAACAATGGGTACAAGTGATTTCGCGATCATGTTTAAAGGATTATTGCCAAACTTAAGCTCACTGCTTATTGTCGAAGTGACATTAAGCTTTGCGGGAAATGTAGGGATCGAAACAGGTCTTTCATTCTTAGGTTTCGGTTTACCACCGTCAACACCAAGTTTAGGAACTTTAGTAAGTTATGCTATGAACCCGATAATTTTATCGAGTAAATGGTGGGTATGGTTGCCTGCATCAATATTAATTTTAGTAATGATGCTTGGTATAAATTACGTTGGTCAAGCGTTACGACGCTCTGCTGACGCAAAACAACGTTTAGGATAATAAGGGAGGAAAAACAGATGAAGAAAAAGAAGGGTTTAATGCTGTCATCAGTATTTGCTACGGCATTAGTATTAGCAGCTTGTGGAGGGGATGACGAAACGTCAACTGAAAAACCGGCTGAAAATGATGGTAAACAAACAGAAGAAAAAACAAATGAAGGCGGTTCTACTGCAGAATCTCCAACATTACCATCTGAAGTTACAAATGATGGAGATGTAATTGAAGGCGGTACATTACAATTCGCTTTAGTAACTGATTCTCCTTTCCAAGGTGTATTCTCATATGAATTATATGAAGACGGTTATGATTCAGACATTTTAGATTTCATGACAAACTCAATTTTCGAAACAGATGGTGACTTCCTTGTAACAGATGAAGGGATTGCGAAGTTAGATGTTGATGCAGATAACAACAAAGTAACAATCACTATCCAGCCTGATGAAGTAAAATGGTCTGATGGTACGCCAATGACTGTTGAAGATATCATCTATGCTTACGAAATTATCGGTCACCCGGATTATACAGGTATCCGCTATGATGACGACTTCAAAAACATCATCGGTGCTGCTGAATATAAAGCAGGTACTGCAGATACAATCTCTGGTATTAAAAAGATCGATGACAAAACAATTGAAATTTCTATGACTAAAGTTTCTCCGGCTATCTACTCTTTAGGTGACGGTTTATGGGGTTATGCAGTACCGAAACATGTGTTGAAGGATATTCCTGTTAAGGACTTAATCTCTTCTGAAGCGGTACGTAAATCTCCTGTAACTTTAGGACCGTTTAAATTAGATAAATTAGTTGACGGTGAATCTGTTCAGTTTGTAGCGAATGAGCACTACTGGAAAGGTAAACCGAAGCTGGACAAAGTAGTATTACAAGTAGTACCTTCATCTTCTATCGGTGAAGCATTACGTACAGGTAAATACGATATGGCATCTTCATATCCGACAAACCAATATGATGGCGTTAAAGATCTTGAAAACTTAACAGTATTAGCTCGTCCGGAGTTAGCATACTCTTACCTTGGCTTCAAGCTTGGTAAATGGGATGCAACTGCAAGTGTAAACATTACAGATGAAAAAGCAAAAATGAATGATGCTAACTTACGTAAGGCAATCGCTTATGCAATGGATATCGAGCAAGTAACTGAGCGTTTCTACCAAGGTTTACGTTCTCGTGCAACATCATTAATTCCGCCAGCGTTCGCTTCATTCCATGACAATTCTTTAGAAGGATTCAACTATGATCCGGAAAAAGCAAAAGCATTATTAGATGAAGCTGGATACAAAGATGTTGACGGCGACGGAATCCGTGAAGATAAAAACGGTGAAAAATTCGAAATCCGCATGGCAGGTATGTCAGGTTCTGATACTGACGAAGCAATCGTTGAATACTACCGTCAAAACTGGAAAGATGTTGGTTTAGATGTACAGTTAACAACTGGCCGTTTAATCGAGTTCAACAGCTTCTACGACAAAGTAAAAGCGGATGATCCAGAAATCGATATGTTCATGGCTGCATGGGGTACTGGTACAAACCCATCTCCACTTGGTTTATACGGTGAAGGAGCTTCATTCAACTACAGCCGTTTCGTAACACCGGAATTACAAACATTATTAGCTGATATCGATTCTAAAGATGCGGTTGACGCAGAGTACCGTGCTGATGCATTCCGTAAGTGGGAAGAATACATGTTCGAACAAGCAACAACAATTCCAACATACTTCCGTACAGAAATCATTCCAGTTAACAAACGTGTGAAAAACTACAATGTTGACTATGGAACACCAACTGAATTGCATGAAATTGAATTAACAGCTGACGCACCAATTAAATAATATCAGCAACAAAAAGCCGCTTAGAAATTTTCTAAGCGGTTTTTTCATTGTTTACTTTTTCAGTTGCATCACAATCGCTTCATCCGGTGTTACATAAAGCGTTTTTTGTTCAAAATAAATGACAAACCCTGGTTTTGCACCATTCGGTTTTTTCACATGGCGAATTTCCGTATAGTCTACCGGAACCGATGAAGAGTCGCGTGCTTTGGAAAAATAAGCACTTAATACGGCGGCTTCCGTTAATGTCTGCTCATCCGGGTTTTCCGAATGGATGACAACATGCGACCCCGGAATATCTTTCGTATGCAGCCATACTTCGCTGCGTTTTCCAATTTTGAATGTCAAATAATCATTTTGCTTATTGTTTTTGCCGACCGAAATCGAAATACCTGAAGTAGATACAAATTTTTCAGGTTCAGGTTTTGTCGCTTTCTTTTTTCGTTTAGCCTGGCGAATTCGCAGTAAACCTTGTTCTGCCAGTTCTTCGCGGATTTCTTCAATATCTTTAGTGGAGGCTTGCTGTACTTGCTGTGTTAGCATTTCCAAATAGTTGATATCTTCCGTTGCTTTTTGTTTCTGTTCTTCAATCATAACTAACGCAGTTTTTGCTTTATTGTACTTTGTGTAATAGCTTTGCGCATTTTCAATCGGTGTTTTTCTCGGGCTAATCGGTATTCTTACTGTTTCGGCGTTTTCACTGTAATAGTTTTCAACATCTACAAATTCTGCGCCTTTTTCGAAATTATAAAGATTGGCCATCAAAAGCTCACCGTAAAGTTGGAACTGCTCCAGATTTTGAGCACGTTCGAAATCTTTTTGAAGCTTTTTTTGTTTCAGCTTTAATTTATTCAATTCATTTTGCAGCCAGCGTTCAAGATCACCGGCTTGCTGTTTTACCCGGTCACGTTTTGCGCGGGCAAAAAATACACGATCAAGCAGTTCGCCAAGTGTACCATAATTTGTAACAGCACCTGATAAATGAGTTAGCGCTGTTGGCGAGAAGTAGATTTTTCCTTCCTGCTCAACATAGGTCGGGTTTGCACTCGTTGCAATTTCATTCATCAGCTGTCTGCAAGCAGTAACAGCATCAGTTGTTGTGATACGGTGCAGCAATTCATTTGCATGCAATGGAGAGAAACCGGCAAACTGTTCGACAATGTCTTTAGCGGTTAGTTGTTTTGAGAAAACCTCTTTCAACTCAACATCCGATAAACTTGTCAGTGCAATTTTTTGTTGTTGGGGCGGTGCGACATACTGCTGCCCCGGTAAAACAGTCCGGAAGCTGTTCATCGATGGCGGCAAATGTTTTATGCTATCGATAATTACATCGTTTTTAGCATCGATTAGCAGCAAGTTACTATGACGCCCCATAATTTCAATGACGAGCTTTCGCTTTACCGCATCGCCGATTTCATTTTTACTGTCAATTTCAAAAGTGATTACCCGTTCAAAGCCGTCCTGAATGACAGATGAAATAAAGCCTCCTTCAATATGTTTGCGTAACAGCATACAAAACATTGGCGGATCTGCCGGATTTTCAATCGATTGATCTGTTATGTGAACACGGGAATATGAAGGGTGAATAGAAAATAATAGTTTACTATTTTGGCCTGCTGCACGAATTTGCAATACAACTTCAAGTGCATTCGGCTGATAAATTTTTGTAATACGTCCGGAAGTCAAGCTTTGTAGTTCCTTGCTCATCGAACGAGTAAATAGTCCGTCAAATGCCATCTTTATGCCTCTTTCATTAAATAAGTTCTTTGATTGTTTTATCATACCATTTTTTCGTTCAAACCTGTAGTTATCGCATATTACTATATAAGAAGTAAATTTCCGTCTTTATATGGGGAGTTGATTTCCATTCCGGGTCGGACGCTTTCCGCGGGCACGGCCTGAGGCCAACACGATGTTGGTCACAAAAGCGTTGCCACAGGACGTGGCGTTCTTAGCTTTTGTTCTTAAGTCTCAGGCGTCGTGCTGTTCCCGCAGGAAACGCAGTTTGTAGCGAAAGGCGTTAGCCGTCAGCTACACTCGCCTCCCCTCCATTTCAATCAACGCGTTTAATTTAGAGACTTCCACTTAAACAAATATTGATAATTAAAAAGTATTTTATTACATCCTATCTATGATAAAATATATATTTGGATAATAGACGTTAACGCAAAATCGATAACACATATGCTATAATTGAAACAATTAAGTAAAGAAGGATGTGACGAACCTTGGTACGTAGTATGACCGGATTCGGCAGGGGGGTCACAACAACGAAACACTTTCAACTCACTGTTGAAATTCGTGCTGTGAATCATCGTTTTTTAGAAATTAATACAAAGTTTCCAAAAGAATGGATGGAATCTGAAGTAGTAGCAAAAAAAATGTTGTCGGATGCAGTTTCTCGTGGGAAAATAGATGTTATCATTTTTCTGAAGGAGCTCCATGACACTGAACAGACGATTCAAATCAATTGGTCACTGCTCAATGCTTTTCTCCAGGCAAAAAGGGAATTGTCACAAACTGTTCCGATGGAGGAAAAGTGGACAATGCAGGAGATTGTGAGTTTGGACCAAGTGTTGCAGGTTGAAAAAATTGAGTTCATGCAAGATGAAATCATAGAAGCTGTAAAAAATGCATTGGCAGAAGCGATTCAAAACCTCATTGCGATGCGTGATCGTGAAGGCCAAGGACTGCAGCAAGTGATGCTACAGTACAAAAAAGACCTTGAAGCGCAAATTGCTGAAATACGCCACTATGCACCGCTCGCAGTTGAAAAATATCGTGAACGTTTAATGAGCCGTTTAGAAGAAGTGGCAAGCGGTCAAACGTTGGATGATCGTTTACTTACGGAAGTTGCGATTTATGCAGAGCGAATCGATATTACAGAAGAGCTTGACCGGTTGGATAGCCATTTCAATCAGTTGTCAGAAACATTAAATGAAAACATTGCGATTGGACGCAAGCTTGATTTCATTATGCAGGAAATGAACCGGGAAATTAATACAATCGGTTCAAAAAATCAGTCAACCCAATGTTCAGCTGCAGTTGTACAGGCAAAGACGATTTTGGAAAAAATGCGTGAACAAGTTCAAAATATTGAATGATATAAAGGAGTTACTTATGAAAAAACAACGTGGGTTATTAATTGTTTTATCTGGTCCATCAGGTGTTGGTAAAGGGACAGTTCGTAAAGAGCTCTTTTCACAGCCAGATACAAATTACGAATATTCGATTTCAATGACAACGCGTAATCCTCGCGAAGGAGAAGAAGATGGTGTAGACTATTTCTTTAGAACACGTGAGGAATTCGAATCGTTAATTGAGCAAGGAGGCTTACTGGAACATGCAGAATTTGTCGGCAATTATTACGGTACACCACTTGCATATGTACATGAAACGCTAGAAGCAGGACGCGATGTATTTTTGGAAATTGAAGTACAAGGAGCAGCACAAATTCGTGAAAAAGCACCAGATGCGTTGTTTATCTTTTTAGCACCACCAAGCATTACGGAACTGGAACAACGATTAGTTGGTCGTGGTACGGAAACTGAAGATGTAATCGCCCGTCGTATCGCTACTGCACGTGAAGAAGTCGAAATGATGAGTTTATATGATTATGTTGTAGAAAACGACCAAGTTCAAAATGCATGTGATAAAATAAATGCTATCATAGTAGCAGAGCACTGCCGCCGTGAACGTGTGGAAAAACGCTATTTGTCAATGTTGAGAGGAGAATGAAACCATGTTATATCCATCAGTAGATAAGTTAAAAAAACAAATTGATTCTAAGTATTCTTTAGTGAGCTTAGCTTCAAAACGTGCGCGCCAAATGCAAGAAGAGGGCGGCGAGCACTTAAGCTCATACGTTTCTTACAAACCAGTAGGAAAAGCATTGGAAGAAGTAGCTGCCGGAAAGCTTCGCAAAGTTCAACAAGACGCTTCAACTGTTTACGAAGACGAAATCTAGTTGGTAATTTACTAAAAGAATACTCCCTGAGTAGAAGCTCCCTAAGAATTTTTCTTTGGGAGCTTATCCTTTGAAAGGACGGTAAAATAATGAAAAAAAACAATATACTATTGTGTGTGTCGGGTGGAATTGCTGTATATAAAGCGGTAGCGTTAGTAAGCAAACTGTCTCAGGCAGGCTTCAATGTAAAAGTGATCATGACTGCTTCTGCACAAAAGTTCGTTACCCCTTTAAGCTTCCAGGTGATGTCTAAAAATGATGTGTTTTTTGATACGTTCGATGAAAAAGATTCCAATGTCATTGCCCATATTGATCTGGCGGATTGGGCAGATTTAATTATCGTAGCTCCTGCAACAGCCAATATGATTGCCAAAATGGCACATGGAATGGCGGATGATATGGTAACAACAACATTACTTGCAACGACTGCACCTGTTTGGGTGGCACCGGCGATGAATGTACATATGTATGAACATCCGGCCGTTTTACGGAATATTGCACAACTTCACGAAGATGGCATCCGCTTTATCGAACCGTCTGAAGGATTTTTGGCATGCGGCTATGTAGGGAAAGGTCGTCTGGAAGAGCCGGAAAAAATTACGGTACTCGTAGAAAAGCATTTCCGTGAGCAATCAGGAAGCGATGGACAATGAGATTTGCACAAGTAATCGTCGATGTTTCCGCATATCCGGTTGACCGTCCTTTCGACTATTTAATACCGGAAGATTGGGAAGAGCTGATTGACATAGGATGTCGTGTAAAAGTCCCATTCGGACCGCGCAATGTGCTTGGTTTTGTCGTCGGCATTGTAGCCGAATCAGACGTTCCGGTTGAAAAAATAAAGCCGATTTCAGAAATACTCGATTTGGAATCCATTTTGACTGAGGAAATGCTGAGCTTGGCAAAATGGCTGAAGCATCAAACAATCTGTTATGAAATTGATGCATTACAAGTAATGCTGCCGGGTGCTTTGCGGGCCAAGTATGAGAAGTATGCTGTCTTGCTAGGCGAAGTGCCGCAATTACCTCAAATGCTGCAGCCTTACTTCGAGAGAGCCGTAAAAGTGAATTTAGCCCAATTTGAAAAGGCAAATTTATTAAAACCTTTAAAACGGGCAGTAAAAGACGGTCTTGTCAATATTGAAAATGAAGTGAAACAAAAAGGCCAAGTGAAACAAGTACGTAAAGTGCAAATTTATTCCCGTGAACAAATAGAAGAAGTGATAGGACAAATGGGAAAACGGGCACCAAAGCAGCTGGCATTGATGGAATGGATGCAAGACCATGCTGGAGCCATCGTTTTACCGGAACAAATATATGAAGCCGTTCAAGTGACAAGCAGTGTATTAAACAGTGTCATTGAAAAAGGGGCAGCAGCGTATATACAAGAGGAAGTTTACCGTGATCCGTTTACAAAGGAAGTCGTAAAAACAGACTTTTTACAATTAACAGATGAGCAAGACGAGGCACTGAAAAAAATTACGGAAGCCATAGATGAAAAACGTCAAGAGACCTTTCTCCTTCACGGCATTACAGGCAGCGGCAAAACAGAGGTGTATCTACAGGCAATCCAGCGCACAATTGCAGACGGGAAAGAAGCGATTGTACTCGTACCTGAAATATCATTGACACCACAAATGACGGAGCGCTTTAAATCACGTTTCGGTGACGAAGTGGCGGTTATGCATAGCGGATTGTCTGTCGGTGAAAAGTATGATGAATGGCGGAAAGTGCAGCAAGGAAAAGTAAAGGTAGTAGTAGGTGCACGATCAGCTATTTTTGCACCTTTTAAAAATCTCGGTCTGCTTATTTTAGATGAGGAACATGAGTCAACATACAAGCAGGAAGATTCGCCTCGCTATCATGCACGGGATGTCGCGATATGGCGCGGAAATTATTATAATTGTCCGGTTATTTTAGGAAGTGCGACACCTGCATTAGAATCGTTTGCACGTGCGAAAAAAGGTGTATATACGTTACTGACATTGTCACAGCGGGCAAAAAATCAGGCATTGCCTACCGTTCAGATTATCGATATGCGGGAACAGCTGCAGGCAGGAAACCGTTCGATGTTTTCTGAACCGCTTATGGAAGCATTAAGGGATCGTCTCGATAAAAAAGAACAGACCGTCCTATTTTTAAATCGCCGCGGCTACTCATCGTTTGTATTATGCAGGGATTGCGGGACAACAGTGCAATGTCCGAACTGTGATATTTCGTTGACGTATCACCGCTATCAGGAAAAGCTGAAATGCCATTATTGCGGTCATGATGAATATATACCGGAAACATGTCCTGAATGCCTAAGTGAAAACATCCGTTATTTCGGTACCGGTACACAAAAGGTTGAAGAAGAGATTCATAAGCTGTTTCCGGAAGCACGTGTCATGCGGATGGATGTCGATACGACAAAACAAAAAGGGGCACATGAAAAAATGCTCGATGCGTTCGGCCGAGGGGAAGCGGATATTCTGCTCGGGACGCAAATGATCGCAAAAGGACTTGATTTCCCGAATATTACATTAGTCGGGGTATTGAGCGCTGATACATCGCTTCATTTACCGGACTACCGTGCAGCGGAAAAAACGTTCCAGCTCATGACGCAAGTAAGTGGCCGAGCAGGACGCCACAATAAACTTGGCGAAGTATATATCCAAACTTATACACCGGAGCATTATGCAATCCAGCTATCAAAAGATCAGCATTATACACCGTTTTACGAGCGCGAAATGCATACAAGACACATTGCAGGATATCCGCCTTATTATTATATTGCGCTTATTCAAGTGTCCCATGAAGACGTCATGTTTGCTGCAGAATATGCCGGACGTGTTGCCGAGTATTTGCGGTCCAATTTATCATTTAATGTTTCCGTTATCGGACCGACCACTGCCAGCATCGCTCGTCTCCAAAATAGATATCGTTATCAATGTTTGATAAAATATAAAGTAGAGCCAAATTTAATCCCGGTTCTTTTACAGCTAATAAAACTGTATCGTTCGGAATGGATTAAAAAAGGCATTGTGTTAACAGTTGATTTAGATCCGACAATGATCTAATGCATATAGAAAGAGGTATTGAAATGGCAATTAAAGAAGTTGTAAAAAACCCGGCGAAAATACTATCAAAAAAAACGAAAGAAATTGAAGTAATCGATGAAAATATCATTCAACTTTTAGATGATTTATATGACACGATGGTAGAAAATGATGGTGTAGGAATTGCTGCACCTCAAATTAATGTTGATTTACGAGTAGCAATCGTTGAATTAGGTGAAGATATTTTAGAAATGATCAATCCGATCGTACTTGAAACACGTGGAGAAGAAGAAGATGTGGAAGGGTGTTTAAGTTTCCCCGACCTATTTGGCATGGTAAAGCGCCCAACTTACGTAAAAATCGAAGCATCCGACCGTGAAGGACGTATTTATGAACTGGAAGCTGAAGACTTTGAAGCACGCTGTATTTTACATGAAATCGATCATTTAGATGGCGTTTTATTTGATTCGAAAATGACGCGTGTATTAACTGAGGAAGAATTAGAAGAGCTATACGCGGACGTTGAGGAGGAATAATCGATGACAAAAATCGTATTTATGGGAACACCTGCCTTTTCAGCGCCAATTTTGCGTATGCTTCATGAAGAAGGCTATGACATCGCAGCAGTTGTTACACAGCCGGATCGTCCAGTTGGGCGTAAAAAAGTATTAACGCCGCCACCTGTAAAAGAAGAAGCACTACGACTAGGCTTACCGGTTATTCAGCCTGAAAAGCTGCGCGGTTCACAGGAGCTGGAAGAAATTTTGGCGTTAAATGCGGATATTGTCGTAACAGCGGCATTTGGACAGATTTTGCCGAAAGAACTGCTTGAAGCACCTCGATTAGGTTGTATTAATGTCCACGCATCATTATTACCTGCATATCGAGGCGGTGCACCAATTCATCAGGCAATTATCGATGGACAGGCAACAACGGGTGTAACGATTATGTATATGGCGGAAAAACTGGATGCCGGGGATATTATTTCACAACGGGAAATTGCCATTGAAGATACAGACAATACAGGTACAATGTTTGATAAATTAAGTGCAGTAGGTCGTGAACTATTAAAAGAAACAATGCCATCGATTATCGACGGAACAAATGCCCGAATTCCACAGGATGAATCACTCGTAACATTTGCGCGCAATATTAGCCGTGAGCAGGAGTTGATTGATTGGAATAGTGAAGCGCGTGCATTGTATAATCAAGTGCGTGGATTACACCCTTGGCCTGTTGCCTATACGACATTTGAAGGGGCAAACTTTAAAGTCTGGGCAGCAAAGGTTGGGGAAACTGCAACAAATGCTGCACCGGGAGAAGTCGTAAAAATTGAAAAAGATCATTTTGAAGTAGCGACAGGCGATGGCAGTACATTGGCGCTGTATGATGTACAACCAGCAGGGAAGAAACGCATGACAGCAGAAGAGTTTTTACGTGGTACGGGCTCGAAATTACAGATTGGGGACCGTTTTGAATGAGTAAAAAGAAACAAGTAATTTGGGACGGTAATGTGCGGGATGCCGCTTTAACGATTTTACTGACGATCGATAAAAGCCAGGCATACAGTAATTTATTATTACACCAAACGATTGAAAAATATAAAATCGATGCGAAAGACCGCGGCCTTTTAACAGAGCTCACATATGGAACATTGCAGCATAAACTGACACTGGATTATTATCTGGAGCCATTTATTCGCGGAAAAGTGGATATTTGGGTGCGCTGGCTGTTGCGTATGTCGCTCTATCAAATGCAGTATTTAACACGTATTCCTGCACACGCCGCTGTCAATGAAGCAGTGGAAATTGCAAAACGACGAGGCCATAAAGGGATTGCCTCAATGGTAAATGGTATTTTACGTTCAATTTTACGTGAAGGTGTTCGTTCAACCGATTTAATAGAAGATGCAAATGAGCGTCTGGCAATCGAAACGAGCCACCCGCAATGGCTGGTCGATCGATGGGTTGAAAGCTACGGCTATGATAAAACACGTGAAATGCTGCTTGAAAATAATATTGCACCATTGCAGACAGTACGTGTCAACACGACGAAAGCAACTGTTGAACAAGTATTGACAACGCTTGAACGTGAAGGTGTAAAAGCGCGCCGCAGTGAATATATACCTGAATGTCTGCATCTTGAAAGCGGGCAGGCTGCACGTACGGGAGCGTTCCGAAATGGGCTTATTACGATTCAGGATGAAAGCTCGATGCTGCCGGCAAAAGTGCTGAATCCGCAGCCAGGTATGAAAGTACTTGATATGTGTGCAGCACCAGGAGGGAAAACAACGCATCTTGCTGAAGTTATGAAAAACGAAGGCTCGATTTTAGCGACCGATCTTCATCCGAAAAAATTGGATTTAATCGAAGAGAATGTTGCGCGTCTAGGATTGAATATTATCGAAACAGCCCCGCTTGACGGAAGAAAAGCAGCAGGCTTCCTACAAAAGGAAGGCTATGATGCGATTCTGGTTGACGCACCTTGCTCAGGTTTGGGCGTAATGCGACGCAAGCCGGATATTAAATATACAAAGCGAGAAGAAGATTTAGAGAGCCTGCAAACAATTCAGCTTTCGATTTTAAATAATGCAGTCCAGCTATTAAAGCAAGACGGACGATTAGTGTATTCAACGTGCACAGTAGACCGTAGTGAAAATGAAGGTACGGTACAAGCCTTCTTAAAAGAGCACCCTGAAATGAACTTGGTGCCGATTGAAAATTTACCAACACAACTAGAAGCGAAGCAACAGGACGGGATGCTGCAAGTATTCCCGCAAGATATAGGCAGTGACGGATTTTTCGTAGCTGCATTCGTAAAAAAAGGAGCGTCCAATTAACTAATGGAGCAAGAACAATTAAAACAATTTGATGAACGAATTCAGGATTTAGTGGAAGAAACAGCAGATAAACCGGTACGTCGTGCGAAGAAAGAAAAGCCACAGTTAAAACCTTCTGTCTACTCATTACGTCTAGATGAAATGAAGGAATGGCTGACAGCAAATGGAGAAAAGGCTTTCCGGGCAGCGCAAATTTATGAATGGCTTTATGAAAAGCGTGTCCAAACATTTGAAGAAATGTCAAACTTGCCGAAAGCATTGCGTGAAAAACTTGAGGCCGAGTTTGCATTAACGACACTATCGACAATTATTAAACAAGAATCAAAAGATGGCACGATCAAGTTTTTATTCCAGCTGCAAGACGGCTATTCAATTGAAACTGTATTGATGCGCCATGATTACGGTAATTCAATTTGTGTAACGACACAAGTAGGCTGCCGTATCGGTTGTACATTCTGTGCATCTACGTTAGGTGGCTTGAAACGTCATTTAATGGCGGGTGAAATTGTTGAGCAGGTCGTAAAAGTTCAGCAACAGCTTGACGCAACAGAAGAGCGTGTATCTTCAATTGTTATCATGGGAATCGGTGAGCCGTTTGACAACTACGATGCGATGATGAACTTCCTTAAAATTATGAACGATGACAAAGGATTAAATATTGGGGCCCGTCATATTACGGTTTCGACTTCGGGAATTGTACCGAAAATCTATGAATTTGCAGATGAAGGCATGCAAATTAACTTTGCGGTTTCTCTTCACGCACCGAACCAAGAGGCCCGTCAGAAATTAATGCCGATTGCCAAAGCATATAAATTAGAAGAGTTGATGGAAGCAGTAAAATACTATACGAAGAAAACAGGGCGTCGTGTTACATTTGAATACGGTTTAATGTCAGGTCAAAATGATACAGAAGAAGTAGCAATGGAACTGGCAAAGCTAATCAAAAATATTAAATGTCATGTTAACTTAATTCCGATTAACTACGTGCCGGAACGTGATTATATTCGTACATCACGCAGTAAAATTTTTGCTTTTGAAAGAACGCTTAAGGAGCAAGGTATTAACGTAACAATCCGCCGTGAGCAAGGTGCAGATATTGCAGCTGCATGTGGCCAGTTACGTGCACAAGAACGATCACACGAAACAAAGTAGGTGGACTATAGTGAACTTTACAGTGGAAAGTGATATTGGGTTAAAGCGAAAAATAAATGAAGATCGGGCCGCGTTTTTTGAGCGCCCCGATCATTTTAAGCTTGCGATTTTAGCAGATGGTATGGGTGGTCATAATGCTGGTGATGTAGCGAGTGAAATGGTTATTACCGAAATGCATGCACTCTTTAAACAGGAAAATGCAGAAAATTTTGCAACTAAACAGTTAAAGCTGGAATGGTTGCGTAATGCGGTGTCACATATTAATCAAAAAATATATCATTACTCATTAACACATGAAAATTGTCAAGGTATGGGTACGACAATGATCGCTGTGTTGCTTGATAAGAATGATTGCACGATAAGCCATGTTGGCGACAGTCGTGTATACCATATTACAAACGAAACAGTAAAGTTAGTAACAAGAGATCATTCTTATGTAAATATTTTATTGGAAAATGGAGAGATTAGTGAAGAAGAGGCACAAAATCATCCTCAACGGAACTTTATTTTAAAAGCACTCGGTACAGAAATTTCGATTGAACCTGATTTTTATGAAATCACTCTATCAAATGAGGCCTTTTTACTCATTTGTTCCGACGGGTTAAGTAATAAACTGTCTACAGAGGAAATGGGTAAGATTATTACTACACAGGTTTCCGTTCAGGAAAAAGGAAAAAAATTAGTCCAATTAGCAAATGAGCGTGGTGGAGAAGATAATATTTCCCTTATCTTAATGACAACGGTGCAGGAGGTGTAACAATGCTAGTAGGAAAACATATAAGTGGCCGTTATAAAATTTTAAAATTAATTGGCGGAGGCGGTATGTCAAATGTATATTTGGCACACGACATTATTTTAAGCCGTGACGTCGCAATTAAAATATTGCGTTATGATTTATCGAATGAAGAAGAATTGCACCGTCGTTTCCAGCGTGAAGCATTGTCTGCAACAAGTTTGACTAATCCAAATATCGTAAGCATCTATGATGTTGGCGAAGATGGGGATATGCACTATATTGTCATGGAATACATTAAAGGGAAAACATTAAAACAATACATACAAGAGTTTTCACCTTTATCTGCAGCGCGTAGTGCCCATATAATGAAGCAGCTTACATCGGCAATTGCCCATGCACATGAAAACGGAATTATTCATCGAGATATAAAGCCTCAAAATATATTGATGGACGAAGAAGGAAATGTGAAAATCACTGATTTCGGGATTGCGACATCGCTTGGAGCAACAAGCTTCACGCAAACGAACTCAGTCATCGGAACAGTCCATTATTTATCGCCGGAGCAGGCACGCGGCGGTGTAGCAACGATGAAGTCCGATATATATGCACTTGGAATCGTTTTTTATGAGCTTTTAACAGGTGAATTGCCATTTTCAGGGGAATCTGCTGTATCTATTGCGTTAAAGCATCTGCAGGCGGAAACACCTTCCGTACGTGAATTCGATGCAAGCATTCCGCAAAGCGTGGAAAATATCGTATTAAAGGCAACAGCAAAAGATCAAAACCACCGCTACAGCAATGCAGAAGAGATGGAAGAAGATTTAAATACATGTTTATCATTACAACGGGTGAATGAACCTAAATTTATGCCGCCGGTTGATAATGGGGCGACAAAGCTAATGCCAATTATAAAAGATCCGAAGCCTGTACCTGTCCCGGTTCAGGAGCCATCTACCGGCATTACGGAACAGACAGTCCGGATCGATTCAAAACAGCCTGCAGAGGAAGAACCGAAGCCGCTAAAGCCAAAAAAGAAAAAGAAAAAGTGGCCGCTTATCGTTGGTCTATTAGTTCTTTTAGCAATTGGTGCAGTAGTAGCAGCTGTTCTTTTAACACCAAATAGAGTAGTCATAGAAGATGTGACAGATATGACGGTTGAAGAAGCGATTCGAATTTTAGAAGAGCAAGGTTTCGTTATTGGCGAACAAGAGGAACGCAACAATGAAGAAATTGAATCCGGAAATATCATTGAAACGAATCCGCAAGCAGGTCGGGAACGTGATAAAGGAACTACGGTGGATTTAATCGTCAGTATCGGTAAGGAATTGACAAAGATGGAGGATTTCGTCGGTAAACAGCGTGATGAAGTAATCGATGAGTTAGAAGAATATAATAGCTATGATTTTAGAGAGGAATATTCTTCAGAGCATGCAGCGGGCGAGATTATCGGTCAAACACCGGAAGCCGGAGAGGAAATTCACGTCAATGAGACAGATGTTGTATTAACAGTTAGTAGAGGACAGGAACAAGTAACGGTGCGGGACTTGATGGCGTTTAATGATGCGAACCGTTCAGAATATGAAAAAAGCTCAGGTTTTAAAGTGAATGTAACTGGTGAAGAATATTCGGATAAACCGGCTGGTGAAGTAATCAGTCAAACACCAAAAGCAGGCACGAAGCTTGAAAAAGGTGGCACAATTAATGTCGTCATCTCAAAAGGACCAAAAGCAAAACAGGAAAAGTTCTATACAAAAACAATTGAAATTCCGTACGAGCCTTTTGAAGAAGGGATTGAGCAAGAGGTCTCCATTTACATTCAAGACAAAACACGTACAATGGCAGAGCCTGTAGAAAAGTTAACAATTAATGAAGATACTTTATATACAATTAAGCTGGTCATCGTTGAAGGGGACAAAGCAGCCTATCAGATTGTACGGGATAACAATGTAATCGAAAATAAAACAATTACGTATGAAGAATTGGCGGAATAAGGAGGAATTGGATGGCGCAAGCCCAAATTCGAAAAGCATTAAGCGGTTATTATTATGTTGAAAAAGACGGCAATTTAATTCAATGTCGCGCTCGTGGGATTTTCCGTAATCGCGGAGAATCACCACTAGTCGGCGATTTTGTGGAATATTCCTATGATGGGGAATCGGATGGTTCCATCGATAAAATACTGGAACGTAACAATGAACTCGTTCGACCACCGATTGCGAATGTGGATCAGGCATTACTTGTGTTTTCCGCAAAAGAACCGGATTTTAATACAGTACTGCTCGACCGTTTTTTAGTCGTGCTCGAGTCGTTCCATGTACAGCCGATCATTATTTTAACGAAGATGGATTTATTAAATGATGCAGAACGTGCACATTTACAAATATACATTGACGACTATAAAGAAATCGGCTATGACATTATCGAAACATACATTGATGATCCAACATTGCTGGAGAAAATTGAACCATACTTGCAAGAAAAAACATCGGTGCTTGCCGGCCAGTCAGGTGTCGGAAAGTCAACATTATTAAATACATTGCTTCCTGAGCTTGATTTAAAAACAGGTATTATTTCAAAAAGTTTAGGGCGCGGGAAACATACAACTCGCCACGTCGAGTTGATTGAAGTATGCGGCGGACTATTGGCGGATACACCAGGCTTTAGTTCTTTTGATTTTGAAAAGATAGAAAAAGAAGAGCTGACATCCTGTTTACCAGAGTTCGAACGTATTAGCGAGAATTGTAAGTTCCGTGGTTGTCTGCATATAAAAGAACCGAAATGTGCGGTAAAACAGGCAGTAGAAACGGGAGAAATACGTTCGTACCGCTATGAGCATTATGAACAAATCTTACAAGAAATTATTGACCGAAAGCCGAGGTATTAGACATGATTAAAATTGCACCATCGATTTTAGCAGCAGACTTTGCAAAGCTGGGACAAGAAGTAAAAGAAGTAGAAGCAGCAGGAGCCGAATTAATTCATATCGATGTAATGGACGGTCATTTCGTACCGAATATTTCATTTGGTGCGATTGCATTAGAAGCCATTCGTCCTCTTTCTACATTACCGATGGACGTACATTTAATGATTGAAAATCCGGACCAGTATATTGAACAGTTTGCGAAAGCGGGCGCAGATTATATTACGGTACATGTTGAAGCATGCCGCCATCTGCACCGTACGATTCAGTTAATTCGTTCACATGGTGTGAAACCGGGTGTTGTATTAAATCCGCATACGCCGATTGAAACAATACAGCATATTTTGGAAGATGTTGATATGGTGTTGTTTATGACGGTAAACCCGGGCTTTGGCGGACAAAAGTTCATTGAATCGGTTGTGCCGAAAGTGGAAGCATTATCGAAAATTATAAAAGAACGTGGCTTGAATATCGAAATTGAAATTGATGGCGGAATTAACGCTGAAACAATCGTACCTTGTGCAAAAGCAGGTGCAACGGTTTTTGTTGCTGGTTCAGCTATTTACAGTAAAGAAGATCGCGCACAAGCTTTACAGGAAATTAAACAAGCAGGATTAGCGGCAATTCAGTGATTGTGGCAATCTGCTCAGGCGGCCCCGTTCATGAGGTCGCCTTTTCTTTAACACCGGATATCTGGATTGGAGTCGACCGGGGTGCATTATATTTAGTGGACAAAGGCATACAGCCACATAGCATTGTCGGCGATTTTGATTCCATTACAGCGGAGGAATTTGCGCGGATTTCCGAAGTTGTAGATCATGTTGAACAATTTCAGGCAGAAAAAGATGAGACGGATACAGACTTAGCCTTGCAGAAGGCACTCACATATGAGCCGCAGGAAGTCTTTTTAACGGGTGTTACAGGCGGGCGTTTAGATCATTATGAAGCGACATTGCGGTCTGTATTTCTCATGCAGCAGCAGCATCCTCATATTACTTTTAAAATCATTAATTCTCATAATATCATTCAATTTTTACTGCCTGGTAAACATATTTTGACAGAAGACTATTATTCTTACGTATCGTTTTTTGCCTATGGAAAGACTCTGCGAAACGTGACGTTGCGTAGTGTTAAATATGAGACGACAGATGAAGTGATTGAACAAGGGACAACGCGTTTCACAAGCAATGAAATAATAGGTACAGGGTCTATTTCATTTAGGGAAGGCATATGTTTAATGATAAAGAGTAAAGATTAAGGAGGAACAACACTGAAAGTATATACATTCCAAATGCCGAAATGGTTAAGCGGTGTGGCAAGAGGCTGCGTGAAGTTGTTTCGTAGAGATAAAAAAGAAAAATAAAGATCCTGTCTACAGCTCATAGCGATTATGGGCTGTATTTTTTATGGTTTTTTTGCAAAAAAATAGAGTACCAGCAAATTGCTGATACTCTATACGCGATTATACGCGCTCGATTTTACCTGATTTTAAAGCACGAGCAGAAACCCATACACGTTTTGGCTTACCGTCAACTAAGATACGAACTTTTTGAAGGTTAGCACCCCAAGTACGTTTGTTAGCGTTCATAGCGTGTGAACGGTTGTTGCCTGTACGAGCTTTACGGCCAGTAATTACGCATTGTTTTGGCATTGTAAAATTCCTCCTTACAGCTGAATCTGAAATCTTTATTTCAGTTCGTTATTTCACATACCATAATAATTTAACATACAGAGTCAATGAGTGCAAGACATTTTACATAACCTTTCAAGAAAAAAACCTTTACACCCCATTTTGCTTAATTGGGATTAAAAACTTCCTGGAAAAGGTAATGTACTATATAAACTAATTATTTGGGGGAAACATTTATGAAAAAGTGTATGGTCATCATCAATCCATCTTCAGGGAAAGAAAAAGCAAGTGAGTATGAAAAGAAAATTATCGGACAATTACATAATTATGAAGTCGTTGTAAAAGAAACAGCAGGTGAAAAGGATGCGACCCGCTTTGCTAAAATGGCATGTGATGAGCAATATGATGCTGTCATTTTAGTCGGCGGAGACGGTACACTAAATGAAGGAATCAACGGAATTGCCGAGCAGCCTCACCGCCCTGTTGTGGGAGTTGTTCCATTAGGTACAGTCAATGATTTTGCGCGTGCGTTGGACATATCGCTTGATCCTGATGAGGCGATAGCGTTACTTGGCGGAAAAACAACAAAAGCGGACATCGGGAAAGTAAACGATCATTATTTCACGAATGTCATTGCAATCGGATTATTGGCAGAAGCGGTTGGTGACGTGTCAGTAGAGCAAAAAACATCTTTTGGATCGCTCGCCTATTTATTTGAAGGAGTGAAAGCGGCCATTCAAAATGACTCCTACGAAATGGAAGTAACGGCAGACGGACAAACGTATAAAGAAAATATGATGCTCTTCATATGTATATTAACCGATTCAGTCGGAAGCTTCCGCCAACTGAATGAAGATGCCGATAAATCAGACGGTCTCTTGCACGGATTTATTATTAAAAGTATGAGCACACTACAAGTAGTAGGTACGGCTAAAAATTTGCTTACAGGCAATTATGAGGACGATGACAATATTATTAAATTGAATGCACGTGAAATGCATATAAAAGCGACTGAAGCACTTCCGCTGAATGTTGACGGAGACTTAATAAGCCAACTTCCGGCAAAAATCTCCATTTTGCATAATCATATCGAATTTTTCGCGGTTAATAGTGGGACTCGACCAAAATAGGTACTTAATAAATAGTCGGTTGGCATATAAGCACATGGAACGGAAGGCGGCGACTCCTGCGGGATAAGCGTGACGGCTGATACACCGCAGAACGTAGCGATGAGGAGGATTGGCCCACGCCCGCGGAAAGCGTCCGCCTGTAGTGGAATGTGCGGATAAGCATATATTTTGGTATTGAGCCAAAATAGTCAGTGATATGTTTCAAAAATGCTTCCTTGTATAACAACCGAAAATTGTCGAATACTCTAAATAGGTTGTGCAAAAAAATTATTATAGTATGATGTTGTTTTGCAATTAGTGGGGATAAAGAACCCAACTGATTGAAATTTCACTTTATTGAAAGATTAAAAATAAAGAGATTCTTAATAAAGAGAAATTCAAAAAAACGACTTCAGGCTAGACGTAGATGAACGTTTTCTTTTATAATCGACTTTTGTGTAGTACAATATAAATTAGTCAAATAGAGCCAAGGGGGCATTCACTATGTCAGTAGAATTAAATAACGAATTCGGTCATATTGATATATCCAATGATGTTATTGCTCAAATTGCTGGTGGAGCAGCGATTGAATGCTATGGCATTGTAGGCATGGCATCAAAACATCAGATTCGTGATGGATTAACAGATATTTTACGAAAAGAGAATTTTGCAAAAGGTGTGCTCATTCGCCAAGAAGGTGATGACTTACATATTGATATGTACATTATTGTAAGCTATGGTACGAAAATTTCTGAAATCGCTTATCAAGTACAATCCAAAGTAAAATATACAGTAAATAAAACATTAGGTATGAGCGTTAAATCAGTTAATATTTTTGTTCAAGGCGTTCGTGTTGCGAACGTGTAAGAGGAGGAAATGAATCGAATGAAGTCTTTAGACGGAATTAAATTTGCTGAAATGGTACAAATGGGTGCACATCACCTATACCAAAATGCAGCATATGTAGATTCGCTAAATGTATTCCCTGTGCCGGATGGTGATACAGGGACAAATATGAATTTATCAATGACATCTGGTGCAGATGAAACAGAAGCCAATGTAAATGCACATATCGGTAAAACAGCTCAGGCTTTATCAAAAGGCTTGCTAATGGGGGCACGCGGAAACTCTGGCGTAATTTTATCGCAGTTATTCCGCGGGTTCGGCAAAGCGATTGAAAAGGAAGCTGAAATAGATGCAAAAGGCTTAGCGAACGCATTCCAGGCTGGTGTAGATACTGCCTATAAAGCCGTTATGAAACCAGTGGAAGGGACAATCTTAACGGTTGCTCGCGAAGCGGCGGCAAAAGGTGTGGAAGTTGCTGAAACAGAAGAAAATATGATTGTCTTGATGGAAGCGTTTATCGAGGAAGCAAAACAATCATTAAACCGCACGCCGGATCTTTTACCTGTATTAAAAGAAGTGGGTGTTGTCGATAGTGGCGGCCAAGGATTGTTGTTCGTTTATGAAGGATTCCTTGCTTCTATGAAAGGCGAACCACTGCCGGAAAAAAATGAATCTTCACTGGATGATTTAATTAATGCAGAGCATCACCGTGTACAAGACTTCATGGACACATCTGACATTGAATTTGGATACTGTACAGAAATCATGGTGCGTTTCGAGGAAGACAAAGCGCCTTTTGATGAAGAGCAGTTCCGCCAAGAATTGAATCCGATGGGCGACTCATTACTGGTCATCTCGGACGATGAAATTGCAAAAGTACATATACACTCGGAAACTCCAGGTGCCGTACTTGCAGCGGGTCAAAAATATGGTAGCTTAATTAAAATTAAAGTAGACAATATGCGTGAACAGCATTCTGCGATTGTCAACGATGCACCACAAGCACCTGCGAAACAGCAAAAAACAAAAGTACCATATGCGATAGTAACGATTGCAATGGGTGAAGGTGTATCCAATCTTCTACGCTCGATCGGTGCTTCTTATGTAATTGAAGGCGGACAGACGATGAACCCTTCTACAGAAGATATCGTAAAAGCGGTAAAAGAAATTGGTGCAGAGCGAGTACTAATTTTACCGAACAACAAAAAT
Organism: Solibacillus kalamii; assembly: GCF_002174535.1. Lineage (NCBI taxonomy): Bacteria > Bacillati > Bacillota > Bacilli > Caryophanales > Caryophanaceae > Solibacillus > Solibacillus kalamii. The sequence continues at coordinate 264,252 of NZ_NHNT01000001.1, read as the reverse complement.
ATCATTATGGCGGCAGAGCAAGCAGTTGAACTTCTGGAAATTGAAGCAGCGGTTGTGCCGACAAAAACGATTCCTCAAGGAATGGCAGCTATTTTAGCATATAATCCTGCCGAGTCAGTTGAAACGAATAAGGCGAACATGACACAAGGCTTTGCACATGTAAAGACTGGTCAAGTAACATTTGCCGTGCGTGATACATCGATCGACGGGGTTGAAATCCGTAAAGATGATTATATGGCATTGGCTGAAGGTAAAATTATTTTATCGACTCCTGAAATGATGGATGCAGCTAAAAAAGTGCTTGAAGGATTGATGGATGAAGATTCAGAAATCATCACAATCATTTATGGTGAAGATGCAACAGCTGAACAAGCCGATGAATTACAAAACTTTATCGAAGAAAATTATCCGGATGCTGAAGTGGAAATTGTTGAAGGTAAACAATCCCTGTATCCGTTCATTTTATCTGTAGAATAAAATAAATAGTGAAAGCAGTGTGTACTTTCAAGTATGCACTGCTTTCATTATGTTTAAGTGTCTTAAGCGGGCGCATCGTAAATAAGCCCAAAATTTGCGGTATTTACAGTAGTGAGACCTATTTGGTGGAAAATAAGGGGAATAATTCTATCGATTTATCCATCTAACCGCTTAATTGTCAGCGTTAACTTATGGAGTTTAATCCTCATTATGGTTATTATTCTGTTTTTATAACAAGAAGTTTGTTAATTGCAGAAAAAATGAGTACACTAGGAGTAAATGAAAGTATAAAAGAATATGGGGGGATAACTTTATGAAATTTACTTCGGTTTTTGATATTATTGGACCTGTTATGATTGGTCCGTCCTCTTCACATACAGCAGGGGCAGCACGTATTGGACGTGTTGCACGCGATTTGTTTGGACGTCAGCCGAAATGGGCGAAAATTTATTTATACGGTTCTTTTGCCGAAACATACCGCGGTCATGGTACGGATGTGGCGATTATCGGTGGATTACTAGATTACGATACGGATGATGAACGTATTAAAACTTCTTTTGCTGAAGCGGAAAAAGCAGGCTTACAGTTTGAGTTTATTCCTGAAACAGCCAATAAAGAGCATCCGAATACTGCGCGCATTTTAATGGGCGATGATGAATCGGAAATGAGCGTTGAAGGTATTTCAATTGGTGGCGGTAAAATTGAGATTAGCGAAGTAAATGGCTTTAAGCTGCGTCTGACAGGCGGGATGCCGGCAATTCTGGTTGTGCATGATGACCGTGCCGGCTGTATTGCAAACGTGGCGAATTGTTTGGCTATGCATGATGTCAATATTGGACATATGGAAGTATCGCGTATTGAACGTGGATTAACTGCTTTAATGGTAATTGAAGTCGATCAAAATATAGATAAGCGTCTGTTAGAGCAAATTTCATATATTCCACATATTACGAAGGTATCGAAAATTAATAACTAGGGGTGACAAATATGGATGTTTTATTCCGCAGTGTTCGAGAGTTAGTGGAGTTGGCTGAGAGAGAAGGAAAGCTTATTTCCGAGTTAATGATTGAGCAGGAAATGTTAATTACAGGTCGCTCTCGTGAAGATATTTTTAAACAGATGGACCGCAACTTAACGATTATGGAAGAAGCAGTAGAGCGCGGATTAAATGGTGTACAGTCTGTAACAGGTTTAACGGGCGGCGATGCTGTACTTATTCAAAACTATATTAAAAAGGGTAATACATTAGCCGGAGATCTCTTACTTGATGCTGTCAGCAAAGCTGTTGCAACAAATGAAGTGAACGCGGCAATGGGTACAATTTGTGCAACACCAACTGCAGGTTCGGCAGGGGTTGTTCCAGGAACATTATTTGCAGTTCAGCATAAATTAAATCCGACACGTGAACAAATGATTCGCTATTTATTCACTTCGGGAGCATTTGGATTTATCGTTGCGAACAATGCTTCGATTTCAGGTGCAGAAGGCGGCTGTCAGGCAGAAGTCGGCAGTGCATCGGCAATGGCGGCGGCAGCGATTGTGGAAATGGCTGGCGGAACAGCCCAGCAAAGTTCGGAAGCATTTGCGATCACGCTGAAAAATATGCTTGGATTAGTATGTGACCCGGTTGCGGGCTTAGTGGAAGTACCTTGTGTAAAACGGAATGCAATGGGTGCATCCAACTCATTAGTCGCAGCGGATATGGCATTGGCAGGTGTGACAAGCCGCATTCCATGTGATGAAGTAATTGGCGCAATGTACCGAATCGGTCAGGCAATGAGCCCGAACTTGAAAGAAACAGCGCGAGGCGGTTTAGCCGCAACACCAACGGGCAAAGCGATTACCCATGCAATCTTTGAAGGCGGAGACCTGAAAAGCCTGCTCAAATCTCGTGTAGGCAGTAACTAACGTTTGTTTATGAATAATATAATTTAATACGCAAGTTATCTCTTTGTTATAATATTGCATTGAATTAATAAAAAATTGAACACAAATTTTTGTGTTCTTTTTTTAGTTTATGAGAGAACGTATGCACCCATTTTATGATATTGTTAAACTATAAAGTGAAACTTCAATCAGGGGGTTCATACCCCACTGATTGGTAGTTGAACCAATCGGGCTTTTACGGGTAGTTAATTCCCGCCGATCACCTTCGCTCTGCTTCAGTCTAGAGGCGGGCATTTACTACCCGTTAATGCGGGATAAATAATTCGTAAAGGAAGTGTCGACAATGATTCATGAGCCAGTTTCACAATTAAAAGGAATCGGAAAAGAAACAGCCGAAAATTTAATGAAAATTGGCATCGAGACAATCCATGACTTGATTTGGACATTTCCATACCGCCATGAAGATTTTCGATTAAAAGATTTAACTGAAACACCGCATAATGAGCGTGTGACGATTGAAGCACGTGTCGAAAGTGAACCGACTGTATTATTTTTAGGGAAAAATAAATCCCGTCTGCAATTTACGGCCCTTGCAGGAAGACATTTAATAAAAGTCGTATTTTTCAATCAAAATTATTTACGGCAAAAAATTTCAACTGGCGGCATCATTACGGTAACCGGTAAATGGGATCGTGGACGTCAAGTTATTGTCGGATCATCCGTGACATTCGGGCCGAAAACAGAACAAGTGGATTTTGAGCCTGTTTATAGCTTGAAAGGGAATATTCAACAAAAGCGCTTCCGTAAATATATGCGCCAAGCGTTGGATACTGTGAAGGAAGAACTGCCTGAAACATTGCCAAATTATCTGCGTGAAAGCTATCAGTTAGTTAATATTCAAGAAGCGCTCGAAGGGGTGCATTTTCCGCTAAATGCAGATCATGCAAAACAGGCCCGCCGCCGCTTCGTATATGAGGAATTACTGCAGTTCCAGCTGCGTATTCAAGCACTGAGAAAAGCGAATAAGGAAAATGAAAAAGGAATTTCCGTTCGCTTTGATCTGGAAAAATTAAAAGCATTTATTGCAACATTGCCATATGAGCTTACAGGTGCCCAAAAGCGGGTTGTCAATGAAATTTGCAAAGATTTGTTATTGCCGCAACGTATGAACCGTCTGCTTCAAGGGGATGTAGGATCTGGAAAGACTGTCGTGGCAGCGATCGGACTATATGCAGCTGTAACGGCAGGATATCAAGGGGCTCTAATGGCGCCGACCGAAATTTTAGCAGAGCAACATGCAGAAAACCTGCATATGTGGTTTGATCCGATTGGCGTTAAGATAGCATTATTATCGGGCTCGACAAAGACAAAGGCACGCCGTGAATTATTGGCACAACTTGCAGCAGGAGAAATCGAAATTCTCATTGGGACACATGCACTCATTCAGCCGGATGTGGAATTCAAAAAGTTAGGGTTTGTCATTACAGATGAACAGCATCGTTTTGGTGTAGAACAACGTCGTGTACTGCGTGAAAAAGGCGAAAATCCGGATGTGCTGTTCATGACCGCAACACCGATTCCGCGTACATTGGCGATAACAGCTTTTGGCGAGATGGATGTCTCGATTATCGATGAGTTGCCTGCCGGGCGTAAAGAAATTGAAACCCATTGGCTGAAAAAAGAGCAGCTGAACAGTGTGTTGATGCGCATGACCCAAGAACTTGAAGCAGGGCGCCAAGCGTATGTCATTGCGCCGTTAATCGAAGAGTCCGATAAGCTGGATGTGCAAAATGCAGTGGAAGCTTACGAACAATTGAAAGCATATTTCGGCAACCGTTTTGAAATCGGTTTAATGCATGGTCGACTGCATTCCGACGAAAAAGACGCGGTCATGCGTGCATTTAGTGATGGAGAAATTCATGTACTTGTATCGACAACTGTTGTCGAAGTCGGGGTAAATGTACCAAATGCGACATTCATGACGATTTATGATGCCGAGCGTTTTGGTTTAGCACAGCTCCATCAGTTGCGTGGTCGTGTCGGTCGTGGAGAACATCAATCCTATTGTGTACTGATTGCCGACCCGAAAACAGATGAAGGAAAAGAACGAATGATGAGTATGACCGAGACAAATGACGGTTTCCGTTTAGCTGAAAAAGATTTGGAGCTGCGCGGATCCGGGGATTTCTTCGGAAAACGGCAAAGCGGGCTGCCGGAATTTAAATTGGCCGACCTTGTCCATGATTACCGGGCACTTGAAACTGCTAGACAGGATGCAGAGAAAATGCTCTATGATGAAGCATTCTGGAAAGATCAGGAATATGAATTTTTACGAGAAGATTTAACGGCTTCTGGAGTTATGCAAGGAGAACGAATCGATTAAACGGTTAGAACCTGTAATTGGTGGAAAACTATTTAGGCTACTTAAAAATAAAATGCTGAAAAGAGGTAATAAGATGGGAAACATGTATCCGTATTTTGTGTTAAATGGACGAGCAAAAGAGGCAGTAGTGTTATATGCAGAACTGTTTAATGCCAAAAGTGTAACGATTTCAACATTTGGAGAATTACCGCCAAATCCTGAACACCCTATTCCGCCAGAAGCAAAAGATTTGGTCATGAATGCACAAATTGAACTGGAGGAAGGTCAAATGATGTTTTCCGATACGTATCCGGGCTCTCCGCAAGTGACGGTAGGGGACAATATCAGCATTGCCTATACGTCAAAAGATGAGCAGGAAATCCGATTTATTTTCGATGGTTTAAAAGAAGGCGGAAAGATCGTAATGGAGTTACAGGAGACCTTTTGGAGCAAGTGCTATGGGCAAGTAACAGATAAGTTTGGTGTGCTGTGGCAGCTAAGCTTGGAAGCTTAAGATTTCAAGGACGCAACAAAAAGTTGTTGCGTTCTTTTTTTTATACATGTATATTGATATTAGTACCAAGTGCTAATACTAATCTTTTAGAAAATTAAAGGTAGGTAACAAATACGATGAAGCGTTCCAAAAAAGAGCGACAGTCGTTATTGACTGAACAGATCGCAGACAATCCTTTCGTGACAGATGAACAATTAGCAGCTGAATTTAATGTGAGCGTTCAAACAATTCGATTGGATCGCATGGAACTCGCTATTCCGGAATTGCGTGAACGTATTAAAGATGTTGCTGCTAAAAAATATGATGAAGTAAAATCGTTGCCACTTGATGAGGTCATCGGTGAAATTATTGATATAGAGCTGGATAATCGGGCAATTTCAATATTTGATGTTGGAGAAGAACATGTTTTCCAGCGCAACGGCATAGCGCGCGGTCACCATTTATTTGCACAGGCCAATTCTTTGGCGGTTGCAGTAATTGATGATGAGCTTGCCCTTACTGTAAAATCAAATGTAGCTTTCGTTAAGCCGGTTCGTGCAGGCAATCGTGTCGTAACGAAGGCTGTTGTAAAAGGGAAAAACCCTGATAAAAACCGTACATTTATCGAAGTGACTTCTTCCGTTGATAATGAAGTAGTTTTCAAGGGAGAGTTTGAAATGTATCGGATGAAAGGTGAAGAAACAACATGAAAATAGCAGTAGATGGTATGGGCGGAGATAACGCACCACAAGCAATCATAGAAGGAGTCTTTATTGCGCTTGAAGATTTTCCGAAATTAACGATTGATTTATATGGCGATGAACAGAAAATGGCGCCATATTTAAAAAATCACGAACGCTTAACGGTTATTCATTGTAGTGAAGTTGTAGAGGCAGAGGACGATCCGGCACGCGCAGTACGCCGTAAAAAAGATTCTTCAATGGCTCGTATGCTGGATGCAGTTGCTGAAGGAAAGGCGGACGCTTGTTTATCGGCAGGGAATACTGGTGCCTTAATGGCAGGCGGACTTTTCAAAGTAGGACGTATTGATGGAGTAGCGCGTCCTGCATTAGCAACTACTTTACCGACAATTAATGGCGACGGCTTCCTTATGCTTGATTTAGGTGCCAATGCAGATGCAAAACCTGAAAACTTATTACAGTACGCAATTATGGGAGATATATATGTGAAGCAAGTTCGCGGTCAAAAAGCACCTCGAATTGGATTATTAAATATCGGTACTGAAGATAAAAAAGGGAATGAATTAACAAAAGCGTCATTCACATTACTAAAAGAAGCGGATTTTAACTTTGAAGGCAATGTAGAAGCACGAGAATTGCTGAATGGGGTCGCTGATGTGGTCGTAACGGACGGGTTTACAGGCAATATGGTGCTGAAAACAATCGAAGGTACGGCAGGCACGGTATTCAAAATGTTGAAGGAAGCGTTATTTGCTACGACAAAAACGAAAATTGCTGCTGCATTAGTAAAGAATGACTTAAAACAGCTAAAAGGTAAAATGGACTATACAGAATACGGTGGGGCGGCTTTATTCGGCCTGAAAGCACCTGTTATTAAAGCACATGGTTCATCGAATGCACGTGCGATTTACAGTGCGATTCGTCAAGCGACAATTATGGTAGAGCATAAAGTATGCGAAACAATTGCCGAAAAAATCGAGCAATTGCCAAAGCCAGAATAAGCGTATTTACAAAGGGGATTATCAAATGACAAAAATTGCTTTTATTTTTCCAGGACAAGGTTCACAAACTGTAGGGATGGGTGCGGAGTTTGTTGCGAATGATGAAGTAAGCAAACAGTATTATAAACGAGCGGACGAAGTGTTAAACCTTCCATTATCGGACTATATGTTAAAGGGTCCACAAGAAACATTGACACTGACATACCATGCTCAGCCGGCTTTATTGACATCAGGGGTGATGATCGCAAATAAGCTGATTGAAGCTGGTATTGCACCGCAATATACTGCGGGACATTCATTAGGAGAGTACAGTGCATTTGTCATTTCAGGAGTAATTGATTTTGAAGATGCAGTTCAAACGGTTCATAGACGGGGTGTATTTATGGACGAGGCAGTACCTGCAGGTCAAGGAGCAATGGCAGCTATATTGGCGTTAGACGGAGAAAAACTAGACGCCATTTGCCAGCAAGTATCCGCTGAAGGAGAAGTCGTTCAAGTAGCGAACTTCAACTGTCCGGGCCAAATTGTGATTTCAGGGACGAAACAAGGTGTTGACGAAGCATGTAAAAGAGCGAAGGAAGCAGGAGCAAAACGAGCTTTACCATTAGTCGTAAGCGGTCCTTTCCATAGTTCATTAATGCAGGAAGCGGCACATAATTTAAAGAATACGGTAGCAAATTTACCATTACAGGAACCAAACATTCCGGTAGTGAGCAATGTGACTTCAGAGCTCTTAACAACTGTTGAAGCGATTAAAGAAGAAATGGTAGCCCAAGTAACAAGCTCCGTACAATGGCAACAAAACATTGAAAAGCTTATTGCTGAAGGGGTAACGGTCTTTATCGAGTGCGGACCAGGAAAAGTATTATCAGGCTTAGTGAAAAAAATTGACCGCAATGTACAAACATACTGTGTATATGATGAGGCGAGTTTGACACAAGTTGTTGAGGCATCAAAGGAGTGGAAACAATGGGTTTAGCAGGGAAATGTGCTGTCGTAACAGGGGCATCCCGTGGCATTGGTCGCGCGATCGCATTACAATTGGCAAGTGAAGGGGCAAAAGTCGTTGTCAATTATAGCGGGAGCGAGCAAAAGGCGCAGGAAGTTGTAGAAGAAATTAAAGCAAATGGCGGCGAAGCAATTGCCGTACAGGCGAATGTGGCAGATACGGATTCTGTGCAGAATTTAATGAAAACAGCGCTTGATACGTATGGTTCGATCGACATTTTAGTAAACAATGCGGGCATCACTCGCGATAATTTATTAATGCGTATGAAAGATGACGAATGGGATGATGTCATCAATACGAATTTAAAAGGTGTTTTCCTTTGTACAAAAGCTGTTACGCGTCAAATGATGAAACAGCGTGCAGGTCGCATCATTAATATTTCTTCAATCGTTGGGGTTGCCGGAAATGCTGGACAGGCTAATTATGTAGCGGCAAAAGCGGGTGTGATCGGTCTGACGAAAACAACTGCACAGGAGCTTGCGTCTCGTAATATTTTAGTCAATGCAATTGCACCAGGTTTTATTACAACGGAAATGACGGAAGGCTTACCGGAGGATTTGAAAGAAGGTATGCTTAAACAAATTCCGTTGGCAAAACTAGGTCAACCGGAAGATATCGCAAAAGCTGTCGTATTTTTCGCATCAGACAGTTCCAACTACATTACAGGCCAAACGCTCCAAATAGACGGCGGCATGGTAATGGCTTAATATTATTGAAATATAAGCCATCTAGTTGATTGGAGTGAAGGGCCGAGTGTAGCTGCCGGCGATGCCTTTCGCTACAAGCGAGCTTCCTGCGGGATAAGCGTGATGCCTGAGACTACAGGCTCAGGCCACGCCCGCGGAAAGCGTGCCCGTAACGGAAATCAACAGGGTTAGAATTCTTGAGGGGAGGTGACTGATTTGTCTACAGTATTTGAGCGTGTTTCAAAAGTAGTCGTTGACCGTTTAGGCGTTGACGAAAGCGAAGTGAAATTAGAAGCATCATTCCGTGAGGATTTAGGTGCAGATTCATTAGACGTTGTTGAGTTAGTAATGGAACTTGAAGATGAGTTCGATATGGAAATTTCTGATGAAGATGCAGAAAAAATTGCAACAGTTGGTAATGCAATTTCATACATCGAAAGCAAAATTAGCTAATTCATTTATAAAACACCAGGCTGTACTAAGTCACAACGACTTTTGTACAGCCTTTTTTACGTCTGAAAATTTCGTTAAATTGCCATTTCTAGTGGGCTGAATAAATATAGTGAAATTTGATAGGTTTTTGACTGATACCCTTTGCACAATGCTATAGAACAAGGTAAACTAAACGATAGAAACTAGAAGGAAGGCAGAATTACATGACCTATAGAAAAAAAGGGAACAACCAGAAACCCGGTGTACTCCCTGAAAAAGTAAAATCACAATTTGAAATTTTAGAAAACGAAATGAACATTCATTTCCAGAATAAAGATTTATTATATCAAGCATTTACACATTCATCTTATGTGAATGAGCATCGCCGCAAATTATTTACGGACAACGAGCGATTGGAATTTTTAGGGGACGCTGTATTAGAGTTATCTGTATCAAAATATTTATTTGAAAAATTTCCGCATATGAGCGAAGGGGAACTTACGAAATTACGTGCATCAATCGTATGTGAGCCATCACTAGTTGTTTTTGCGAACGAATTGAACTTCGGACAATTTGTATTATTAGGTAAAGGCGAAGAATTAACAGGTGGTCGTGAACGTCCGGCATTGCTTGCTGACGTATTTGAATCATTTGTCGGAGCCCTTTATTTAGATCAAGGTTTAGAAGTTGTTGTCGCATTTTTAGAACGTGTCGTATTCCCTAAAGTTGAAGTCGGTGCTTTTTCGCATGTGATGGATTTTAAAAGTCAATTACAAGAAATTATTCAACAAACAAATAACGGCCTTTTAAATTACGAAATAGTTGATGAAAAAGGTCCAGCACATAATCGAACATTCGTTTCACGCGTATTGTTAAACAGCCAAGAGTTAGGTATTGGCCGTGGAAAATCAAAGAAAGAGGCTGAGCAGCAAGCAGCGCAAAGTGCCATGCTAATGCTTAAGCAGTCAAAGCAAGAGGAGGAATAACATGTTCCTTAAAAGACTCGAAGTAGTAGGCTTTAAATCATTTGCCGAACGAATCGGGATCGATTTTGTACCTGGTGTTACTGCAGTTGTAGGACCAAATGGTAGTGGGAAAAGTAATGTAACAGATGCAATCCGGTGGGTATTAGGAGAGCAGTCTGCCAAAAGCCTGCGTGGAGCCAAAATGGAAGACGTTATTTTTGCAGGAAGTGAATCTAGAAGAGCACTGAACTTTGCGGAAGTTACACTTGTTTTAGATAATACAGATGAACAAGTAGCAATACCTTATACAGAGGTAAGTGTGACAAGACGTGTCTATCGCTCGGGCGAGAGTGAATATTTATTGAATAACCAGCAGTGTCGCCTGAAGGATATTACAGACTTGTTTATGGATTCGGGGCTTGGGAAAGAAGCCTTTTCAATTATTTCCCAAGGACGGGTTGATGAAATTTTAAACAGCCGTCCAGATGACCGCCGCAGTATTTTTGAAGAGGCTGCAGGTGTTTTAAAATATAAGCTGCGCAAGAAAAAAGCGGAGCATAAACTTGTTGAAACAGATGAAAATCTAAATCGGGTTCTCGATATTTTGCATGAAATCGATCAGCGCTTGGAGCCATTGAAAATTCAGGCTTCCAGTGCGAAAGATTATGTGCGGATGACAGAAGAACTGAAAGATTTTGATATAGCATTAATGGTTCATGATATCCGTACAAGCGGGAAAGTATTGCAAGGCTATACCGAAGAGCAGCGCAAATTAACAGCAACCGAAAAAGAACATGCAACGGAAATTGCGACAGTTGAACAGCAATTGCGCAAAATGCGTACGGAGTTAAAAGCGATTGATGAAGTGCTGGACAGTTCTCAAGAGCAGCTTGTCGAAGCGAGCGCAGAAGTAGAACGTTGGGAAGGGCGTAAAGCGCTATTTAACGAAAAGCGTTCAAATGCCGAAAAACAAATTCAGCAACTACGTGATAGCTTAACGGAAGCATCCAATACGGTAAAAGACTTGCAAGAGGCTGAACGGGAAAAACGCGGTCAGTTTACGGAAAAGCAAAAAATCGTAACTGAAATTCGTTCGACGTTAAAGCAAGTAGAGCAAGCTTTAACACGCTCTGCTTCGGAAATCGAACAAGAAATTGAAGATGCGAAAAATACGTATATTAACCTGCTGAACGAAGAAGCGACAGTAAAAAATGAATTAAAGCATATCGACCAGCAACTTTCGCAGGAACAGGCATCTGTTGAGCGAATGACAGGTCGTTCATCAGAAATTCAAAAAGAACTGACTGAAGCACTCGTTGCAAAAGAAGTGACAGAACGTGCGCTGGAACAGGCAGAACAGTCTGTGAAAGAGCAGCTTGGTCATTTTGATGTCATGCAGCTTCAGTTAAAATCAGCGACTGCCGATTTAGATGAAAAGCAAGCATTATTGTATAAAGCTTATCAGCATCATCAGCAATTAAAGGCACGTAAAGAAACATTGGCTGAACTTGAGGCTGATTTTTCAGGCTTCTTCCATGGAGTTAAGGAAGTCCTTTTAGCGCGGGATCGTAAAGAACTGCAAGGGATTGAAGGTGCGGTTGCCGAGCTGATTCAAGTCGAGGCGAAATACTCACAGGCAATTGAAACAGCATTAGGCGCAGCTTCACAGCATATTGTGACTGATAATGAACAACATGCCCAAAAAGCAATTGGCTGGTTGAAGCAAAAACGTGCAGGCCGTGCAACATTTTTACCGAAAACAGTCATGCGCTCTCGGAAAATCCATGCACAGCAATTAAGTGATATTCAATCACATCCTGCATATGTTGCCTTAGCATATGAACTAGTGAATTATGCACAAGAAAATACTACAATTATTGAAAACCTTTTAGGTAATGTACTAGTTGCATCTTCTTTAGAAGGCGCGAGTCAAATTGCCCGCTTATGCGGATTTAAGTACCGTGTTGTTACACTTGAAGGAGACATCGTGAATGCTGGTGGTTCCTTAACCGGTGGTGCCGTAAAACAGCAAAGTTCATTGTTCTCGAGAAAAGCGGAACTCGACAAACTCGTATCAACATTGGGGGAAATGGAAACAACAATCCATTCTGCAGAGCATACGGTAGCGACGAAGAAAGAACAGATTGCAGCATTACGACATTCATTGGAAGAGATGAAGCTGCAAGGTGAATCATTGCGTGAACAAGAGCAAATCCACCGTGCGAAGCTTATGGAGCTCGATATGATTGTAAAGAACCTGCAGACGACTGTAACGATTACGCAGTCGGAGCAAACTTCATTATCGACACGTAAAGAATCTTTAAATGAACAACAGGCAGCTGCACAATCACGATTAGCCGAATTAAGTAAAGAATTACAGGAAATTCAGCAAACGGTTGATGAACTGACACTTGCTAAGGCACAGAGTGAAACACAAAAAGATGTGCTGCGTGAACAGTTGGCCCAACAAAGATCTGAGCTTGCTGTTGCACAAGAACAATTAACGCAAGTACAGGCATCGATTGCAGGAATTGAACTGAATTTGTCAAAAGCACAGGCAAATGTCGAAAAAATTTCCCGGGAAATCGACTGGGTGGAATCTGAAGATGGCTTAAACGGGCCATCTGCAGAAGAATTGGCCCAAACAATTGTCGAATGGACGGAGAAAAAAGACGCGTTAACAGAAATTATTCAAAAGAACCGTACAATGCGTTCTGCTTTGCATGAGCAAGTTACGGAAAATGAAATCCACCTGCAGGAAATACAGCGAGTACACAAAAGCTATGTCGATGCATTGCGTGCATTGGAGCTGAAATGCAGCCGAATTGAATTTGAAATGAATAGTTTGCAAGAGCAGTTGCTCGAGCAATATGAACTTGATATTTTATCTGCTCAAGAAGAAGCAATCGGCATAGAGGACGAAGAACAAGTTCGACGGAAAGTAAAGCTGTTGAAGCAATCGATCGAGGAACTGGGTCCAGTCAATTTAACATCGATTGAAGAATATGAGCGTGTTCAGGAACGCTATACATTTTTAAGTGAACAACGCGAAGATTTGGTCGCTGCAAAAGATACGCTGCACAAAGCAATCGGCGAGATGGATGAAGAAATGACAGAACGTTTCAGTGAAACATTTAAACAAATCCGCAAGCAATTCGTCATTTCCTTTAGAGAGCTGTTTGGTGGCGGTACAGCTGATCTGGTGCTGTTGGATCCTAATAATATGTTAGAGACAGGCATTGAAATTATTGCCCAGCCTCCAGGGAAGAAACTACAAAGCTTAAGTCTGCTTTCCGGCGGAGAACGAGCATTAACGGCTATTGCTTTATTGTTTGCGATTTTAAATACGCGACCTGTACCATTCTGTATTTTGGATGAGGTTGAAGCAGCATTGGATGAATCGAATGTTGTGCGTTATAGTGAATATTTACGTAAATTTAGTGAGCATACTCAATTCATCGTCATTACGCACCGTAAAGGCACGATGGAAGGGGCAGATGTTCTGTATGGTATTACAATGCAAGAGTCGGGTGTATCGAAACTTGTATCCGTAAAACTGGAAGAACATGCTGAATTAGTAGCGCAAGGGAGTGGCGGAAGATGAGTTTTTTTAAGCGACTGAAAGAAAAACTGGCAGGTAATAGTGAACAACAAGAACAACAAGATCAACAGGTGGATTTGTTACCGCTTGACGAACAAGTACAGGAAGAAAATCGATTAATTGAAACTGTCGAGGAAGAAGTTCCTAATTCTGAACAAATTGTTGAAAAAGAGCAGGAAGAAACAATTGAACAGCCGGCAATTGAAGAAATGCAACCTGCTGAAGAGGAGATATCGAATCAATCGGACACTGATGTTGTGGAACAACCTCAAAAGGAGTCTGCCTGGTCGATTACACAGAAGTTTAAAGCAGGATTAGAAAAAACACGTAATTCTTTCACTTCTAAAGTAAATGATTTAGTTGCACGTTACCGTAAAGTGGATGAAGATTTCTTTGAAGAACTTGAAGATGTACTGCTGCAAGCGGATGTAGGCTTTGAGACCGTGATGGAATTAATGGATAAATTACGTTTTGAAGTACAGCGTCAAAACATTAAAGATACAAATGGAATTCAAGCGATCATATCTGAAAAGCTTGTTGAAATTTATGAATCTGGCGAAGAAAATTTAACAGAATTAAATATTCAGCAGAGCGGAGATTTAACGGTTATTTTATTCGTTGGTGTAAATGGTGTCGGTAAGACAACGACAATCGGTAAATTGGCTCACCGTTTAAAATCAGAAGGGAAATCAGTAATGCTGGCAGCGGGTGACACTTTCCGTGCCGGTGCCATTGAGCAGCTGCAAGTATGGGGTGACCGTGTCGGTGTAGAAGTCATAGCCCAGTCAGAAGGTTCCGATCCGGCAGCAGTAATGTATGATGCCATTCGTGCTGCAAAAAAACGAGGTGTCGATATTTTAATTTGCGATACAGCCGGCCGTCTGCAAAACAAAGTCAACTTAATGAACGAACTTGAAAAAGTGCACCGTGTAATTTCTCGTGAAATTCCGGATGCACCGCATGAAGTATTGCTCGCATTGGATGCGACAACAGGCCAAAATGCGCTTGTTCAGGCTCAAATGTTCAAAGAGGCAACAAATGTAACTGGTATTGTTTTAACAAAACTGGATGGTACGGCAAAAGGCGGTATTGTATTGGCAATTCGCAATAAACTGCACATCCCTGTGAAATTTGTAGGACTTGGTGAAAAAATGGACGATCTTCAGCCATTCGACGCAGAACGTTATGTATACGGTTTATTTGCCGAGGGACTTGAAAAAGAACTAAAAAAATCAGAAGAGTAATGATTAATTTTGCGTAATCATTATATTCAAAAAGCAATTCGTATTCATTTTACGAATTGCTTTTTTATTGAAAAATGATTCAATCGACTGATTTTTCATTTAATTTCAAATTGAGGGGTTGCATTACGTATTATCTTTTGACATGATAAACTTTACCAAAACGTTTTAGTAAACTTTTACAAAAGGAGTCAAAAATGAAAAAAGTAACAATAGCCGACGTTGCTAAGGAAGCAAATGTTTCGGTCAGTACCGTTTCACAATTTATGAATCAGCGCTATGAGTACATGAGTGTTGAAACACGGGCAAAAATCCAGTTAGCCGTTGAAAAACTGCATTATCGACCAAATATTTTAGCACGAAGCCTGAAAAACAAAGGTACACAAACAATAGGGATTATAGTTGCCAATATTATGTACACGTTTACTACGCATATCGTCCATCATTTAGAGCGTCAGTTTCAGCAACACGGTTTTCAAGTCATTGTGTGCAATGCAAATGATAATCCGCAACTGGAACGTGAACATATTGATTTGCTGCTCGCAAAGCAGGTAGAAGGGTTTATTCTTTTCCCTACTGGCAACAACAAAGATTTGTATGACTATTTATATAACAGTAATATACCGGTTGTATTTTTAGATCGTATGATTGCCGATGTGAAAATTCCAAGTGTTCTATTGAATAATGAAAAAGCAATCGATCTGGCAGTTGGAGAACTGTTAAATAAAGGGTATAGCAATTTAGCTATTGTGGCGGGCTCGATCGAACAAAATATTACGCCACGTGTCGAAAGGCTAGAAGGTTTCCGCAAGGCAATGAATAGTAGGGGGATAGCTTATGGAGAACACCAAATAATTGCTACTTCAGCAGAAAAACTGCCTGAACAGTTCAATCATTTGCTTACAGAAGTCAACCTCGACGGTATCATTGCCGGAAATGACCGCATGCTGCTCGCAATTTTACATTATTTAAAAGAACATGCTCCGGATTTTTTAGCGAAGATCGGTATTGCGGTAATTGATGAAATGCCATTAGCTAAATTTATGTCTACAAAATTGACAACGATTGAACAGCCAACAGAAGAAATGGCCAAACAAGCCGTTCATTTGTTTCTCCAAATCAAAAAAAGCGGCTACACAGAAGAATTATTATCCGCATACCGTTTTGATCCCATTTTAGTATAAAAATGTTAACGATTGAGGAACTGTATAAGAACAGGTCCTCTTAAATTATAGAATATTATTTTTCGTGAATAATATTCTAAAAATTAAGAATAGTCCTTGCAAATGTTTGAAAGATAATTTATTATTTCTTAATAAAACGTTTTACTAAATCGTTTTAGCTAAATGTAAACGCATACAAGGGGGAAAAATGATGAAAACAAAAGGGGTTTTAATGCTATTACTTGCATTAACAATATTTTTAACTGCTTGTAATTCTTCAGAAGAAGCTCAAACAATCATTTTAGCAGAGAACCAGGTAGATGATTATCCTACTTCAGTCGGCGATTATGAATTTGCGAGATTAATTGAAGAAAAAACAAATGGACGTTATAAAGTGGAAGTTTACACAGGGGGACAGCTTGGTGACGAAAAGAGTGCCATTGAATTAATGCAGGTTGGGGCAATTGAACTGGCGCGAGTTAATGGCAGTCCTTTAATGGAATTCTCGGAATCATTAGGTGTTTTATCCTTACCATACTTGTTTTCAGATGATGAACATAAGTGGGAAGTATTGAATGGCGAAATCGGCGAGACATTATTAGATGGATTAAGCGAATCAAATTTACAAGGTCTGGCTTTTTACGATTCGGGAAATCGTCACTTCTATAATGCAGTCCGGGAAGTAAAATCACCGGAAGATTTAGCTGGGCTAAAAATAAGAGTTCAGCAATCAAGTTTAAATATTGACATGGTTGAGGCATTAGGAGCATCTGCAACAGCAATGTCCTATGGGGAGGTATATTCGGCTATTCAAACAGGGGTAATTGATGGGGCTGAAAACAACTTCCCGAGTTACTACACGACGAATCATTTCGAAGTGGCCAAGTACATAACGATGGACGGACATTCTGGTGTACCGGAAGTTTTGACGGCTTCGAAAGCTTTCTGGGATACGTTATCCGATGAAGATAAGGAAATCTTTAAGGAAGCGGCGTTGGAATCACAAGTAGTGCAACGAAAAGCGTGGGCAGAGTTGGAAGAAGAGTCTTTGCGTGAAGCGCAAAATGCCGGAAATACAGTTACTGTCATCGATGATGTCACACCTTGGCAAGAAGCTGTTCAACCGATTTATACAAAATACGGCGAGCAATTTAAAAAGAATTTAGAGAAGATTCAATCATTGGTTAAGTAAAACAAAGGGGAGGGCAAACGAGTGGCTACTATAAAAAAAGCAAAAAGTATTTTAGACCGCAGTCTTGATTATCTGTTAGGGACAATGATTGTTGCAATGACACTAATCATCATTTATCAAATATTCACACGTAACTTTTTAGATTTCACACCGAGATGGACGGAAGAGTTGGCATTGCTTTTATTGATTTGGATTGCCTTTATCGGAATTGCCATTGGATTTAGAGACAACTTACATATTGGGGTAGGGGTTTTTGTAGGCTTGATGCCAAAGAACATTCAAAAGAAAATTGATCTCATTACAAAAGTTTTAGTAATCGCCACGAGTATTATTTTTATATACTATGGCTTCCGTTTTACATTTTTAATGCACGGATCACTAATGGCCGGTACAGGATTACCGCAAAGTTTTCTATACAGTGCAATTCCTGTCAGTGGTATTTTAACGTTCATTTATGGGGTTGAAATGTTCTTTAAAGATGCGATTCATGAAGATTTTGATGACGATGCCAAAGAAGCGATGGAGGCGGCTAAATAATGGGAATTGGGATTTTACTTGCAGTATTTGTAGTGTTATTACTATTACGTGTGCCGGTTGCACTTTGTCTGGCTGTATCGTCATTTGTTACTACGATTTACTTAGGGATTGATTTAGCAGCTATTGTACAGCGAATGGTAAGTGGATTGAATAGTTTTTCGCTTATTGCGATTCCATTTTTCATTTTAGCTGGTGAAATTATGAATGAAGGCGGTATTTCACGTCGTTTAATTAATCTAGCGAACGTTATTGTCGGTAAAGTACGCGGCGGTTTAGCAATGGTAAACGTTTTATCTTCAACGTTTTTTGGGGGTATTTCCGGTTCGGCTGTAGCGGACGTTTCATCAATTGGTTCTGTATTAATTCCGATGATGAAAAAGCAAAAATATGATGCGGAATATTCTGTTGCCGTTACAATTTCAAGTGCTGCACAAGGGGTTTTAATTCCGCCAAGTCATAATATGATCATTTATTCTACTGCTGCCGGTGGTGTATCGGTTGGTGCATTGTTTATGGGGGGGATAGTTCCTGGTATTGCATTAGGGTTAATTTTAATGATCTTTGCGTATACGATTGCAGTAAAACGTAATTACCCGAAAGGTGAACCGATTAAGCGTGAACAAGTTCCGAAAATTGTACGTGAAGGATTATTAGGATTGTTTACAGCGGTCATTATTATTGGTGGGATTTTATCCGGTGTTTTCACAGCGACTGAATCCGCGGCAATCGGTGCATTATATGCGTTTATTATTTCGTTCTTCGTTTATAAAGACGTGCCGCTATCGGCAATGGGGAACATTTTAAAACGTACAGTAAAAACATTATCGATGGTACTGTTTTTAATTGCTGCTTCTTCGGCATTCGGCTGGTTACTTGCATTTCTAAAAGTACCTGCAATGGTAACCGAAACGTTATTGGCTGTTTCGCCGAATGATTTTGTAACATTATTAATTATTAATATCATTTTACTAGTATTAGGGATGTTCATGGACATGGCACCGTTAATTTTAATTGCGACACCAATTTTATTACCCGTAGCGCTTGAAGCAGGTATGGATCCGGTTCAATTTGGGGTTGTATTGATTCTGAACTTAGCAATCGGTCTTGTAACGCCGCCAGTTGGTACGTGTCTGTTTGTCGGATGTGCGATCGGAAAAATACCGATTGAAAAAGCGACAAAAGGAATGCTTCCATTCTATGGTGCAATGATTGTTATACTACTATTAATAACGTTTGTTCCAGACATTACGTTAAAACTTCCGGAATTACTATTAAAGTAAGGGGACTAGAATATGGCAAAAACATTTTTAGATAACTCATTTTTATTGAACAATAAAGTAGCGGAAAAGTTGTATTTCGACTATGCAAAAGATTTACCGATTATCGATTACCACTGTCATTTAAGTCCTCAGGAAATTTATGAGGATAAGCAGTTTAAAAATATAACAGAGGCTTGGTTGTACGGTGATCATTATAAATGGCGTGCGATGCGCGCAAATGGAGTTCCAGAGCATCTTGTAACAGGTGATGCAGATGATTATGAGCGTTTTGAAGCATGGGCAAAAACCGTTCCGTATACAATTGGCAACCCTTTATATCAGTGGACACATTTAGAACTGCGCCGATTCTTTAATGAAGAAACTTTATTAAATGAAAAAACAGCACGCGCTATTTGGGATAATGTAAATGAACAATTACCTCAAAAGACAGCTCGTCAGTTAATTTTGGACTCAAAAGTAGAAGTGATCTGCACAACAGATGATCCGATTGACTCACTTGAATATCATATTGCACTTCAAAAAGATGGGCAGTTTAACGTGAAAGTACTGCCGAGTTTCAGACCGGATAAAGCATTGGAAATCAATAAGCCGACATTCGCGGCCTGGATCGGGTCATTATCGGAAGTTGTCGGCGAAACAATCGAGTCTTATGAACAATTAAAAGAAGCTCTTGCAAAACGAATTCAGTTTTTTGATGAAGTCGGCGGTAAAGTGTCAGACCATGCATTGGATACGATTTATTATGCAGAAGCGACAGAACAAGAAGTGAGTGCTATTTTTGATAAGGGTCTTGCAGGCGCACAAGTATCGCTGGAAGAAGAAGCGAAATATAAAACAGCATTACTGATCTTTTTAGGGAAACAATACGCTTCTTACAATTGGGCGATGCAATATCATATTTCGGCACACCGTAACAACAATACACGTCAGTTCAATAATTTAGGGCCGGATACAGGGTATGACAGCATTAATGACGGACCGATCGCAGTACCATTGACACGTTTATTGGATGCGCTTGCACTTGAAGATGCATTACCGAAAACGATTGTTTATTCATTAAATCCGAAAGACTATTATGTTATTGCAAGTATAGTCGGAAGCTTCCAGGAAAAATTGCCTGGGAAAATCCAATTCGGTACGGCCTGGTGGTTTAATGACCAAAAAGAAGGAATGCTTGATCAGATGAAGGCACTTGCGAGCATCGGGATTTTCAGCCGCTTTATCGGTATGCTGACTGATTCGCGTAGTTTCCTGTCCTACACACGTCACGAATATTTTAGACGTTTAGTATGTAATCTCATTGGAGAATGGGTGGAAAATGGAGAATTCCCTGAAGATTACGAGCTTCTTGGAACAATCGTACAAGATATTTGCTATTACAATGCAAAAAATTACTTTAACTTTTAAATGAGGTGGATGAAGCATGCAACAGTTATCTAACGAAGTGTATACTCGAAAAACAGCTGTCGTAGAGCGTATTGTCCAATTCGGCACGGGGAATTTTCTCCGTGCTTTTGTTGATTGGCTCATACATGAAGCGAATTTACAGCAGCAACAGGATATAGGAATTGTTATTGTCCAGTCGACATCGGGAAGTACATCAGAAGTGATCAATGCGCAAGACGGTCTCTACACACTTGTTACGCAAGGGATTCAAAATGGTCAGCAAGTCAATTATGAACAAGTGATTGAAAGTGTGACACGCAGTATTTCACTGCAAAAGCAGTATGAAGAATATATGAAGCTCGCGGTTTCGGAAGACCTCCAATATGTTGTATCCAATACAACGGAGGCAGGAATTGTTTATGAGCAGCTTCCATTTGATGCACAGCCATCAACAAATTTTGTGGCCAATGTGACGCATTTTTTATGGAAACGCTATGAAACATTTGGAGCGGATCCGTCAAAAGGGCTGATCTTTTTGCCGTGCGAATTAATTGAACAGAACGGTACCGCTTTAAAACACGGGATTGTAAGCTATGCAAATGCATGGGATTTAGGGCAGAGCTTCATCGATTGGGTGACAGGTGCCAATACGTTCTGCAACACACTTGTTGACCGCATCGTACCCGGATTCCCGAAAAGCCAATATGAAGAATTGACGTTGAAGCTTGGTTATGAGGATAAATTACTCGTTGCTGCAGAACCGTATTATATTTGGGTAATAGAAAATGAAGAAGCGCTTCATTCTTTTCCGTTAGTTAATAATCAATTTGAAGTAAAGCTTGTAGACGACTTGAGTTACTACCGGGAGCGTAAAGTGAAAATGCTCAATGGTGCGCACTCTGCCTTAACACCGCTTGCTATTTTGCTGGATATAGATACAGTCGGGCAAGTTATGAAACACTCTAGATTAAGACCTTTTGTTCATCGTTTACTTGTACAGGAAGTGATTCCTACGATTAATGGTGACAAAGAACAGTTAATGACATATCAACAGGCCGTTTTAGAACGCTTTGAAAATCCGTTTATTGCACATTACGTAAAAAGTATTGCACTCAATGCGATCGCCAAGTTTAAAACTAGAAATATCCCATCGCTACTGGCGTATTATAAGCAATATGAAACACTTCCGAAACATTTAACAACAGCATTGGCTGCGTGGATTTACTTATATCAAACTCCAGAAGTATTTTCACCGCAAGATGCTCCGGAAGCGATCGAGCAAATTAAGGCAAAGCCATTAGCGGGTGTACTGAGTAATGAAAATCTTTGGGGGATAGATTTAACAACGATTCCGCAACTTGAACAATTTGTCGGGCAGGCAATTACGGCGTTTAAAGAGGGCCAAACAGCACAGTTCATTGCGGAATTGGAAGAGGAGGCACTAGGATTATGAAAGAAACGATTGTCATTCATTCGTCTGATAATGTAGCGGTCGCTTTACGTTCCTTTGAAGCGGGTGAACCATTTTCGATTGGCCAAGAGAAGATTAATCTAGAGCAGGAAGTTCCTAGAGGGCATAAAATTGCCACACGTAACATTCAAAAAGGGGAACATATTATAAAGTACGGCTATCCGATTGGGCATGCTACTGAAGACATTGCAAAAGGAACGGTCGTCCACACGCATAATGTAAAAACAAATTTGCAGAACATCATTAACTACCATTACGACAAGAAAGATATTTCATTGAACTATCCGCAACGTAATTTAACATTTAAAGGGTACCGACGCAGCAATGGTGAAGTCGGTATACGAAATGAACTATGGATCATACCCTCAGTCGGATGTGTGAATGGTATTGCGGACATGATCATTCGCGAATTTGAGCAACGGGTAGGAAGTATTGCGCCTTTTGAATCCACGCTTGTATTAAAGCATAATTTTGGTTGTTCGCAATTAGGTGATGACCATGAAAATACACGTACTATTTTACTGGATGCTGTTAACCATCCGAATGCTGCAGCTGTGCTTGTATTAGGGCTGGGTTGTGAGAATAATACAATTGAACAGATGAAGCGGGAACTTGGCGATTACGATACGTCCCGTGTGAAATTTGTCGTGTCGCAGCAAGTTGATGATGAGGTTGAAGCTAGTGTAGAAGCGCTTGTAGCACTACATGAGGCAGTCCGCAACGATCGACGAGAAGATATTCCGATCAGTGAATTGCGTATCGGACTGAAATGTGGCGGTTCAGACGGCTTATCTGGCATTACGGCGAATCCTCTTCTAGGGCGTTTCTCCGATTTTTTAGTATCCCAGGGCGGTACAACGGTGCTGACGGAAGTGCCGGAAATGTTTGGAGCGGAAACGATTTTAATGAATCGCGCACAAGATGAGGGAACATTTGAGAAGATTGTTTCGCTTATTAATGACTTTAAGCAGTACTTTATCGACTACAATCAGCCGATCTATGAAAATCCTTCACCAGGCAATAAGGCAGGCGGCATCACTACGCTGGAAGACAAGTCGTTAGGTTGTACGCAAAAAGCGGGCAGTGCTGAAATTGTCGATGTTTTAAAATACGGAGAGCGGTTAAAAAAGCGCGGGTTGAATTTATTGAGTGCGCCGGGAAATGATCTTGTTGCATGTACAGCGCTTGCATCTGCAGGTTGTCAATTAGTGCTGTTTACTACAGGTCGCGGTACGCCATTCGGCTCATTTGTACCTACGATGAAAATATCCACAAACAGTGCTATTTATGAACAGAAAAAGCATTGGATTGATTTCAATGCAGGGCAAATACTAGAAGATGACATAGACGAAGATGCGGTTTTGGAAGAATTTATTCATTATATTATTGCTGTTGCTAGTGGCGAGCAATTAAACCATGAACGAATGAATTTTAAAGAAATGGCTATTTTTAAAACAGGTGTTACCCTGTAGAAAATTTGGTTCAGTTTATCATATTCTTCCTATTATATAAGAAATGGCGATGCTCCCTTTTTTGTGAAGGAGCATCGTCATTTTTAAATCGTATATTAATGAAAAGAAAAGGTTCTTTAATGGACAAGGGGATTACCTTGACAGTAACTGCCCACAAGATTATGATAAGGTAGACAAATTATGATTGGAGAGATAAAAATGCTACTTGAAAAAACAACACGCATGAACTTTCTCTTCGACTTTTATCAAGCGTTATTAACTGATAAACAGCGCAGCTACATGGAACTATATTACCTGGACGATCACTCGTTAGGAGAAATCGCCGAAAGTTATAATATTTCACGCCAAGCTGTTTACGATAATATTCGCCGTACTGAGGCGATGCTTGAAGAATATGAAGAAAAACTAAATTTATTCGAAAAGTTTCAACAACGTCAAATCGTGTTAAAACAATTGACGGATGCGATCATGGATGAGGCTTCTACGACAGAGGCGAAACTAGCATTGGTTGAACAACTGAAGGAATCGGATTAGGGGGCGAACGAGTTGGCTTTTGAAGGTTTAGCAGAGCGACTCCAAGGTACGATCCAAAAGATTAAAGGTAAAGGGAAAGTAACGGAACAAGACGTTAAAGAAATGATGCGTGAAGTCCGATTTGCCTTAATCGAAGCGGACGTAAACTTAAAGGTAGTAAAAGAATTCGTTAAAAAAGTTAGTGAGCGTGCAGTCGGCGTCGACGTCATGAAATCATTAACACCTGGTCAGCAAGTCATTAAAATTGTACAGGATGAATTGAAGAATTTAATGGGCGGCGAGCAAAGTCCGATTAAATTCAGCAACCGTCCGCCGACTGTCATTATGATGGTTGGTTTACAAGGTGCAGGTAAAACGACAACTACAGGTAAGTTGGCGAATGTATTACGTAAAAAATATAATAAAAAACCATTACTCGTTGCAGCAGATATTTACCGTCCAGCCGCTGTAGAGCAATTACAGACATTAGGGAAACAGTTATCACTGCCGGTGTTCTCACTTGGTACAGATGTTTCACCTGTTGAAATTGCACGTCAGGCAATCGAGCATGCAAAAGAAGAGCATTTGGACGTTGTATTAATCGATACAGCCGGTCGTCTTCATATTGATGAAGAACTGATGCAGGAACTGAAAGACATTCGCGGTTTAAAAGAGCCGGATGAAGTATTTTTAGTTGTTGATGCCATGACAGGTCAAGATGCTGTAAATGTTGCGCAAAGCTTTAATGAAACAGTCGGCATTACGGGCGTTGTCTTAACAAAATTAGACGGTGATACTCGTGGTGGTGCGGCACTGTCGATTCGCTCGGTTACAGAGAAACCGATTAAATTTGTCGGTATGGGCGAAAAGATGGATGCACTGGAACCTTTCCATCCGGAGCGTATGGCTTCACGTATTTTAGGGATGGGTGATGTCCTGTCACTGATTGAAAAAGCACAAGCAAACGTTGATATGGAAAAGGCGAAAGAGCTGGAAGAAAAGTTCATGACACAGAGCTTTACATTTGATGACTTTATCGAACAACTCCAAGCCGTGAAAAAAATGGGACCACTTGATGAATTATTGAAAATGATTCCGGGTGCAAACAAAATGAAGGGCCTTGACAATGTCAAAGTCGATGAAAAGCAGATGGGACGTATCGAAGCAATTATCTATTCGATGACACCAAATGAAAAAACAAACCCTGAAATTATTTCGGCGAGCCGTAAAAAGCGTATTGCCACTGGTTCGGGGACGACAATTCAAGAAGTAAACCGCTTATTGAAGCAGTTTGAAGAAATGAAAAAAATGATGAAACAGATGACGGGCATGGCTCAGGGTAAAGGTAAAAAGAAGATGAAAATGCCTGGTTTTGATTCATTATTTAAATAAAAAATAAGGTGTTAAGAAAAAACACTTTACAAACCATCAAGACATTGCTAATATAATATCTTGTGTGAAACTTATTCGGAGGTGCTATTAAAATGGCAGTTAAAATTCGCTTAAAACGTATGGGAGCTAAAAAATCTCCTTTCTATCGTATCGTAGTTGCAGACGCTCGTTCACCACGTGATGGCCGTCAAATCGAAACAGTAGGTACTTACAACCCACTTACAGTTCCAGCTACAGTACAAATCGATGAAGAGAAAGCTCTTAAATGGTTAACTGATGGTGCAAAACCATCTGATACTGTACGTAACCTGTTCTCAGAACAAGGTATCATGGAAAAATTCCATAACGCTAAATACAGCAAATAATTCAATGATTAATTCGGAGGTGGCATTATGCAGCAGCTGATTGAAGCAATTGTGAAACCGTTAGTCGATTATCCGGAAGACGTTCGTATTGAGACGGACGAAACTTCCAATCGAGTTGTTTATAAACTTTTTGTTCATCCAGAGGATCGAGGGAAAGTGATAGGCAAGCAAGGACGTGTTGCGAAGGCAATTCGTACGATTGTGTACTCAGCAGCGGGCGGCCACCAGAAGAAAAAGACGTATGTCGATATATTGGATTAGTAAAAGAAGGGTGGCATTTTGCTAACCCTTCTTTTTTTGTTATGATAAAGTTGTTTTCCGTTACGGCGGACGCTTTCCACGGGCGTGGCCTGAGCCTGTAGTCTCAGGCGTCACGCTATTCCCGTAGGAGTCGCCGCCTTCACTCCAAACACGGTGTATATAAAAGTTGCGTAGTAACAAATTATTATAAAAGGTGGAATATACATGGAATGGTTTAATGTAGGACGTATTGTGAATACACATGGTATTCGCGGGGAACTGCGAATTTTATCGACAACGGACTTTGAAGAAGAACGTTTTGCGGTCGGTTCTAAACTTGCGGCATTCAAAAAAGATGATAAAAAACCGACTTGGGTAACGATCAATTCATCAAGACGCCATAAAAACTTTATATTGGTGACATTTGAAGGAATGGAAAACATTAATTTAGTGGAACCATTTAAAGAAGGTCTTTTAAAAGTGTCGATGGATCAATTAGCGGAAGATGAGCTTGAAGATAATGAATACTATCACTTTGAAATTAAAGATTGTGAAGTGTTTTCGGAAGAGGGCGAACTGATCGGCGTTATTACCGATATTTTAGAGACAGGCGCAAACGACGTATGGGAAGTTAAAGCGCAAAATGGAAAGAAACACTACATTCCTTACATTGAAGATATCGTAAAAGATATTGATGTCGATGAAAAGAAAATCATTATTCATGTAATGGAAGGTTTGCTGGAATGAAGATTCACGTATTAAGTTTATTTCCCGATATGTTCACAGGTGTGTTTGGGGCATCAATTTTAAAAAAGGCTCAGGAAAAAGGTGCAGTCGAGCTCGCAGTAACCGATATCCGGGAGTACAGTGTAAATAAGCACAAACAAGTGGATGATTATCCATACGGCGGCGGTGCGGGAATGGTATTAAAGCCGGAGCCGATGTTCAATGCGGTTGAAGCCATTACAGAAGGCCGCAAGCCGCGTGTTATACTCATGTGTCCACAAGGCGAGCGCTTCACGCAGAAGAAGGCGGAGGAGCTTGCACTGGAAGATGATTTAGTATTCCTTTGCGGCCATTATGAAGGATATGATGAGCGAATCCGGGAACATCTTGTAACAGATGAGATTTCGATCGGCGACTTTGTTTTAACTGGCGGCGAGCTTCCTGCGATGACGGTAATCGATGCGGTTGTACGTTTATTGCCGGGTGTATTAGGGCAGGAAGATTCACATATTCAGGATTCATTTTCAACAGGATTATTAGAGCATCCTCATTATACGCGTCCAGCTGATTTTAGAGGGATGAAAGTGCCGGATATACTGTTATCAGGTAATCACGCGAAAATCGAAGCGTGGCGTGAGGAACAGTCCTTCAAGCGTACATTAGAGCGTAGACCGGATTTATTGGAAGCACTTGAATTAACGGACAAGCAAATGAAAATAATTGAAAAAATTAAGAGTGAAATGTAAAGCAAAACTACTTGCAAGCCTAAAATAATTATGGTAAGATTCATTTTGTGCTTCAATGTAAGCACTGAATTACGGTGTTCCGCTGTGGCTTAAATTAGCGTGCATGAGCATCTGTCTAAGGAGAGAAAACAATGTCAAACATTATTACAGAGATCACTAAAGATCAATTACGTTCAGACTTACCTACATTCAAACCAGGTGACACAGTTAAGGTACACGTTAAAATTGTTGAGGGTACTCGTGAACGTATCCAATTATTCGAAGGTGTAGTTATTAAACGTCGTGGTGGCGGAATTAGCGAAACTTTCACAGTACGTAAAATTTCTTACGGTGTTGGTGTAGAGCGTACTTTCCCAGTACACACTCCAAAAATCGCTAAGTTAGAAGTAGTACGTAAAGGTAAAGTACGTCGTGCTAAACTTTACTACCTACGTAACTTACGTGGTAAAGCTGCTCGTATTAAAGAAATTCGATAAGAACTTTTTAGAAGGGGGCTTGTATATACAAGTCCCTTTCTTTCTTTAAATAAAAAAATGTGTATTAACATGTGATTTTGACAATAAACTATAGATAATCTGATGCAATATTTAGATTAGATTTTTGCTTGATATACATATTTCGTATACAATAAATGTGATGAGCAAGGGGGATAGCTACGTGGAAAAAACTGAAAAAGAAAAAAATGAGCTTTGGGAATGGACGAAAGCTCTACTGATTGCGTTTGCGATTGCCGCATTTATTCGTTACTTTTTATTTACACCGATTGTAGTAGACGGGGATTCAATGATGCCTACCCTTGAAAATGGTGATCGCATGATCGTCAACAAATTCAGCTATAAAATCGGCGAACCCGACCGTTTTGATATCGTCGTATTCCACGCACCAGAACAAAAGGACTATATTAAACGTGTCATCGGTGTTCCAGGGGACTTTGTAGAATATAAGGATGATCAATTATACATTAATGGGGAACCGATCGACGAACCGTATTTGGACGCATATAAAGCCGAAATTAGCGAAGGCAACCTAACAGGCGACTTCTCGCTGAAAGATATCGATCCGTCACTGGATGTGATTCCGGAAGGCTACGTATTCGTAATGGGCGATAACCGTCGCTTCAGTAAAGACAGCCGCCATATCGGCATTGTCGACCAGAAAGAAATTATCGGTAATACGAATATCATTTTCTGGCCATTAAACGAAATTGAAATCGTAAAGTAATATTTATTATCGTAAATATTGTCTAAAATGAGGGGGCAGTTTAAACTCCTCATTTTTTTGTTGAAAATAGAAGTATGTAATTTACAGGAGGTTACACATTATGACAATTCAATGGTTTCCAGGACATATGGCAAAGGCACGCCGCCAAGTATCGGAAAGTTTAAAACTTGTCGATATCGTTTTTGAACTTGTCGATGCACGTCTACCATTATCTTCACGTAATCCGATGATCGATGAAGTCATCCATCAAAAACCGCGTCTGCTCATTTTAAATAAACAAGATATGGCCGATGAACAGGAAACACGCCGCTGGATTCAATATTTTGCCGACAGAGGCTTTAAAGCAGTAGCAATCAACTCGTTGGAAGGGAAAGGCTTGCAGGCGGTTACAAAGGCTGCTCAGGAGATTTTGGCGGATAAATGGGAGCGCATGAAATCAAAAGGAATGAAGCCGCGTGCGATCCGCGCCATGATTGTCGGTATTCCGAACGTCGGGAAATCCACTTTAATCAACCGTTTAGCGAAGAAAAACTTAGCGAAAACAGGAAATATGCCAGGGGTTACGAAAGCACAGCAATGGATTAAAGTCGGTAAAGAAATAGAACTTCTGGATACACCAGGTATCTTATGGCCGAAGTTTGAAGATCAGGAAGTCGGCTACAAGCTTGCATTAACGGGTGCGATTAAAGATACGATTACGAATATGGAAGACTTGGCTGTATACGGCTTACGTTTTTTAGAAACGCACTATCCAACACGCATGGAAGAACGCTATAAAATTTCATCTGTATCCGAAGAGCTTGTTGAAACATTCGATGCAATTGGGAAATTACGCCGTGTATTTGGACAAGGCGGAGAGATTGACTATGATCAGGTGTCCGTATTAATTGTACGCGACATTCGTGAACAGAATCTTGGGAAACTCACATTTGACTTTGTTTCCGAGCAACTTGAAAAAGAGCAACTGGAAGAAGCGATTGCCCTGGAAAACGAAGAACGCCGGAAAAAGACTGCCGCGCTAAATCGCCAGAAAAAGCAAGAAAACAACGGATAAAGTGGGATAATAGACAGGCAAAACCTTTTTCATTTATTTGAGAAAGGTTTTTTCTTTTATAATAAGAACAATAGACGATATAACAAGTAAGATTGATAGAAAGTAAAATTAGATAAAAAGCAAAGTTGATTAGAATGGAGGGGTATGGAACGAATGCTAAAACCGTCACGCCCTGTGACAACGCATTCACGACCAACAGCGTGTTGGCCTCCGGAATGGAAATCGACGATATATAAAGAAAACGGAATTAATAGATTTGAGGGCATTATATGAAAACAATTAAAGAGATTACAGAAGCATTGAAAACAGCAGCACAAATTGAGCCATGGATGGATTTTATAGTAAAGGATGAACGGTCAGGTGTTCAAAAGGTATGGATACAATTTCAAAAGCGTCTTGAGAAGATTGAGGCACTCCAACAAGCGCATAATGAGAAACTGCAATTTGACGCAAGCTATTTACCATATGAACATGCCTATATCGCAGGTACAGATGAAGCCGGGCGCGGACCACTGGCAGGGCCTGTCGTAACTGCGGCTGTTATATTGCCGAACCACTGCCAGGAACTCCTTGGTGTAAACGATTCCAAACAATTGTCAAAGGAAAAACGCAATCAATTTGCTGAACGGATTAAAAAACATGCATTGTATTATGCAGTTCATTTTCAAAGTGCCGAAGAAATTGACCGCCTTAACATTTATGAAGCAACACGACAGTCCATGTTAAAAAGTATTGAAGCACTTGAAGTCACACCAAATTACATATTGGCCGATGCGATGACTCTTTCAACATCAGTTCCGCAAGCTTCCATCATAAAGGGGGATGCCCGCAGCCTGGCAATCGCAGCGGCATCCATTTTAGCAAAAACGGCACGTGATGATTATATGGAGAAGCTTGACCTTGAATTTCCGCAATATGGTTTTGCCCAGCATGCAGGTTATGGAACAAAGCAGCACTTGGAAGCGATCGCGCAATATGGACCAACAATACATCATCGAAAAACATTCGAACCGATAAAATCCATACTTCAAAGAAGGGAGTAACGGCATGAACTTCTCAACTTTTAATGCAGTCCAAACAAATACTTCGCAGCAAGTACCAGCAAATCAGCCATTATCGCTAAGGCAAGATCAAGTATTTCATGGGACGATAAAGCAGCTCTACCCAAATCAGATGGCGGAAGTCCAAGTGGGCAATCAAAAGCTCATGGCGAAGCTGGAAGTTCCATTAAAGCTTGGCGATGCACACTTTTTTCAGGTAACAGCGACAAATCCACAAACAGAATTAAAAGTCATTACCGGGCCGATGTCACAATCGATGACTTCCGGCCAGCAAATATCCCAGCTGCTTGAGACGATGAATTTGCCGAAATCGAATGAAATGCAGCAAGTACTTTCACATTTTATGAAAGCCCAGCTGCCACTTGCGAAAGAACAGCTGCTTGTAGCGGAAAGCTGGATGAAAAACTTACCCGCAGGAGTGGATAAAAATAGTGCACTTCAGGCACTACAGCGTATGGTGGAACTGAAAATGCCTTTCACAAATACCGTATTTCAAGCATTGACTCAAGGGATTAAAACAGATGGTATGTCGGCAAATTTAGCGAATTTAGCGCAGCTCTTGGCAAATCATTCTGGAGGGAATGAAGCGATTAAATCATCACTTTTACAGCAGATTGACCAGCTGGCAAAGCCGTTAAACAATGAAACAGGCGGTATTCTCCTTGCACGGGCTACCCAAAATTTAATGGATAATAATTCACCGATTGCATCAAAACTTCAGACGCTGACAGTATTAAAAGAAGCCGGAATTTTACCGCAAAATGCTACTTTGCAAAATTGGCAAACGGTAAACCAGCAAGGAAGCCAACAATCTGTGAACCAAGTACAGACAACAGCAACACCGCTATTTAAAGAAGCAGGTCAAATGCTGCAGCAGCTCGGGCAAACAAGCCCTGAACAAATAAAACCAATGTTAGAGCAAGTAAGAGTCTGGATTAATAATGAAAGCTTATTATCGTCAACACAAAAGCAGCAGCTACAGCAATTATTAACGCGTTTTGAGCAAATTCCGGCTTCGAAGCAAGCAGTGGAAGCATTGGTAAATCAACTACGGCAGCAACTGACAAATGCATACAGTGAAAATGTGACACCGCGATTGTTTATGCAAAATGATCAAGGATTAACCGCCAAGGATCAATTGTTCACGTTACTGAAGCCGGATGCGAATTTACCGGTTGCAGATCAGCTGTTACGGAATTTAGTGAAAGTGTCTGCTGATAGTCCACAGCCGGTCATGCAAAGTGCTCTTACGCAAGCAGAAGGTCAAGTACAGGCGGCAGTTGATAGTCGTGCGATGGAACAGGCAATAAAAACCGTTTTAAAGGGGCTCGGTGTCAGCTATGAGGCGACACTTGCAAATAAGGCAGGGGATATTCAGGCCATTGCCCAGCAGATAAAACCGCAATTATTGGCGCTTCTTCAAGATGTCCAAACACCCGCTGCAATAAAAGATGCTTCTGAAATGGTGATGGCCAGACTAAATGGAATGCAGCTCACTTCAGGGGAAAATGGACATCAGCATCAGCTTGTCATGCAAGTGCCGCTGAATTTTTTCGGCAAGAAAATGGATGCTACATTGCAATGGAATGGTCGAATGAAGGAAGATGGTAAAATCGATGCCAATTTTGCACGTATTCTATTCTATTTAAATATGGAAACATTGCAGCAGACGGTAATCGATATGCAAGTACAAAACCGTGTTGTCACGATTAATATATATAATGATATGCCGAATTTGGATTCGGTGGCGACATCGCTGAAAGGCACATTAAAGTCGGGATTGCTGGAAAAAGACTATACATTATCTGGACTGTTTATCAAACCCTTTGCAAAACATGAAGAAAAAACTGTCACAAAACTGTCAAATCAGCAAGAAGACGAGCAAGGTGGTGTCGATATACGCGTATGACCGAAAAAAAATATATAAGAAAAGAAGCAATCGCTCTGTCCTATGATCCGCAAAAAAGCAGTGGTCCGACAATCGTTGCAAAAGGGAAAGGGAAAATTGCGGAAAATATATTAGAAAAAGCAGCGATGCATGAAGTACCCGTTTATGAAGACCCAAACTTAGTCGAGCTGTTAGGTCAGCTTGATTTGAACACATCGATACCGGAAGAACTTTACCAGGCGGTTGCGGAAGTTTTTGCCTTTATTTATCATTTGGATGAAAAGCAGAGGTTAACTTTTAAAAATAAATAGTCGATGTTTTTTATTTTTATGTAGAGTATATCTTTCGGAAAATCAGAAAATATCTAGACAAAGAATATTTTGACATAAAGCAATCTAAAAATTGCTTGTGTGACAAATATAGACATTGTCTGAATAATTGTATAAAATAGATTATGTTAGTAGAATAATTTCCAAATGTCCGATGGGAGGATGTATCATGAATATCCATGAGTATCAAGGGAAAGAGATATTAAGACAATACGGTGTAGCGGTTCCAAGAGGAAGTGTCGCGTTTTCACCAGACGAAGCAGTAAAAGCAGCAAAAGAGCTAGGATCTAACGTAACAGTAGTGAAAGCACAAATTCATGCAGGGGGCCGCGGTAAAGCGGGTGGGGTTAAAATTGCAAAAAACCTGGATGAAGTTCGTTCTTTCTCTAAAGAACTATTAGGGAAAATTTTAGTAACTCACCAGACAGGTCCAGACGGTAAAGAAGTAAAGCGTCTTTATATAGAAGAAGGTTCGGACATTAAAAAAGAGTATTACTTAAGTTTAGTATTAGACCGTGCAACTTCTAGAGTAGTAATGATGGGTTCTGAAGAAGGCGGTATGGATATTGAAGAGGTAGCCGAGACGAATCCGGAAAAAATCTTCAAAGAAGTGATTGATCCGGTAACAGGCCTGAATGCTTTCCAGGCACGCCGTATGGCATTCAATATGAATATTCCTGCTAAGTTAGTAAATAAAGCAGTAGGATTAATGCTTGGTATTTACAAAGCATTTATCGATAAAGATGCATCAACAGTAGAAATCAACCCGCTAGTTGTAACTGGTGATGACCAGGTAGTGGCACTTGATGCAAAATTCAACTTTGATGCAAACGCATTATACCGTCACAAAGATATCGTAGAATTACGCGATTTCGATGAAGAAGATCCAAAAGAAATTGAAGCATCTAAATATGATTTAAGTTATATTTCGTTAGACGGCAATATCGGATGTATGGTAAATGGTGCAGGTCTTGCCATGGCGACGATGGATACGATTAGTTACTACGGCGGATCACCCGCAAACTTCCTTGACGTTGGGGGCGGTGCTACAGCCGAAAAAGTAACAGAAGCTTTTAAGATCATTTTATCAGACAAAAATGTTAAAGGAATTTTCGTTAACATCTTTGGTGGAATCATGAAATGCGACATTATTGCAAAAGGTGTTATTACGGCTGCAAAAGAAGTCGGTTTAGCGGTTCCGTTAGTAGTACGTTTAGAAGGGACAAACGTAGAGCTAGGTAAAAAGTTGTTAAATGAATCTGGTTTAAACATTGTGGCAGCTGACTCAATGTCAGACGGCGCTCAAAAAATCGTGAAATTAGTTGAAGCTGAAGGCGGGGTAACGGCATGAGTGTGTTCATTAATAAAGAAACAAAAGTAATCGTACAAGGGATTACTGGGGAAACAGCCCTTTTCCATACAAAACAAATGCTTGAATACGGAACAAAAATCGTTGCAGGGGTAACACCAGGCAAAGGCGGTCTTGAAATCGAAGGTGTTCCTGTATTCAATACAGTACAAGAAGCAGTCGATGCGACAGGTGCAAATGTATCTGTTATTTACGTACCAGCACCATTTGCAGCAGATGCAATTATCGAAGCAGTGGATGCGGACCTGGATATGGCGATTTGTATTACAGAACATATTCCGGTACTTGATATGGTAAAAGTAAAGCGCTATATGGAAGGCAAGAAGACACGTTTAGTTGGTCCAAACTGTCCGGGTGTCATTACTGCTGATGAATGTAAAATCGGTATCATGCCGGGTTACATTCATACTAAAGGACATGTTGGTGTAGTTTCACGTTCTGGTACTTTAACTTATGAAGCGGTACACCAGCTGTCTCAGGCAGGAATCGGTCAAACAACAGCGGTAGGAATCGGGGGCGATCCGGTAAATGGGACAAACTTTATCGACTGCTTAAAAGCATTCAACGAAGACCCGGAAACTTATGCGGTTGTCATGATTGGAGAAATCGGTGGTACAGCGGAGGAAGAAGCTGCTGAATGGATTCAGGAAAACATGAACAAACCGGTAGTAGGCTTTATCGGTGGTCAAACAGCACCTCCAGGAAAACGTATGGGTCACGCAGGTGCCATTATTTCCGGCGGTAAAGGAACAGCTGCAGAGAAAATCAAAGCTATGAATGCAGCAGGTATTGAAGTAGCTCCGACGCCTTCTGTAATCGGTGAAACACTGATCAAAGTAATCAAAGAAAAAGGCTTGTACGAAGCTTGTAAAACACATTAAAATGAAAGATGTAGCGGTCGCCTCGCTACATCTTTTTCGTATGTCACCGTACATTAGGTTGCGTGGACGGGTTAATAGCCTGTATTCATTGGCAATACTATGTTTTACACGATGCTTACCTCACACTTAAAACTGCGGTCATCTGAATTTCTTCTATTAAAAAGGAGTGTTGATATGACCAATCCAGCAAATGAACAATTATTGAAACTGCATTATATTCTTCCTCTCTCCTGGGAAAAAGTCCGAAATTTAATGGAAATTACAGATGATTTCGACGAAATACTGCATATTTCGCCAAAATTTTTAGCGAGCCAGCTAAATATAAGAGAAGAAAAAGCCGCACAGCTCATAAAACATTATAAAGAGGTCATACAAAGGTCGATGGCAATATATTATGACCAACATAATATTACGCCCATTCCTTATACGGACCCTTTATATCCGGAACGCTTAAAACAGCTGTACGATGCACCTGCTGTTGTATATGCGAAAGGTGATGTTCAGCTGCTGAACAGACCGAAAATGATGGCGGTCATCGGTTCGAGAGCAGCGACTAGCTATAGTGAAAACGTATTGAAATCCATTCTTCCACCATTAATTCGTGAGCAATATGTCATAGTGAGCGGTCTTGCAAGAGGTGCGGACCGACTTGCACATGAAGCAACAATCCGATATGGTGGAAAGACGATAGGTGTTTTAGGTCACGGCTTATTCCATAGCTACCCTCCACAAAATAAAGAGCTAAATGCATATATGGCAAGTGAGCATTTACTCATAACAGAGTATCCACCCTATGTAGGTGTGCAAAAATGGCATTTCCCTGCACGAAACCGGATTATTAGCGGATTGTGTGAAGCACTGGTCGTAACGGAAGCCGCACTCAAAAGCGGGACACTTATCACATCAGAGCTTGCTCTTGAGCAAGGAAAAGATGTTTTTGCAGTGCCGGGAAATATTTTTAGCGAGCAGTCACGAGGGACAAATAAATTAATAAAAGAAGGTGCAATTCCAGTGTGGGATGGCTTTCAAATCTTAGAGGAAATCCAATTGTTTTCAAATTCGCGTTGAAAAAAAGTTGCAATATTAGCCAATCTGTTATACATTTTGCAACAGGAAAAGCTTTGACATACATGGACAGCTTCATGTGCGTGAATATAAGAAAAATAACTATACCTCTATAAGGAGGACAACAGATGGCAGATTATTTAGTAATTGTTGAATCACCTGCAAAGGCGAAAACAATTGAACGATATTTAGGAAAAAAATATAAAGTAAAAGCTTCGATTGGACATGTACGTGATTTACCACGTAGTCAAATGGGAATCGATACCGAAAATAATTATGATCCAAAATATATTACGATTCGCGGTAAAGGTCCGGTACTTCAGGAACTGAAAACAGCAGCAAAAAAAGTGAAAAAGATTTATCTCGCAGCCGATCCAGACCGTGAAGGGGAAGCGATCGCATGGCATTTAGCCACTGCTTTGAACATTGATATTAATTCAGATTGCCGCGTCGTATTTAACGAGATTACGAAAGAAGCAATTTTAGAGAGCTTCAAGCATCCGCGCCCGATTAATATGGATTTAGTCGATGCACAGCAAGCGCGTCGTATTTTAGACCGTCTAGTAGGCTACAATATTAGCCCGATCCTTTGGAAAAAAGTAAAAAAAGGCTTATCGGCAGGACGTGTACAATCCGTTTCATTGCGTTTGATTATTGACCGCGAAAATGAAATCAAAAACTTTGAGCCTGAAGAATATTGGTCGATCGATGCAAGTTTCGAAAAAAATAAAAAGCAATTCGATGCCTTTTATTACGGAAACGGTAAAGAAAAAATTAAATTAACAAATGAACAACAAGTTAAAGATGTATTAAAAGGTATAAAAGGCTCAGAATTTGAAGTATTGAATGTTGTAAAAAGAGAACGGAAACGCAATGCCTCTCCAGCCTTTACGACTTCTTCACTCCAACAGGAAGCCGCACGTAAATTAAACTTCCGCGCCAAGAAGACGATGATGCTTGCCCAGCAGCTTTATGAAGGTATTGAGCTAAGCAAAAAAGAAGGTGCAGTCGGATTAATTACGTATATGCGTACTGACTCGACGCGTATTTCCGATACGGCAAAAACAGAGGCTAAGTCATATATCGAAACAAAATACGGCAAAGATTTCATTGCCGGAGAACAAAAACAGGCAAAAGCGAAGGCGAATGCACAGGATGCCCATGAAGCGATCCGTCCAACAAGTGCGATGCGCACACCAGAGGAGCTGAAGGCGATTTTAAGCCGTGACCAGCTGCGACTGTATCGTTTAATTTGGGAACGCTTTATCGCGAGTCAAATGTCTCCAGCTGTACTCGATACTGTAACAGTTGATTTGCAAAACAATGACGTATTATTCCGTGCGAACGGGTCTCAAGTGAAATTTGCCGGATTTATGAAACTTTATATTGAGGGTACAGACGATCAGGAAGAAGAAACGAATAAGCTTTTACCTGAAATGGAAATCGGCGATAAAGTGAAATCGCTTGAAATCGAACCGAAACAGCATTTCACTCAGCCACCTCCACGCTATTCGGAGGCGCGTCTAGTAAAGACATTGGAAGAGCTAGGTATAGGTCGTCCATCGACATATGCCCCTACACTGGATACAATCCAAAAGCGCGGCTATGTTCAGCTTGATGCAAAACGCTTTGTACCAACAGAACTTGGAGAAATCGTTCATCAAGCAACATTGGAATTTTTCCCGGAGATCATCAACATTGAATTTACCGCACAGATGGAGCAAAATCTTGATGAGATTGAAGAAGGCATTACACAATGGGTAAATGTCATCGATGAATTTTACAAAGACTTTGAACCGCGGGTAAAATATGCGGATGAAGTGATGGAAAAAATCGAAATTAAAGATGAACCAGCTGGTGAAGACTGTGAAAAGTGCGGTGCGCCAATGGTATTCAAGCTTGGACGTTACGGGAAATTTATGGCTTGTTCCAACTTCCCGGATTGTCGCAATACAAAAGCGATTGTAAAACCGATCGACGTTAAATGTCCTTCATGTGAGACAGGTGAAATTGTCGAGCGTAAATCCAAAACAAAGCGCATTTTTTACGGATGCAATCAGTATCCGGAATGTGACTTCGTATCATGGGATAAGCCGATTAGTAGACCTTGTCCGAAATGTAGTGCATTATTAGTAGAGAAGAAATTGAAAAAAGGTGTTCAGATTCAGTGTACTAACAGTGAATGTGATTATGAAGAAACACCGTCACAATAAAATGAAGAGGTAACAAAAATGACACAACAAGTAGTAAATGTAATTGGTGCAGGTTTAGCCGGTTCAGAAGCA
This sequence comes from Solibacillus kalamii, assembly GCF_002174535.1. Classification (NCBI taxonomy): domain Bacteria; kingdom Bacillati; phylum Bacillota; class Bacilli; order Caryophanales; family Caryophanaceae; genus Solibacillus; species Solibacillus kalamii. Next base: position 225,761 of record NZ_NHNT01000001.1, on the reverse strand, counting down.
GCTTGGCAGATTGCAAAGCGCGGTGTGAAGGTACGTTTATATGAAATGCGCCCAGTAAAACAAACACCGGCACATCATACAGATAAATTCGCAGAGCTTGTATGCTCAAACTCTTTACGTGCAAACGGACTGACAAATGCTGTCGGTGTAATTAAAGAGGAAATGCGTAAATTGGACTCTGTTATTATTGCAGCAGCAGACAATAGTTCTGTACCTGCCGGCGGTGCGTTAGCCGTTGACCGTCATGAATTTGCAGGAATCGTAACAGAAAAGGTGAAAAGCCACCCGTTAATCGAGGTAATTAATGAAGAGGTAACTGAAATTCCAGAAGGCATTACAGTAATCGCAACAGGTCCATTAACTTCTGAAGCATTGGCAAAACAAATCCAAGGCCTAACAGGGGAAGACTATTTGTACTTCTATGATGCGGCAGCACCGATCATTGAGAAAGATTCGATCAATATGGATAAAGTGTACTTGAAATCACGCTATGACAAAGGTGAAGCGGCATACTTGAACTGTCCGATGACGAAAGAAGAATTTGACGCTTTCCGTGAAGCGCTTATTACAGCAGAATGTGCACCGCTAAAAGAATTCGAAAAAGAAAAGTATTTCGAAGGGTGTATGCCAATTGAAGTAATGGCCGCACGCGGTGAAAAAACGATGACATTCGGACCGATGAAACCTGTTGGTCTGGAAGATCCGAAAACGGATAAGCGTCCATATGCTGTAGTTCAGTTACGACAAGATGATGCAGCGGGGACACTTTATAATTTAGTAGGTTTCCAAACACATTTAAAATGGCCGGAACAAAAACGTGTATTCTCGATGATTCCGGGTTTAGAAAATTTGGAAATTGTACGCTACGGCGTAATGCACCGTAATACTTTTATCAATTCTCCAAAAGTGCTGACACAGACATATCAGTTGAAAGCACGTCCAAACCTTTTCTTCGCCGGTCAGATGACAGGTGTTGAAGGTTATGTAGAATCTGCCGGCAGTGGTCTGATTGCCGGAATTAATGCAGCTCGCATGGCGTTAGGTCAAGAGTTGCTTTACTTCCCGCATGAAACAGCATTAGGTGCAATGGCTCGATACATTACTCATACAGATGCGAAAAACTTCCAGCCGATGAACGTGAACTTCGGGATTTTCCCGGAACTTGGCGAACGCATCAAATCAAAGCCTGAGCGTGCTGAACGCCATGCTGACCGCGCATTAGAAGTGATTCAGAATTTTATTAATAATCAGGCAATTTAATTGCGTAAAGCCCTTAAAGATTGTTATACTTTAGGGGCTTTTAATTTTGCGGTGATTTTTTGTAAATGGCTATAAAAATTAGTATTGCTTGACATGATATTGCGAAATTTGTCGAATAATACAAAGAAGTTGAATAACTCCAGCAAATTTTACTTGAAAAGTATTCATAATAGGTATAGTGTCAATATGTGTGTTTTTTTAGTAGGAAAATGAACATATTTATTCATACAACATCATTTCTCTTTTGCAATAACAGGGGGTATACACGATGGATGAAAATTTGCAAAGTCAGCTTGATCAATTTATTCGCTACGTGCAACTAGAAAAAAACTTTTCCCTACATACTGTTCGCGAATATACTTCTGATTTAGAAGAATTTTTTGCATTTTTGCACGCTGAGGGTATCCAAAAAATTGCAGAAGTTGAGTATATCCATGCACGTCTATATGTAACAAAGCTTTATGATGAACAAAAAGCAAGAACTTCAATTTCCAGGAAAATCTCATCGATCCGTTCTTTTTTCCGTTTTTTAAATCGAGAACAGAATATTGATGATGCTCCGTTTCGTTCACTTTATCATCCGAAAAAGGAAGAGCGATTACCGAGCTTTTTTTATGAGGAAGAATTGAAGGAACTATTCGAGAAAAATGAAGGCGATGAGCCGATTCAAATTCGTAATATGGCGCTGTTGGAACTTCTTTATGCGACTGGAATGCGTGTGAGCGAGTGTGTCAGTTTGGAACTGACAGATATCGATTTTCATTACAATATCGTCCGTGTAATGGGAAAAGGCCGGAAAGAGCGAATTATTCCGTTCGGTCAATATGCGCATGATGCACTTATACGTTATATAGAACAAGTCCGTCCGACATTAATGAAGAAGGAAAATCATCAGAAAGTTTTTGTCAATATGCGCGGTGGCGAACTTACTACCCGTGGTGTGCGTTATATATTAAGTGAGATGATTGACAATGCCAGTATGCATACGAAAATTTATCCACATATGTTGCGACATACATTTGCTACGCATTTATTGAATAATGGGGCAGATATGCGTACAGTCCAGGAATTACTTGGGCACGCCAATTTATCTTCAACTCAAATTTATACTCATGTAACGAAGGAAGCTTTAAGAAAGACATATATGAATAGTCATCCGCGAGCATAGTTAAGGAGGAAATAAAGAATGGGTCAAATTCATGCGACAACGATTTTCGCTATTCATCACAACGGTGAATGCGCAATGGCTGGTGATGGTCAGGTGACATTGGGAAATGCAGTTGTAATGAAGCATACGGCACGTAAGGTCAGACGTCTGTTTAATGGGAAAGTACTGGCAGGTTTCGCAGGTTCTGTTGCGGACGCTTTTACATTATTCGAAATGTTTGAGGCAAAACTGAATGAATATAATGGTAACCTGCAAAGAGCTTCGGTAGAGGTAGCGAAGCAATGGCGAGGAGATAAAATGCTCCGTCAACTGGAAGCGATGCTGCTTGTAATGGATAAATCAACATTGCTCCTTGTTTCAGGTACTGGTGAAGTCATTGAGCCGGACGATGGCATTTTAGCAATTGGGTCAGGTGGAAACTATGCATTATCAGCTGGCAGAGCATTAAAAAAACATGCGGGCGATCATTTATCGGCAAAAGAAATCGCAGAGGCTGCGCTGACGACCGCTGCGGATATTTGTGTGTTTACAAACCATAATATTATCTTGGAGGTATTATAATGACTGTGATCAATTTAACACCAAGACAAATTACGGAACAATTAAACCGGCATATTGTTGGCCAGGAAACAGCAAAACGTGCAGTTGCAGTTGCGTTGCGTAACCGGTACCGCCGCTCTTTATTAAGCGAAGAATTAAAAACAGAAGTCATACCGAAAAATATTTTAATGATTGGACCTACCGGGGTAGGTAAAACAGAAATTGCACGCAGAATCGCAAAACTGACGAATGCTCCGTTTATTAAAGTGGAAGCGACAAAGTTCACGGAAGTTGGTTATGTTGGGCGTGATGTCGAATCAATGGTACGCGATTTGGTAGAAGCTTCTCGTCGACTTGTGAAGGATGAAATGTTCGAAAGTGTAAAGGGACAGGCGGAGCGTAATGCGAATGATATACTCGTTAAACTGCTTGTACCCTCTAAAGTGAAAGAAAAGCTTACGCAAAATCCTTTTGAAATGCTGTTCGGACAAAAAGAGTCGTCTCAAGAAGATACAGCAAATCAGGATGAACCGGAAATTCGTACACGACGTGCGCAAATTGCCCAAGATTTAAAAGACGGAAAATTAGAAGAGCAATGGGTAACAATAGAAGTAACGGAAAATGCCCCATCTCTTTTTGATGCAATGCCTGGTATGAATATGGATAATGCGAACGGTATGCAAGATATGCTATCTAATTTAATGCCGAAAAAGACAAAAAAACGCAAAGTCCAAGTAAAGGATGCGCGTCGTTTATTAACACAAGAAGAAGCAAACAAGCTGATCGATACGGATGCATTGTCTAGTGAAGCGATCCAGCGTGCAGAACAGGCTGGTATTATTTTTATTGATGAAATCGATAAAATTGCAAGCAAAGGTTCTTCATCGGCGGAAGTATCCCGTGAAGGCGTTCAGCGTGACATATTACCGATTGTGGAAGGATCCACAGTTACGACAAAATACGGCACTGTAAAAACAGATTATATGCTCTTTATTGCAGCAGGTGCTTTCCATATATCGAAACCGAGCGATCTTATTCCTGAATTGCAAGGACGATTCCCGATTCGCGTCGAACTCGAAAAGTTAACGAAAGATGATTTTGTTCGTATTTTAAAAGAACCAGATCAATCGTTAATATTGCAGTATAAAGCATTGCTTGAAACAGAAGGTGTTACGCTGAACTTTACGGACGAAGCGATTGAACGTATTGCGGAAATTGCAACAGAAGTAAATCAGGAGACAGATAACATTGGTGCACGCCGACTGCACACCATTTTAGAACGCTTGCTTGAGGAACTTTCCTTTGAAGCTTCGGAAATTGCACCCGCTCATATCGACATTACACCGAACTATGTCGATCAAAAATTGGCGAATATAGTAAAAAACAAAGATTTATCGCAATTTATTCTTTAAGTATAAGTTGAATTAGTATCTTTAAATTGTAAAAACCTTTAGAATATTAAGTGAATTAAAACGAAACGTTCCGTAGGAGGAAACAGAAATGAATTTATTAACAAAAACACGAAAAATCAACGCAATGTTACAAGCATCTGCTGGTAAACCAGTTAACTTTAAAGAGATGGCCAATACTTTAGGCGATATTATCGAAAGTAACGTCTTTATCGTAAGCCGTAAAGGTAAGTTGCTTGGCATTTCAATTCACCAACAAATCGAGAATGAGCGCATTAAGAAAATGTTCGAAGAGCGCCAATTCCCTGAAGAATATACACAAAACTTATTTAATATTACAGAAACTTCTTCAAATTTAGATATTAACAATGAACATACTGCATTCCCAGTGGAAAATAAGGACCTATTTGCATCAGGTTTAACAACAATTGTTCCTATTATTGGTGGCGGTGAGCGTTTAGGTACGTTAATGTTAGCGCGTATTAGCGATCAGTTTGAAGATGATGATCTTATTTTAGCTGAATACGGTGCAACAGTAGTTGGTATGGAAATTTTACGTGAAAAATCAGAAGAAATTGAAGAAGAAGCACGTTCAAAAGCAGTTGTCCAAATGGCAATCAATTCATTATCTTATTCTGAGCTTGAAGCAATCGAGCATATTTTTGAAGAATTAGATGGTAACGAAGGCTTACTAGTTGCTTCGAAAATTGCTGACCGTGTTGGTATTACACGTTCGGTTATCGTAAACGCATTACGTAAACTGGAGTCTGCTGGTGTAATTGAATCACGTTCATTAGGTATGAAAGGAACGTATATTAAAGTATTAAACGATAAGTTCCTGAACGCTTTAGCAGAAATTAAAATGAAGTAAGAGATATTCATACACAGCAAGGAGGTTTTCCTCCTTGCTGTTTTTTTATTTATTTTTAATTAAGAAAATGCAGAATATTGTCGAATAACGAGAGTTGGAACGAGTATTTTAAGAGTTTTTATTATATAATTAGGTATATGGTCTTTGTTAAATTTAAAAAATAAATATCTTTTAGACCTAAATGGTGATAGAATTCATATGACAAACGATTTGTTACAAATTTATGAAATGTATATATATAAATATTAATATAAAGGGATTTAATGTATGATGTTTAAGGAATTAAATAGTATTTCTTCCAGCTTGAAAATCTATATTAAAAAAATATATAATAACTTTCTGTCACCTATAATGTTTACGTAGGTCTAAATAATAGGATAAAATGAAATGTCGAAAAATATTTGAACTAATATATAGTTAACTGTTATTTTTTAAACATAAAAATAGTTCCTTGTGACTATTCGAAAGGGTCTAAAGTCGATAGACACTAAGGTTTAATATAATTACAATTGTATTATTAAGTTTCTGTGCGCAAAATTTAGCGAAATATGAACGAGGTGAGAAATTTGGATTTATTTGGCGGGACGATAAGTAGTCTGGAAAAGGGACTTTCCTATGCAACATTGAAAAATAAAGCAATTACACAAAATATAGCGAATGTTGACACACCAAACTATAAAACAAAAGAAGTAAGCTTCAAAGACGTATTAAATAATGCAAAGCAAGCCACGATTCCTGCGTATCGCACAGATGCGAGGCATTATGATTTTAAAATTAATATTGGAAGCAGCGGTGTGTATTCAAATGAAAACTTCCGCAGCAGAGCAAATGGAAATGCTGTAAACATGGATGCTGAACAAGCAAAGCTGGCTGAAAACACCATTTACTATAATGCGCTTATAGATCGTGTCAGCAGTAAATTTTCAACATTGAATAATGTTGTTAAAGGAGGAAGATAGCGATGTCGATTTTTCATAGTATGAATACGACAGCTTCTGCATTAACGACACAGCGATTACGAATGGATGTAATTTCCTCCAACATTGCCAATGTCGATACAACGCGAGCGAAGCAAGTAAATGGAGAATGGGAGCCATACCGGAAAAAATCTGTCACATTAAAAGAGCAGGAAGGCCAATTTTCTAACTTTTTAAATATGGCAATCGGAAAAACGGAAAAAAACGGTGTCGGTAACGGTGTTAAAGTAAGTTCTATTAAAGAAGATACGGAAACCCCTTTTAAATTGATGTATGATCCATCACATCCCGATGCGAATGCAGAAGGGTATGTCCAAATGTCGAATGTTGACGTATTAAAAGAAATGGTTGATCTGATTTCGGCGAGCCGCTCTTATGAAGCCAATATTACTGCTTTTAATGCCAATAAGAACATGTTGACAAAAGCATTAGAAATCGGGAAAGGGTGATATTTAAATGGCGATTAATCCAATAACATTCATGTCTCCTGCACAATCTGTGAATGAAGTAAATGTTCAGAATCAACTGACTCCTGCAAATGCCCAACAGCAATTTGCGGATACATTAAAAGAAGCGATTGCAAGTGTCACTGAACATCAAAAAACATCGGATACAATGACTCAAAAATTAATTAACGGTGGAGATGTTGATTTATTTGAAGTGATGATTGCTGCACAAAAAGCAAGTGTTACTTTAAACACAACAATTGAAGTTCGTAATAAAGCTGTGGAAGCTTATCAAGAAATTATGCGTATGAGTGTATAATGATTTGAAAAACGACTGACGAATTGTTGGGCATTCACTTTAAGCGGAGGATTCATAATGAATGAACGACTTACAAAAATTAAAAGCGACTCAACCGGTTTCTGGCAAAGTCGTACAAAAAATCAAAAAGGCGCACTAATCGGGGCGTTTGTTGCTGTTATTGCGATTGCAGCTGCAATTACGTATTTCTCAACACGTACGACAATGGCTCAGTTATTTCCTGAGATGTCTCAAGCTGAAGTAGGGAGAATTACGGAAGTGCTTGCTTCACAAGGTGTAACGTACGAAGTGACAAATGGCGGGACAGTAATTTTAGTGCCGGAAAATCAAGTACAGGACTTACAAGTGTCATTAGCAGCCCAGGGTTATCCTGATTCTGGGGAAATTGACACGTCTTTTTTTACTTCTAACGCAGGCTTTGGGATGACAGACAATGAATTTAACGTAATTAAGCAAGCGACGATCGAAACGGATCTGGCGAATTTAGTTCGGAAATTCGAAGGAGTAAAAGATGCAAGTGTCATGATTACTTTACCTGAAGAAGGTGTCTTTCTTAAAGATGCCAAAGGTGAAGCGCAGGCTGCAATTGTATTGGATACAGCACCTGGACACAAGTTCTCAGACGACCAAATTAAAGGATTATTTAATTTAGTATCGATGAGTATCCCGAATTTACCTAAAGAAAATATCACGATCATGAATCAGTATTCTGAATATTATGATCTGGCTTCAGCAGAAAATGGAGACGGTGGAATCGATTCAGTTACTGGACAAATGGAAGTGAAGAAAACAATTGAGCGTGATTTGCAGCGCCAAGTGCAGCAAATGCTCGGTACGTTAATCGGTCCGGATAAAGTTGTAGTAAATGTATCGGCCGATATTGACTTTAAAAAAGAAAATCGCGAAGAAAACCTGGTCCGACCTGTTGATGAGGAGAATATGGAGGGTATTGAAATAAGTGCCCAACGTATTACAGAAACTTACTCGGGCGGTGCTGCAGGAGCTGCAGAAGGTACGACTGAAGCGGGAAGTGTAACAGATAACTTTGTGGATTATGTAGAAGGAACAAACGGTGACGGCGATTATGAACGAGTAGAAGAGACGATTAACAATGATGTTAACCGCATTCGCCGTGAGATACAGGAAAGTCCTTACAAAATTCGTAATTTGGGTATTCAAGTAATGGTAGACCCTCCAAATACAGAAGAGGGGTTCGATCAAGGTGTTCGCACAGATATTGAACAAATTTTATCGACAATAGTCCGTACTTCGATTGATCAAGAAGCTGCCGGTAATCTGACAGACGAAGATATTGCAAATCGCATTGTCGTGTCTGTACAGCAATTCCAAGGAAATGATACAGCGGAAGATCAGCCACAATCAGTTATTCCATGGTGGGTTTGGGTAATTGGCGGTATATTAGTTGTTGCAATTATATTACTAGTTATTAATGTGTTGCGTGCACGTCGACGTAAACAAGATGAAGAAGAGCTGGAAATTTTAGAACAGCAACAGCAATTAATTGAAATAGAAGATATTTCCGAAGAAAAAGAAACTGAAGCGACTGTACGCCGTAAGCAATTAGAGAAAATGGCTAAAGATAAGCCGGAAGATTTTGCGAAACTATTGCGTAGCTGGATTGCTGAAGATTAATAGGAGGTTCCGCTGTGTCCAAGAAAGATAAAGACCTATCAGGAAAGCAAAAGGCGGCTTTACTGTTAATTTCTCTAGGACCGGAAGTTTCGGCTTCTGTATATAAGCATTTAAGTGAAGAGGAAATTGAACGTCTGACACTGGAAATTTCAAGTGTTAAAAGAGTGGAATCGACTGTCAAAGAAGAGATTATAGAAGAATTTCATCAAATTGCACTTGCGCAGGATTATATTACGCAAGGCGGTATCGGGTATGCGAAGACGGTACTGGAAAAAGCATTAGGTGCTGAACAGGCACAGGCGATACTGAATCGTTTAACTTCGTCATTACAAGTTAGACCATTTGACTTTGCCAGAAAAGCAGATCCGGCACAAATTTTCAATTTTATTCAAAATGAACATCCCCAAACAATTGCCCTTATCCTATCTTATTTAGAACCAGGGCAAGCGGGGGTTATTCTTTCTTCGTTACCACAGGAAGTACAAGCGGATATTGCAAAGCGTATTGCAATTATGGAATCGACGTCTCCGGAAGTCATTAGTGAAATTGAGTCCGTTTTAGAGCGAAAACTATCATCTACTGTTACACAGGATTACACAGAAACAGGCGGTGTAGATGCGGTCGTGGAAGTATTGAATGGTGTGGACCGTCAAACTGAGAAAACGATTCTTGATGCACTTGAAATTCAAGATCCGGAACTAGCCGAAGAAATTAAAAAGCGCATGTTTGTGTTTGAAGATATCGTTACACTCGATAATCGTTCAATCCAGCGTGTTATTCGTGACTGTGAAAACGAAGACTTATTATTATCGATGAAAGTTTCGTCAGAAGAAGTAAAAGAGATTATTTTCCGCAATATGTCCCAACGCATGGCGGATACATTCCGTGAAGAAATGGATATTATGGGGCCAGTACGCTTGCGTGATGTAGAAGAAGCACAGTCTCGAATTGTAGCAGTTATCCGACGTTTAGAAGATGCAGGTGAAATTATAATTGCACGTGGCGGAGGAGATGATGTAATTGTCTAAAATCATCCGTTTAACAAATGCACAGCAACCCGAAGATTCATCAATAGTAGAAATTAAACTTCAAAATTTCTTCGAGCCGATTCATTATGGGAAAACGGAAGATGAACGTATAGAGGAATTGTCACAACAAAAAACAATAGACATTGAAGCTGAACGTCAGCAAATGCTGGAACAGGCAAATGATGAAATCGAACAGCAAAAAGCCCAATTTGAGCAATATCGAAAAGAGCAGCTTGCGGAAATTGAAGCGTTAAAGCAATCGTGGGAAGAAGAAAAAATCATTCTTCAGCAGGAAGCTTATGAAGGCGGTTTTGCGCAAGGGTATGAGGATGGCGTACAAAAGGCAAATGCAACGATGCAGCAGTCTTTACAAACGGCAAATGAGGCGATGGCAAATGCACAAAAAAATGCAGCTTCCTATATTGAGTCACAGGAGGCAGTCCTTTTGGAACTGGCATTAACAGCTGCAGAACGCATCATTCATACAACACTTGACCGTGACGATGAAATATTCGTTTCCATTGTACGACGTGGTTTAAAAGAAGCACGTGAAATGAAAGAAATTAAATTATATGTTTCGCCAAAATATCATCCGATTGTAACAGAGCAACAAAAGGAATTAGCGGAAATGTTTCCGGTAAATGTTCCGTTCATGGTATTTGTCAATGAAGATTTACTAGATTCGGAAAGTTATATCGAAACAAATCATGGACGCATCGTCGTTTCAATAGATGAACAGTTGCAGGAGCTTCGCAGACAGTTATACGAACTAATCGAAAGTAAGGAATGATAAGGATGAAAATGGCTCAATTAGTTGAACAAATTCCTAATCTTAATACATTTAAAAAGTATGGTAGAGTGACGAGAGTTGTCGGCTTGATGATTGAGTCCCAAGGTCCTGAAAGTTCCATCGGTGACGTATGTAAAATCCATATTCAAACATCGAAAAACGGTCCGCAAGTTATGCTGGCGGAGGTAGTAGGTTTTAAAGATGAGATTGTGATTTTAATGCCATACTCTTCGCTGAAGGAAATTTCGATTGGCTGTCTTGTAGAGGGGACAGGCTCACCGCTGGAAGTGAAAGTAGGTCCTGAACTGATTGGGAAAGTTCTTGATGCGATGGGTAACCCGTTTGATGGACAACCATTGCCAAAAGGATTAATGACAGTACCAACGGAAAAAGAGCCGCCAAATCCTTTAAGTCGTCCGCCGATTAACGAACAGTTAGAGGTCGGGGTAAAGGCGATTGACGGAATGCTAACAGTTGGCAGCGGTCAGCGTGTAGGTATATTTGCAGGATCGGGCGTCGGAAAAAGTACATTGCTTGGTATGATTGCCCGAAACACGGAAGCAGATATCAATGTCATTGCGCTTGTAGGAGAACGTGGACGTGAAGTACGGGAGTTTATCGAACGGGATTTAGGTCCAGAAGGGTTACAAAGGTCGGTTGTCGTAGCGGCTACCAGTGATCAGCCGGCATTAATGCGGATTAAAGCGGCATTTACCGCGACAGCCATTGCAGAATATTTTAGGGATCGCGGAAAGAACGTCATGTTAATGATGGATTCTGTAACCCGTGTTGCGATGGCACAGCGCGAAATTGGACTGGCAATCGGTGAACCGCCTGCTACAAGAGGTTATACACCATCTGTTTTTGCAATATTACCAACATTATTGGAACGGTCAGGAACGAATATAAATGGGACAATTACTGCATTTTATACAGTGCTAGTTGACGGTGATGATATGAATGAACCAATTGCAGATGCGGTACGGGGGATTTTGGACGGTCATATTGTACTGGACCGGAATCTTGCCAATAAAGGCCAGTATCCTGCGATTAACGTATTAAAAAGTGTAAGTCGTTTGATGAATCATATTGCACAGCCTGAACATGTGCATGCAGCGAGCCGATTGCGGGAATTATACTACAGCTATTCAAAATCGGAGGACCTGATCAATATCGGGGCCTATAAGCGCGGCACATCAAAGGAAATCGATGAAGCAATTATGTATGAGCCGCTCATTACGGAATTTTTAAAGCAAGGGTATAAAGATAAAATTTCGATCGATCAAACAGTCAATGAAATTATCGCATTATCGAATGGTGGTGCCCGTTAACTATGAAATACAATTATCGTTTTGAAAAAATTCTTGTTGTAAAAGATCAGGAAAAAACGGAATCGGAACTGGCTTTTAAAGAATCCGTGCATGTTTTTGAGGAAATTGCTACAAAGCTGTATGACCTGTTAAAGAAAAAAGAAGATTTAATCGAATATCAGCAGGAACGGTTAAAAATAGGATCATCCATTGATGAAATTAACCATTATTCGAAATTTATCGATAGTATGGAAAAAACAATCGAGGATGCACAGCAAAAAGTAATACAGGCACGGGCAAAAATGAATTGGCATGAGCAAAAATTATTGGAAAAAAGTTTGGAAGTACGCAAATATGAAAAAATGCGTGAAAGAGATCATGAAAGATTTATAGAAGATCAACTTCATATAGAAGCAATACAGCTGGATGAGCTTTCAACAATTGCGTATTACAAGAAGGAAATCAGGTGATTCCGTGGCAAAAAAAATAAAAAATACGATGGAACAAGTGGAAGAAATGGAGTTGGAAAGCCAATCTCCAGGTTTTTTCAAAAAGTTTTTCTACCTATTTTTAATCCCGATCATGTTTCTCATCGCAATTTTATTGATTATTTCAACTATGACGGAATATAACGTGTTTAAAATAGCGGATGAGGCAATTGAGAAAATCCCCTTTATCAGCTCGGATGAAAAAGGTGGAGTAGTAGAAAACAGCTCATTAAATGAACAAAAAGTAGTAGAGCTGCAAGCGGAAATTCAAGAGAAGGAAGCGCAAATTTCCCAGCTGCAAACACAAATTGACGCATCAGCGACTGAAAAGGAAGAGCTTTTAATCGAACAGGAGCGATTGCTGTTTGAAATTGAAAAACTTCAGCGTGATCAGGAAGAGACGAAAAAAGAATTCAAAGAGATTCTGTCTACTTTCGAAAAAATGTCTGCTAGAAAAGCAGCTCCTATACTTGTTGAAATGAGTGATACAGAAAGCGTGCGTATTCTGTCGGAGATGAAACCCGATACATTATCAGCTATTTTCGCAAAAATGGAGCCGGCAGATGCTGCCCGCTATACAGAGCTTTTATCACAGCAATAGTCCTTGAATGGAGGGAGGTGTAGTAAATGAATATCGCAATGTTACAAACAGTAAAAATGCCGAAGCAAGATATCCAGCCAAACATAGTGAAATCAGAAAAGCCGGATTCAAAAGCATTTGGAAGTGTGTTTAATTCGATGATTACAAAGTCATCTGCTCCAACTGCCAAGCAACCGGAAATGACAGAACCGCCGCTAGCTGAAAGTATTTCCGGGATTTTAGAAGAGGACTCACTGGAAAGTTTACTTGAGCAATTAGGTGTTGAAATGGATGAGTCGGGATTATTTGCATTAGTAGGTGAAGAAAGTACACCAATCGCATTGGACGAACTAATGACTTTAGATAACTTAACGGAGCTTTTAGGAATAACAAAAGCGGAGTTGAGTCAAATTATTGAACAGTTATTAGGCGATGCAAAGCAAGAAATTACGGATGTTTGGTCTCTTATAGAGCAGGCACCGCATATTTTAAATGAAGTATTGGCAGCTGTGCAGAAGCCTGATCAAAACAATGTGCAACCAAAAGAATTGCAGCGAATTGTCCAGCTGTTAAAGTTAGCTCAATTGGCCGGAAGTAAAGTCGATACTGTCTATCAACAGGAAATCCAATTAGCCAGTTTAAAAGATGCGTTACTGGCATTGGCGAATGAAGCTCAGAAATCAGCTGGGACAGAGCAGAGTACTGTAAAAACTACAACTTTCCAACAAGTAGTACAGCAAGGCCAACAGTCTACTCAAAACCAGCAGACGACCGTAAAGGTTGAAACGGATACGCAAACAGCCGGTCATTTACAGCAGCAAGTGACACAGACAAAAACCGTGACCGTTACATTACCCGCTGAAAAGCCGGCACAGTCGGATGCATTAATAAAAGAAATTCAAAACTTGATCAATCGCAGCCAGCTTTCAGGACAGCCAGGTAATATGAAATTATTTCTGAAACTGTTTCCGGAAAACCTCGGTCAAATTCGAATTGAATTAGTTCAAAAAGATGGAATCATGACTGCCCGATTATTGGCAACGACAGCGATGGGGAAAGAATTACTGGAAAATAATATTAACCAGTTAAAAGCCGGTTTCGTCTCTCAGAATATTCAAATGGAACGAATCGATGTTGCACAGTCTTTACAGGATGCCGATCGAAATGCGCGTGATCAAAACTTCTTTAATAATTTCTTCCGTCAAAAAGATGAAGAAAAACAAGAAAATAATGAAGATACCCTAGATGAAGAAAGTCTATCGTTTAAAGATCTATTAAGTGAGGAGGTAGAATAAGTGGCAAACCCAATTTCAAATGATTATTATTTACCGGCAAATAATGCAAATTTCAAAGTAACGGATAAACAGGATAACGGTGCGCTCGGAAAAGATGCGTTTCTAAAAATATTAATTACCCAATTGCAAAACCAGGATCCAACAAGCCCAATGGATGACAAAGAATTCATTTCTCAGATGGCCCAATTTTCATCGCTGGAACAAATGCAGAATATGACAAAAGCGATGGAGAATTTACTTCAATCACAGCAACAGTCACAATTGATGAGTTATACAACATTTGTAGGCAAAGAAGTGAAGTGGCATGAGATTACAGACAAAGTGGATGCGGATAATAAGCCGATCTACAACGAAGGAACAGGCACTATTAAAGAATTGAAATTTGTTGGTGGTGAGGCCGTGTTTGTACTGGCTGATGGTAAGGAAATTAAACCAGGCAATATTTCATCGATTCTTGGTAGTACGAGTGAGACACAGCCGACAGTTCCAGCAGGAAATCCATTAGCAGAAGCAAGCCAGCTGATCGGAGAGACCGTTCAATATACAGATGGAGATCAGGTCGTTGAGGCGATCATTGAAGCAATAAAAACAAATAATGTGAATATCGAATACATTTTAAATGACGGTTCCCGTTTGACAAAAGACCAATTTACGGTGAGTTCTCAGACAGCCCAAAATGAAAATGTAACAGAATAAGGGGGGGGGCTGATGAATCGAGTCAATATTCAACATATCCCTTACCATCCACCGATAAAGCCAGTAGTAAAGCAGCATACAGACCAAGTTTCAAAGCAGTCCTTTATGGACCATTTAAAACAGGCGACCGGTGAGGAATTAAAAATAAGCAAGCATGCTTCAGAACGTTTGAATGAACGAAATATTTCTATAACAGATCGTGAATGGCAGCAAATTTCAGAAAAAGTATTTGAGGCAAAAAATAAAGGTGTGAAGCAGCCGTTAGTCCTGTTAGATCAGGCTGCATTAATTGTAAGTGCAAAAAATGCGACGGTTATTACGGCATTGGATCGTAATGAAGCAAAACAGCAACTATTTACCAATATTGATGGAACAATCCTTTTATAGGCCGGACCTTCAGAAGTAAGGAAGCCTACAGTCGTTGAATGATCGAGACGGCTGAACTAAAAAACAGATGTGAAAAACGAAGGGAGAACGACATTTTATGTTACGTTCAATGTATTCAGGTATATCAGGTTTAAAAAACTTCCAGACAAAATTAGACGTGATTGGGAATAACATCGCAAACGTTAATACGTATGGGTATAAGAAAGAGCGTACTATTTTTAAAGATTTAATTTCGCAAACACAGACAGGGGCATCAGGTCCATCTGCTACGCGCGGTGGTGTAAATGCTGTACAAGTCGGTTTAGGCTCTCAATTAGCTGCGATTGATACGATCCATAATCCCGGGTCAATGCAAACTACGGGTCGTACGTTAGATATGGCAATATCAGGTGATGGATTCTTTATGGTAGGAGATTCAGTTGTTGGTCCAGATGAAGAGGGGTTAATTACTGAAAATGGTTTTACTAATACACTTTATACCCGCGCCGGGAACTTTTATATGGATCGCAATGGCTATGTCGTAAATGGCGACGGTAAATATTTAGTGGGTTTACCAAATGCGGAGATTTATGATGAAGTTGATGAAGCAGCAATAAGCAATGCCGATGCAGATAAGGAAACAGCTGCGGGTACAATTGGTACGGATAACCTATATGAAGAAGGGGCAATTACTATTGCAGATGAAATTGCGCCAATTAAGATTCCAACAAATGCGCAATCTATGTCTATTTCACAGGATGGTTCGATCTATTATGTGGATGTAAATGGTAAATTACAGTTTGCTGGTCAGACATTATTAGCAAAGTTCCCTAACGCATCGGGTCTAGAAAAAACAGGTTCTAACTATTTCCAAGTAACGGCTAACTCTGGAGACCCATTAGTTCAAGTAGGTACACAAGCTGGTATCGGCTCAGTTAACTCGGGCTTCATGGAAATGTCCAACGTGGATCTTTCTGAAGAATTCACAGAGATGATTGTTGCACAGCGCGGTTTCCAGGCAAACTCTCGTATTATTACAACGTCGGATGAAATTTTACAAGAGCTTGTTAACTTAAAACGATAGTTTAAGTTCATTTGAAATTCATTGAAAAATTCATTATAGAAGGGGGGCGGGCCGGCTCTCAAGTCAGGTCCGGCCCTATTTCAATGATCGAGGTGACTCGCCTTAACGGTAAAGCATTTACTTTAAATGCTTTATACATAGAAACAGTTGAAGCATTTCCGGACACCCAAATTACGCTGACGACTGGACGTAAATTCATTGTGTTAGAGACTGAAGAACAGGTGCGGCAAAAGGTGAAGACATTCTATCAGCAAGTCCAAGTATTATCTAACCCGCATCTTAGAGGTGAAGAAGATGAAGAATAATAAATTACTGACAATTATGCTAATTATATTAGTGACGATTACATTATTCGGTGTTATTGTCGTTGTGTTATTGACACAGCTCAACAAAGAGAAGCCGGATGGTCCAACGATTGATGAAATCATCGAATCATCGGTAGACATTCCTGAGATTACGACGAACTTAGCAGATGGAAGCTTTGTCCGAATTACATTGAAAATTCAGGCATCAGATAAAAAAGCTGGTGAAGAGTTGTTTAAACGAGATTTCCAAGTGAAAAATATCGTAATTCAGGAACTTTCTGAAATGGAAGAAGAAGCTTTAGAAGGTAAGCAAGGGAAAATTACATTCCAAGATGCAATTAAATCCCAAGTGAATGAGTTAATGCAAGAAGGGGAAGTTACGCAAGTGTATATTACTTCATACGTACTTCAGTAATCAGTACTACACAATTTTAATTTTTGAAATGGAGGTGGGCAAATGGCAGGAGATATAATGTCGCAATCCGAAATTGATGCGCTCTTATCAGCAATATCGACCGGAGAGATGTCTGCAGAAGACATAAAAAAAGAAGATGAGACACGAAAAGTAAAAGTATATGACTTTAAGCGGGCTCTGCGCTTCTCAAAAGACCAAATCCGAAGTTTGACCCGTATACATGAAAACTTTGCGCGACTGTTAACAACTTTCTTTTCTGCACAGTTAAGAAGCTATGTCCAAATTACAGTTGCATCTGTTGACCAAATTCCGTTTGAAGAATTTGTTCGTTCCATCCCAAACATGACATTGATCAATGTATTTGAGGTTCCGCCTTTGGATGGCAATATTTTAATGGAGATTAACCCGAACATCGCCTATTCGATGCTAGACCGCTTGATGGGCGGAGCAGGGGGAAGTCATAGCAATGTTGATAATTTAACTGAAATCGAAACGAAAATCATGACGAATTTATTCGAGCGTTCTTTTGATAATTTGCGTGAAGCATGGGAGAATGTTGCGGAAATCGATCCGATGCTTGTGGAATTGGAAGTAAATCCACAGTTTTTACAGATGATTTCGCCAAATGAGACTGTTGTTGTCATTTCATTTAATACAATCATCGGAGAAACGACAGGGATGATCAATATTTGTATCCCGCATGTTGTATTAGAGCCGATCGTTCCGAATTTATCTGTTCGCTACTGGATGCAGACGAATACGAAGGAAATTTCACCGGAACAAACGAAAATGCTTGAAACTCGTGTGAAACAAGCTAAATTACCCGTAATTGCAGAGTTAGGAACGACGGATATTACCATTGAAGATTTCCTGACAATGGCTGTCGGTGATGTCATTCCGTTAAATCAAAAAATTGAAAATCCGTTAACACTAAAAGTCGGCAGTTTACCGAAATTTACTGTTCAGCCAGGGAAATTGAATAATAAAATGGCTGTTCAAATTATCGACCCTTTGAAAGGAGGAGACGAAGATGAGTGATGAAATGCTCTCCCAAGAAGAAATTGAGGCTCTATTAAGGGGCGAAACGCTGGAGGATTTTTCTGCAAATACAGCAAGTCCGCAAGAAGAAATTAAAGTTGAGGATCACTTAACTCCAATAGAAATTGATGCATTAGGTGAGGTAGGTAATATCTCGTTCGGCAGTTCGGCAACTGCATTATCTTCATTACTAGGTCAAAAAGTAGAAATTACAACGCCGAGTATTTCAATGATTAACCGCAATCATCTGGAACAGGAATTCCCTCATCCATATGTTGCAGTACAAGTAGAGTATACAACTGGATTATCAGGAATGAACCTGCTTGTCATCAAACAATCGGATGCTGCCATTATTGCAGATTTAATGCTAGGTGGCGATGGTATAAATCCAAGACCTGAATTAAGTGAAATCCAGTTAAGTGCTGTTCAAGAAGCAATGAATCAGATGATGGGTTCAGCTGCGACTTCCATGTCAACAGTATTTAACCAAAAGGTTGATATTTCACCGCCGACAATTGATTTACTGAACATTTCACAAAATGAAGGCACAGACACTATTCCAACAGATGAATTATTAGTGAAAATTTCATTCAGATTGCGTATCGGTGAATTGATCGATTCGAATTTAATGCAATTATTACCTTTAAAGTTTAGTAAAAAGATAGTAAAGTCATTAATGGGAGAAACTGATGAGCCTCTTACTGCAACAACAACAGTGGAGCCTACGCCAGTTCAGCCGACACAACAGCAGCCAATGCAGCAGGCACAACAACCGACTGCACAGCAGCAACCGATGTTTGAACAACCTGTTCAGCAACCAATGTATGAGCAGCCAGCACAGCAGCCGGTCTATCAGCAGCCAATATATGAGCAACCAGTGCAACAGCAAGCATATCAGCAACAGCAACCTGTTTATCAGCAGCCCGCTTATACAGCACCACCGGCAAATGTACAGCAAGCTCAATTTGCGAGCTTCGAATCGGCAAATATTACACAGTCAGAAGCACGCAATTTAAATATGCTGCTTGATATTCCATTGCAAGTAACAGTTGAGCTGGGACGGACTAAACGTTCTGTAAAAGAAATACTGGAACTTTCGAGCGGATCGATTATTGAATTAGATAAGCTTGCAGGTGAACCTGTTGATATTTTAGTAAACAGTCGGTTAATTGCCAAAGGTGAAGTTGTAGTAATTGATGAGAACTTCGGTGTTCGCATCACAGATATTTTAAGTCAGGCAGATCGCTTGAACAATATTAGATAGTTTTAATTGGAGGAATTAGATTATGTCTAAAAGGATTTTAATTGTGGACGATGCAGCTTTCATGCGCATGATGATCAAAGATATTTTAACGAAAAATGGTTTTGAAGTAGTAGGGGAAGCAGCTGACGGAATTCAAGCGGTTGAAAAGTACAATGAATTACGTCCGGATTTAGTAACGATGGATATTACAATGCCTGAAATGGATGGTATTGCAGCATTAAAAGAAATTAAAGGCACGGATCCAAGCGCGGTAGTGATTATGTGTTCAGCAATGGGCCAACAAGCTATGGTAATCGATGCGATTCAAGCAGGTGCAAAAGACTTTATCGTAAAACCTTTCCAAGCAGATCGCGTAATCGAAGCGATTCAAAAAGCTTTAGGTTGATGTGATGAAAGCAAAAAAATCATTTCGATTTTGGCTCGCTGTTGGAATTGTATGGATGACGGCATTATTTACACCAAACTCAAGTGGAACTTTTGCGATGGTAAGTAACGTATACGAAAACTGTAATGAAAACCCTGAAGTATGTTCAGAAGAAAAAATTTCAGATGAAAATACTCCGGATGCCGACACAGAACAAACTGACTCGGCATCCGTTAGTATTGGATTTTGGGATTATCTTAAAGTTTTAATAGCACTTGTCTTCGTCATAGGGCTATTATTGTTCATTTTAAAGTATTTAAACAAGCGTAACTTCAACTATCAACAAAATGCCGTAATTAAAAATATCGGTGGCATGTCTGTAGGACAGCAAAAGTCTGTACAATTATTGTTAATTGGAAAACGAGTTTATGTAGTGGGTGTCGGCGATAACATTCAGCTTCTGAAGGAAATTGATTCCGAGGAAGAAATCGACC
Organism: Solibacillus kalamii; assembly: GCF_002174535.1. Taxonomy (NCBI): domain Bacteria; kingdom Bacillati; phylum Bacillota; class Bacilli; order Caryophanales; family Caryophanaceae; genus Solibacillus; species Solibacillus kalamii. Next base: position 205,601 of record NZ_NHNT01000001.1, on the reverse strand, counting down.
ATTTACTGAATCAAATTGAAACTAAACAGAGCATGGTGAATACTTCACCGTATATAGCACAATTATTTAATAAGTTTTCACAAAAAAAACGCCCTCAAGATATTTCGGAAAGCCCTAAATTCAATGATTTATTCAATGAAAAAATCGGGAAAATCAAGCAACAACGAAGTGATGAGCTGGAGCGTTGGAAAGAACAGGAGCGTGATGATCGATGAACGACCTTCTTTCCGTGTTTTCTGAAAGTGATCCCGGAAATGTATCCACATCGGTTACGCTTTTATTCCTGTTAACCGTTCTATCTTTAGCGCCGAGTCTATTAATCTTAATGACTTCTTTTGCGCGTATTGTCATCGTTTTGTCGTTTACTAGAACAGCCCTTGCCACGAACCAAATGCCGCCTAACCAGGTAATTATCGGGTTGGCATTGTTTTTAACATTCTTTATTATGGCGCCGACTTTCCAGCAAGTAAATGAGCAGGCATTACAACCGCTTTTTGATGAAGAAATTAATTTGGAAGAGGCGTATGATCGGGCGACGATTCCGTTTAAACAATTTATGGCTCAGCATACAAGGCAAAAGGATTTAGAGCTTTTTATCGAATATAATCAGGCGGAGTATCCGGATTCCATTGAGGAAATTCCGATGACACTGTTAGTACCCGCATTTGCGTTAAGTGAAATTAAAACAGCTTTTCAAATGGGTTTTATGATCTTCATTCCGTTTTTAGTTATTGATATGGTAGTGGCAAGTACACTGATGTCAATGGGGATGATGATGCTGCCTCCAGTAATGATTTCACTGCCATTTAAAATCTTATTATTTGTACTCGTCGATGGTTGGTATTTAGTGATGAAATCTTTACTTCAAAGTTTTTAGGGGATGATATAAAGTGACACAGGAAATGGTCATTGCAATTGCAGAAAATGCAGTATTCACGATATTGATAGTTTCGGGACCTTTACTATTAATCGCGCTTATCAGTGGTTTAATAGTTAGTATATTTCAGGCAACAACTTCCATTCAAGAACAAACATTGGCGTTCGTACCTAAAATCGTAGCGGTTTTAGTCGCGATTATTTTTTTTGGCCCGTTTATGATCAGCAAGATGACGGACTACTTTCACGACATTTTAAATAACCTAGTTCGGTATATTGGGTGAGTAGATGACGGAATTATTACCGAATTTATCAATATTGCTATTAATTTTAGTACGTGTTTCTGCATTTTTCGTCTCCGTCCCTTTATTTTCATATCGTACAATACCACCGCAAGTGCGTATTATATTGGCTGTTGCTTTAGCTTGGATGATGTACTATACGTTTAATATCGAGCCGTTTGAAATTAATGCTTTTTACTTGCTGCTCGTTTTAAAAGAGGCGATTATCGGGCTGATGCTGGGATTGGCCGCGATGATTATCGTTTCCGCTGTTCAAATAGCAGGCGGATTTATCGATTTCCAGATGGGTTTTGCGATGGCGAATATTATCGATCCGCAAACAGGTGCCCAGTCTCCGTTAATGGGGCAGTTTTTAAACTTTTTAATGCTTTTATTATTGCTGTCAATAAATGGTCATCATCTCATTTTAGATGGTATTTATTATAGTTATCAATTTATGCCGATGGATCAGTTTTTCCCGAATTTCGGTGAAGAAGGAACCGCATTGTTTATTATTAAAATATTTGTTTCTGTTTTTGCCATAGCATTTCAAATGTCAGCTCCAATAGTTGCAACATTATTTTTAGTAACATTAGCGTTAGGAATTACAGGGAAAACGGTACCGCAAATGAATATATTTGTTATCGGATTCCCGATTAAAATTGCAGTAGGGTTTCTTGTATTGATTGTGACAATGGGTGTATTAGTGGGAGTTATGAAGGAGCTAATTGAATTTATGATTATTTCTTTACGTGACTTAATGGTTATTTTAGGTGGTGGCTAACATGGACAGAAAGCTATTAATTAACGTTGACCTTCAGTTTTTTGCAGGTGAAAAAACGGAAAAAGCAACACCGAAAAAGCGGCAGGATTCACGAAAAAAAGGACAAGTATTAAAAAGTCAGGACGTCACAGCTGCCGTATTACTGCTATTGTCATTTTTCTTTTTACTTTTCTTTGCACCATTTATGTACGAAGGAATGAAAGATTTTTTATTACAAGCACTTAACCGCAATATGTTAATTGAAACGCTGAACGCTGAAACCGTAATGGATATGTATGTTGAATCCATTAAAGAGATGGCAATTATCGTTCTGCCGATTATGGTTATTGCCATTATTGCAGGTATTGGAGCTAACTTTTTTCAGTTTGGCTTACTTTTTACAACAGAAACATTAAAAATAGATTTAAAAAAAATGGATCCGATTAAAGGGATCAAAAAGATTATTTCTGTACGTGCAATCGTCAATTTAATTAAATCATTATTGAAAGTAACGCTAATCGGAACCGTGACAACCGTTGTCATAATTATATATCTGGAAGATGTATTGTCGCTTGCTTTACATAGCCCGGCAGAAATTTTGGCCACTGTAGCATATATGTCGGCAATCATGGGAATTGCCGCTTCGATTATGCTCGTTTTCATTGCATTGTTTGACTATATATATGAACGGCATGAATATGAGAAACAATTGAAAATGTCGAAACAGGATGTTAAAGATGAGCATAAAAATGCAGAAGGTGACCCGTTGATCAAGTCGAAAATTAAACAGCGTCAACGTGAAATGGCGATGCGCAGAATGATGCAGGAAGTACCTGCTGCAGATGTTGTCATTACAAACCCGACCCATTTTGCGATTGCTTTAAAATACGACGAAGATATGATGGATGCTCCGAAAGTTGTAGCAAAAGGAACCGATTTTGTCGCACAGAAAATAAAACTTATTGCAAAAGAACATGATGTCATTATGGTAGAAAATCGTCCGCTTGCCCGTGCGATGTATGACCAGGTTGAAATCGGCCAGGCTGTACCGGAAGAGTTTTTCAAAGCTGTTGCCGAAGTTCTTGCATATGTATACCGGATCAAACGCAAAATTTGACATAGATTTCAGGAGGGACAACAATGCAAATACGCGACTTAGGGGTTTTAGCTGCAGTGATTATGGTTGTAGCGATGCTCATTATCCCTCTTCCACATTGGCTACTCAGTTTTTTAATTATTATAAATATTACATTGGCACTACTCGTATTATTAACTTCGATGAATATGAAGGAAGCGCTCGATTTCTCGATTTTCCCTACTGTTATTCTATTATTAACGCTGTTCCGTCTGGCATTGTCAGTATCGACAACACGTGCCATTTTAGCGGAAGGTGACGCAGGTAAAGTAGTAGAGACATTTGGTAATTTCGTTACAGGTGGTAATATTTTAGTAGGTTTAGTTATTTTCTTATTACTAGTTATCATCCAGTTCATCGTAATTACAAAGGGTTCGGAGCGTGTTGCGGAAGTTGCTGCACGTTTCACATTGGATGCGATGCCCGGTAAGCAAATGAGTATCGATGCGGATTTAAACGCCGGAATGATTTCGGAAAAAGAAGCGCGTGAACGCCGTGAAAAAGTATCCGGCGAAGCGGACTTTTACGGAGCAATGGATGGTGCAACGAAATTCGTAAAAGGGGATGCCATTGCCTCGATTATTATGGTTGGTATTAACTTACTGTTCGGTATGATCATCGGTATGATTCAGATGGAGCTAAGCTTTGCTGAAGCAGCATCTAAATATTCGATGCTGACAGTCGGTGATGGACTAGTATCGCAAATTCCGGCCTTATTAATTTCTACTGCGACAGGGATTGTTGTAACACGTGCTGCTTCAAAAGGAAATCTTGGTTCAGACATTACAGCACAGTTATTTGCACAATCCAAGCTATTGTATGTAGCTGCAGGTACAATTCTCCTGCTCGGATTATTTACACCGATTCCAGACTGGATTACGATTCCGATTGCAATCGCATTAGCGGTTGGCGCATTCTTAATGGACCGTAAAAAGGAAGAAACACCGGAAGAAATTATGGAATTCGAAGAGGAGATTGCCTCTGATACGATGAAAAGTCCGGAAAATGTTATTAATCTATTAAATGTTGATCCGATAGAATTCGAATTTGGCTACGGATTAATTCCTTTAGTAGATGCGGCACAGGGCGGGGATTTACTGGACCGCGTTGTTATGATCCGTCGTCAGCTTGCATTGGAGCTTGGGATTGTCATACCGATTGTACGTATCCGTGACAATATTCAGCTGCAGCCAAATGAGTACCGGATTAAAATAAAGGGAAATGAAATGGCAAGAGGTGAATTGTTACTGGATCATTATTTGGCAATGAGTCCGGGGGATGATAATTCAATTGATGGTATTGACACAATTGAGCCATCATTCGGTCTGCCTGCAAAATGGATTACAGAAGCAGTAAAAGAGGATGCGGAAATGTTCGGCTATACAGTTGTCGATCCGCCAAGTGTTGTTTCTACACATTTAACCGAAATTATCCGTGCAAATGCCCACGATCTGCTCGGCCGTCAAGAGACGAAGCAATTGATCGATCATTTACGCGAAACACATGCCATTTTAGTGGACGATTTAATTCCGACACCATTATCGATAGGGGAAGTACAAAAAGTATTGGCAAAATTATTGCGTGAAAATGTTTCGATACGGAACTTGCCGATTATTTTCGAAACATTAGCAGATTATGCAAAGCTTACTAGTGATCCCGATATTTTAACTGAGTATGTGAGACAGGCATTGGCTAGACAAATTACATCTCAATTTATTAACGGTCAACAAGCCCTAAAAGTTATTACAGTGTCTGCAAAAGTCGAAAAACTTGTAGCTGACAGCATTCAGCAAACAGACCATGGCAACTATTTAGCGATGGATCCGCAGCAGTCGCAATTCGTATTGGAAGCTATTGCAAAAGAAGTGGAGCGTGTTTCCTATACGGAACAGTCGCCAATTATTTTATGTTCGCCGGGTGTGCGTCTGTACATAAGACAACTGACAGAACGCTATTTCCCGCAAGTCCCGATTCTTTCGTATAACGAATTGGATGCAGCCGTTGAAATTCAAAGTGTAGGGGTGGTGAATGTTGAATGAAGATGAAAAAATACAATGCACCTTCCATTGCTGAAGCGATGAAACAAATTCGCGCTGATCTGGGGGAAGATGCAGTTATTCTGAATTCGAAAGTCGTCGTGACGAAAAAGTTTTTCGGATTAGTAAAAAATAAAAGCTATGAAGTCGTGGCAGGATATGACCCGTTGGAAAAGAAACCTTCATTACCGTCTTTTGAAGACCTTCCGACATTTGCACCGCAATTGAAAGAGGAAGGAATCAGCGAAGCAGCATCGTCTGTGGAACAACATACAAAAGTTCCGCAAAACGGTGCTGCTGGCTTACCAGAAAATTTGATCAAAGAAATTGCTGATTTAAAATCGATGATGCAATCGATGCAACGTATGTCTACACAGTCTCAATATCCTGATGAACTCTTATCATTTATCGACTTTCTACGTGAGCAGGAACTTGGAGAGGAGCTTATCACAAAAATCAGTGATGAGCTTTTTATGTATTATAACGAGCATGGCAAACAAATGACTTGGAACGAAATGCAGGAAGTTGCCAAAGATTATTTAAGAAAAGAATTGTATGACTTGCCGATTAGTGGAATTTCATATGAGAAAAAATATATTAACGTGCTAGGTCCAACCGGTGTTGGGAAAACGACTACGATTGCGAAAATGGCTGCACGCGCTGTACTTGAAAAGAAAAAGAAAATCGGTTTTATAACGACAGATACGTATCGTATCGCTGCGATCGAACAATTGAAAACGTATGCTGCATTGCTGCAGGCACCGGTTGAAATTGTCTATAATCCAACAGATTATGCAGAGGCGCTTCAAAAGTTTGACCATCTGGATTTAATTTTTATTGATACAGCCGGTAGAAACTACAAAGAAGCGAAATATGTAGATGATTTAAAGTCATTGATACAATTTAGCGAACAAGTAGAATCTTACTTAGTTTTATCGTTAACGTCTAAGCAAAAAGACTTAGAATCAATTATTGAACAATTTGCGAACTTGCATATTGAAAAATTTATCTTTACGAAGCTTGATGAAACAAATTCTATTGGCACTATGTTTAATTTAATGATTAAATATAATAAAGGACTAGCTTATTATACAAATGGTCAAGAAGTACCAGAAGATATCGAACAACCTAATAGTGATAATTTACTAGAACTTTTCTTCAAGGAGAACTCCGATGAAAGATCAAGCTGAAAAACTACGTCAGAAGATGCTTGAAAGTGAACATAAGCCAGGGCGATCAATTGCAGTTGTTAGTGGAAAAGGTGGAGTTGGTAAAAGTAATTTTACGACAAACTTCGCTACCCTATTATCTAAAAAGGGGAAAAAAGTAGCTATATTAGATATGGATATTGGCATGGGTAATATACACATTCTCATAGGAAGCTCCGTGGAATACAGTTTAAAAGATTACCTGGATGGTCAAGTGCCGCTGGAAGATGTTCTTTGCGAAACAAAGGAAGGGGTAAGCTATATTTCCGGCGGTACCGGTATGTCGTCGTTAATGGAGTGGTCTCCTGATGTTTTTGCACGTTTAATCACAGCTTTTGACACATTGCAGAAAAATTATGATTTTGTCTTGTTTGATATGGGAGCCGGTGTTGTGGATTGGTCACTCGATCTATTAACATCCATAGAAGAAATTATCGTTATTTCTACCGCAGAACCGACATCCATTATGGATGCTTATTCTATGATGAAATTTATCCATCTAAAAGACCCGATGAAGAAATTTTATCTATTATGCAATCGAGCATTTACCGTCGAGGAAGGGCAAGATACGACACAGCGTCTGAAAACAGTGATGCAACGTTTTTTGGAAAAGGAAGTATCGATTTTAGGATCGCTGCCGGAAGACCCTGTTGTGCGTCAAGCGGTACGTCAGCAAGCCTTATTTGCATTGCTCTATCCTGATGCCCCTGTCACAAAAACAATGGATAAAATTGTAGAGCAATTTTTAACAACGCAGGCAGTAATGAAAGAAGTACATGCAACAAATGAGTCGATGAAATTTATATCAAAATTAAAAAGCATCTTTTCGAGAGGGCGTGAGTAAATGAGCAACTTACAGAAAACAAAACTGCTAGTTGTTGATGATTCCGCCTTTATGCGGAAGCTAATAAGCGATTTTTTTTCGGATCATCTGCATATTGAGGTCATCGGGGCGGCCCGTAATGGGAAAGACGCGATAAAAAAAATTGAGCAGCTTAAACCCGATGTCGTGACAATGGATGTGGAAATGCCGGAAATGAATGGGATGGAAGCGTTAAAAGAAATCATGCAAAAGTACCCATTGCCTGTCATCATGCTTTCAAGTACGACAAAGCGCGGTGCAGAGAATACATTAATGGCAATGGAGTACGGAGCAGTTGATTTCGTTGCAAAACCAAGCGGTTCCATCTCATTGGATTTACATAAAATTAAAGATGAACTTGTACGAAAAGTGGAAGAAGCATCTAAAGTAACGGTTTCAAAACTGAGAAAACCATACGAAAAATCGACTGTTGTAAGTAGAGCAATCCGTCAACCTCTTCATAATGAAGAATCAAAACTAAAAAGCATGACTAAACCAACCATCAAAATTGATGTGCCGACCCAAAAGACGGAGTGGAGCAAAACTTCGAAGAAAATCATTTTAATCGGAACTTCAACAGGTGGTCCAAGAGCTTTACAGGAAGTCATTACAAAAATTCCCGCAAATGTGGATGCACCGATCTTAATCGTGCAGCATATGCCTGCCGGTTTTACAAAATCATTGGCAGCAAGACTTGATCAAATAAGTGAAATTCATGTAAAAGAAGCAGAACAAGGCGACCTATTGCAAAAGGGAACGGCCTATATTGCCCCTGGTGGCTATCATCTTAAATTAAGAAAAGTCGGATCGGCATTTGCTGTCGTCCTCGATAATCAGGAACCGCCAAGAGCAGGACATCGCCCGTCTGTAGACGTCATGTTTGAAGATGTCAGTCAGTATTCGGAATTCGATAAAATTGCCGTCATTATGACCGGAATGGGCTATGACGGATCAAAAGGACTTGTCTCGCTCAAAAAAACAGGGAATGTCACGGCTATTGCCGAGTCAGCAGAAACATGTATTGTATATGGAATGCCAAAAGCTGCCGTGGAAACGCAGCTTGTAGATGAAGTGGCGGATGTTGATGATATTGCCCGAACAATTATGAAATATATGCCTTAAAAAGGGGTGCCCTCTAAATGGAATTAAATCAGTATTTAGAAATGTTCATTGAAGAAAGTAAAGAACATTTACAAGCATGCAGTGAACACTTATTGGAACTTGAAAAAAATCCGGAAGATTTAACGATTGTCGGAGAGATTTTCCGCTCGGCACATACTTTAAAAGGTATGGCAGCAACAATGGGCTTTGAAGATTTAGCTGATTTAACACATAAAATGGAAAATATATTAGATGCGATCCGCAACAGTAAAATTAAAGTAAACGCAGAAATTTTAGATGTCGTTTTCGAATCTGTCGACCATTTAGAAGAAATGGTATTTAACATTGCTGATGGCGGCGACGGTAAACGCAATGTGCAGGCAACAGTGGAAAAGCTAAAGCGCATTGAAGCAGGCGAATCGGCTACTGCCGCTTTGGAAGAACAAATACCAGGCCAGGAAATTGCTGCGGCAATAGTAGAAAATGAGCTTGAACAGCCAGCCCAAGGATTGGAATTAAAATTGTCCTATGATGATTTTGAAAAAACAGTCATTCTGCAATCATCTGAACAAGATTTCAATGCATTTGAAATTACAGTATTTTTGCGTGAAGACTGTTTATTAAAAGCGGCTCGTGTGTTCATGGTATTCGAAATACTGGAGAAAAATGGAGATGTCATTAAATCTTCGCCGACAGTAGATAAATTAGAAGAAGAACAGTTTGATAGTGAATTCCACGTTGCCTTTATTTCGAAAGAGTCAGCTGAAGATTTGCAGAAGATGCTCATGAAAGTATCAGAGGTCGATCGTGTAGTTGTCAATAAAATCAGCCGAGATGTATTTGTTACAAAAACTACGGCCATCGAAGTACCTGTAGAAGAAGTACAATCACAGCCAGCAGTACAGGAAACTGTAACTGCCGTGTCTGAAGAACAGCCAAAAACAGCAGCAGCTAAAAACAATAGTAAATCGGGTCATGCATCGAGTAAAACGATCCGCGTAAATATTGAACGCCTAGACATATTGATGAACTTGTTTGAAGAACTTGCAATTGATCGCGGCCGTCTTTTAACAATTGCCGGTGATGTGAATCACGGAGAACTGAATGAAACAGTTGAACGTATGAGCCGTACAATGGGTGACCTGCAAAATATCGTCTTAACGATGCGCATGGTTCCTGTAGACACAGTATTTAACCGCTTCCCGAAAATGGTACGTCAATTATCGCGTGATTTAAACAAAAAAATCGAACTTAATATTGTCGGTGCAGAAACAGAGCTTGACCGTACAGTAATTGATGAAATCGGAGACCCGTTAGTTCATCTGATCCGCAACTCAGTTGACCATGGAATCGAAAGTCCGGAAGTACGCCGTGCAAAAGGCAAACCGGAAGAAGGAACGGTGGAACTTCGTGCTTATCATAGCGGGAACTATGTATTCATCGAGATTGAAGATGATGGGGCAGGAATCAACCGAGAAAAAGTATTGGCAAAAGCGCTTTCTAAAGGGATTGTTACACATGAACAGTCATTAACGATGACAGACAAGCAAATTAACGAGCTAATTATGGCATCTGGTTTCTCAACAGCGGACGTCATTTCGGATGTATCAGGCCGTGGTGTCGGTTTGGATGTTGTTAAAACAACGATTGAATCATTAGGCGGGAATATTTCGATTGAATCAACTCAAAATGTCGGCTCAGTCTTCTCGATCCAATTACCGCTGACACTGTCGATTATTTCAGTCATGCTTGTAGAAATTGAAAATGAAATTTATGCAATTCCGTTATCATCTATTATTGAAACATCGATTATCCGTCATTCAGATATTTTAAATGCCCATAATCAAAAAGTAATCGATTTCCGTGGTAAAGTTGTACCGCTTGTATTCCTGGAAGAAATTTTTGAAGTACCGCGCGCTGAACAAAATGATGATGGCTTCCATTCAGTTGTAATTGTCCGTAAAGGCGATAAATTAGCTGGTTTAGTAGTAGATTCATTTATCGGTCAGCAGGAAATTGTGCTGAAATCATTAGGAAACTACTTAACGAACATTTTTGCGATTTCAGGTGCGACGATATTAGGAAACGGAAAAGTGGCGTTAATAGTAGACTGTAACGCACTAATGAAGTAAAAGGATAAGAGGTGTGAAGGATGACGAATGCAACAGAGCAAAAAAACTTGAAAGTAATTGTGTTTCAATTAGCAGATAAAGAATATGCCATTCCTGTTTCGCACGTAAAAGGAATCGAAAAATTAATGCATATTACACGTGTGCCGAAAACAGAACGTTATGTAAAAGGTGTCATTAATCTTCGAGGTGTTGTAACCCCTGTTATCGATTTACGTGAACGGTTTGAATTGCCGGTTTCAGGGAACGAGGAAACAACTCGAATTATTATTATTACCCTGGAAACGATGGAAGTCGGTTTTATAGTAGATTCAGCAAATGATGTGTTGGATATCGATGCATCTTCCATTGAACAGCAGCCGGAAGTGGTTGGCTCATTAGAAGAAGATTTTATCGCAGGTGTCGCAAAATTGGAAAACCGCTTATTAATTTTACTTCACTTAGATAAAGTGTTAAATCCGTTCGATTGATTTCAATGAATAATTTTCCGGGTGAGCTTCGCTTGCCTGGAATCTATTAAAGTAGGGATTGAAAATGAACTTTAGTGAAAAAATCACATTGCTGCATTTAGATGTTTTAAAGGAAATAGGAAATATTGGTGCAGCACATGCGGCTACGGCATTATCGAATTTATTGGGAAAAAAGATCGATATGCGTGTACCCGACGTGAAGATGGCCTCGTTTAATGAAATGATGGAACTCGCTGGCGGCTCGGAAAATGCTGTCGTTGGTATTTATCTTCGTATAGAAGGGGATGCCCAAGGAAGCATGTTTTTCATTTTGCCGATTGAGCAGGCAAACCGATTTATTCGAAGTCTTATTCAGGATGAATCATTTGATTTTCACACACCTCCATATTCGGAAATGGGCTTATCGGCAATGCAGGAAATGGGAAATATTTTATCCGGCTCTTATTTATCGGCCTTATCCGATTTTACAGGGCTGAAAATCTATCCGACTGTCCCTGGATTGAGTGTGGATATGTTTGGTGCAATTATTAGTATCGGCCTAATTGAACTTTCTCAAGTAAGCGATACAGTCATCGTCATTAACACGTCCATATATGAAGAAGTCATGTCTGATGATGACGCGGTGAAGGGGCAGTTCTTTCTGTTACCTGAACCTGATTCATTTGAAGCAATTTTTAAAGCATTAGGAGTGCCTACGACATGATAGTTACCCATTCAAGCGAAGTGATTAAAGTAGGTATTGCACAAATGGATATCGTAAAAGTTCCTAAAACGATCCGTACGTCGGGTTTAGGTTCTTGTGTTGGTGCAGTCATTTACGACGATTCCAAAAAAGTTGCCGGTATGGTCCATGTCATGCTGCCGGATTCTAGTTTAAATCGCACGGCAACAATGAATGCCGCAAAATTTGCCGATACCGGAATTGCTGCTTTAGTTGATCTTTTAAAACAAGAAGGAGCACAACGCTTTAAGCTGAAGGCGAAAATTGCGGGTGGTGCACAAATGTTCCAATTTACAGCAGACAAAGATTCGATGAGGATTGGACCTAGAAATGTGGAAGCTGTAAAAGCGCAGTTAAAAGAACTGGGCATACCGCTCATCGCTGAAGATACGGGCGGTAACAGCGGTCGTACGATTGAATTTAACCCTGAAACGAGCATGCTTTCAGTTCGTACCGTCAATAAAGGAGTGAGTGAAATTTAATGTTTGGTTCAATATTTTATAATTTTTGGGCAGCACTATTTTCATTCGCTGTATATTTTATCGCTGCAATTCAAAATCCGTATGCGTTGCCACTGCCGACGATTGGCGCAGCTTTTGTCGTTGCTGTCATTGCATTTAGTTTAATGTTTCTTATCCGTTATTTCCTTGGGTATGTATTTTATACACCGGAATCACCTGATTTGTTACAAACAGAAGAGGAGCTTCCGGGAGCAGTTGCGAAAGAGACGGACAAAACACAGGTTGTTCCGCAAAGCGACCTTCCGGCAAAGGAAGTTGAAGATGAGAATTCGGAAGAAATTGCACAAGTCGTTCGTTCGATGCTTCAAGGCGATGAATCCCTTTCAAGGTAAAAGAGTCGTATATCCGGCTCTTTTTTATTTAGCGGAATATAAGGAAATACTGTGTCGAATTATTGGATTAAATGTATATTAAAAGGCTTTTTGGTATAATAAACATAAATATGTTACTTTTCAAAAAAGGGGTGGGTATGTTTGACAGAACAAAGGCATAGAGACGAACAATCATTATGGGTTCGTTGGACAAAGAACCGTGATCCCGAAGCAGGCGATTTATTAATAAAAAAGTTTAAACCACTCGTATCCTATCATGTACAGCGTATCGCTGTCGGGCTTCCGAAAAACATTTCCAGAGATGACTTAATGAGTCTTGGGATGATGGGGCTGTTTGATGCGTTAAATAAATTTGATATAAACCGAGATTTAAAATTTGATACGTATGCTTCATTCCGTGTTCGTGGTGCTATCCTCGATGGTTTACGAAAAGAGGACTGGCTCCCGAGATCAGCGCGTGAAAAAGCAAAAAAATTGGAATCGCAAATTGAGTCACTTGAGCAAAAGCTGATGCGCCATGCGACAGCAGAAGAAGTTGCAGCACATATGAATCTGCCTGTCGAAGAAGTGTACCAAACTTTCCAGGAACATTTTTTCTCTAATGTGCTGTCCATCAATGAGCAGCTGGACCAGGAAGAATCGGAAGGTAAGTCCTTTGTTATCCGTGATGACAATACGAAAACACCGGAGCAGCATAGCGTTCATGTAGAATTGTTAGGCGATTTGGCTGAAAATATTAAAAAGCTGAATGAAAAAGAACAGCTTGTCATTAGTTTATTTTACTCGGAAGAATTAACATTAACCGAAATCGGTGAAATACTGGACCTGTCCACATCTAGAATTTCGCAAATTCACTCAAAAGCATTGTTTAAATTACGTAAATTATTGTCTTCAGAAATGATTAATACGTAAGGAGGCGGCGTTATGAGTTTAAAGGGCCTGGAATTGCAGATTGCGATTCCTAAAACATTTGAGGCGGGTAAGATGGCCGATCAGCGTCAACAAAATACAATCCTGCAGCAAATGCATGCAAATGAAGCATTGAACAGGGAACTGGAACGCAAACAATTATCCGTCAATGAAACAGAGCATCTGAATGCCCTCAATGATGAGGAACAGGATAAGCCTTCCCAAAACGGACAAGAGCAAACTCAAGAAAACAAGAAAAATAAGGAACAGCTAGAACAAAAAGTGCAGCACCCGTTCAAAGGGAACCTTTTTGATTTTAGTGGCTAGGAGCAGTCATCATGATCGCAGTTGTAATTACCTTATTTCTCATCCAGATGATTACGATTTTTGTAATTGTTCTTTTATATAGTAAGCTTTCTAAATTTCAGAATATAGAAAAGCGCCAAAATGAACTGATTAATGAAATGGACAATGCGATTAGCGTATATTTAATGGAGATGAAAGAAGAAAACGACCGGTTAATCAGTGAACTGAAAAAACCGAATGTTGCCCAAAAGGCCGCATCAACCCGTAAAGAAGGACCGGCGCAGACTATAAAAGAACAACCGGTAAAAGAACAGGAAATGGAACCGCGCAAATTCGTACCGGTCAAGCAAGCAGCAAGTGCCTATCAAAAGCAAAAGACACAGCAGCAAGTTGAAGAAAAGGACAATGAAGCTTTAGAAAAAGCGGAAACACTTTCTGAAGACAATGAAATTCAAGAACAAAACTTGACATTTGAACAGCAAGTAATCAATCATTATCGCAACGGAAAAACAATCGAAGAAATTGCGAGAATGATGGGACGCGGAAAAACGGAAATTGAGCTCCTCGTAAAGTTTCATGCGTAAAGTAGTTGCACTTGAAAGTCCATTATGATATAGTTACAAGCGGTGTTAACAATACACACGTATTTTGATGTAGTAAGTGGTGCTCGTAAGTCTACGGGTAGCTTGTTGCAGATGAAAAATACGGAGGAAAAAAACCAAACATATTAGGAGGAAACACTCATGTCAGTAATTTCAATGAAACAATTACTAGAAGCTGGTGTACATTTCGGTCACCAAACTCGCCGTTGGAACCCAAAAATGAAGAAATATATCTTCGTAGAGCGTAACGGTATTTACATTATCGATTTACAAAAAACGGTTAAAAAATTAGAAGAAGCATACGATTTCATGCGTCAAGTTGGTCAAGACGGTGGTAAAGTTTTATTCGTAGGTACGAAAAAACAAGCACAAGAAGCGATCAAAGAAGAAGCTGAACGTTCAGGTAACTACTACATCAACCAACGTTGGTTAGGTGGTACTTTAACAAACTTCGGTACTATTCAAAAACGTGTAAAACGTATGAAAGATATCGAAAAAATGGAAGAAGACGGTACTTTTGCTGTACTTCCTAAAAAAGAAGTAATCCAACTTAAAAAAGAGCACGAGCGCTTAGTTAAATTCTTAGGCGGTATCCGTGATATGAAAGCTATTCCGGACGTAATGTTCGTTGTAGACCCTCGTAAAGAGCGTATCGCAGTTGCAGAAGCAATCAAATTAAACATCCCTCTAGTTGGTATCGTAGACACTAACTGTGATCCAGATGAAATTGATTACGTAATCCCTGCAAACGACGATGCTATCCGCGCGGTTAAATTATTAACTGCTAAAATGGCTGACGCTTTATTAGAAGCTAAACAAGGTGAAGAAGAAGCTCCAGCAGTAGAAGAAGCTGCAGCTGAGTAATTCACTGTTAGAAAAGGTGATAAGTGGATGAACCCCTTATCACCTTTTTTTGAGAAATGAATTTGAAAATGTATGAATCGTTGAAAAATCGCGATTTATCGCTTAAAGTATGAAATAGTGTAAATAAATTTTTCATTATATTTAGGAGGAAACTCAACATGGCAAACATTACTGCACAATTAGTAAAAGAATTACGCGAAAAAACAGGCGCAGGTATGATGGACTGTAAAAAAGCTTTAGTATCTACAGAAGGTGACATCGATGCTGCAATCGATTTCCTACGTGAAAAAGGTTTAGCTGCCGCTGGCAAAAAAGCTGACCGTATCGCTGCTGAAGGTACAACTTACATTTTAGAAAACGGTAATGAAGCGATTCTTTTAGAAGTAAACGCTGAAACAGACTTCGTTGCGAAAAACGACAAGTTCCAAGTTTTAGTTGCTTCTTTAGCAGAGCAATTATTAGCTGCTAAACCAGAATCAGTAGAAGCTGCTTTAGAATTAGAAAAAGACGGCGTGAAAATCGTTGACCAAATTTCTACAGCTACTGCTACAATCGGTGAAAAAATCTCATTACGTCGTTTCGAAATCAAAACAAAAACTGATGCAGATGCATTCGGTTCTTACTTACACATGGGCGGACGCATTGGTGTATTAGTAGTTCTTGAAGGTTCTACTGACGCTGCTGCTGCAAAAGATATCGCTATGCATATCGCTGCAATCAACCCAACTTACATTTCTCGTGACGAAGTTTCTACTGACGAAGTTGAACGTGAGCGCAAAGTATTAACTGAGCAAGCGTTAAACGAAGGTAAACCAGAAAACATCGTAGCGAAAATGGTAGAAGGCCGTCTTGGTAAATATTTCGAAGACGTATGTTTATTAGACCAAGCTTTCGTTAAAAACTCAGATCAAAAAGTACGCGACTTCGTAAACTCATTAGGTGCTACTGTAACAAGCTTCACTCGTTATGGTGTTGGTGAAGGTATCGAAAAACGTGAAGATAACTTCGCTGAAGAAGTAATGAGCCAAGTTAAAGGTAACTAATTAAATTACAACTTAAATTAACATTAATTTAAGCAAACAGTAGGGAGCACCATTTGCGTGTTCCCTATTTTTAAAGAAATCTATTTTTGAATGAAGCGAAGTACGATACATAAAAAAATCGCGTCGTATTTCCTTTTAAATAAATGAGTAACGGAGGTCTACTATGGGTGTGTCAGAGTACAAACGAGTAGTTATTAAACTTAGCGGGGAAGCATTAGCTGGAGAATTAGGCTTCGGTTTCTCACCGGATGTTATTAAATCGATCGCTGGAGAAATTAAAGAAGTTATCGACTTAGGTGTAGAGGTCGCATTAGTTGTCGGCGGAGGCAACATTTGGCGCGGAAAAATCGGCGCTGAAATGGGAATGGAACGTGCCAATGCAGATTATATGGGTATGTTAGGAACAGTGATGAATGCACTGGCATTACAAGACTCGCTGGAAAATCTGGGTGTTCCTACACGTGTTCAATCATCGATCGTTATGACACAAGTGGCAGAGCCATATATTCGACGTAAAGCAGTTCGTCATTTGGAAAAAGCGCGTGTCGTAATCTTTGCTGCGGGAACAGGTAACCCATACTTCTCGACAGATACGACAGCCGCTTTACGTGCCGCAGAAATTAATGCAGATGCAATTTTAATGGCGAAAAACAATGTGGATGGCGTTTATTCTGCAGATCCAAAATTAGATTCTGAAGCAGTTAAGTATGACACACTTACGTATTTAGACGTTATTCAACAAGGTTTGCAAGTAATGGATTCTACAGCTTCAACATTATGTATGGATAATGATATTAAGCTTGTCGTTTTCAACTTATCAGAACCAGGTAATATTAAACGTGCCGCATTAGGCGAAAAAATTGGAACAGTTGTTAGGAGAGATGCGTAATGACACAACAAGTATTAAATCAAGCACAAGAAAAAATGACAAAATCTATTAATGCTTTCTCACGTGAATTAGCTTCAATTCGCGCAGGTGTAGCAAATGCTTCACTATTGGATCGTATTACGGTGGACTACTATGGTTCTCCAACACCAATCAACCAAATGGCAGGTATCTCTGTACCGGAAGCACGCCTTTTAGTAATCCAGCCTTATGATAAATCAATTTTAGGCGAAATCGAAAAAGCGATTATGCGTTCAGACATCGGCATCACTCCGACAAATGACGGGAATGTTATTCGTTTAGCAGTACCGGCATTAACAGAAGAGCGCCGTAAAGAATTAGTTAAACAGGTGAAAAAAGAATCGGAAGAAGCGAAAGTTGCTGTACGTAACGTGCGCCGCGATGCTAACGATGACCTGAAAAAATTAGAAAAGAACGGTGAAATCACAGAAGACGAACTACGCGGCTTCAACGATGACATCCAAAAGCTAACAGACAACTCAATTGTTAAAATCGAGGAGTTAGTGAAAGAAAAAGAAAAAGAAATTTTAACAGTTTAATTTTAAGTATATTTTATAAAACAGGTTGATTGGAATAGGGGAGGCGACTTGATTTCGCCTTCTCATTCATCAAGTCATTGCTTCTGCGGTGGCCGCAATGGATATCAACCCGAATGTTAATAAGATAATACTTATTTATTAATAATATTGTTTCGCGCTGGTGGATCACATTAGCGCGAAATCTTTTTCTGGCGATGTATGAACTTTACATGGATTAAAACGTCCTGCTAATAAGGACGTTTTTTTTACAATAATAGATAAATTTAAAAATTGTTAGGGAAATATAGCTGTAGCAAAAAAAACATGCACATGAACCCGTTCCCCCTAATTGAAAGTATAAATTGTGGAAAAAATACATATGAAAGATTAAAAGAAGCACAATTATTCTTTAAGATACTAAAGAAGTTCATTATATAAAAAGGACAGGCTAACCCTTTTTTGATATGATAAAAAGGGAAGCAGTCCGATATGTGCAGTTGGGGGTATTAACTATGTTTAAAAAACTTTTTGGGAAAAATACAAATAAAGAACAGTCATTCAGTAGTGAAAATGTGGACTTAGTTAAGGGCGAGGAAATCCCTACCCATATTGCAATTATTATGGACGGAAATGGACGCTGGGCGAAAAAGCGTTCAATGCCAAGGGTCGCAGGTCATCATGAAGGAATGAAAACCATTCGGAAGATAACACGTTGCGCTTGTGATTTAGGAGTACAAGTATTGACGCTCTACGCATTTTCAACAGAAAACTGGAAGCGTCCTAAATCAGAAGTGGAATTTTTAATGCGTTTACCAGAGCAATTTTTAAATTCCTTTTTGCCGGAGCTAATGGAGCGAAATATTAAAGTGGAAATGATAGGTGTAATGGATTCATTGCCGGACTATACGCAATCCGCTTTAAAAAAGGCGATGGAAGCTACTGCAGGGAATACGGGACTGGTGTTAAATTTTGCGATGAATTACGGTGGGCGTGCTGAAATTGTAATGGCGATGCAACAGCTTCTGAAAGAGGTAGAAGCAGGAAGTCTTACAATTGACGAATTAAATGAACAACATATTTCCCAGTATGTAATGACGGCTCATTTACCTGAACCCGATTTATTAATTCGCACGAGTGGTGAAGTGCGCATAAGTAACTTTATGCTATGGCAGCTTGCCTATACGGAGTTTTGGTTCACTGATACGCATTGGCCTGATTTTGACGAAGCATGTTTAAAAGAGGCAATCTCTGTGTATCAAAATCGTAACCGCCGTTATGGAGGGCTGAAAGGAGAAGGAACAAGTTGAAACAACGCATCATTACCGGAGTAATTGCTGCAGCATTATTTATTCCATTCGTAATTTATGGAGGAACGCCATTTGCGATTTTAATGAGTATTATCGCAGTCATTGGTTTCTATGAATTGCTGAAAATGAAAGGAATTTCAATTGCATCTGTTCCAGGTATTATTGGTACACTTGCATTAATAGTGTTGGTTGTACCAAATGAATGGTCACTGAATATCGTTGAATTTTTTCAATATGATTCAATTTTGATGATTGTGTATGGAATTACGGCATTGTTATTGATTTATATTGTACTTGTAAAAAATAAAATGACATTTGATGAAATTGGTTTTATATTGTTAGGGGCATTTTATGTTGGCCTTGGATTCCATTATTTTATCGAAACACGTTTTATCGGTCTGGAATTTGTCGTCTTTGTATTGTTAGTCGTGTGGACAACAGATTCCGGCGCCTATTTTGTTGGGCGTAAATTAGGAAAAAATAAATTATGGCCGGAAATTTCGCCGAAGAAAACAGTGGAAGGTTTTGTTGGTGGGATTGTGATTGCCGTTTGTTTTGCAATTGCTATGCAGCTCATCTATCCTTTTGCCTCAAGCTGGCTGCAATTAATCGTTGTGACAATTATCGCATCAATTATTGGTCAAATGGGTGATTTGGTCGAATCGGCTATTAAACGTCATTATGATGTAAAAGATTCAGGCAATATTCTGCCAGGACACGGCGGCATATTGGACCGCTTTGACAGTTTACTATTTGTCGTACCATTACTGCATTTTTTACATTTCTTTTCCTAGGACATAGAAGGGACGTATCATTGTGAAAAAAATTAGTTTATTAGGTGCAACAGGTTCCATCGGATGGCAAACCTTTGATATTTTACTTGCAAATCCGAATGAATTTAAGCTTGTTGCATTTTCAGCCGGACAAAATATTGAAAAGTCCCGCGAAATCATAAAAAAACTGCAACCAGAATTAGTTTCAATGCAAACAGAGGAAGCGGCAGGCACTTTACAAAAAGAGTTTCCGCATATTTCCTTTACATATGGTGAAAAAGGATTGGTCGAAGTAGCGACACATCCGGATTCGACAGTGCTTATTAATGCGGTATTAGGCAGCGTTGGACTGGAATCGACACTTGCTGCGATCCGCATGGGGAAAACGATTGCCATTGCAAACAAAGAAACACTTGTAACAGCAGGCCATCTTGTCATGGCTGAAGCAAAAAAATACAATGCTCCGATCTTACCGGTAGACAGTGAACATTCGGCTGTTTTCCAATCGATGAACGGTGAAAACAAAAAGCGTATCGAGCGCATTGTTTTAACGGCATCAGGTGGTTCATTCAGAGATCGAACAAGAGATGAGCTAGTAGGAGTAACGGTAAAAGATGCTCTGAATCATCCGAACTGGTCAATGGGAGCCAAAATTACGATTGACTCAGCAACGATGATGAATAAAGGGCTTGAAGTGATTGAGGCACATGTACTGTTTGATATGCCTTATGACAACATCGACGTATTGCTGCACCGAGAGAGCATCATTCACTCGATGGTTGAATATGAGGATACAAGTGTCATCGCACAGCTCGGAACACCGGACATGCGTGTACCGATTCAATATGCGCTTAGCTATCCGGATCGTCTGCCGCTTGCAAATGGCCAACGTTTAAATTTGGCCCAAATTGGACAGCTTCATTTTAAGGAAGTGGATTTTGACCGTTTCCGTGCATTAAAGCTTGCTTATGATGCAGGGCGCATGGGCGGGACAATCTTAACGGCAATGAACGCGGCGAATGAAGCAGCCGTTGCATTGTTTTTACAAGAAAAAATTACTTTTTTAGAAATTGAAGAATGTATTGAGCGTATTATGAATAGTCATAACAATATCGCTTTGCCAGATTTAGCAACTATTTTACATGTAGACAGTGAAACGAGAAAAACAGTCGCAAGCATGGTAAAATAGGAAAGTGTGAAAAACGGATGTGAAGAACAAATAGGTGGACATCCCCTTTTTGTACAAGCGGTGCCTTTTTCAAAGAGCTTGATTGCTAAAAAAGATTGGGCGAAATAATATTCGGCTCAGTTCCAATGAAGGTGGGAGATTATGCAAACAGTTATAGCCTTTATTTTAATTTTTGGCTCACTCGTTTTTTTCCATGAGCTAGGTCACTTCTTATTTGCAAAGCGCGCAGGAATTATGGTGCGTGAATTTGCGATTGGTATGGGACCGAAGATTTTTGGGATGACGAAAGGTGAAACAGTCTATACGCTACGACTATTACCAATTGGCGGTTATGTAAGAATGGCCGGCGAAGATACCGATACGGTAGAGCTGCAGCCTGGTTACCGCGTAGCTTTAATAACAAATGAAGAAAATATCGTAGAAAAAATCATACTCAATCAAAAAACACATTATCAAAACGTCATCTTTTTAGAAGTAGAGCGTGCAGATCTGGAACGTGAACTTTGGATTGAAGGTTATGATGAGGATGACCAGTTCATTCGCTACAATGTATCCCGTACAGCAAGCATCGTTGAAAATGGTACGGAGCAGATGATTGCGCCGCTTGATCGCCAATTTAATTCAAAATCTGTTGGTGCTCGTGCAATGGCGATTTTCGCTGGTCCATTATTCAATTTTATTTTAGCGTTTTTCATCTTCCTGATTATCGGGCTTATTCAAGGGATTCCTTCTGAGGAACCGATTATTGCCGAAGTTATGGATAATTCTGTTGCGAGCAGTGCCGGATTGGTCGATGGCGATAAAGTAGTCAAGGTGAACGGACAGTCGATTTCAACTTGGGAAGAATTATCAGAACAAATTTTCAAAAACCCGAACAAAGCCGTAACATTCGAAGTCGAACGTGAAACGGGTAATGAAGTAATTGAACTTACACCAAAAGCTGTAGAGCAGGAAGGTGGTCCAGATTACGGACAAATCGGTGTAATGCGTTCCATTGAAAAAAATCCGCTAAAAGCCGTCGTGTATGGTGTGGAAGAAACGTATAACATGATTATTACAATCGGAACACTTGTCGGCAAACTGGTTACCGGCCAATTCTCAATCGACGCATTATCAGGCCCGGTAGGAATTTATAAAACAACTGAAACGGTTGTAACGTTCGGTTTATATAATATTCTATACTTTGCGGCAATGCTGAGCGTCAACTTAGGGATTATGAACTTGTTACCACTACCAGCACTTGATGGTGGCCGTTTACTTTTCTTCGCTGTCGAAGCAGTAAGAGGAAAACCGATCGACCGTCAAAAAGAAGGTATGGTTCACTTCGTCGGTATCCTCCTCCTGATGATCTTGATGGTCGTCGTAACATGGAACGATATCCAGCGATTCTTCTTCTAAATTAATTGAGATGATTTTACTAAGTGGCAAGCTAGTTGATTGGAATGGAGGGGAGGCGACTCCTGCGAGAACAGCACGAGCGAGAGACTACAGGCTCGAGCCGTGCCCGCGGAAAGCGTCCGACCCGTAATGGAAATCAACCCCATGTCAGATGTAGAATCTCTTTTAAACAAAATACGTTTTAAAATGGCAGCTTTGAGCGTTTTGTATGAATAATACTAGCGTTCAAAGCTAAATTTGATTAGTATTATAGAAGTAGCAATTTAAATAAAAAAGGTGGCACTATTTATGAAACAGACCAAAACGTTTATCCCTACTTTAAGGGAAAATCCATCCGATGCCGACGTGAAATCGCATCGCATGCTATTGCGTGCCGGATTTATCCGTCAAAATGCGGCCGGAGTATACTCATACTTACCATTAGCGCGCAAAGTATTATCAAAAATTGAACAAATCATCCGTGAAGAAATGGAAGCAATCAATTCAATCGAGCTATTAATGCCTGCATTGCAACCAGCAGAGCTATGGCAGGAGTCAGGTCGCTGGGAAGCATACGGTCCGGAGCTTATGCGTTTAAAAGACCGTCATGACCGTGACTTCGCTTTAGGTGCAACACATGAAGAAGTGATCACAACTTTAGTGCGTGATGAAATTAAATCATATAAAAAATTACCGTTAACACTTTATCAAATCCAAAGTAAGTTCCGTGATGAAAAACGCCCACGCTTCGGCTTACTGCGCGGCCGCGAGTTCATTATGAAAGATGCATATTCTTTCCACTCTTCACGTGAATCACTTGATGCCACATACGATGATATGTACCGTGCCTATTCAAATATCTTCACACGTCTTGGCTTAAACTTCCGTGCGGTAATTGCGGATGCAGGTACAATTGGCGGTAAAGGTACACACGAATTCATGGTGCTTTCTGAAATCGGGGAAGATACAATCGCTTATTCGGATACATCGGATTATGCGGCAAACATCGAAATGGCAGAGGTTGTTGCAGAATATACAGCACCGACAACACCGATGAAGGACATCGAAAAGATTGAAACACCAGATCAAAAAACGATCGAAGAAGTATCGGCATTTTTAAATGTGGAACCTTCAAATGTAATCAAATCACTAGTTTTTGATATTGATGGTGAATTGGTTGTTGTTTTAGCGCGCGGTGACCACGAAATTAACGACATTAAATTAAAAAATGCATTAGGTGCTACATCTGTTGAATTGGCAGAAGACGCAGCAATTAAAGAATTACTAGGCTGTACACCAGGTTCAATCGGTCCTGTGAAATTGCCGGTGAATGTAAAAGTAATTGCAGATAATGCAATCAAATCAATCCGTAACGGTGTTGCAGGTGCAAACGAAGATGGATTCCATTTATTAAATGTCAATCCGGAGCGCGACTTTGCGATCAGCTCTTATGAAGATATCCGTTTCATCCAACAAGGTGACCCATCTCCGGACGGTCAAGGTATCATTAAGTTTGCTGAAGGAATTGAAGTTGGACATATTTTCAAATTAGGTACAACTTATTCAGAAAAACTAAATGCAACATTCCTTGATGAGCAAGGTAAAGCAAAACCTTATATTATGGGATGCTATGGTATCGGGGTTTCACGTATACTTGCTGCTGTTGCAGAACATTTCCAAGATGAAAACGGATTTGTATGGCCTGCACAATTGGCGCCATATGATTTACAGCTAGTACCGGTCAATGCTAAAGACGAAGCGCAAGTTCAATTAGCAGACGAGCTTTACGGTGTACTGAAATCATACCGCTATGAAGTGTTATATGATGACCGTGCAGAACGTGCCGGCGTTAAATTTGCGGATGCGGATTTAATCGGATTACCTGTTCGTATTACAGTAGGTAAAAAAGCTTCAGAAGGTCTTGTGGAAGTGAAATTCCGTTCAACAGGCGAATCTGCAGAATGGGCGAAAGAAGAAGTAGTCGATCGCTTAAACGAATATTTCCGCCAAAACTAGTAACGATTAAGATAGAGAGAACGGGAAAGTACAATTTTTTATGTACTTTCTTTTCTTTTTCATTGGATGTGAAGGGACCGGTGATTGGTGAGCTCGGAGTGTTTTCCATGCCGACGCAACCCTTTGCCTCACAATGAAAGCAGCATGATGAAAGGGTGAAACAATTGTCAAAACAGGAAGGAAGACAAAAATTCCTACTATTGTTACAGCAGCTTGAATTGACTGATGATGTCTATATGTCCTTTTTTGAAAATGGAACACTCGAACGTGTAACAGTTCATAAAAAGAAGCGTATTTGGGACTTTAAAATAAAAATAGAAAATATATTGCCTTACCAGGTGTATCAATTACTGCGGATGCGGATGGTCGAGAAATTTTCGCCCATTGCCAATGTGTTACTGACGATTGAATCATATAATCCAGTAGTCAATGAGCAGCATATTTTGGATTATTGGCAAGTAGTTATTGAGCAAATGGATGAAATGTCGCCAATGCTGCGTACCAATTTATCGAAGCAAACACCGAAATGGACAGGTCATAAGCTTGTCGTGACATCGATGCTCGAAGTAGAGTACTTATCATTAAAATCAAAGTATACGGATAAAATTGCCGATTCATACAAAACATTCGGTTTCCCGCATATTCCGCTTGAGTTCCAGCTGGTGGAAGAGTCAGATGAATTTATCGCGCAGCAAGAAGCGTTTTATCAGCAACGTCAGGAAGAGGAAGAACGGTTGTCGAAACAGGCTATGGCCGATTTTGCCACACGCGAAAAAGAGAAGGCGGCCAATCCTGGTGCTGTTACTGGAGATACACCGTTCCAGATTGGGGCACTGATCAAAAATCCGGATCCGGTCGAAATCCGTACAGTACTGGAAGAAGAACGCTCGATTGTACTGGAAGGGTTTATTTTTGCGTGTGATATTAAGGAACTTCGAAGTGGCCGTTCTTTACTGGAATTTAAAATTTCCGATTACACCGACTCATTGCTTGTCAAAATGTTCTCAAACGGGGACGAGGATGTCGTGAAAATGAAACAGATGAGTAAAGGGATGTGGGTGCGTGTACGCGGATCCATTCAGCTTGATACATTTGCCCGCGATTTAGTCATGATGGTAAAAGACATCAATGAAATCAAGCGTGAACCTAAAAAAGACCATGCTCCGGAAGGCGAAAAGCGTGTTGAGCTCCACCTGCATACACCGATGAGTCAAATGGATGCGATGACATCTGTCGATAAACTAGTAGCACAGGCAGCTAAATGGGGACATCCTGCGATTGCGGTTACTGACCATGCTGTTGTTCAGGCATTCCCTGAAGCTTATGCTGCCGGCAAGAAAAACGGCATTAAAGTCATTTACGGCGTTGAGGCAAACTTAGTTGATGACGGGAAACCAATTGTTTACGATCCGATAAATGTTGATCTTGAAGATGCAACGTATATCGTATTTGACGTAGAGACGACCGGCTTTTCAAACGTGTATGACACGATTATCGAACTGGCGGCCGTCAAAATAAAAAATGGTCATGTTATTGATACATTTGAACGATTCTCAAACCCGCACCGCAAATTAACAGCAAAAATTATCGAGCTGACACATATTACCGATGATATGCTCGTCAATGCACCAGAGCTGAGTGATGTCATTCGTGAATTCCATGACTTTATCGGCGATGGGGTCGTTGTTGCGCATAATGCAGCGTTTGACTTAGGCTTCTTATATGTTGCCTATAAAAATGCCGGCATAGAAGTTCGTCACCCGGGGATTGATACGGTCGAGCTTTCTCGTCTTGTAAACCCAGGGCAAAAATCGCATAACTTAAAAACCTTAACGAAAAAATACAATATTGAACTTACCCAGCATCACCGGGCAATTTATGATACCGAAGCAACAGGTGAACTATTCCTGCATTTGCTGAAACAGGCTGCCGATTTAGGCATTAAAAATCTGATTGAAATGAACGACCACGTCGGCGGTGAAGAAGGGTATAAGCAGTCACGTCCAAGTCACTGTACAGTTTTGGCTGTAGATGATGCCGGGCTGAAAAATCTGTTTAAGTTAATTTCGATTTCGCATACGGAAACATTTTACCGTGTACCACGTATTCGCCGCTCTGATTTGCAGAAACTACGACAAGGATTAATCGTCGGCTCAGGCTGCTCGAATGGTGAGCTCTTTGAAACGATGATGAATAAAACGCAGGAAGAAGCCGAGCGTATCGCAAAATTCTATGATTATTTGGAAGTTATGCCGAAACCGGTCTATTCTCCGTTAGTGGACGGCGGTACTGTCCATGATGAATGGGCATTGGAAGACATTATCCGCCGTATCGTCAAGCTTGGCAAAAAGCTGAACTTACCGGTCGTAGCAACGGGAAATGTCCACTACTTGCATGAAACCGATGCAAAGTTCCGTCAAATCTTAGTCGGATCAATGGGTGGTGCAAACCCGTTAAATCGTAATCCTTTACCGAAAGTCCATTTCCGTACAACGGATGAAATGCTGAAGGAATTCGACTTTTTAGGGCCGGATTTGGCAAAGGAAATTGTCGTAACAAATACGCAGCGAGTTGCCGATATGATTGGCGATGTAAAACCGATCAAGGATGATTTATATACGCCGAAAATTGAAGGCTCGGATGATGAAGTAACGAATTTGACCTATGAGATGGCACATAGCATTTACGGTGAAAATTTACCGGAAATTGTCCAGGCCCGTATTGATAAGGAACTGAAATCTATTTTAGGACACGGGTTCGGGGTAATTTATCTGATTTCCGCGAAGCTCGTAAAAAAATCGCTGGCTGACGGTTACTTAGTAGGTTCGCGTGGATCGGTAGGGTCTTCCCTTGTCGCGACATTTATGGAAATTACCGAAGTAAATCCGCTGCCGCCGCATTATGTTTGTCCAAACTGTAAGCATTCTGAGTTTATCGCGGACGGTTCGGTTGCATCAGGCTATGACTTACCGAACAAACAATGTCCGGAATGTGGTGCGCCGTTCAAAAAAGACGGCCAGGATATCCCGTTCGAAACATTCCTAGGGTTCAAGGGCGACAAGGTGCCCGATATCGATCTGAACTTCTCCGGCGAATATCAGCCACAGGCACATAACTACACGAAAGTGCTGTTCGGTGAGGATTATGTATTCCGTGCAGGAACGATTGGTACGGTTGCAGAAAAGACAGCATATGGTTATGTAAAAGGGTACGGAAGCGACAATGGTATCACTTACCGAAATGCGGAAGTGGACCGCCTTGTGCAAGGTTGTACAGGAGTGAAACGTACAACAGGACAACACCCGGGGGGGATTATCGTAGTACCGGATTATATGGATATTTACGACTTCTCGCCAGTGCAGTTCCCGGCGGATGCTCAGGATTCGGAATGGAAAACAACCCATTTCGACTTCCACTCGATTCACGATAATATTTTAAAGCTCGATATACTTGGGCACGATGATCCGACCGTAATTCGTATGCTTCAGGATTTATCCGGAATTGATCCGAAAACAATCCCGACGGACGACCCGATTGTTATGAAGATTTTCAGTTCGACGGAATCGCTCGGTGTGACCGAAAAGCAAATTGGAACAAAAACCGGAACGCTCGGAATTCCGGAGTTCGGAACAAAATTCGTACGCCAAATGCTTGAAGAAACAAAACCGTCGACATTCAGTGAACTTGTTCAGATTTCAGGACTTTCACATGGTACTGACGTATGGCTTGGAAATGCACAGGAACTAATTAAAGATGGTACTTGTGTATTAAAAGAAGTAATCGGCTGTCGTGACGATATTATGGTTTATTTAATTTATCAGGATCTGGAACCGTCGTTTGCCTTTAAAATTATGGAGTCCGTTCGTAAAGGTAAAGGGTTAACAGATGAAATGGAAGCAGAGATGCGTGCCAAAAAAGTACCGGAATGGTATATCGATTCTTGTAAAAAGATAAAATACATGTTCCCGAAAGCCCATGCCGCAGCGTATGTATTAATGGCCGTACGTATTGCGTGGTTCAAGGTGCATCATCCGATTCTTTATTATGCAGCGTACTTTACGGTGCGTGCATCAGACTTTGATTTAATTGCGATGACACAAGGTTCTGTCATGATCCGCAAAAAAATCGATGAAATCAACATGAAGGGGCTCGATGCAGCGCCGAAAGAGAAAAGTTTACTGACAGTTATGGAACTAGCACTGGAAATGTGTGAACGCGGGATGAGCTTCAAAAAGGTTGATTTATACCGTTCGCATGCGAGTGAGTTCATCATCGAAGGAAACTCATTGATTCCACCTTTTGATGCCATTCCAGGTCTTGGTACTAACGTAGCGAAACAAATTGTTGAAGCACGTAAAAATGGAGAATTTTTATCAAAAGAAGATTTACAGCAGCGCGGCCGTGTATCGAAGACATTAATCGAGTATATGGATGAGCTTGGATGTTTGGAAGGAATGCCGGATGCCAACCAGCTGTCCTTATTCTAATGTACAGACAGGCTAAAAGAGAGGATTTTGTATTTTCGGATGCATATTCTCTCAGTAGTTGTTAATTCTATGTGTTAATAGGCAAAATTTGCATTAGGATAGCCTTTGTGCTATGCTAAATGTAATAATTTGTTGATAGTTCGCCAGCAAAAGAGTGGGGTTTCCCGCTCTTTTCTGTTGTTTACACAACTATTTAATTTCAACGAGCAAGTGTTCTGATCATTTGTGAGTGGAGTTAAACCTCTGGCGAATGTCGCAGATTTTATAATGAAAAAAAAGAAGTCCGTCTAACGCGTCGCATCGTGCGGCAAAGACTGGCTGACCCACGTCCTGTGGGCCTCAAAAGAAATCTGGACGCCATTGCATTTAGTTGTAAATGTCCAATTTTTTCAATGAAAACTCGTCTTTTGTTTAACCAATACTATGAAGATCTAAAACAAACAAAGACGTTAGGGAGGATACGATGAGCAAAGTTACGTCGATCATTGAAGAGCTAGTGACACCGATCGTGGAAGAGCTTGATTTGGAATTAGTTGATATCGAGTTCGTAAAAGAAGGACGCGACTGGTTCCTGCGTATTTATGTTGACACACCAGAAGGCGGCATTGATATTTTACAATGTGCACAAGTGAGTGAGCGTTTAAGCGAGAAATTGGATGAAAATGATCCAATCGAGCAAAACTACTACTTAGAGGTTTCTTCACCAGGAGCAGAACGTCCGTTAAAGAAACAACAGGACTTTGAAAAAGCAATAGGCAAATATATTTATGTGAAAACTTATGAGCCAGTTAAGGATTTAAAAGAATTCTATGGTTATTTACGCGCATATACAGATGAATTTTTAGAAATGGAATTCCGTATTAAAACACGTAAAGTTACAGTACAAATTGAAAAAGAAAAAATTGCGCAAGCGCGTCTTGCTATCGATTTTTCAGATAAGCAAATTTAGGAGTGAAAACAAAAATGAGTAGTGAATTACTAGATGCCCTAACTGCCCTTGAAGAGCAGAAAGGTATTTCAAGAGATGTATTAATTGAGGCGATTGAGGCGGCTTTAGTAACGGCGTACAAACGTAACTTCAACCAAGCGCAAAACGTTCGCGTGGATCTTAACCTACAAACAGGTTCAATGGTTGTTTATTCTCGTAAAGACGTAGTAGAAGAAGTAGAAGACGATCGTCTGGAAATCGCTTTGGAAGACGCGAAGTTTATTAATGCAGCTTATGAAATTGGTGACGTGGTAGAAGAAGAAGTAACACCACGTAACTTCGGACGTATCGCGGCACAGACGGCTAAGCAAGTTGTGACGCAACGTGTTCGTGAAGCTGAGCGCGGTTTAATTTATGAAGAGTATGTTGACCGTGAAGATGACATCGTAACAGGCGTAATCGAGCGTCAAGATGCACGTAATATTTATGTGTCAATCGGTAAAGTGGAAGCGGCATTACCTGTTAACGAACAAATTCAAGGTGAAGTTTACAAGCCAACATCTCGCATCCGTGTTTACATTACAAAAGTTGAACGCACAACACGTGGTCCACAAGTAATCGTATCTCGTACTCATCCTGGATTATTGCGCCGCCTATTTGAAATGGAAGTTCCGGAAATTTATGATGGCACAGTTGAAATTAAATCAATTGCGCGTGAAGCGGGAGACCGTTCAAAAATCTCTGTATATGCACATAATGAAGAAGTAGATCCAGTAGGTTCATGTGTTGGAGCTAAAGGTGCCCGTGTGCAGACAATTGTAAACGAATTAAACGGTGAGAAAATTGATATCGTAGAATGGTCAGAAGATCCGGTTGTATTCGTTGCAAACGCACTAAGTCCTTCAAAAGTTCTGGACGTTCAAGTAAATGAAGAAGAAAAGTCAACAACAGTTGTCGTACCGGATTATCAATTATCACTAGCGATTGGTAAGCGCGGACAAAATGCTCGTTTAGCAGCAAAATTAACGGGCTGGAAAATCGACATCAAGAGTGAAACAGATGCACGCGAATTAGGAATCTATCCTTCTGAAACGAGCACATTCGTTCCACGTGAAGATGCAGAAGAAGTAAAATTTGATTTATACGGTGATGACGAAGAATAAGCCGTCATTTGGAATGATTTTGCAAGGAGGGTAAGCAATATGGTCGTTAATAAAAAAATTCCTTTACGCAAATGTGTTGCAACAGGCGAGATGCTTCCGAAAAAATCAATGATTCGCGTCGTTCGTTCTAAAGAGGGCGAAGTGACTGTTGATATTACAGGAAAAAAATCCGGTCGTGGAGCATATGTTTCTAAAACGGAAGATGCTGTTGAAATGGCGCGTAAAAAGAATATTTTAGATCGCCAGCTTGATGCAAAAGTGCCGGATGAGGTGTATGAGGAGTTGCTAACGCTAATCCGCAGGGAGTCGATTTTATGACAAACCCTGCATTGCTACAGCTATTAGGTTTAGCAGCACGTGCACGAAAAACAATATCCGGAGAAGAGCTTGTCGTAAAGGAAATTCGCAGCGGCAAAGCTAAGCTTGTCTTTTTAGCTTCAGATGCTTCGGCAAATACGAGCAAAAAGATTCAGGATAAATGTACGTTTTATAATGTTGAGTATTATGTTTTCGGGGATCGATATGATCTTGGACATGCTACCGGGAAGGAAGCCCGTGTAGCGATTGCTATTACAGATAGCGGATTTGCTAAAAAAATGTCTAGTCTACTCAACGAAAATTAATCGGGGGTGAGCAGATGAGCAAAGTAAGAGTTCATGAATATGCGAAAAAGGTAAATAAAACAAGTAAGGAAGTTATTGAGGAGCTTGCAAAACATAATCTGCCGGTGAAAAATCACATGGCGGTAATTGATGAGCAGGCGGTCTCAAAACTAAATTCTGTCTTTAAGCAAGCAGTGGAACCAACGAAAGATTCTCCTGCAAAGACACCTGCCAATGCTGTAAATGTAACACCGAGACGCGGTGAACAAGGGCAGAAAAAAGTGCAGCAAGGTCAAAAGCAGGATCGTCCACAATCTGCTTCGAATAACCAACAACCGAACAAAGCTTCAAACGCCCAAGGGCAAACAAAATCGCAACAAGGCGAAAAAATAAGAAATGAAAAAGGTAACCAAAATCGAAATATGACTCAAAATAACTCTAACAACCGCAAAGGCGGCACAACACAAAACACTAGTAATAATAAAGGCGGCGGTAACACGCCAAATAGAGGCGGTAACACACCAAATAAAGGTGGTAACACGCCAAATAAAGGTGGTAACACACAAAATAAAGGCGGCTATCAACAACGTAGAAAACCAGGTATCAATGGTGGTAAACGTCGTACGCATCGTCCTGCACCACAACCAATGGTGCAAAAAGAATTACCTGAAAAAATTACTTTCTATGAAAGTTTATCAGTTGCAGAACTTGCAAAAAAATTACACCGTGAGCCATCGGAAATTATTAAAAAATTATTCATGCTTGGTGTAATGGCAACAATTAACCAAGAACTTGATAAGGATGCAATTGAGTTAATTTGTGCAGACTACGGGGTAGAAGTAGAAGAAGAAATCCGTATCGACAAAACAGATTTAGATACGTACTTCGATGATACAATCGTGGAAGTTGACGAAAATGCATTGGAAGAGCGCCCACCAGTTGTAACAATTATGGGACACGTTGACCACGGTAAAACTTCATTGCTTGACTCAATCCGTAAAACGAAAGTTACTGCGGGTGAAGCAGGCGGTATTACGCAACATATCGGTGCATACCAAGTAGAAGTTAACGGGAAGAAAATTTCATTCCTTGATACTCCTGGACACGCGGCATTCACAACAATGCGTGCGCGCGGTGCATCAATTACAGATATCGCAATTATCGTAGTAGCAGCGGATGACGGTGTAATGCCTCAAACAGTTGAAGCGATCAACCACGCAAAAGCTGCAGAAGTACCAATTATCGTAGCAATCAACAAAATGGATAAACCAACTGCCAATCCGGACCGTGTACAACAAGAATTAACAGAGCACGGATTAGTTCCTGAAGCATGGGGTGGAGATACAATCTTCGTACCAATTTCAGCACTAAAAGGTGAAGGTATTGACCAGCTTCTTGAAATGATTTTATTAGTTTCTGAAGTAGGCGAATTAAAAGCGAACCCAACTCGCTCAGCAATCGGTACAGTTATTGAAGCACAGCTTGATAAAGGTCGTGGAGCAGTTGCAACACTTTTAGTTCAGGATGGTACATTACGTGTTGGTGATCCAATCGTAGTCGGTCATGCATATGGTCGTGTACGTGCAATGGTCAATGATCTTGGCCGTCGTATTAAAACAGCTGGTCCTTCTATGCCGATTGAAATTACAGGCTTAAACGAAGTACCACAAGCGGGCGACCGTTTCGTAGTATTCCAAGATGAGAAAACAGCTCGTCAAGTTGGTGAATCTCGTTCAATGACAGCTATCCAAGCGTCACGTTCAGAAAAACAACGTGTAACTCTTGATAACTTATTTGAACAAATGAGCCAAGGCGAAATGAAAGAGTTAAACTTAATCGTAAAAGCAGACGTACAAGGTACAGTGGAAGCAATGGCTTCTTCATTAATGAAAATTGATGTTGAAGGCGTTAATGTTAAAATTATCCACACTGGTGCGGGTGCGATTACAGAATCGGATATCTCTCTTGCTGCAGCATCAAATGCAATCGTTATCGGATTCAACGTACGTCCGGACACAAATGCAAAACGTGCTGCTGATGAAGAAGGCGTAGATATTCGTCTGCACCGTATCATCTATAAAGTAATCGAAGAAATCGAACACGCGATGAAAGGGATGCTTGATCCTGAGTTCGAAGAGAAAATCGTTGGTCAAGCGGAAGTTCGTCAAACAATTAAAGTATCTAAAGTGGGTACGATCGCTGGTTCATACGTTATTGAAGGTAAAATCGTTCGCGATGCCGGAGTACGTGTTATCCGCGAAAACGTTGTTGTGTTCGAAGGTGAACTGGATTCACTAAAACGCTTCAAAGATGATGCAAAAGAAGTTGCAAAAGGGTATGAGTGTGGTATTACGATCAAAAACTACAACGACATTAAAGAAGGCGACATTATCGAAGCCTTCGTAATGGAAGAAATCGTTCGTAAATAATGATTGTATACGCAGAAGTTGAATTCATGATTCAGACTGCCCACTCATTAAAAGAAAAGCGCGCCGTCCTTCAGCGGATGGTGACGCGTACGAAACAAAAATTCAATGTTTCCGTTGCTGAAATTGATCATCAGGATGTATGGCAGCGTACAAAGCTTGCGCTTGTCGCAGTTGCTTCTTCCAAAGAAGCGGCTGAACGCGAGCTAA
This sequence comes from Solibacillus kalamii, assembly GCF_002174535.1. NCBI lineage: Bacteria > Bacillati > Bacillota > Bacilli > Caryophanales > Caryophanaceae > Solibacillus > Solibacillus kalamii. Next base: position 171,539 of record NZ_NHNT01000001.1, on the reverse strand, counting down.
TGCGGGCGATCCATTATCTGCAGTCAAATCCGCAATGGGAACAGCTGGATTTCTATCGTGAATATTTATAAAGCCCACGATTTGTGGCAAATGTACTATTAATTACGCAATTTAAATGAGGTGACATTTATGTCTCTACGTTCCAATCGAGTTGCGGAGCAAATGAAAAAAGAAATTACTGAAATCATTGCGCGCAAAATCAAAGATCCGCGTGTAGGCTTCGTTACGGTTACAGATGTAGCAGTAACAGGAGACTTACAGCAAGCAACTGTTTATATTACATCGTTAGGCAATGACCGCGAACGTGCGGAAACATTGCAAGCGTTGGAAAAAGCATCCGGTTTCATCCGTTCGGAAGTTGGTTCACGTATCCGCTTACGCCGTACGCCTGAACTGGCATTCGAATTCGATACAGCAATCGAATACGGTAACAAAATCGATGCATTACTACGTGGTTTACACGAAGAGAAATAAAACTAAGAAGTCTGCACTGCATAACTATGCGGGCAGACTTTTTTGCTTTGAAAAATTTTTAACGGAATTGTTGAATACAGAAGTTTTGTTAAGGAAATAAACTTTATGCTAAGGTAGAGTGACGCGAAGCGGAGTACATGAAAAGTACCCCCATACTGTATACTTTACGAAAATGTGGATCTAACAAAGGAGAAAAACAATGAACGGTATTTTGCCATTATGGAAAGAGCGCGGCATGACAAGTCATGACTGTGTGTTTAAATTACGAAAAATATTAAAGACGAAAAAAGTAGGGCACACCGGGACACTTGATCCGGGTGTAGAAGGCGTACTGCCGATCTGTATCGGGCAGGCAACACGCATTGCCGAATATTTAACAGATGCCGGCAAAACGTATGAGGCAGTCGTATCGATTGGACGCACAACAACAACAGAAGATGCAGAAGGTGAAACGGTCGAGCAAAATACAGATTTCAAATCGTTTACACGTGAAGAAATTTTACACGCACTTCAAACATTGACAGGTGAAATCGAACAAACGCCACCGATGTTCTCCGCTGTAAAGGTGAACGGGAAACGGCTGTATGAATATGCAAGAGCTGGTCAAACAGTCGAGCGCCCAACACGTAAAATTACGATTTATGAGCTGGAATTATTGGATGATGCACAAACATTCGAAGGGGAAGAAGTGACGTTCTCTATTCGCATCAAATGTTCTAAAGGGACGTATATCCGTACATTAGCTGTTCAGATCGGTGAAGCATTAGGCTACCCGGCACATATGCATGAATTAGTACGAACAGCATCAGGCACATTCACAAAAGACAATTGCTTCACATTGGCCGAAATCGCGGAAATGATGGAAGCCGGGGAGCAGGAGAAGTTTCTGTTGCCGGTTGAATATGCATTATCCGACTATCCATACGTTGAAATTACGGAAGACATTGAAAAGCAAATTTTCAATGGGCAAGTTCTCCCGATGCATACTTTATTAACGGAACATGATAAAATTGTATATGGTGTAGAGGGACGAGCATTTGCGGTTTACATCGCCCATCCGACAAAGAGCGGGCAAATGAAGCCGGATAAGATGTTTCCCGAAATTAATTAGGAGGCACGAGATGAACGTTATTCATTTGAAATACCCCCATCAATTAGCACAGGAAATAGAAAAAGAGGCGTACTCATTAGCAATCGGATTTTTTGATGGGGTACATAAAGGACATCAGGCAGTTATTGAAGTGGCAAAGCAAAAAGCTGAGCAGCTAAATATTAAAAGTGCCGTGATGACTTTTGATCCACATCCATCGATTGTATTAGGTAGACGTAATGAAAAAGTATTCTACATTACGCCACTTTCACAAAAAATAGATACTTTTAAAAAATTGAATATCGATACAGTATTTGTTGTAAACTTTACGTCAGATTTTGCGAAGCTTACACCTGAAGAATTCATTAAGTACTTTATCGTAGATTTAAATGTACAGCATGTAACTGCAGGCTTTGATTTCTCGTTTGGCGCTTACGGCAAAGGCAATATGGAGCTGATGAAACAACTGTCAAACGGAAAGTATGGTGTGACGGTAATCGAAAAGCAGCAGGATGAAGTTGAAAAAATTAGTTCCACACGCATTCGCAAAGCATTGCAGGACGGGGATATGGAACAGGCTCGTAATCTATTAGGCCGCGCATTCGAAGTGCCGGGAATTGTCGTGCACGGAGATAAGCGCGGACGGACAATGGGCTTCCCGACAGCGAATGTCCAAGCGATGGAAGGCTGCTACATACCGGCAACAGGTGTGTATGCGGTGAAAATTTTAGTTCAAAATAAATGGTATGACGGTGTTTGTAATGTAGGCTATAAACCGACATTCAACAACCCGGATGAAAAGCAGCTGTCGATAGAAGTGCATATTTTGAATTTCAATAAAAATATTTACGGTGAAGAGGTCGTTGTAGGTTGGTATAACCGCATTCGCAGCGAACGGAAATTTAACGGCATCGAAGCGTTGATTGAGCAAATCGAATTGGACAAACAGCAAGCGATCGCCTATTTTGAACAACTACGCTAAATAGTTGCGCATCCATAAACAATTATGGTACTATTCACTAGTACGAAATTCTCGTATGAACCTTAGCTCGGCTTTTCGCAACTCCAGCGACTGCTGTGCTATTGGGGATATCTTAATTATCAGGAGGTCATTTTAAATGGCAATTACACAAGAACGTAAAAACGAAATTATCGCTGAGTACCGCGTACACGAAACAGACACTGGTTCTCCAGAAGTACAAGTAGCTGTATTAACTGCAGAAATCAACGCATTAAACGCTCACTTAGCTACTCACAAGAAAGATTTCCACTCTCAACGTGGTCTTCTTAAAATGGTAGGTAAACGTCGTCATTTATTAAAATATTTACGTGAAAACGATGTAGCTCGTTACCGTGAATTAATTACTAAACTTGGATTACGTCGCTAATACGTCGTTAATCTGACAATAAAAAGCGGGATTTTTCCCGCTTTTTATTATGTTTGAAAATGAGTCAGCTTTCCGAATCAATGGTGCGATGTTTAACTTCTTTGAGCAGGTGTCAACACGCCTGTTGAAAGAAGTTAAACCATTGCTGGAAAGCCAAAAATATTTTATTAAATTTATCGATATTTAGATCAAAAAATTTAGCATAGAAAACGCTTTTTTGATACACTAACTATGGTACATAATATGATACGTAGAGTGTTTCAATAAGAAAGGGGTTCATTTAATGAACGAAAAAAAGGTCTTTTCGTATGAATGGGCAGGCCGTCCACTCGTAATAGAAGTAGGACAGCTGGCAAAACAAGCAAATGGTGCTGCAATGATCCGCTACGGCGAAACAGCAGTTCTAGCTACGGCAACAATGTCAAAACAACCAAAAGCATTAGATTTCTTCCCGTTAACAGTAAACTTTGAAGAACGTCTATATGCAGCAGGTAAAATCCCTGGTGGTTTCATTAAACGTGAAGGACGCCCATCAGAAGCGGCAGTATTAACTTCCCGCCTAATTGACCGTCCAATCCGTCCTATGTTCCCGGATGGTTTCCGTAACGAAGTACAATCAATTTTAATGGTTATGTCAAATGATTCAAACTGCCCTGCTGATGTAGCGGCAATGTTTGGTTCTTCATTATCATTAGCAATTTCTGATATCCCATTCGACGGACCGATTGCAGGTGTACATGTAGGATATATCAACGGTGAATTCGTTGTGAACCCGACTGTAGAACAATCTGCCAAATCGACTGTTCACTTAACAGTAGCAGGTAACAAAGACGCGGTTAACATGGTAGAAGCAGGTGCTTTAGAAGTAACTGAAGATATTATGCTTGAAGCGATCATGTTCGGTCATGAAGAAATTAAAAAGTTAATTGCCTTCCAAGAGCAGATTGTTGCTGAAGTTGGTAAAGAAAAACTTGAAGTAACATTATATGAATTAGATGCAGACTTAACAGCGGCGATCAAAGCTGAATGTGAAGCTGATATGAATACAGCAATCCAAACGGTGGACAAGCAATTACGCCAAGAAAATATTACAGCAGTAAAAACACGTGTGATCGAAGCTTATGAAGCCCAAGAAGCTGACGAAGCTACGATGAAACAAGTGAATGCTATTTTAGATAAAATGGTAAAAGATGAAGTGCGTCGTTTAATTACAGAAGACAAAGTTCGTCCGGATGGTCGTAAGCAAGATGAAATCCGTCCACTTTCTTCTGAAGTAGATCTATTACCACGTGCACACGGTTCAGCATTATTCACTCGTGGACAAACACAAGCATTATCAATTTGTACTTTAGGTGCTTTAGGCGACGTTCAAATTATTGACGGCCTAGGTATTGAAGAGTCAAAACGCTGGATGCACCACTACAACTTCCCTCAATTCTCGGTTGGGGAAACAGGCCGTTACGGTAGCCCAGGCCGTCGTGAAATTGGTCACGGTGCATTAGGTGAGCGTGCGATTTTAGCGGTAATGCCAACAGAAGAGGAATTCCCGTATGCAATCCGTTGCGTATCGGAAGTATTGGAATCAAACGGTTCTACTTCTCAAGCATCAATTTGTGCATCAACAATGGCACTTATGGCTGCTGGTGTACCAATTAAAGCACCGGTTGCAGGTATTGCAATGGGTCTTGTTAAAAAAGGCGAACACTATACAGTATTATCAGATATCCAAGGTATGGAAGACCACCTTGGCGACATGGACTTTAAAGTGGCAGGTACAGCTAAAGGTGTAACTGCACTTCAAATGGACATTAAAATCGATGGTCTGTCTCGTGATATTTTAGAAGAAGCATTAACACAGGCAAAAATCGGCCGTATGCACATTTTAGAGCATATGATGTCAACGATTTCAGCGTCTCGCACTTCATTATCACAATACGCACCAAAAATCGTTTCAATCAAAATTAATCCTGACAAAATCCGCGATGTAATCGGACCGGGTGGTAAAGTCATCAATAAAATTATTGATGAAACAGGCGTTAAAATTGATACAGAACAAGATGGTACAATTTACATCGCTTCAGCTGATGAAGCAATGATTAACCGTGCTAAAGAAATGATCGAATCAATCGTACGCGAAGCTAAAGTAGGCGAGTACTACATGGCAACAGTAAAACGCATTGAAAAATTCGGTGCATTCTGTGAAATCTTCCCAGGTAAAGACGGCTTACTGCACATTTCGGAAATTCAGGAAGAACGTACGAAAGAAGTAGAAGACGTATTAAAACTAGGCGATGAATTACTTGTGAAATGTATCGAAATCGATAAACAAGGTCGCGTAAACTTATCACGTAAAGTAGTGATCAAAGAAGAAAAAGAGCGCGCAGAACAAGGGAAATAATTGAAACAAGCGTTACCAACAAGATAAAAAGGGAGGTTGTACACTATTGTACAGCCTCTTTTTTAAATAACGTTAAGCTGATGATTTGCGATATCCATTACTTGATGAAGTCAGAAAATGGGAGGTATGCGTAATGGAGCATACCCTTACTACAAAAATAAGCTTAAAATTGTAATATTACAGATTTTTAAATAATACTTATATTTTATTAGCCGAAATAAAGGAGAAATTTATGGTACAAGTAATTACAGCAAAAAATGGCGTGCGCATTGTCACAGAGCAAATGCCGCATGTCCGGTCTTTATCGGTCGGCATTTGGGTCAACGCGGGCTCACGCTACGAAACAAAAGAAGAAAATGGGATTACCCATTTCATCGAGCATATGCTTTTCAAAGGAACGAAAAACCGTACAGCCCGTCAAATAGCGGAAGAGTTCGACCGCATCGGCGGAGAGATTAATGCCTTCACATCGAAGGAACATACATGCTATTACGCGAAAGTACTGGACCATCACGGGGAACTGGCTATCGATATTTTGGCCGATATGTTCTTTAACTCGCTGTTTACGCAGGAAGATATCGAAAAAGAACGCCAAGTTGTTCTTGAAGAAATCTACATGAGCGAAGACGATCCGGCAGATGATGTCCATGAAAAATTATGGGGCGTCATGTTCCCGGATGATGCGCTTGGCCGTCCAATTTTAGGGACACCGGAAACATTGGCGACATTTGATGAAGAAATGATCCGTACGTATATGGCGAAACATTACGGCCCTCAAAATGTTGTCATCTCAATTGCCGGTAATATTGAAGAGAGTTTACTGGAAAAAGTGGAAGCATTATTCGGAAACTATGAAGCAAGTGCGAAATCGATTGTTTCCAAACCATCTTATCCGACATTTACACCAGGTGAAATTGAAAAATTGCGTGATACGGAACAGGCGCATATTGCGATTTCTTTCCCTGCGATTGCGGTAAAAGATCCGAAAATGTACAGCTTTATTGCGTTGAATAATATAATCGGCGGCAATATGAGCTCACGCCTGTTCCAGGAAGTGCGAGAAGATCGCGGCTTGGCGTATTCTGTATTCAGTTACCAGTCGAGCTATGAGGATGTAGGGACATTTACGATTTACGCGTCGGCATCAAAACAAAACCTCGATTCATTAAAGCAGCAGATCGACCAGACGTTATTTGACCTCGTTGCAGGAGGGGTAACGGAAACCGAGCTTGAAAATGCGAAGGAGCAATTAAAAGGCGGCTTCGTTTTAGGGCTTGAAGGTACAGAAGACTTTATGAACCGTAACGGGGTCAATGAACTCATTCACCAAAATCACCGTTCAGTTGATGAAGTATTGGCAAAAATCGATGCCATTTCGATGGAAACGATTGATGAGTTAATTACACAAATTTTATTATCCGAACCGGCAATTGCGATTATCGGACCGGAAAACGAATAACGCAAAAGGACAGCGCGGCTAGCAGTTAGCATGCGCTGTCCTTTTAAAATTCGGCCGCTTTAAATTTTGTGATGGCTGTTTTAAAGTAGCGGTAATAAACAATCAATCCTAAAACTGGAGCAATCGGTGCCCCTATAAGCTCAATGTCCATAATACTAAATATAAGCATGATCAGTAAATGAACAAAGGTGAAGATAAAAAAATAGCCGATAATTGTCCCAATTGATATGCTTTTCGTACCCTTTGTCGGAGTGCTTAAATAGTTTTTCAGCATCGAGCCGATAGAAGCAATTCCAGCAGCAAAGACGATTGAAATTAATGAAACCTCAATGCCTCCCATTTGATTATTTAAATATAAATAAGTTTGATAAATCCCGATTGGAACCGTGATGATCAGCACGAGCAGCAAACTGAAAATAAATAAGCTTTTCACAAAGGTCTTTGGGTCTATCGGCATGACCCGGAATCGCTTTATAAAGTGGTTTTCGAGTAAATGGCTAACACCTAATGCCGGCGACAAAGCTAAAAAATAGAGTGTCAAAAAACCTAAATTAACTTCTTTAATAATCGCCCACTGAATTCCGATCATGATTAAAAAGAATAAAAAAACAGTGATGAATATCTTTCTTGATAAATAAAAATGCATTTTAAGCATTGCAATCATGGGACGTCCCTCCAGTATTCACGAAAGTAAGTAATGCTTGCTGCGATGATGAGAAGTATCAGTAAACTCATAAATAAACTGAAACTCTGAAAAGTAGATAAGCTTCCTAAAAATACAAGTAGTTGAGAAAATCCTAATGGAATAAGAAATATTGAGAAGTTTATCATTTGCCCAAACTTGCTACGACGAAACAGCAGGAAAAAAGCGATAATAAAAAAGCTGATGGCGAAGCTTACTAATAGCTGTCTGACGGAAGGCAAAACAAGCTGCTGTTCCAGTAATGTTTGAATAGAGGTCGTTGCTATGATTGTATAAAGGATATAATATAGTGTGTAACGACCTAAAAAAGAGAGATCCACAATGAAAAATGTCTTTCTGGAAATCGGAAATAAACTTGTCATGACGAGCTGGTTCTCACGTTGATCCAAATAGACGGCACATAGCGCTGTAATACTGATAGACAGTATAAAGTACGCAGCCATTTCGGCACCTTCAAATAATAAAGGAAGAGCAAAAAAAGATGCCACAAGTGGTGTAAACAAAAGCCAGGAAGCCAATCCCTGTTCGTAATAATGAAGAAGCATTTTTTTCATTATTTTCGCCCCTTTACGAAAAATAGCATCAAATCATCAATCGTCGGTTTTTGCAATTCAATAACTGGATTCACAAATTCTCGCAAGACTAAGTACTCGATTCCAAATACATAATCCCGTTTGCCGATAATCGAATGGTTCGGTATCACTTTCGCTTCTTCATACGTTCCTTTCCAAATCCCGTAACCGTACAAAAGGTCATCTTTATTTTCACTGAATAAAATTTCGCCTTCATGGATAAATGTAATTGTATCCGCAATTTTTTCTAGATCCGTTGTAATATGCGAAGAAAAGAGAATGGCATGGTCTTCCTGTTCCATAAAGTGTTGAAGCATACTTAGCACTTCATCGCGCACAATCGGATCAAGCCCGCTCGTTGGTTCATCAAGCAGCAAGAGTTTCGGCCGGTGTCCCAGTGCCAGTGAAAGGGCGAGCTTCATTTTCGTTCCTTTTGACATCGTTTTGATCTTGTCATACTTCGGTACATCCAGCTGCTCCAGCAATTGAACAAAATAAGGACGATCCCAAGTAGGATACACATTCCCGTACAGGACATCGAGCTCCTTTGGGGTAAAGCTTTCCGGTACATGCAGTTCATCAAACACGACCCCGATTTGCGCCTTTAACTCCACCTCATGTTCGATATGATCTTTTCCGAATAAAAGAATGTCGCCGTCAATCTTTTTCAGCAAATTTAACATCAGTTTGATCGTCGTTGATTTCCCGGCACCGTTTTGCCCGATAAAGCCTGCAATGGTCCCGCTCTCAACAGTGAAAGAAATATTGTTTAAACGAAATTTTTTGAATTGCTTCGAAACATTTTTTACTTCAATTGCATTCATCATCATTCCTCCAATAGTAAGTCGAGTAAGTCATGCAGTTCCTCTTTTTGCACATTTGCCGTTTTGGCAATGGATACTGCCTTTGTGAAATGCACTTCAATTTGGCGGATCAGCTCTTCACGCAGGAAATCCTGATTGCGCTCCGATACATAGCTCCCTTTACCGGCAATCGTGACGATAAAGCCGTCCCGCTCCAAATCGGCATACGCCCGCTTCGTTGTCATCACACTGATTTTCAGTTCTTTAGCCAATGCCCGAATAGAAGGTAGAGAATCACCGATTAGTAATGTGCCTGTCAAAATGGCCTGTTTTAGCTGATCGGTAATTTGTTCATAAATAGGCTTTTCGCTATTATTGCTTAATTTGATTATCAATCGTTTCACCTCACATGTTCAAACTGTGTATATACAGTATATACAGATATGGCGGATTATGTCTACTGAAAAATCAAGCAATTTCAGAGGGGTTTTTAAATTAGATTAATTATTACCATTATTTTTCCGACCGAGTGCTGTGTGACTCGTTTCCTGTGAGTAGGTCCTTCAAACTTAAATGATGAACCATTTCACTTCTGCCAAAGTTGATGCATATAGTAATGTAGGCTCTTACAAGAGGAGGGATGCAATGCTTTTATCGGAGCTCGCTGAAAAAGAACTGATCGAAATGGAAAACGGTGTTCGGTATGGATTTTTAGCCGAGACGGAATGTATTTTTGATGCCAAAACAGGGAAGATTGTCGGATTTGAAATGCCGGCACAAATGGTGAAAATGCCCTTCCAAAAGAAAAAGGCAGGTATGGTAAAATACATTCCCTGGAGTGAAATTATTTTAATTGGGGAAGACCGGGTATTATTTCAAAAAACAACATCGACATTAAAGCATGCCTATGATGACTGAACGCTGGCTTGTGATCGGGACAGATGAGCGGATGAAGTTTTTGGCGAAGCAATTATCGACAAATGATCGCACGGTGTATTACAAAAACACGACTGTTTGGGATGAAGCGCTGAACAAAGTGGCGTTGGAGCTGCACCCGACAGAAATTGTGTTGCCGATCCACCCTTTAACGATTCAAGTGGAGGAGCTTCTAGGCATTCGACAGGCACAGTTTTTTGCGGGGAAATTGACAGATCAGTGGAAAGAAATACTTGAAAACAAGTGCTTGCATTATTATTTGGAAGATGAAACATTCATCTGGAAAAATGCCGCACTTACTGCAGAGGGCTTTTTAGCGCACCTGTATAAAGAAAAAGTAAATGTGCAGTATAAAACAATTATGATTACAGGGTTTGGACGTGTAGCAAAAATGCTTGCCCTGTTTTTAACACGTCTCAATGCAAAGGTCATCATCGCCGTTCGTTCGGAAACTCAAAAAGCCGAGGCCCTTGCATATGGCTATACTGGGATTGAATTAAATGAGAAAAATGATATGGAAGCGGATTTTCTAATTAATACGATTCCGACAAAATGGCTGACAAAGGATTTTGAATCATGGATGGTCCGTCCAATTTATGATGTCGCATCAAGCCCGGGATGTTTGAACGATATCAAATTATCTCAATATGAGCTGCTACCTGCATTACCTGGGAAATACTTTCCGCAAGCTGCAGCAAACTTGTTATACGAAACGATACTAGATTTACGAAAGGAGGAAGCAAATGCTTGAGGGAAAACGCATTGGTTTAGGAATTACCGCATCACATTGTACGTATGAAGATGTCATACCGAAAATTACCCAATTTCGTGAAGCCGGTGCAACCGTTGTACCGATTATAACGCCTTCTGTATTACACGCTGCTACACGATTTGGAACGGGTGAAGAATGGATTGCGAAAATCGAAGAATTCTCTGGGGAAAAGGTTGTTAGTTCCATTGCGGAAGCGGAGCCATTTGGGCCGAGTAATCCGTTAGACTGCATGGTAATCGCGCCGATGACAGGGAATTCCATCAGTAAATTTGCGAATGCCGCAACAGACAGTGCCGTACTAATGGCAGCAAAGGCAACACTCCGAAATGGTTCACCTGTAGTACTTGGTATTTCAACGAATGATGCGCTTGGGTTAAACGGGATGAATTTAATGAAATTAATGAATGCGAAAAACATTTTCTTCATTCCATTCGGTCAGGACGATCCAATAAAAAAACCGACGTCGCTCATAGCGGATTTCACAAAAATGCTCGATACTGTAGCATATACGCTCGCTCATAAAAAACAGATTCAGCCAATATTTATACAATATTTTAAATAATCAAATTATCTCGCACAATTCTAATAATATATGATACAATATCCAACATTATATACATACCGATAATTTTAGGAGAGATGAGACATGACAAAGAAATTGAATGTTGCCGTAGTTGGGGCAACAGGAGCTGTAGGTTCAAAAATGATGGAGAAGCTGATTGAGCGCAAATTTCCAATTGCATCTATCAAGTTTTTAGCTTCTGCTCGTTCAGCGGGAAAACAAATTGAATTTAATGGTGAAAACTATACGATAGAAGAAGCGAAACCGGAAAGCTTTGAAGGGATCGATCTAGCATTATTTTCAGCAGGCGGGGCTGTATCAGAAGTATTGGCACCTGAAGCAGCAAAGCGTGGAGCGATTGTGATTGATAACACAAGCCATTTCCGTATGGATCCAGAGGTACCGCTTGTTGTACCGGAAGTAAATCGCCATGCATTAAAAACGATTCCAAAAGGGATTATCGCAAATCCAAACTGTTCGACAATTCAAATGGTTGCAGCATTACAGCCAATCCGTGAAAAGTTCGGTCTAACAAAAGTTGTCGTATCGACATATCAAGCGGTATCCGGTTCTGGTGTGGCAGCAATTGAAGAGCTGCGTGAGCAAAGTGCACAGTGGGATGCAGGGAAAAACGTTGAAGCGAAAGTTTTGCCGGTAAAATCAGATAAAAAACATTATCCAATCGCACGTAACGTCATTCCGCAAATCGATAAATTTACGGACAATGGCTTTACATATGAAGAAATGAAAATGATCAATGAAACGAAAAAAATTATGGAAGCACCTGAGCTGAAAGTCGCTGCAACATGTGTACGTGTTCCGGTTGTTTCTGGCCACTCAGAATCGGTTTATATCGAACTTGAGCAAGAAGCAACAGTACAGCAAATTTTTGATGCATTAACGGATGCACCGGGGATTGTACTGCAAGATGACATTCGCGAACAGCTTTACCCGATGCCGATTTTTGCGGAAAATGAAGAACCGACATATGTTGGACGTATTCGCCAAGATTTAGACAACAAAAAAGGATTCCACTTATGGATTGTGTCAGATAATTTATTAAAAGGGGCTGCACTCAACTCAATTCAAATTGCAGAAGCTATGCTAGAGGATCACTTACTATAAGGGGAGGATTATTAGTTATGGATTTCGGACGTATTGGTACAGCGATGATTACGCCGTTTAAAAAAGACGGTACGATTAATTATCCTGAGTTAGAACGTATCATTAATCATTTAATTGAAAATGGTACAGATTCAATTATTGCTTGTGGAACAACTTCGGAAAACCCGACAATGTCAACTGAGGAAAAAATCGAGGTCGTGCGCTTTACAGTTGAAAAAGTGGCAGGACGCATCCCTGTTATCGCAGGTACAGGTGATAACGAAACAGCTTACTCGATTATGATGACTCATAAAGCAGAGGAAAATGGGGCAAACGGAATCATGCTCGTAACTCCATATTATAATAAGCCAAACCAGCGCGGCATGTATGCCCACTTTAAAACAATCGCAAAAGAAACGAAACTCCCTGTAATGCTATATAATGTCCCTGGTCGTACAGGTGCCAATATTTTAGCGGAAACAACGATTGCGATCAGCAAAGATGTACCGAATATAACGTGCATTAAAGAAGCAAGCGGTAACCTGGATCAGATGGGCGACATCATTGAAAATGTCGATTCGGATTTCCATGTGTATTCAGGTGATGACGGGTTAACATTGCCACTTCTTGCAATCGGCGGTCGCGGTATTATTTCTGTCGCTTCACATGTTGTAGGAAAAGATATGCAGCAAATGGTTCGCGCATTTGAAGAAGGCCGTCATCAGGAGGCTGCAAAAATTCACCGTGCATTACTGCCGCTCGTTCGTGCGCTGTTTGCACAACCGAACCCATCACCAATTAAATACGCGATGACAAAACTAGGCTTTGATACGCTTGATGTACGGATGCCAATGATGGAAATGCTACCGGAAGAAAAGGCAGCATTTGATGAAATTTGGGATACGTATCAGGAAAAAGCAAAAGGTTTCCGCGCATTACAAGTAAACTAACACATACACAGTCACTCCTTCCGATGAGAAGCGGGTGACTGTTTTTTTTATTTTGCGAATTTGAGGATTATAGAGGATGAACTGAGAATTATACGTAAGTAACTGAGGATTATGCGTCAATGCTTGAGGATTATCCGTCACTAACTGAGGATTACACACTTTAAACTGAGGATTAAAATTTCGGCGCCAAGTAAAACGGCTGCGATTTTAATTTGCCCGGCATAACGTAAAAAAAGAAAATCACTTTTTTATTTGTACTAACGTCATTCTCACCGTATAATGAACTTTAAGTGGTTGCTGTTCGGAACAATTTAGGAGGAAATAAAGTGACAAAATCAAAAAATGAACTAATCCGTGTCATTCCATTAGGTGGAGTTGGCGAAATCGGAAAATCAATGTATGTAATAGAAATCGATGAAGAGCTTTTCGTAGTAGACAGTGGGCTCATGTTCCCAGAAGACGAAATGCTTGGAATTGATATCGTCATTCCAGATATCACGTATTTAGAGGAAAATAAAGATCGCGTAAAAGGGATTTTCCTTACACATGGACATGAAGATGCAATTGGATCGATTGCGTATGTATTAAAGAAAATTAAAGCACCGGTATATGGTTCGAAGTTAACAATCGCATTGGCGAAGGAGCATTTAAAAGAATTGCCTGCACCTTACCAAGTGAAATTCTTTGAAGTATCGAGCAATAGTCGCATGAACTTCAATTCTACTTATGTGACATTCTTCCATACAACACATAGTATTCCAGATTCATTAGGTATCGTGTTCCATACTTCTGAAGGGGCAATCGTTCACACGGGCGAATTTAAATTTGACCAGTCGGCAACAGGAAAGTTCAAGCCGGATTTGGCAAAAATGGCGATGCTCGGTGAAGAAGGCGTATTCATGCTTTTATCAGAATCAATGGAAGCAGAACGCCCAGGCTATACAACAAGTGAAGCAGTTATTGCAGAAGAATTGCAAAAAACGTTCCATTCGGCACCAGGTCGAATTATCGTAGCATTATATGCATCAAACTTTATTCGTATTCAGCAAGTGTTTAGACAAGCTGCCGCATCGCACCGTAAAGTCGCGGTAGTCGGAAAATCGTTAGAAAAAATGGTCGATATCGGTGTGAACCTAGGCTACTTGGAAATCGATGAATCAACACTTGTACCAGTAAACGAAATTCATAAATATCATGATGACGAAATTATTATTATGGCAACGGGCAACAAAGGTGAACCACTTGATGCACTAGATAAAATTGTGCGTAAACACCACCGTGACATTAAAATCAGAAATACAGATACAGTCCTAATTACATTTACACCATCACCAAGCATGGAAGTGCAAATGTATAACACGATGAACCAATTGGCAAAAGCGGGCGCGCATGTCATGACTTCGAACAAGAAAGTCCACGTTTCAGGTCACGGTAGCGCGGAAGATTTAAAACTGATGCTGAACTTTATGAAGCCGAAATACTTTATCCCGGTTCAAGGGGAGTACCGCATGTTAATTGCGCACTCGAAACTTGCACAACAAGTAGGTCTGCAAAAATCACAAATCTTCATCGCAGATAAAGGCGATATTGTTGAGTACAAAAACGGCAAAGTGCGTATGACAGGTCGTGTACAAGCAGGGAATGTATTAATCGACGGAATCGGTGTAGGCGATGTAGGGAATATCGTACTGCGCGACCGTAAACTGCTTTCTCAAGATGGTATCTTCATTGTTGTTGTAACATTGAACCGTGCACAGAAGAAAATTGCTTCAGGTCCCGAAATTTTATCGCGCGGATTCGTTTACGTTCGTGAATCAGAACAGTTAATGGAAGAAGCATCTGAAATCGCACGCGAAGTGATCGAGAAATATGTCGGCAAAGAAACGTTCGAATGGACAAACATTAAGCAAGAAATTCGCGACACACTAAATCAATATTTATTCCAAAAAACAAAACGTCGTCCAATGATTATTCCGATCATTATGGAGTACTAATTTAAATATTAAAAAAACCACATCAACTATTAAAATAGATGATTGGAATGAAGGGGAGGCGACTGTAGCTGACGGCTAGCGCCTTTCGCTACAAGCGAGTTTCCAGCGGTAACAGCAAAATTTATTTTGCGACGAAAGCGAAGCGACAGGAGCACCGATGTCTGAGCATAAGGAACAAAAGCTAAGAACGCCACATCCTGTGGCAACGCTTTTGTGACCAACATCGTGTTGGCCTCGTGCCCGCGGTAAGCGTCCGACCCGTAATTGAAATCATCCTTGTCTCATGAGGATGCGCTATATCTAATAATCAAAAAGGGTTTTCTTACATTAAGCGTGAGAAAGCCCTTTTTCTAACTAAATTTCCGGAGTCGAGATGTTCTTTATAGAGTTGAAATTAGCGAGAGCTGGATAAAGGCAGTAAAACCTGAAGATTACGTGAAGAAAACTGATTTTTCGGTACTTAGTGGTAAAAACTATTTTAATTCAGCGCAAACTAAGTTAATCGATTAAATAACCCATCATCATAATCCGGAAGCCTATATTGCAACTTTGGCGTCTAACAATAAGGAACAATTTTTAAGTAGGTGAACAACGATTGGATAAAAAGAAAAGTAGTAAATCAAAAGCAAAAGCAAAGCCGACGCTAAAGCCAAAAACAAAAGAAGAGATGCATCCGCTCGCATATGAAATTATCGGATTGCTGCTCATCGCATTAGCCATTATCGAATTTCTGGAGTTCGGACTTGTTGGAAGAATGCTCCATTCAATTGCTATGTTTTTCTTCGGCAATTTACATTTTATCATTCCGTTACTATGCTTTTTAATCGCAGGGATGTTAATGGTTAAACGACGGGGTGTCGCATTTAATACCCGTGTCGTATACGGTGTGCTGTTTGTCGGGGCAAGCTTGACGATTTTCAGTCACAGTTTGTTATTCGAACAAATGCATGCAACGAATACATTGTTGTCCAATTCCGTATTAAAGGAAACTTGGAGAATTCTCATCAGTACTGACGGAATCGTAAACCGCAGCAATGCACTCGGCGGAGGGATGATCGGCGGATTGTTATTCAGCCTGTTCCACGTTTTATTCGATGCTTCGGGAGCTAAAATTGCCGCATTTGTATTATTGGCAATCGGAATTATTTTAATTACCGGAAAAGCGCTCGTGCCAATATTAGTGGAGAAAGCCCCGAAACTTAAGGGAAAGTTCAAAAGAACGAAACGCAGCACAAGAAGTAAGCCGCAACCTGAAACGAAAGAGAAGCAGCGTCGTTCTAAAACCGAACCGAATATAGAAGAGGAAGCGGCTGATTTGGAAGACCTGATTATTACAACGGCAACGCCAGCACCAACACCACATCATGAACCGATCATTTCAAATTTTGTGGAGCAAGTAAAACAGGAAAAGCAAAAGGGTAGCGAAATTGAGGTTGAGGAAAAAATAAGTGAGCCGATCATGGCTGTAACTTCCGAACCGGACCAAACATACATTTTGCCGTCCATGCAGCAACTGAATCCACCACCAGAACATGATCAAAGCGGTGAATATTCGGTCATTCAAATGAATGCAAAAAAACTGGAACAAACGTTTTTAAGCTTTGGTGTAAAAGCGAAAGTGACACAGGTTCATTTAGGTCCTGCAGTTACAAAATATGAAGTCATGCCGGACACGGGTGTAAAAGTAAGTAAAATTGTCAGCCTTCAAGATGATTTGGCACTTGCCCTAGCAGCAAAAGATATTCGTATTGAAGCTCCGATTCCAGGTAAGTCGGCTGTCGGGATTGAAGTACCGAACAGTGAAGTAGCTGTCGTAACATTACGTGAAGTGCTTGAAGCAAATGAGCAGGTGAAAGTCGGAGCCAAATTGCTGGTAAGTTTGGGACGCGATGTAACAGGCCAAGCGATTGCGGCAGAGCTTAACAAAATGCCCCACTTACTGGTCGCTGGTTCAACCGGTAGCGGTAAAAGTGTATGTATCAATGGCATTATTGTGTCACTATTAATGCGCGCAAAACCTAGTGAAGTGAAAATGATGATGATCGATCCGAAAATGGTGGAGCTGAGTGTATATAATGGTATTCCGCATTTATTGGCACCGGTTGTAACAGATCCGCGTAAAGCGGCACAGGCTTTACAAAAAGTTGTGTCGGAAATGGAACGACGCTACGATCTATTTTCCCATTCCGGTACAAGGAATATTGAAGGATATAACGAATATATCGATATAAGCAATGAAGAGGCAATGGAGAAACAGCCGAAGCTTCCCTACATTGTCGTAATTGTCGACGAGTTGGCGGACTTAATGATGGTTGCGTCAAGTGAAGTGGAGGATGCGATTACACGACTTGCCCAAATGGCGCGTGCAGCAGGAATTCACCTCATTATCGCGACACAAAGACCGTCTGTTGATGTTATTACCGGCATCATCAAAGCAAATATTCCTTCCCGTATTGCATTTGCCGTGTCATCTGCAGTCGATTCCCGCACCATTTTGGATATGGGTGGGGCAGAGCGACTACTTGGCCGCGGCGATATGCTGTATTTACCGGCAGGAGCATCCAAACCAGTCCGTGTGCAAGGTGCATTTGTAAGTGATCATGAAGTGGAACGAATTATTAACAGTGTCATTGAACAGCAAAAAGCACAATATGAGGAGGCGATGATTCCGACAGATGAACCGATTGTTGATGTGATGGATGAAACGGATGACTTGTATGACGATGCAGTTCAGCTCGTACTGGAAATGCAAACAGCTTCCGTATCTTTACTGCAGCGCCGATTTAGAATCGGTTATTCACGTGCAGCCCGAATTGTCGATCAAATGGAGCAACGCGGTGTCGTCGGACCACCTGAAGGCAGTAAACCGCGTCAAGTTCTAGGGAACCGATTTAACTAGAAAACCTTGACATTATCGGACTTTTCGGAATATATTCTTTTCTATAAGTTTTGAAATAAATTCGCTAATTTTTCACATTAACGTAACACATTTAAAGAAATATGTTTTCTTTTTTCGTTTAAAGTGTTATATTATTCACGAATTAGTAGGAATGTTGTACATCAGATGTCTGATCTCTATGTTATGGTGGTGATACTAATTGACAATTAAAGCAGATCATCGTCATTTATACTTACAAGTTATTGATCGTTTGAAGTCAGATATAGATAAAGGGACCTATCGTGAGAACGAAAAATTACCCTCAGAGTTCGAACTTTCAAAGACATTAGGTGTAAGTCGTGCAACGCTTCGTGAAGCACTGCGACTGTTGGAAGAAGAAAACATTATTGTCCGTCGTCATGGTGTTGGTACATTCGTCAATCCAAAGCCGGTCTTTACGTCAGGTATTGAACATTTATCGAGTGTATCATCTATGATTGAAAACGCTGGTATGAATCCAGGCACAATCTTCATCAGTGCGAAGGAAGAAAAAGCCACGGAAGATGATGTGGAACGTTTCCAAGCTGACATTGATGACAATGTTATCACGATTGAACGTGTAAGAACGGCAGACAATGAACCGGTCGTCTACTGTGTAGACAAAGTACCGGCCAATTTATTGCCAAAAGAATTTATAAGTAATCAAAACGTTTCTATTTTCTCGGCTTTAGAGCAAACCGGATCCATCCGAGTCGCATATGCAGTGACATATATCGATCCTGTAGGCTTCCACGATGAAGTATCACCGATATTGAAATGTGGGCCGGAAACAGCATTGCTTGTATTAAAGCAACTTCACTATGATGAAAATGATCGTGTTGTTCTTTATTCAAAAAATTATTTCAGAGCTGACAAATTCAGCTTCCATGTAGTACGTAAACGGGTGTAGAACAATAATTTCTATTATTTAATTCCTGCTAATATCAATTACCTTTGAGGGGGACTCATTAATGAAAAAGCGTAAATTTGGTTTATTAATTTCTTCTGTAGTAGCAACTGGTGCAATTTTGGCAGCATGTGGAACTGACGATGAGGGCACTGATTCAAAAGACACTTCTAAAAACGATTCTACGTCTGGTTCTGAAACAAGCACAGACGCTGGTTCTGGCGATTTCTCAATCGCAATGGTAACAGACGTTGGTGGTGTAGACGACAAATCATTCAACCAATCAGCTTGGGAAGGTGTTCAACAGTTCGGTGCTGACAACGGCCTTTCTAAAGGTGAAGGTGGTTTCGACTACTTACAATCTCAATCAGATGCTGACTACAACACAAACTTAAATAACTTATTACGTCGTGACTTCGATTTAGTATTCGGTGTTGGTTTCATGATGGGTGATGCAATTGAAGAAATCGCTAATGACAATCCAGATGCACAGCTGGCATTAATCGATGCTGAAGTTGAAGCTGACAACGTAGCAAACATCCTGTTCAAAGAACAAGAAGGTGCTTTCTTAGCTGGTGTTGTTGCTGCTTCAATGTCTGAATCAGGCAAAATCGGTTTCGTAGGCGGCGTTGATATTCCTGTAATTAACCGCTTCCACGCTGGTTTCATCGAAGGTGCAAAAGCTGTTAACCCGGATATCGAAATTCAAGTAAACTACACAGGTGTGTTCGATGATGCATCTAAAGGTAAAATTGCTGCGAACTCAATGTACTCTTCTGGCGTAGACATTATTTTCCACGCTGCTGGCGGTACTGGTAACGGTGTATTCTCAGAAGCAAAAGAGCGTAAAGCAAAAGACAAAGATGCTAACGTATGGGTAATCGGTGTTGACGCTGACCAATATGCAGAAGGTCAAGTGGATGACTCTACAAACATCACTTTAACTTCTATGTTAAAAGGTGTTAACAACGCAGTAGTGGATATCGCTACAAAAGCGAAAAACGGTGAGTTCCCAGGCGGTGAAACAACTGTTTACGGTTTAGCTGAAGACGGTGTTGGCTTAGCAGATTCTCGTGGTGCAATTCCTCAAGAAGTATTAGATAAAGTAGAAGAATATAAAGAGAAGATTGCTTCTGGCGAAATTAAAGTTTCAGAAGAAAAACCGAAAGATAAATAATAATTCTTAATGGTAATCATCATAGGGGAATTATTCCCTATGATGATTTTCTAATGTAAACGTTTGTTTTAAAAATTCAGTAAATTTAGTATTGATAGAAATGTAAGCGTTGTATATTCGTAGAATCGTAAGAAAAAGACTTATTTAGTGTAGAATTCGTCTGAAAATTGATAGATGAAAGATTTTACCAAAAATCTTTCATGTGTTAATTTTATAAAAATAATTTTAAAAGATAAATAGCCTAAGGGAGTGAGTCTATTGGAATACGTGATTGAAATGCTAGGAATCCGTAAAGAGTTCGGTAATTTCGTAGCAAACAACAATATCACCCTCCAGTTAAAAAAAGGCGAAATTCATGCACTACTAGGAGAAAACGGTGCAGGTAAATCGACTTTAATGAATGTACTTTTCGGTCTATATCAACCAGAAGCCGGAGAAATTAAAGTACGCGGAGAATCAGTAAAAATTACAGATCCAAACAAAGCAAATGATTTAGGAATCGGAATGGTCCACCAGCACTTTATGCTTGTGGAGAACTTTACGGTTACGGAAAATATCATTTTAGGTAGCGAACCTACAAAACTAGGAGCTATCAACATTAAAGATGCCGCAAAAGACATTGCTGCATTATCGAAGAAATACAATCTGGATGTGGATCCATATGCGAAAATTGAAGATATTTCTGTCGGAATGCAACAACGTGTAGAAATTTTGAAAACGTTATACCGTGGTGCGGAAATCCTTATTTTTGACGAGCCGACTGCATCATTAACACCGCAGGAGATTACGGAATTAATGGCGATTTTAAAACTTCTGATTAAAGAAGGCAAATCGATCATTATCATTACGCATAAGCTGAAAGAAATTATGGAAGTATCTGACCGTGTAACGATTATCCGTAAAGGTGAAGGGGTTGGAACAGTCGTAACGAACGAAACAAACCCGGATCAGCTTGCGGAATTAATGGTAGGCCGACAAGTAGAATTCAAAACAGAAAAAGGGGAAGCAAACCCTACTGAAGAAATCTTCAAAGTCGAAAATCTTGTTGTAACGGATTACCGTGATGTCGAAAAAGTAAAAGGTTTGAATTTATCGATTCGTCGTGGTGAAATTGTTGGTATTGCAGGGATTGACGGAAATGGTCAATCAGAATTAATCGAAGCAATCACAGGACTGCGTAAAATTAAGAGCGGAAAAGTTACTTTAGGCGGCAAAGATATTACAGGTTTAAAACCGCGTGAAATTACGGAGACAGGGGTAGGACATATTCCTCAGGACCGTCACAAACACGGGCTTGTCCTGGATTTCCCTATTGGGCACAATATCGCATTACAAACTTACTATAAATCGCCAATTTCAAAAGGTACAATCATGGATTATAAGAAAATTAACGAAAAAGCACGTAAAATCATTGAAGAGTATGATGTTCGTACAGGTCAAGGCGAAATGACGCCTGCACGTGCACTTTCAGGCGGTAACCAGCAAAAGGCAATTATCGGCCGTGAAGTTGACCGTGATCCGGATCTGCTGATTGCAGCACTTCCTACTCGTGGATTGGACGTTGGGGCAATTGAATTTATCCACTCTCGTTTAATCGAGCAACGTGATAAAGGAAAAGCCGTATTATTAATTTCGTTTGAATTAGATGAAGTAATGAATGTTTCTGACCGCATTGCCGTTATTTATGACGGAACAATCGTCGATACGGTTTATCCGAAAGAAACATCTGAACAAGAGCTGGGCTTATTAATGGCCGGTGAAAAACGTAAAGCAAAGGCAGTTAAGGAGGGGAACGAATAATGTCAAATCGAGTTGTGAATCTGCTCGTTCCACTCATCTCGGTAGTTTTAGGATTACTCGTTGGCGGAATCATCATGGTTGTCAGCGGCTATGATGCAATCGATGGGTATACTGCCCTATGGAATGGTATTTTCGGAGATTCTTATTCTATCGGTAATACAATTCGCCAAATTACACCGTATATTTTAGCAGGTCTTGCGGTAGCATTCGCCTTCCGTACAGGATTATTCAACATCGGTGTTGAAGGTCAGCTATTAATGGGCTGGCTTGCAGCGGCATATGTCGGATATGCAATTGAAGGATTACCGCGTATTATCCACTTGCCATTAGCATTACTAGCGGCTGCGGCAGCTGGTGCATTCTGGGCATTTATCGTCGGTTTCCTGAAAGCAAAACTTCAAGTACACGAAGTAATTGCGTCGATTATGTTAAACTACACAGCATTATATTTAACAAATGCTGCGATTAAATCATTATCAGACGGCGGTTTCAAAACGCCGACAGTATTAGAGTCCGCTACATTACGTAATCAGTGGTTACGTGACATTACAGATAATTCAAGTCTTCACTTAGGGATTATCGTTGCACTTATCATGGTTGTTGTCATGTGGTTCATTTTAGAAAAAACAACGCGCGGTTATGAGTTAAAAGCTGTAGGGTTCAACAAAAATGCTGCTGAATATGCAGGTATGAACGTAAACCGTAATATCATTTTAGCGATGACAATTTCCGGTGTATTCGCCGGTCTTGGCGGTGCGATGGAAGCATTGGGAACATACCAGAACGCATCGATTAAAGCAGCTGCTTCAGGTATCGGATTCGACGGGATTGCCGTAGCATTACTTGGTGCAAACAATCCAATCGGTGTATTCTTCGGAGCTTCATTATTCGGTTCCCTGAAATACGGTTCTTTAAACATGCCGAACGAAGCTGGAATTCCGGAAGAAATCGTATCGATCATTATCGCAGTAATTATTTTATTCGTAGCATCAGGCTATATTTTACGTGTTGGTTTACAGAAATTCGGAAAGAAAAAGGAGGGCAAGTAACATGAGCTTTTTAGAAGTGTTATACTTTATCGTCCCTTCTGCCCTTTTATACGCAACACCGCTTATTTTAACAGGTATCGGGGCTCTATTCTCGGAGCGTGCAGGGGTAATCGGTCTTGGTGTTGAAGGGTTAATGATTGTCGGTGCATTTACAGGTATTTATATAAACCTTGAATACTATGCTGATTTTGGGAAAAACGTCATTTGGCTGGCTTTATTGGCAGCGTTGTTGGCAGGGGCCATCTTCTCGTTGATTATTGCCGTTGCAGCCGTAACGTTCCGAGCAGACCAAACTGTAACAGGTGTTGCACTGAACATGCTTGCTGCAGCGATTACAGTATTCTTGGTAAAATTAATTTACGGTAAAGGTCAAACAGACATGGTTTCAGCGCCATTACAACGTTTTGAAATACCTTATTTATCCGATATACCGTTTTTAGGACCGCTATTGTTCCAAAATGTATACTCTACAACAATTATCGCATTAGTTGTTGCGATAGGAGCATGGTTTGTTCTTTACAAAATGCCATTCGGTTTACGTATTCGATCAGTAGGAGAACATCCAATGGCAGCGGATACGATGGGAATTAACGTAGCGAAAATGCGTTATATCGGCGTTATGATTTCCGGTGCATTAGCAGGTGTTGGTGGTGCTTCATTGGCTATGACATCATCTGGTGATTTCTCTGGCTCTACAGTAGCCGGACAAGGATTCATCGCCATTGCCGCAATGATCTTCGGTAAATGGCATCCAATCGGAACATTAGGTGCCGCACTATTCTTCGGCTTGGCACAAACATTAAGTATCGGTGGCGGGAACATCCCATACATCCAGGATATCCCACCAGTAATCCTGCAAGTCCTGCCATACGTTCTGACAATCCTGGCATTAGCAGGCTTCGTAGGAAAAGCAGTAGCACCAAAAGCATCAGGCATTCCATACATCAAAGGAAAACGCTAATTATAAAACCGTCTGTACAAAGTGGATTTGTACAGGCGGTTTTTTTGTGTGGAATAAGTGTGGGCACTGAATTTAATAGCCAATTTGCTGGAGAAAGTAGAACTGATTGAAGAGAAAGTGGAAAGTTCTGCTGCTAAAGTAGAAACTTTTCATGTAAAAGTAGAACGGATTTCTGGAAAGTAGAAAACCCGAATTTTATTAACCCAGTTGCTGTAGAAAGTAGAATGTTTTGAATAGAAAGTAGAAGGTTCTGCGATTAAAGTGGAAACTATTTCTGCAAAAGTAGAACAGTTCGCCTGAAAAGTAGAAAGCTGAAATTTATTAGCCAAGTCACGTGGGAAAGTAGAAGGTAATGAAGAAAAAGTAGAAAGGCCTGCGACTAAAGTGGAAGCTATTTATAGAAAAGTAGAACGGCGCACTCGAAAAGAAGAAAGCCCGGGTTTTATTAGCTAAGTTGCATAAGAAAGTGGAACATCCTAAAAAGAAAGTAGAATTTTTACAGCGAAAGTGAAAGCTATTCATATAAAGTGGAAATGCCCCTCTGGAAAATAGAAAACGCGAATTTAATTAGCCAAGTTGAATTGAAACGCGAACTTATTGAAGAGAAAGGCAATAAAATTCAACAAACCTTTACCCAAATTAAATAAGAAGCCCAGACCACATACCAAACCTTAGTTGTGCGGAGTGGAGGGGCCGACTCCTAGGGGATTAAGCGTGCGCGGAAAATCCACTTGATGTATGCCGCCGTAGAGGCATACATCAAGTTAGTTGGAGCCACGCCCCCAGGAATAATGGAACGAATGCTAAGATCGTCACATCGTGTGACAACGCATTCGTGACCAACCTCATGTTGGCCTCCCGGAACGCAGCACAACGGACTCCATTAAGAAACGCAGAAAGCGTCTAGAAATTTTATTATAAAAAGAAATATTTTTAATTTTTTAACTGTTGATATTTTTCATTCATAAATGTCACGAATTAGGGAACACTTAGTACGGATAATAACTTTGCACAAATCAAGGCAACACATGTATAGTAGAGAAGAAGCATTTATATTTATATTCACGAGGTAGTCAGGAGGAGTTTTTTTGTTTTTAACAACCGAAATTGCGAAAGGTGTTTCGCTTCATATACGACAAACCGCCCAATTCAAAACGGTGAACTTTTCGATCAAATGGAGAGCACCATTAAATGAAGAAACAGCGGCACAGCGTACAGTATTATCGAATGTCCTGCAGCACAGCAACGAAAAATTTCCAACATCGGCAAGTTACCGCAGCTATTTAGATGACCTTTTTGGCACAGTATTGTATTTTGACACAGCAAAGCGCGGTCAGGAGCATACTGTACTATTAAATGTCGAAACAGTAAACGACCAGTATTTATCACATGGCAATGTATTAAATGAAGTAATCGATCTGATCCATGAAGCAATTTTCAAACCGAACTTCGAAAACGGTGTATTTAAAGAATCAATTGTCAACCGTGAAAAAGAGATGGTCATCCAACGTATCCAATCCATTTTTGATGACAAGTCACGCTATGCACAAAAACGTTTAACAGAAATTATCCGTCCAAACAGCGCAGCATCATTTTCTGCAAACGGAAACATCGAAGCCGTAAAAGCAATTACACCACAATCATTAACAAAAACATATGAAGATATGCTAGCAAATGATGTCATTGATATTTACGTTGTCGGCGATATTAATATTGAAGAAATGACGCAGCAGCTAAAAGCAGCATTCCCGTTTGCTGACCGCGATGCACATCAGACAACAAAAGAAGATACAACTCCTGCAAACGTTGAACCGTACACGAAAGAAACGCAGGAAATGAAACAAGGGAAACTGCATATCGGCTACTCGACACCTGTCCGGTTTGGCGATAAAGATTTCCCAATCATGCAAATTTTCAACGGTATCTTTGGCGGATATGCCCATTCAAAATTATTTATGAATGTCCGTGAAAAAGAAAGTTTAGCTTATTATGCATCAAGTTCTTACGCTTCTCAATACGGATTATTGTTTGTCGTGTCAGGTATTGAGCCGGCAAATGAAGAAAAGGCCCGCCAATTAATTGCGGAACAGTTAAAAGTGATGCAAAACGGAGAAATTACCGATTTAGAATTGGCTCAAACGAAAGCGATGCTTATTAACCAGTTAAAAGAAGCATTGGATTCACCTCGTGGCCAAATTGAAATTTTTGACCAATACAAAGCATTAGACGAACCGTTTAATTTGGATACGTGGACTGCACGCTGGCAAGCTGTGTCAAAAGAAGATGTGCAAAAAGTGGCACAGGATATTAAATTAGAAGCAACGTATTTCTTATGCGGTAAGGGGGAGTAATCCATGGAAACAATTGAATTCCAGCAACTAGATGAAACATTATATTACAAGCAGCTAAACAATGGATTAGACGTATACATTTTGCCGAAAAAAGGCTTTTCAAAAACATTTGTGACATTTACAACGAAATATGGTTCGATTGACCGTACATTCGTACCGATCGGAGAAACAGAACCGGTTACTGTGCCGGACGGGATTGCCCACTTTTTAGAGCATAAAATGTTCGAAAAAGAAGACGGGGATGTATTCCAAAAGTTCAGTGAAGTCGGGGCGCAGGCGAATGCGTTTACATCATTTACCCGCACAGCATATCTGTTCTCAGCAACAGACCATATTTATAAAAGTACGGAAACATTATTGAATTTCGTACAGGAGCCGTACTTCACGGAAGAAACGGTGAATAAAGAAAAAGGCATTATCGGACAGGAAATTACGATGTACGATGACCAGCCGGATTGGCGTTTATATTTTGGCGCGATCGAAAACATGTATCATAACCACCCGGTGAAAATTGATATTGCCGGTACGATCGAGTCAATTGACGGAATTACGGCCGAGCATTTATATACGTGCTACAACACGTTTTACCACCCATCGAATATGCTATTGTTCGTAATCGGTGCAGTAGATCCTGTTGAAATGATGGCATTTATTGAAGATAACCAAAACAAAAAGACGTTCCAGAAGCCGACAGATTTAAAACGTTTGTTTGATGAAGAACCAACAAATGTGGCAGAAAAAGAGCGCGTGCTTCATATGGATGTCCAAAAGCCAAAAGTGTATGTTGGTTTAAAGGCGAAGCAGGTTGATTTAAGCGGCGAAGAAATGCTGAAGCATGAGCTTGCTGTTCAGATTGGTGTTGAATGTTTATTCGGCCGCGCTTCATCGTTCTATACAGATGTATATGAAAACGGCTTAATTGACGAATCATACGGCTATGATTTCTCATTGGAAAATGGCTACGGTTTTGCACTGATCGGCTCTGATTCGGAGCAGCCGGAGCAGCTTGCCAAATTGATTAAAGAGAAGCTTGCACAATCAGAACAAGAGAACTTATTCACTTCTGAAGATGTAGAACGTATTAAACGCAAAAAAATCGGTTTCTTCCTGCGCGCACTGAATTCGATTGAATTTATCGCCAACCAGTTTACACGTTATAAATTTAACGACATGAACTTATTTGATGTGGTACCGGTGCTGGAGACGATTACAGTCGAAGATATCGTCAATGCATTTAAGACGATTCAAGGTGAAGAGCAACAAACGGTGTTTACAATCATGCCGGTTAGCGGGCGCGATCAAAAATGAAGAAGTTTGCATTAGTTTGCGGTGCATCTGGTGCGATTGGGCAAGCGATTTGCCAGCAGTTAGCACAGGATGGCTGGTCACTCTATCTGCATTATCACACAGGGCATACTGTCATTGACAGTATGCTTCAAACGTTTACCGAAAACTTTCCGGATCAGGAGTTTATCCCAGTAAAAGCAGATTTCAGCAGTGACACCGGGGCGGACCAAATCGCCGCCCAAATTTATTCATTGCAGGCGATCGTCTATGCGAACGGCCATGCATATTATGATTTGCTGGAAAACACACCAGCCGAGGAAATGGCCAAACTTTGGCACGTCCATGTACAAAATCCGATGCGAACAACCGCACTGCTCGCGGGCAAATTACGAGCGAACAAAGTCAGCTATGTGCTTGTCATCGGTTCGATCTGGGGTGACGTCGGAGCAGCGGGCGAAGTCGCCTACTCAGCTGTAAAAGGCGCTCAGCACAGCTTCGTAAAAGCATACTCGCAGGAAGCGGCGTTTAGCGGCATTCGTGTTAATGCAATTGCACCTGGAATTATTAATACGAAGATGAACGCAAAGTTTGATGCCGAGGAGCGCGAAATGATCGAAAGTCAAATTCCTTTACAATCTTTTGGCGAAGCGCTCGATATCGCGAATATGGCGGCTTTTTATTTAAGCGGACGTGCGGATTATGTGACAGGGCAAATAATTCGAGTTAATGGCGGTTGGTACATATAATTTCCTGATATCCGCACATACTAATTGTGCGAGAGGAGGGAAAGCAAATGGGACTTTTACAAAACTGGGAACAATGGACAAGCTTCTTAGGTAAACAAGTATCTGATGCAAAAGAAAGCGGCATGCCTAATAAAATGATTGAGAAGGCCGCAGTTCAGATTGGTGAATATCTTGCGAAAAACGTTGACCCACAAAACGAGCAAGAGCGTGTGTTATCAGACTTATGGTCTGTTGCCGAAAAGGACGAAAAGCAAGCAATTGCAAGCTGTATTATGAAGCTCGTTCAAAATAAGCCACAACACTAATCGGCTATACGAAAAAATGTCACTCACTGCATAAGTGAGCGGCATTTTTTTCGGTTTACATATTTGCATGATTTACTAATCGAACCAATCTCCAACTATAAATGCATGATTGTCCAACATTGTTCCTTCCAGAACGTGTTTTTTTAAAAATTATTTCAAGAAAACTAACAAAAACGTGGCTTTCTAACTTTTCAATAGGTAGAAAATCCGCTATGATGGAACTTGTAAGAAATAAATACGTTTCTATTATGAGGGGACAGATACAAAATGGGCGAATGGTATTTTGAATATGAAATTCAAGTGAATCGACCAGGTTTATTAGGAGATATTGCATCGCTGTTAGGAATGCTTCGCGTTAATATTGTCTCGATTAACGGTGTGGATGAGGAGCATCGCGGAATGCTGTTATCTACAGAAAACGAAGAATCTATCCAGCGTTTTATTTCAATCGTCTCAACAATGGAAAATATTAATGTAACAAGATTTCGTGAGCCAAAGCTGCGTGATCGGTTGGCTGTTCGGCATGGGCATTATATACCGAAAGATGCGGATGAAAAAAATACATTCCGGTTCGTACGTGACGAATTAGGAATTTTAGTTGATTTTATGGCCGAATTATTTAAAAAGGAAGGGCATAAATTAATTGGGATCCGTGGAATGCCGCGTGTAGGAAAAACAGAGTCAATCGTTGCCGCAAGTGTGTGCGCGAATAAAAAATGGATTTTCATTTCTTCTACTATGATTAAACAAACCGTCCGGAATACGTTAATGGGCGATGAGTTTAATGGGAATAATATTTTTATAATGGACGGTGCCGTCACACGTCGCTCGACGGATGAACGCCACCAGCAGTTAGTTCGGGAAATCATGGGTATGCCGACGATTAAAGTCATAGAGCATCCAGATCTGTTCGTACAGCATTCATCATATAAAATAGAAGATTTTGACTATATTATCGAATTGCGCCATGAGCCGGATGAAGAAATAACATATGAAATTATTGAAAAGAATAATATGTTATCAAGTACAGACCATTTTGGCGGATTTGATTTTTAGTAAATATGAGGGTACATAATATGTGCCACCATTATTTGAATATATTAAAAGTAGGTGTTTTTTTTGACGGAACTAGGAGCTCGCTTGAAAGAAGCGAGATTAGCTAGAGGTTATAGTTTAGATGATTTACAAAACATCACAAAAATCCAAAAACGTTATTTAATAGGAATCGAAGAAGGCAACTATACAATTATGCCTGGTTCTTTCTATGTACGTGCCTTTATTAAGCAGTATGCAGAGGCAGTTGGATTAGATGCGGATGAAGTATTGACTGAGTATCGAAAAGATATTCCGGAAATGCAAAAAGAAGAAGTTGCGCAATCATTCACACAAAGTCCGAGTCGCCGCAATATGAAAGCGACATCGAGCAATAAAATGAATGAAGCAATGCCGAAGTTGATCGTCGCATTGTTTGCGATTGTCATTATTGTCGTGATTACAACTCTATACATTCAAAAAACGGGCAGTACCCCGGATGGAGCAGAAGAGGAAATTGAACCGATTGAATACGAACAAAATCCAAATTCAACACCAACAAAACCTGTTGAAGGCAGCGAAGAAAACACAGAAGCAGACACTGAAGAAAACACTGAGCCTGAAGAACCTGTAACAGAAGAGCCTGAAGCAGCTCAAACGATCAGTGAAGGTGTTGTACAAGGAGAAGATACAACGTTTGAAGTATCGGGAACAGACAGCCTGAATATCCGTGTTGAAGTAGCAGGTGATACATGGGTTGGCATTCGTAATGAAAACCGCCAAGAGCAAGTAAATGCACGTGTCTACAAAGCTGGAGAAGTAGTAGAACATGATTCAACGGCAAACGGTTATGCACGTATTCGCTTAGGAAACTCAAAAGTGGCAAAAGTTTACGTAAATGATGTAGAATTAGCTTACGCACAAGATATGGTTTCTCAAAACGTGATTTTAAAATTAGTGAATGAAGGACAAGGAGAGTAGTCATCTTAAAAGATGGCTCTTTTCTTTAGACGAAAGGTGTTAGCAAATGAACATACCAAATAAGATTACAGTCTCGCGCATTTTATTGATCCCACTATTTGTGATTGTAATGATGTTTGATTTCGGTTGGGGGAATATGACGCTGTTTGGCGCGGAAATGCAAGTGAACTATTTTGTCGGGGCACTTATTTTTATTTTCGCTTCTGCAACGGACTGGGTAGATGGCTACTATGCCCGCAAATATAATTTAGTGACGAACTTAGGGAAGTTTTTAGACCCGCTTGCAGATAAGCTGCTCGTTTCCGCTGCCTTTATTTTATTGGTTGAAATCGACCTGGCACCTGCCTGGATTGTCATTATCATTATTTCGCGTGAGTTCGCGGTAACGGGACTTCGACTGATTTTAGCAGGACAAGGGGAAGTCGTAGCGGCGAACCAGCTTGGTAAAATTAAAACTTGGGCCCAAATCGTGGCGATTTCTGCATTAATTTTACACAATACGATTTTTACATTAGTTGGCATACCTTTTGATATGATTATGCTTTATGTAGCATTGTTCTTTACAGTATGGTCTGGATGGGATTATTTCTATATAAACCGTCGTGCATTATTGGATTCAAAATAAATAAAATTTCTAAAACTAGGTTAGAATTTCTTTTAGGATAGGTAATAGTAATAAGTATCCATAAAAGATATAACAGTTGCCCGTGCATTTTGGACGGCGCTGTTTTTCTAATCTAGTTTTCTTTATTTTTACAGCAGTTGCCAAAACAACTGCTGTAAAAAAGCCTCTGGCAGATGTCACAGATTTTTTAAAGGTACTTTTGAGTATACGCTATAGCGTATACTCAAAAAATCTGGACTCAATTACGCCAAGGCATAATTGATCTATAGGGGGTTTTAGGAATGAATGCAGAAATTATAGCGGTAGGATCGGAATTATTATTAGGACAAATTGCCAACACGAATGCAAAATTTATTTCGAGCCAGCTTTCGGAACTTGGCATTAATGTTTATTATCATACAGTTGTAGGAGATAACGAGGCGCGACTTTTAGAGGCCATTAAAATTGCGGAACAGCGCGCGGATATTATTATTTTTTCAGGTGGTTTAGGTCCGACAAAGGATGATTTAACGAAGGAAGCGATTGCGAAGCATTTGAATCGTACGTTAGTATTTGATGAAACGGCGCTGTTTGCGATTGAGGAATTCTTCTCGAAGCAAAGACGTCCGATGACGGAAAACAACCGGAAACAGGCGCTAGTACTGGATGGCTGTGATGTATTGTTGAACCAGCATGGGATGGCACCGGGTATGTTTTTGGAGGAAAATGACCGTATTTATATTTTACTGCCGGGTCCGCCAAAAGAACTTGAGCCAATGTTCCAATATGAAACGAAGCCAAAACTGGCGGCACTTCTACATGACGGCGGGGTAATTTTATCTCATGTACTACGTTTTTACGGGATCGGTGAAGCAGATCTAGAAACCCGTATACAGAACATTTTGGATGAACAGACAAATCCTACAGTTGCCCCCCTTGCTTCAGACGGTGAAGTAACATTGCGTATTACGGCAAAAGCGCAAAACGAACCACAGGCATTCCGTCTGATCGAGTTAAAGAAACGTGAAATTCTCGATATTGTCGGAGAATACTATTACGGCGTAAATGATGAATCATTGGGTTTCAAGCTTGTGCAAATGCTTCTTGAAAATGAACTGACAGTTTCCGCTGCTGAAAGTTTAACGGCCGGTCTGTTCCAGTCGGAGCTGGCAGAAATTCCGGGTGTCGGATCTGCATTAATCGGCGGTGTTGTCACGTATACGAAAGAAGCGAAAATTAAACACCTTGGTGTTTCCGGTGAATTGCTTGATGAATACGGGATCGTCAGCAGTGAATGTGCAGCGGCAATGGCGACACAAGTCCGTGAAAAGTTCGGTACAGATATCGGCGTTGGGCTGACTGGAGCAGCAGGACCGGGTGATCACGACGGACAGCCTGCAGGATCAATCTGGGTTGGCATTAAGATCGGTGACACAGAACCGCTCACGTACCGACTGCAATTAACCGGTTCAAGAAATACGAACCGAATCCGCGCAGTGAAGTTTACATTCAGCTATTTAATGAGGGAATTAGCGAATCAAGGCTACAAAAAGCTGATTTAGTTGTCGTTTTCTTTTGTTAAAGACGATTTGATCAATGATTTAAAGGCATTTAGAAACATTCAAAGAAAAAGCGAAAATATGTTCGCTTTTTTCTTGAATGTTATCTCATTAGCAAGTATAATAGAGACATAAGTTAAATAAAGCTTTTTCTTAAGGAGGAAATAGTTTGAGCGATCGTAAAGCAGCATTAGATATGGCGTTAAAACAAATAGAAAAACAATTCGGTAAAGGTTCTGTCATGAAACTGGGCGAAAACTCGAACCGTCATATGGAGACAACTTCATCAGGCTCTATCGCAATTGATGCAGCATTAGGTATAGGCGGCTACCCGCGCGGACGTATTGTAGAAGTTTACGGACCAGAATCATCTGGTAAAACAACAGTTACATTACATGCCATCGCAGAAATTCAGGCAAACGGCGGTACAGCAGCATTTATCGATGCTGAGCACGCACTTGACCCGGTATATGCACAAAAACTGGGCGTTAATATTGACGAATTATTATTATCACAGCCGGATACAGGTGAACAAGCACTTGAAATCGCAGAAGCATTAGTACGTTCTGGTGCAATCGATATTATCGTAATCGACTCTGTAGCGGCATTAGTGCCAAAAGCCGAGATCGAGGGCGAAATGGGTGACTCGCACATGGGTCTCCAAGCGCGTTTAATGTCACAGGCATTACGTAAATTATCAGGTGTTATTAATAAATCGAATACGCTTGCTATTTTCATCAACCAAGTTCGTGAAAAAATCGGTGTTATGTTCGGTAACCCGGAAACAACAACAGGTGGACGTGCCCTTAAATTCTACTCTTCTATCCGTTTAGAAGTACGTCGCGGTGAAGCGATCAAGCAAGGTACAGAAATTATCGGGAACAAAACGAAAATCAAAGTCGTAAAAAATAAAGTAGCACCACCATTCCGTACAGCAGAAGTGGATATTATGTACGGCGAAGGGATTTCAAAAGAAGGCGAAATCGTCGACATTGGTGCAGAACTGGACATCATCCAAAAGAGCGGTTCTTGGTATTCATACAACAGCGAACGAATCGGCCAAGGTCGTGAAAATGTAAAACAATTCTTCAAAGAAAACCCAGCGATCAAAGAAGAAGTGACAGAAAAAATCCGTCAACACTTCGGTATCGGCGAACTAGGCTACACAATCGGCGCCAACGATACAACTGAAGAAGAAGAACTGGACGAACTAGAACTATTCGAAGACGAAAAAGATAAAGAATAATGTTACAGACCCAAGCGAAGAATTTTGCTTGGGTTTTTGTTTTTGTTGGGGAAAGGCGGTTTTATGGATAAGGTAGCGCGGTCTTTGGTTTAAGTACCAGTTGGGTCAGGGGAGCGTTGGAGTTTATTAGAATAAATATGGGTTTTATTAGACGGTCTCTGCGTGATATTAGAAGATTAGAAGCAGATATTAGAAAATGGCTAGCTTAGCCGACTTTAATTGAATTTTTCTAGGTAAAACCGGTGGGAAAAATAAAGCAGGGATTTTTATTAGAACGAATGTTTGCTATATTAGAAAATTTCCACCTCATATTAGAAGATTCGAAGAGGTTATTTGAAAATCGGGCCGACTTATTAGAAGAATTACAGAATATATTAGAAAATCGCAAGTTTATTAGAACAAATAAAAAAATATTAGAACATTTCGAGATTTATTAGAACTTCCCGCTGCCTGGTAGCCCGTAAATCGCGTTAATCGAATTCATTATAGAAAAGATTGGTAACCCGCCACCCCAATCGGGACTAATTTCTGGAAGTCCCTTAATGGACCATAAAAATATAAAAAACCCCTTAAACCATGGCTATTCTTGACATACCTAATTTTGAACTATACAATTAAAATGTATAATTTCTAAATTTTGAAATGAATAGGCGGTATGTTTGAATAATTCAGATATATTATGCCGACTAAAAGAACATCAGACATATATAGGCATAGGAGGGAAACGATATGGAAATGATACTCCCTGCTTTGCTAGGATTCGCTGTCGGTGTCGCTGTTATCTATTTCTACATGAAAAACGTGAATGATTCAAAAGTGACTGGTGCAAAGCATGTTGCCGAGCAAATCGTGGAAGACGCGAAACGTGAAGCGGATGCACTGAAAAAAGAAGCACTGCTTGAAGCAAAGGATGAAACTCACAAATTTCGTACTGAAGCGGAAAATGACATTCGTGACCGTCGTGGAGAACTTCAGAAACAAGAGAACCGTTTATTGCAAAGAGAAGAAAACCTTGACCGCAAAGATGAAACTCTGAACAAAAGAGAGATAAGCTTAGAGCGTAAGGAAGAAGCTCTGGCAAGCAGACAACAGCATATTGAACAGATGGAAAGCAAAGTAGAACAACTTGTTGCAAGTCAAAAAACTGAGCTTGAGCGCATTGCAGCTCTGACGCGCGAAGAAGCGAAAGAGGTTATCTTGAAGGAAGTTGAAAACGAACTTTCTACAGATATCGCTGTAATGACGAAAGAATCAGAATTGCGTGCAAAAGAAGAATCAGACAAAAAGGCTCGAGAAATTTTATCACTTGCATTACAACGCTTTGCAGCTGACCATGTTGCAGAAACAACAGTGTCCGTTGTAAATCTGCCGAATGATGAGATGAAAGGCCGTATTATCGGTCGTGAAGGCCGTAACATCCGTACATTAGAAACGCTTACAGGTATCGATCTGATTATTGATGATACGCCTGAAGCAGTTATTTTATCCGGCTTTGATCCGATTCGTCGTGAAACAGCTCGTCTTGCATTAGAAAAACTAGTTCAAGATGGTCGTATTCACCCGGCACGTATCGAAGAAATGGTTGAAAAGTCTCGCCGTGAAGTGGACGAACAGATCCGCGAAACAGGTGAGCAAACAACATTTGAAGTAGGTATTCATAACCTGCACCCGGATTTAATGAAGATCCTAGGTCGTATGAAATACCGTACAAGCTATGGTCAAAATGTATTAAAACACTCAATCGAAGTAGCCCACTTAGCAGGATTACTTGCTGCTGAACTAGGCGAAGATGTGACATTAGCGCGTCGTGCAGGTTTACTGCATGATATCGGTAAAGCGATTGACCATGAAGTCGAAGGAAGCCACGTAGAAATCGGTGTGGAACTGGCAACGAAGTATAAAGAACACCCAGTTGTGATTAACTCTATTGCATCCCACCATGGTGACACAGAAGCAACTTCAGTTATCGCTGTACTTGTAGCAGCAGCTGATGCATTATCAGCAGCGCGCCCAGGTGCCCGCAGTGAAACATTAGAAAACTATATTCGCCGCCTTGAAAAGCTGGAAGAAATCTCGGAAAGCTATGACGGCGTTGAAAAATCATTTGCGATTCAAGCAGGTCGTGAAGTACGTATCATCGTACAGCCTGAAAAAATCGATGATCTGGCATCACATCGTTTAGCGCGAGATATCCGCAAACGTATTGAAGAAGAACTCGATTACCCAGGTCACATTAAAGTGACGGTTATTCGTGAAACACGTTCAGTGGAGTATGCGAAATAATCAGCTTGCTAACAATTGAAAATCCGATAACTTAGGATAGAATACAAGACATTAATTTTTCTCTAACAGGGGGAAGTTGATGTCTTTTTGTTATTGGGGCTAATTTCCAGCAGATTGAGGTGAATGCGAGCATTCTTCTGTCAAACTCTTTCTCTTTGTATACCAGATTCTTTGCTTCCTTCGAACTATACTTCTACTTTCATCTCCATAATTTATAGAAAATAGTAATATTTTATTAGGGAATCTTAATATTTGCAATTTAATTACTAATTTAGTTACAAAAAATTATATAGAAAATTAAATTAACTTAAAGTATTATGAATAGTAAAATAATACTTTTTGAATGGAATAATGTGCAAATATTTCCACCTTTCAAATCTCTATGTTATAATCGGCATATCTTGATAAAAAATGGAGGTTTATACATGAAAAAACAATCGTATAAAAAACTGTTCAATGTGGCATTAACTACCACTCTAGCAGCCGGTGCAGTTGTAGCAGTAGCGCCACAAGCAGAAGCGGCAATCAGCTTCAAAGATGTTAAAGAAACTAACACGCATTATGAAAACATCATGAATCTAGCAGAGCGCGGTGTAATCCGTGGTTATGAAGATGGAACTTTCCGCCCTGGAAACCCTATCAAACGTGGTAATGCAGCTCATATTATTGCAGAAATCATCGGACTAGATACTAAAAACGTTACAAACCCTAACTTCAAAGATATCTCTACGAAAAACTCAAACTACGGTGCTATTGCAGCATTAGCAAATGCCGGCATTATTAATGGTTTCGAAGACGGTACATACCGTGCAAACGATATGTTGACACGCGGTCAAATGTCTAAAATCATTGCTAAAGCATTCAAGTTAACTGCAACTGGTGAAACTGTTCCATTTACAGACGTTGAAAGATCCCAATACAAAGAACATATTATTGCATTATTTGAAAACAGCGTAACAACAGGTGTTACACCAACATTCTTTGATACGAAGTCTTTCGTAACACGTGGCCAGTTATCTTCATTCGTTGTACGTGCTGAAAAAGCGGTGAAACCAGAACCGACACCAGAACCAACACCAACACCAACACCAACACCGACACCGACACCAACACCAACACCAAATCCTGGTACTCCAACGGATCCTGGAACACCATCTACTCCAGTGATTACACCAGAAGAGAAGGCTGCGTTTGAAACTAAGTTAACAGAAAAACTAGAAGGCTTGAACGTACCTGGTGTTGTAATTGATGCAGAGGGAACAACTGTTAAGATTACGGCTTCTCCAAGTATTACAAAAGCTCAATTAGCTACAGTAAGAGATTCAGTAGTTGAAAGCTTTGTAGGAATTGGAACTACTGCATTATTAAGCTCAGTAACAATTAATACTACGCCTTACAATTCTCCAGCACAATTGGCGAATGAATCTGCAATTGCTCTTGATTTAGCATTAGCATTAGGCGTTACTACGACTGAAGCAACTGCGTTGAATGGACTAAGTGGAACAGCATCAATTTGGGATGCTTTAACGAAATCTTCATATTCAGGTCCAATCACATTAAACTATAAAGATGGTACTTCAAAAACAATAACTATTACGTTATCTGAAGATCTGTAAAAAATAAGCATCACAAATTCCCTAGAGCAAACTGTTCTGGGGAATTTCATTAAAAAGAGGAATTTGGTTTATAATTGAAAATAAGGGGTAATAAGGTACCGTTCGTGATCCTTTAGATTGAGGATAAACCAAAATACTGCAAAGGAGCCTACAACTGATGAAAAAGCTGAAGTATATATTACTAGCTCTGGCAGTGATTGTGTTATGTATTGGTGGATATATTATTTACGAATTAAAGTTCAAATCCTATGATACTGCAGATCCTGAAGTAGATGCTTTAATCGAAGAAACATATGATGTTGAGCTGCCGGACGGAACAGTCATTGTTGTTGACAAAGAAGGAAATATTGTTGAAAACAAAACATCGGATTCCAAAAAGAATGGCGTGACAACTGCATCAGCTCAAACTTCAAGTACGGATGAAGATGCAGAAGGTACAGAAACCGGTACTACGAATAGCGGGAATGGTTCCTCGAATTCGAATTCCGGTCAAACGGGAACATCTGCTAACTCAAACACTGGTTCAAATACAGGATCAACAGGATCAAACTCAAATTCAAACACAAGCAAAAACCCGAATACAAACACAAACACAGGCGGCTCGAATACACCAGCTGAAAAAGTAACAGTTGCGTCAATTAAATCGAAATATGAGGGAACATTTAAAAGTCTTGAAAACCAGTCACGAGCTCGTATGAATTCATTAATCAGTCAGGCAGCTAATGAATACTCGACGAAAAAGAGTAATGGTGAATCAATCAGCTATGGATATTTCTATAAGAAATACATGGGTGCGGCAAAAGGGGTTGAATCTGCTACAGATTCAACAGTTAATGTTGTAGTAGGGTTAGTGGAAAAAGACCTGCAAAAAAATGGTTTTGATAAATCCTATGCCCAGAGCTTTAAGGAAGAATACAATGCGATGAAAGAATCTCTGCGTTCTGAAATGATGGACAAAGCACTTAGCTTCCGTTAGCCTTTAAAGGTTTGCAGTACGAATATCGTCATGCAAACCTTTTATTCTCCAAAATTAAGTTACAGACTCATTGCAGAATAATAATTTTTTTTACAAATAAGTTAAAAAATACTTAATTTGTTATATATTTAATACTTATATGGAAGATCTATGTAATAATGGTATCAACTCATGTATACTTTTAGTAGTTTAAATAAAGGAGCGTACACTTTTGGAAGAAACAATTAGCTTACAAGATATATTCAAAACATTAAAAAAGCGGGTTGCTCTTATTCTTTCGCTTACCATTTTTGCAGGGGTTATTGCAGCAATTGTTAGCTATTTTTTACTGACACCGATTTACCAGGCAAACACACAAGTACTGGTCAATCAAAAAAAAGAAGACATGACACAGCAAATGACATCACAGGATATTCAGTCCAACTTACAATTAATTAATACATACAATGAAATTATTAAAAGTCCTGCGATTTTATCGATTGTCGTAGAAAACTTGGATTTGCCGTTAACTCCTGTACAACTGGCATCAAAGATTTCAGTAACGAATGCGAACAATTCGCAAGTATTAAATGTAAGCGTACAGGATGAAAATTATAATGTGGCAGCTGATATGGCCAACCAGGTTGTGGAAGTATTTAAAGAAGAAGTTCCGAAACTGATGAATATCGATAATGTCAATATACTGGCGCCGGCACAATATTCGGACAACCCGACACCGATTAAGCCAAATAAAATGCTGAACATCGCGATTGCACTAGTTATCGGGTTAATGGTTGGTGTAGGTTTAGCCTTTTTACTGGAATACCTTGATACAACAGTGAAAACAGAGCAAGACGTAGAAGAAATAATTGGATTGCCAATTATTGGGGTTATTAGTATAATAAATCCAGAAGAAATGCGGAAAGAGGAAGCGAGAAGAGCTTCAAGACACCGGAAACAAAAAAAAACGATTATTGACCGAAAAGTGAGGGCGTGAGGATATGTTCAACAAGTTTAAACGCAAAAAATCACAGCCAACTACATTAGCGAGAAAACTCATTACCGATTCGAATCCAAAATCAATCGTATCAGAACAATTTAAAACAGTTCGTACAAATATTAACTTCTCGATGCCGGATAAAGATTTAAAAACACTTGTTGTTACGTCATCCACACCGGGAGAAGGAAAGTCGACAAATGCTTCGAATATTGCTGTTGTCTATGCACAGTCCGGGAAGAAAGTACTCTTAGTTGACGGGGATATGCGTAAACCGACAACACACCATACATTTGGCGTGAGAAATGTAGGCGGTTTATCAACAGTTTTAATACGCCAAGATACGGTTGAGGAAGTTGTACATGAAACGCATATCGAAGGCCTTTCATTAATAACGAGTGGTCCGATTCCGCCAAACCCTGCCGAACTGATTGCATCCAAAACGATGGACCAGTTTATTGAAACAGTTAAAGGCAAATACGATTTGGTTATTTTTGACGCACCGCCTGTTTTATCGGTAACAGATGCTCAAATCCTATCAAATAAATGCGAAGGTACGATCCTTGTTATTAATTCAGGGAAAGCAGAAAAGGAAAATGTCATAAAAGCAAAAGAAATGCTGATCGCTTCCAAGGCGAATATTATCGGGGCAGTATTGAATAATTATGCGATCGACAAAAACCATTACTATTATCAATACTACGGGGCTGTAGAGTAAGAGACTTAGCCCCTCGAATTTAACATAAAGAAGAGGGGCAATACAATGATCGACATACATAGTCATATTTTATTTGGGGTCGATGATGGACCAGATGATTTATCTGAAACACTCGAAATGCTGCAGCAAGCCTCAAATGAAGGCATTACAGAAATTATTGCAACTTCACATAGTTTTCATCCACAATACAATGTTTCAGCTAAACAAGTAATGGAGCAACTTACAGTCATCCAAGAACAGGTGGAAATAAACAACATTCCATTGAAAATTCATGCAGGGCAAGAAGTCCGTTTAGTAGAAAATATTGTCACACTCGTAGAGGCAAAGGAAGCTTTGACTCTCGCAAACTCCAACTACATACTGCTGGAATTACCGTCCAGTACAGTTCCGAAATTTACGAAAGAAATCGTGATCAATCTTCAGGCAAATGGAATCATCCCAATTATTGCTCATCCAGAGCGCAATAAAACAATCGCTGAACGACCGAGTAAGCTGGAAGAGCTTGTGAGGGAAGGGGCGATGGCGCAAATTACCGCCGGAAGTCTCGCAGGACACTTCGGGAAAAACATTCAAAAACTGTCACTTGATTTAGTGAAGGCTAATTTAGTTCATACATATGGTTCAGATGTTCATAACTTGACAACTCGCCCATATCTGTTTGATGCCGGGCTGACCTATTTGGAAAAAAAGAAACAATTAGACGCAGTGGATCTGCTTTTGGAAAATAATATGAGGATAATAGAAAATAGGGATTTTCTATTATATGAACCACAGGAGATAAGTGCTAAAAAATGGTGGACTATTTTCTAAAAATAAAGCATATAGAAAGGTTATGGGTAACATGAACTATCGTAGAAGATACGCAGTATTTTTTATACTAGATTCTATCATTGTATTGACCGCAATTTATATTAGTTATTGGCTGCTGCATCCAACCGTTGAGGTGTATACGAATAAAACCTTATTCATCAGTGCGATTACGCTACTAATCGCACATCATATTGTCGCGAATATTTATAAGCTATACAGCCGTATCTGGGCGGTTGCCTCAATTCGAGAGCTGATCATTATCGGAGTTGCTGTAACAATTTCCGTAGTGATGGCGATGATTATGCAGCAGCTAATTAACGGAGACATTTATTTCCGCGTACTGATGATCACGTGGCTGCTCCATATTATTATGATCGGCGGTTCACGCTTTTTATTAAGACTTTTACATGAAAAAAGAAAAATAAAATTTGATGGTGAAGCAATTCGTGTGTTAATCGTAGGTGCTGGTCAGGCAGGAACAATTCTTGCACGTAATATTAGCCGCGATGAGTATTCCGAATATCAAATTGTAGGCTATGTTGATGATGATCCAAATAAAAAACATTTAACACTCGTAGATTACCGTGTTCTCGGTACTACGAAAGAAATAAAAAAAATAGTGGAGAAAAAAGGTGTCCAAGAAATTATTTTAGCGGTCCCATCTCTTCCTAAAAGTGAAATGAAAGCATTATTCGAGCGCTGTTCAACAACGGATGCAAACGTTAAAATTATGCCGAAGATTGAAGATGTGCTGACAGGTAAAGTAACGGTTAACGATATGGAGGAAGTGAATATCGAAGACCTGCTCGGCCGTGATGAAGTCAAGCTTGATATGCTTGCTATCTCAGAAGGCATTACTAATAAAGTTATTTTAGTAACGGGTGCGGGTGGATCAATTGGTTCGGAAATTTGCCGCCAGGTAATGAAATTCCAGCCGAAACAATTACTATTACTCGGTCATGGGGAAAATTCAATTTACTCAATCCACCTTGAATTGACGGAACAATATAAAAATTCTGGCATCGAAATGCTTCCGGTTATAGCGGATGTACAAGATCGAAATCGAATTTTCGAAGTTATCCGAACATATAAACCGGATGCCATCTATCATGCAGCAGCACATAAGCATGTACCGCTCATGGAAGCCAATCCATTAGAAGCGATTAAAAATAATGTGTTTGGTACTAAAAATGTGGCTGATGCCGCACATGCTGTTGGTGTCGACCGCTTTGTACTCGTTTCTACAGACAAAGCAGTCAATCCACCAAATGTGATGGGTTCGACAAAACGAATTGCGGAAATGATCGTTCAAAACTTGGCTACACAAAGTAAGACGACATTTGCGGCAGTAAGGTTCGGCAATGTTTTAGGATCGCGCGGATCAGTTGTACCTCGTTTTAAAGCACAAATCGCTGCAGGCGGACCTGTTACTGTAACACATCCGGAAATGACACGCTATTTTATGACGATACCTGAAGCAAGTCGCCTTGTATTACAGGCAGGTGCATTAGCTCATGGTGGGGAAGTATTTGTGCTAGATATGGGTGAACCAGTATATATTACAGATTTGGCGAAAAATTTGATACGATTATCCGGTTTTAAAGAAGAAGAAATCGGCATCGAATATTCTGGCATTCGACCAGGTGAAAAAATGTTTGAGGAACTGCTCAGTCCTGATGAAATACAAGAAGAACATGTTTATCCAAAAATTCATGTCGGAAAAGCGAACTGCATGACTGCGAAACAACTGGAAATATTACTAAATGAGTTAGAACAACAGAATAATCTTGAACTAAAAGAAAAGGTAATTGCTGTAGCTAACGGAAGATGGGAAGTCGTTAGTCATTTTTAATCTGAAGGAGGATATACAGCTACTGAATAAATAATAACCACATTATTATTTTTTATTTGAAAGCCCAAATAGTTTTAATGTAACTGATATTAAAACTATTTATAAGTGGATAAATCGGTTTCCTTTTATTTCTAAAAATATTAAAAGCGAGGAAAATTTAATGACTAAAACTGAAATAAGAAATATTCAATTTTCTCCCCCTGATATTACTGATGCTGAAATTAATGAGGTTTTACAAACATTAAAATCTGGTTGGATTACAACAGGACCTAAAACTAAAGAACTAGAAAAAAGAATAGCAAACTTTGTTGGAGTTGATAAGGCTGTTTGCCTAAACTCAGCTACGGCAGCAATGGAGTTAACACTTCGTATCTTAGGGATAGGGCCTGGGGATGAAGTTATAACATCTGCATACACATATACTGCCTCTGCCTCAGTTATAGAACATGTTGGAGCTAAAATTGTATTAATTGATACAGCTCCAGATTCTTTTGAAATGGATTATTCAAAACTTGCAACAGCAATAAATGAAAAAACTAAAGCTATAATTGCAGTAGATATCGCGGGGAAGATGTGTGACTATGATACTCTATTTGAAATAGTTAATAAAAAAAATAAATTATTTAAGCCTAATAGCGAATTACAAAAGCTTTTTAATAGAGTAATTGTTATGTCAGATGCAGCCCATGCATTTGGAGCCGAAAGGAAAGGTGAAAAGTGCGGGAAAGTTGCTGATTTTACTTGTTTCTCATTTCATGCTGTGAAGAATTTAACAACAGCTGAAGGTGGAGCTGTTGTATGGTCAAACAATAGGAATTTAAATGATGAGTGGATTTATAAGCAATTTATGTTGTATAGTCTGCATGGACAATCAAAAGATGCTCTTGCTAAAATGCAAGTAGGTGCATGGGAATATGATATTGTATATCCAGCCTATAAATGTAACATGACAGATATAATGGGAAGTATTGGTTTAATTCAGCTTAATAGATATGAAGGATTATTGGCAAGACGTAGAAAAATTATAGAGATGTATGATAAAGCATTACTACCTCTTGGCATCCAACGCTTAGAACATTATGGGGAATACTTTTCATCATCAGGTCATTTATATTTAATGAGAATCCCTAATATTAATGAAGAAGAGAGAAATAATATTATTATTAAGATGGCTGAAGTAGGTATTGCATGTAATGTACACTATAAGCCATTGCCTATGTTTACTGCGTATAAGAATTTAGGATTTGAGATAAAAGATTATCCTAATGCTTATAATCAATATATAAATGAAATTACACTTCCACTACACACTCTGTTGAATGATGAGGATATAGAATATGTGGTTAAGAATTTTAAAAAAATATTAAATGAAATTTAAGGTGGTTAAAGTATGTATCGAAAAGTTTTTAAAAGAATACTTGATTTATTACTAGCTTTTTTAGCCTTACCTTTTTGGATTTTAATATTAGTTATTTTAGCACCAATAATATATCTTCAAGACAAGGGCACTATTTTTTATAACGCACCCCGTCTAGGTGAAAATGGAAAAGTATTTAAAATGTATAAATTTCGTTCTATGAAAATAAATGCTCTTGATATAAGAAATGATGATGGGTCTACTTTTAATGCAGAAGA
The DNA here is from genome assembly GCF_002174535.1 of Solibacillus kalamii. Classification (NCBI taxonomy): domain Bacteria; kingdom Bacillati; phylum Bacillota; class Bacilli; order Caryophanales; family Caryophanaceae; genus Solibacillus; species Solibacillus kalamii. Next base: position 126,546 of record NZ_NHNT01000001.1, on the reverse strand, counting down.
TGATCCTCGGTTAACTAAGATTGGTAAGTTTATTCGTAAAACTAGCCTAGATGAAACACCTCAGTTGTTAAATATTATTAAGGGCGACATGAGTATTATTGGTCCTAGACCAGACTTACCAGAACATAAATATTTATATGAGGGTAATGAAAAAAGAAAACTTGAAATTAAACCTGGTATTACTGGGTTTAATCAAGCTTACTATAGAAACACTATACCTTGGAAAGAAAGAATTAAAAATGATATTTATTATATTGATCATTTATCTTGGTGGCTTGATATTAAAATCTTCTTCAAAACTGCTAGGTCTGTTTTAAAACGTGAAGATGTATTTTTAAATAAAAACAGTAAAGAATCAAATAAAAATACGGGTGTAGAAACGTGAGGGGGGATTATATTGAAAAATCTAAAAAAGGCAGTAACTTTAAATGAGTTGATATGGGATACAGAATTTTTTGGTGTTAGTTGTGCTAAAGCTACGTTAAATAAAGCTCTTTCATTAACAGAGTGGTTTGAACTAAAAAATCAGTTTAAAAATTACAGCTTTATTTCTTTAATTAATAAAAACTCTGAACCTATTAATGCACAGCTAATCGGTAAAGATACAGCAGGATTCTTAGTAGATGTAAATATCCAATTTGAAAAGGAAATATCAGTAGTGGAAGAAAAACCCTCAAATGTAATAATACATCAAGCACTAGAAAAAAATAATCAAGTTCTAGAAATTGCGAATTTTCAATTCTCTAAATTTAAAGAAGATCCAGAATTAGCAGAACGCGGTGGAGATCAAATTTATCAACAATGGCTTAATAACTCCTTTGGAATGAAGGATAAGTTTTTTGCATTATCCAAAAATGAAGAAGGTAATATAAATGGATTTGCCTTATTTTCGTTTAGAAATAGTTCTTGTTTAATTGAATTAATAGCTGTCTCTCAAAGGGGAGGCATTGGGAGTTCATTATTTAAGGCTGTAGAATATGAAGCTCATCAGTATGGATGTAAGCAAATAAAAGTGGGCACTCAAATACGGAATCTGGAAGCAATTAATTTTTATCATAAGGTAGGTTGTAAACAGGTAGGGTGTCATCAAGTTTTTCATATCTGGAAATAAGAGGATTACTGGAATAAGTTAGTTGTTGAAATAGGGAATTGTTTAATAAAGGAGAGAACTATGGGAGCATGAAGAATATTTTATTCATATGCACAGAAGGGTTTGACACACCTGGACCTTCTAATCATTTAATTAGTTCATTGATAGAAGATATGTTAGATAGTGGTTATAAAATTACTCTTATACAAAGTAGAAGAACAAAAATAAATGAGGATATACCAAATACATTAAAAAATAAAAAATATTTAAAAGTATATACTATTGATAGAAAAATTATAAAAAAAAGTTCTTTTATCCACAGATATTTTGAAGAAGCTAAATATGCATTTAATAGTTTTAAAATATGGAAAAAAATAAAAGACATTGATGGTGTGTTTGTTCAATCGTGCCCCACAGTAATTTTTTCAATACTTTTGGTTAAATTCTTTTTAAGGAAACCAATTTTGTATAGTGTTCAAGATATGTGGCCAGGAAGTGCTGTAAATAGTGGAGTACTTTCGAATAAATTACTTGCATCTTTATTTTACAATATACAAAAAATCGCCTATAAAAATAGTGATATTTTAACTGTTATTTCAGAGGACATGAGAACAAAAGTAATAGAACAGGGTGTAGATAAGAAAAAAGTACATTCTATTGTTAATTGGTTTGATGATCGTTCTGTACGAGAAGTACCATGGGAAGAAAATAGATTTGTTAAGAAATATAATTTATCAAAAGGAAAATTCTACGTTCAATATGCTGGAACTATGGGTTATGTTTTTGATTATAAAATGGTATTGAATGTAGCAGCATTATTGAAGGAATATAAGGATATAGAATTTCAAATGATAGGGCAGGGAAGCCAAAGAGATATATTTATTAAAGAAAAAGAAATTCGTGATTTAACAAATATAACTTTTTATCCGCTTGAACCACAAGAGATGGTTTCCGATGTTTACAGTACTTGTACTATATGCTTCATCCCCTTAAAAAAAGGCATAATTGGGAATTCCGTCCCTAGTAAAGCCGGGTTACTAATGGCATGTAGTCGTACTATTGTTAATTCTGTTGATAGAGATTCCGATTATTACAGTATATTCCATAGAGAGGGAATGGGTATCTCTGTTCCGAATGATAATCCTGCTAAAGTCGCTGAAGCTATCTTAGAGTTATATCATAATAAAGAAAAACGCATTCTTATGGCCGAAAATGGCAACAAATTTGGAGCTCAATATTATTCGAGAAGTGAAAATACAAAGAAATTTATTCGCTTGTTTTCAGAATTACTATAATAAACAAGAAGGTGTAGAAATATGTTTAAAGACAAAACATTATTGATAACGGGAGGAACAGGTTCATTTGGCAATATTGTATTAGAAAGATTTCTTAATACAGAAATTAAAGAAATTCGTGTTTTTTCTCGTGATGAGAAAAAACAAGATGATATGAGGAGACATTATCAAAATTCAAAAATTAAATTTTATATTGGCGATATAAGGGATAAAGAGAGCTTAAAAAATGCAATGCATGATGTAGATTATATCTTTCATGCTGCTGCCTTAAAACAAGTTCCCTCTTGTGAATTTTTCCCTGTTGAAGCTGTAAAGACTAATGTAATAGGAACGGATAATGTTCTTTCAACAGCAATCGAGGCGGGTGTAAAAAAGGTAATATGTCTTTCAACTGATAAGGCTGCGTATCCTGTTAATGCTATGGGAATATCCAAAGCTTTAATGGAAAAAACATTTATTGCTAAATCAAGAACAGTTTCTCCAGATACAACGTTAATTTGTGGGACAAGATATGGGAATGTAATGGCTTCAAGAGGCTCAGTAATACCTCTGTTTATAGAACAAATAAAAGCGGGACTTCCATTAACGGTTACTGATTCGAGCATGACAAGATTTATTATGAGTTTGGATGAAGCAGTAGAATTAGTATTATATGCTTTTGAGAATGCTGAAACAGGTGATATTATGGTTCAAAAATCACCTTCTTGTTATATTGGGGATTTAGCACAAGCACTTAAAGAGTTGTTTAATGCTGAGAATGAAATTCAAATTATAGGTACTAGACATGGTGAAAAAATGTATGAAGTATTACTTACAAAAGAAGAGGCAGCTAAAGCGATCGATATGGGGGCTTTTTACAGAGTACCTGCGGACAACCGTGATTTGAATTATGAAAAATACCTAGAAGAAGGTTCCCACAGAATTACCCTTACTGACGAGTATAACTCAAATAATACTAAAATTCTTTCAGTTGAAGAAATTAAAGAAAGATTACTAATGCTAGATGAAATAAGGGAAGAACTATTTAAATAAGGATGAAATAATGTAGAAAGATAGAAAGATTTTTTCAGGAGGAGTAGTTAATGAAAGTTTTAATAACAGGCTCTAAAGGATTTATTGGGAAAAACTTAATTGCAACTTTGCAACAATTAGATAATATAGAAATTTTAACTTTCAATAAAAATGATAATAGAGAAAAATTAGATTTATTAACACAGGATTGTGATTTTGTATTTCATTTAGCGGGAGTGAACCGGCCAATAGAAGAAAAGGAATATATAGATGGTAATTATGGATTTACAAGTCAATTGATAAATTCACTTACAAGAAATAATAATAACTGTCCAATTTTATTTACATCTTCATCGCAAGCAATACTGGATAATTTATATGGCAGTAGTAAGAAAGCAGCAGAAGAAGAAATTCTTAAATATAGGGATGTTTCAGGGGCAAAAGTGCTTATATATCGTCTTCCAAATGTTTTTGGTAAATGGAGTAAACCGAACTATAATAGTGCTATTGCAACCTTCTGCTACAATATTTCTCGAGGTTTACCGATTACTGTAAGTAATCCTAATATCGAGCTAATGCTAGTTTATATAGATGATGTTATTAATGAATTTATTAATGCACTAAATGGTAATGAAAATTACATTGGTGATATTTGTGAAGTGCCTATTATTCATAAAATAAAACTGGGTGCCATAGTTGATTTAATAAATTCTTTTAAAAACAGTCGCCAAGATCTCTCTATTCCAGACATGGCTAATCCTATTTCGAAAAAATTATATAGTACTTATCTTAGCTATTTACCAGAAAATGATTTTAGTTATAAATTAAATATGAATATAGATCATAGAGGTTCATTCACTGAATTTATTAAAACTTCTGAAAGAGGTCAAGTTTCAGTGAATATTTCCCAACCCGGTATAACTAAAGGGAATCATTGGCACCATACTAAAAATGAAAAATTTCTCGTAGTTAGTGGAAGAGGCGTAATTCGGTTAAGAAGAATTGATACAAATGAAGTGATAGAATACTATGTTAGCGGGGATAAATTGGAGGTTGTAGATATTCCAATAGGTTATACACATAATATAGAAAATTTAGGGTGTGATAACATGGTTACAATTATGTGGGCTAATGAATACTTTAACCCGAATATACCCGACACATATTACTTAGAGGTGTAAATATGAAGAAAATCTGTATTTTAAGTACGGTAAATATAAAGCATATGACGTTAGTATCTTTATATACAGAATATATGGATAATAATAAAATTCCTTATGATATTATTTATATTGATAAATATAATAGCGAAGAAGCCACATCAGCTAAAAAAATATATAAATATAATCTAAAAATTAACAAAAATTGGACTTTTATGCGGAAACTCTTTAATTATTGGGGGTTTAAAAAATATGCAAAAGAAATATTATTATCCGAGAAATATGATTTTATTATAGTTTGGAATAGTTTTACTGCTTTCATGTTTGCTGATATTTTAACAAATAAATTTAAGAATAAATATTGTATCAATATAAGAGATTATGCAAAAGAGAGTTTATTTCCTGTTTTCATAAGAATGAAAAAAGTTATTAGTCAATCTTCATTTACAACTATTTCTTCCGAAGGATTTAAAAATTTTTTACCCAAGTATGACTATCTAACTGTACACAGTATGAATCTGAAAGTTTTACAAAATTGTATCCCAAGAACATCTTTAAGAAAAATAGATGAACCCATTAGAATAACTTATATAGGGTACATTTCTTTTGTTGAAAATTGCTATAAAATGATTGATGCATTAGGTAATGATAAAAGATTTATTTTACAATTTTATGGTGAGGGTTCTGATGAATTAATGGTATATGCAAGAGAAAGGGAAATTGAAAATGTAATATGTCATGGGAGATTTGAACCATCAGAAACATCAGGTTTTATACAAAATTCCGATGTTATATATAATTTATATGGGGTAGGTAATTTACATGTTGATACAGCCTTATCTATAAAATTGTACTACGCGATTTATATGAATTTACCTATAATTGTATTTAAAGGTACATATATGGAAGAAGTTTCATCTAAGTGTGGTATAGGTTTCGCAATTGGTAAAGATGATTTTGTAAATTTAGGTAATAATTTTTATGATTGGTATCATCGATTAGATCATAGAGAAATAGTAAAGAAATCTCAGTTATTTAAAGATGAAATAACTAATAGCCATAAGAAACTTGAGCATACAATTAATAAATATATTGGACATATGGAATATTGATATGAAAAGTTTAATTTTAAATTTATTTATTATATTAACATCCTTATTAAGTATACTTTATTGTCTATTATCTATTGGAAATATACCTTTAGGATATGAATTAATCTGGATACAACCTTTGGTATATTTACTAAGTTACTTTTTAATTTATTTAAAAATATTAAGAACTAAGAAATATAAGATTACAGTTTATTCAATATTAATTTTATCTTGGTTACGTTTAGTAATGATTCCTTTCATTAGTTCTATTTCTGGCCAATTTGAAGGGGCATCGTATATAAATGTATCTCAAGAAAGTTTGAATTTAGCAAACTTTTTAATTATATATGAATTTATAGTAGTATCTTTTTTTCTAGCATTCATAATACACTTAAAAAATAATTATTATTATGGAGATTTTAATTTAAAAAGCAACTTAGAATTAAAAGGAAACAAAATAGTATATGCAGTATTTATTTTTGTTTCTTTTTTATTATATATCACTATTGGTAGACAACTAAATCTACTGGAATTTTTTGTGATATCAATAAACACTAGTGAGCGTTTTAGTGATATCACATCAACCCCACTTGTTTTATTAAGACAGATATTTAAAGTTAGTATGATTTTTATATTTGTTTGGTGTACTAGCTATTTTTATAAAAGGTATATAGAAACAAATAGCAGAAAATATGTCTTATTTGCAATTATTCTTGCAATATTAAATGTAGGAGTAATTATAGGAGAGAGAAGATCAGAACAGCTTTATACCTTATTAGTAATAGTTTTTATACTTATTAAGATATTTAAGAAGCATCGAAAAAAAATTATTGTTTCAGTTTCAATTGCTACAGGTATAGTTTTACTTTTTATGAGTATCTATAAACACTTTGCTGCTTTTTATTACGGATCCTATACAGCTGCTTTGTCAACCTCAAATTCAGATATAAAATGGTTGTCAGAAACTTTGCATTTGTATTTTTTCGGAATTCAAAATGTTGCTGCCACTATAGAATTAAAAAGTGCGGTAGATTTAAGTGTATTTAATATGCTCTATGATTATGGGCGTTCTTTTTTTGGGATAAGTTTTTTCTTAAAAGATAAAATGATTATGACTACTGAATATTTTAATACTTTTATATATGGTTTTAATAAAGCTGGCGGACATGTGATGTCAGGTATTGGTTATGGATATTTTTATTTAGGAGTATTATTTTCTCCAATTATTGTTTGCCTTAACGTATTTATAGCTATAAAGTTAGAAAAATGGTTTAATAACACTGACTCATATGAATTAAAGTATATTGTGGGATATATGCTAGTAAGATTTGCGACTAATATATTTGTTAATACGCCCCCGTTAATTAGCCTTTCAACTATAATGTTATTCACAGCGGGTCTATTATTTTTAGTTGCTAATTATTTTAAAAGTAAACAATATTATAAAGTTAGAGTTCCTAAACAAAGTTAATAAAATTAAATTAGAAAGGAAATAGTAAATGAAAATTTTATTGATTTCCTATGGAATAAAGGAATATGATGGAAGATTATCGGAACTATATAAAGTAGCTTCAAATATAGGGGATGTGACTATTGTTTGTGTAGGGGAAAATAAAGGTAATAATAAAAATGAAAATATTGTTTTGATGACTAGTTCAAAATATTTAAGTATAAAGCTATATCTCTCCTTTATTTTGTTATCTTTAAAAACTGCATACAAAATGAAGGAAATTGATATTTTAGTTTCGGATAACTTATTTGCTTCTTTACCCGCGTTATTAATACGTACATTATTTAAACCAAAAAAGATTATTCAAGATGTTAGGGAATTGTATTTTTATAAAGATATAAAAAATTGGACCGGAAAATTTTTGTGCAAATTTGAAACAATTCTAATGAAAAAAGCTGATGTTATATTATGTGCTAACCATCAACGATCTAAAATTATGTTTGAATACTACAATTTAAAAAATCCACCAATTGTCTTTGAAAATATAAGGTTTTTAACGGATAGTTTTGATAGTAATATATTAGATGATAAATATAAAAAATTTTTCAATTTTGATGTAAACATAGTAAGTACAGGTGGGATATCTGTTAAAAGGAATATTGATAAATTAGTTTATTCAATGACAAGAATTCCAAGTAATTATGGCTTATATATTATTGGAGATGGAACAAAGGAAGATATGAATTTAATTGAAGAAATTATTAGAAAAAATAATTTAAAAAATATAACTATTATTAATAAAGTTCCTTTATCAGAATTACGTTATATTCTCCAACAATGTGATATAGGAATAGTTAGTTATCATAAAAATGATTTAAATAATAGATACTGTGCCTCAGGTAAGGTTTATGAATATTTAGCAGAGGGTTTACCAATAGTCACTAGTGAAAACGAACCACTGAAAGAATTCTGTGGGAAATATAAAGTTGGAGTAGCGGATGATAATTTTTATAATGGAATATTAGAAGTTAGTAATAATATAAGTGGTTATAAAAATAAAGTAGAATCTTTTATTTCAGGAGTATCTGTGCAAAAGTATAATTCTGAAACTGCAAATAAAATATTAGGAATAATAGGTAATAGTAATTATAATGAAAAATATTAACTTCAGAAAACAATTAGTTTCTAATGATTTCCTTAGATCCTTTGCCTTACTAGCTAGTGGTTCTGTCATAGCTCAAATAATAACTATACTAATTTCTCCCATAGTAACAAGGTTATTTACTCCAGAACAATTTGGCCTTTATACAATTGTGATAACTGCTATGTCTTTATTTGGTCCAGTTATATGTTTAAAGTATGATATGGGGATAGTAAATGCGAAAAGTGAAAGAGAAGCGTTTTCTTTAATATTACTTTGTGGAATTATGATCGTACCTTTAAGTTTGTTAATTAGTATTTTATATAGTATGACAGTAATAAGGGGGAATTACTCACTATTACAATTATGGGGTTATATTTTTGCGATAGCAATGCTTCTGATAACATATGGTCTCAACAATATTCTTTTAGCCTATAATAATAGACATGGTTTATATAAAATCATGTCATCTGTCACAGTTATTAAATCGTTAGTAAACAATATTTTATTAGTTTTAAGTGGTATATCAAAATTGGGGGTAATTGGATTACTGGGCTCTCAAATTATTAGCTCTTTAGTTGGGTTAAAAAGGCAATCCAAAAGTTTATTGGGAAATATTAGGTATGGGAAAAATATAGGATTTATTGAAATGAAACAAGTATTTTTAGATTATAAAAAATTACCTATATTTAATGCCAGTTCTGCTTTAATAACTACTTCTGTATATTCAAGCATTAATTTATTTATTGCAATTGCTTTTTCAGCTCAACAATTAGGATTATATTCTCTATCGTATCGTGTATTAGGTATACCATTTACAATAATAAGTGCAAATATAGCACGGGTTTTTTTTAATAGTGCGACAAAAGAATTTAATTCCAGAAGTAATTTTTCTAAGACATTCAAAAGTACATTAATATTATTAATTATTACTGTCGTACCAATAATCCTAATAATAGCGATTTTCTCGCCTTGGCTTTTCTCCACTGTCTTTGGTGTAGAGTGGGCTAATGCAGGAAATTATATAAGACTTCTTGCTCCGATGTTTGCGATTAGATTAATTTCAGAATCTTTAACTACAAGTTTTATAGTATCAAAAAAACAAAATATTGAACTTTTATTTCAAAGCATGCTTCTATTAGGACTATTAATAATTTATACGCTTTCTTATTTTTTAAACACTTCTATAGAAGTATTTTTAGTGTATATTTCTTTATTATACCTTTTAGTACATGGAATTATGATTTTTAAAATGTACAAAATTAGTAAAATGAAAATTAATTAAAGCTATTCTACATTTTTTATTTATTTATTTTAACTATAAGATTAAAGAGTAACTTGCAAAACAAAGGTTGGTTTAAATATTAAAATTCTATTAAAGAAAAATAGCTTTTTTGATAGTGAAAAGGAGAAACGATCATGACAAAATCAATCTGTGTCGTTGGCTTAGGGTACATCGGTTTACCAACGGCGGTAATGTTCGCAAATCACGGCGTAAAGGTACATGGTGTTGATGTGAATCCAGCAGCTGTGAAAAGTATTCAGGATAAACAATTACATATTGAGGAGACCGGCCTACAGGAGCGCCTGAACAAAGCGGTCGATGAGGCCTTTTTAACTGCATCAACAACACCTGTCGCTTCAGATGTGTATATTGTCGCGGTACCGTCTCCGATCAATCCGGACAATACAGCGAATTTAGAATATGTTCGTCAAGCAACAGCTTCAATTCTACCTTTCGTGAAAAAGGGCGATTTAGTTATTTTAGAATCAACAGTACCACCAAAAACTGTAGAAAATGTAATGCTGCCTGAATTAGTGAAGTCTGGATTAGAAATCGGGACAGAACTATTTGTAGCCCATTCTCCAGAGCGCGTTATTCCGGGACGTATTTTTGAAGAGCTTGTAAACAATGACCGTATTATTGGCGGGATTTCACAAAAATCAGCAGAGCTTACGAAAGAACTGTACGAAACATTTGTTAAAGGTACAATCCATTTAACAGATGCGACGACAGCTGAATTAGTAAAAGTAATGGAAAACACGTACCGTGACGTGAACATTGCATTTGCGAACGAATTAGCGAAAATGGCTGAGAAATTAGATGTGAACATTTGGGAAGCAATTAAATTTGCGAACTATCACCCACGTGTAAACGTCCATTTCCCGGGACCAGGTGTAGGCGGTCACTGTATCGCGGTTGATCCTTGGTTCTTAGTTGAATTAGGCGGGGAACAAGCCCAAATCATTCATTTATCACGAAACACGAACGATTCAATGCCAAGCTTCACGGCACAAAAAACACAGGCAATTTTAAACAAAAACGGTATTGCAGGGGCCACAGTTGCTGCATTAGGTTTGGCATTTAAAGGAAATGTGGATGATATGCGTGAAAGCCCATCGACAATCGTAATAGATGAGTTGGAGAAACTAGGCTTAACTGTTGTATCACATGACCCGCACATTAAGCAAAACAAACATAAAACACAAACACAAAGCATGCAGGAAGCGTTGGAGCAAGCGGATATTTTAGTGTTCCTGACAGATCACAAAGAATTTAAAGAGCTAGATCCGTCAACATTAAAAGCGAAAAGCAAAATCGTATTCGATACGAAAAACTGCCTAAACCGCGAAGCATGGAAAAAAGCAGGCTTCGAGTTCCACTTGCTTGGAGATGCGAAGAACGAATATAAGCATGAAAGAGAGCTTAATTATAGTATCTAAAAAGTAATTGAGATGCTTGCCAATAGTATTTGAAGGATTACAACAATTAAAGCTGAATTTTATATAGAGAATGAAAAGATATTTAGTAAACCCGTAATAAAAAAATAGCCCACCTTTTCCGTACGCATAACGAATAGCCAACTATCTGAAACTTTTTCGGGTAGTTGGCTAAATTGCACATGTAACCTGAATATGTTCACCCCAGGGAAATAATTATGAAAAATTCAGGCTGTTGATGACTCGGTAAATACGGTTGCTCTGTCATCACCTTCACCAGGTAGTGTGAAAAAATTAATTCCGATGATCCGGCCTTTTCTTGCAAACTTAAACATATATTATTTGCTTTCGCACTATTTACTTCCACTCCTTTTTAGCACCCTTGCCATGTTGCCTTTGTAATGTTTTTACAATAAACTTCTCTGCAGTAAATAAAGCTTGTACTTTAGAAGACAAGATACCGGTTGCACCATTTATTATTTGATCTTCAAATTCAATAGTATAATCTGCAGAATATTGTTGATCGGTAAACTTTTTTAATGTGATGGAGATCATTAAATCTTCGTAATTAAAAACTTCAACACTATAGACTTCGGCTTCAAATGTACCTAATTCATAAATAATCGATTTTTCTAATCCAATCAAGTAAATCCCTCCATTCGTTGTATTATATAAGATTATATGTGAAAGTTTTAGATAATCCTATCATCCATTTTTGATAATTTAGTAGTCAAAAATGCTTTTTCAAGCTTTTTGAAGGGGAATATTATTAATAGATATGATCTAATATTTAACCCCGCTCTCACCATCCCCCACAACAACTTCCCCAATATAATAAGGAAATTCCTTAACTCGCTCCTTCAACATAAACAGGTAGATTTCCTCATTTGTTTCGTTATGTAGGATACTCGTGTATTTATGCTGATTGTAAATACTATGCCATTTTGTTGGTTTGGAGCCGTAAATAGTGGCGTGCAACATTTGAGCATCGTATGGTGTTCTTGCAAAATATAGGGCGTACTTAGTATCTGAAATGCTTGTTGCATATAGTTTAATCCGGTTAATGCCGAGAACATCGCGTTTATTCATTGCTTTGATTTCAACGATTTCTTCATCAGTAAACGGTACATCGTAAATACTCTTTGGATCATCCTCCTTTTGTAAATAGCCTTTCTTTAAAGCAAGGTATATCCAGTAAGCACCAAAGTTCTCTTCGTGTTTTATCATATCTAATAAAAGTTTATAGACGGTTACTTTAGGCATTAACTTCGCTCCTTGTCCAAATATGACCTGTTTTCTTGTTATAGATGGCTTTTGCTAATCCAGTCGGACCATTGCGGTTTTTCGCAACGATGAATTCCAGTAGATCAGGGGCATTGGTCTTTTCTGTTTCATAATACGAGTTTCGATACAGTAAAATAATTACGTCCGCATCTTGTTCGATAGATCCGGAATCACGTAAGTCACTCATTAATGGTCTCTTATTGCTACGCGCCTCAACATTGCGGTTAAGCTGTGATAGGCAAATAACCGGACAGTTAAACTCCTTTGCCATTTGCTTTAAAGCGCGGCTAATTTTGCCCATCGCCATAGCCGAATGCTCGTAGTCACCATCAGTCTGAATAATTTGTAAGTAATCAATTAATATTACGGGTGTCTTGTTTTGATTTTGCCGAATAATACGGCGTGCCTGGCTACGAATTTGGGGCATTGTTAAACTACTTCGATCATCAATATGGATGCTCGACTTATTGACATCATCTAGAACGTGCATCCACTTATTTTTTTGGTCCTCCGAGAAATATTGTTTCGGGTTGCGCATCTTTAATCGGGAATAGTGGCCTGTCGTCGCAATAAACCTATCCAGTAAAATGGTTTTACTCATTTCCAATGAAAAGATAATTGGTAAATGTCCTTGCCAGCCAGCTTGTAGGGCGAAATTGTTCATGACATCGGTTTTTCCCATCGAAGGTCGGGCAGCTATAATCGTCAATTCGCCTGGTCGGAACCCATCGATTATTGAAGCGAGATCATGAATGTGGGGGACAATAAGCCCTGGTGTGTTCACTTCCTCCCAAGGACGGTTATGCATTGCGACTAAATTTTGTGTGATGGATGTATCAATATGATTGCCTTCAAGCTGTGTATGATCAAGCCGCTCGATAATTTGAGGAATCGCCCAATCTCCTTCAGCCGCTTGAAATAATATTTGGGCTTTTTGCCGCTCACGCCAAATCTCTCGTAACAGTTGAGCATAATCATCAAATTTCTCCGCATTGGCAAACATCATGAGCTCCGTAATATAGGACAGGCCGATCGTTTCCATCTGTTCAAATCGTGCGCTAAGAGTTAAGTAATCGACAGGATGTCCTTCTGTTACGAGCTGCTGCATCAGCATAAAAAGTTGTCGATGGTGTTGCCCATAAAACATTTCCGGCTTCAGCTGACTATCCATAATCAAATAGTTTTCTTCGAGCATCGTTGCTAAAATACTCTGCTCCAAAAACTCCTTTTTAATCAATAGCATTCACCTTCATCAAAATCGAGTACGACTGGCTCAAAATCGATATTTTTATCCTGCAGTCTTGTAAGTGCATCGTTTAAATAGCTTTCGAAATTCCCAGGTCGGAATAATGTGATCGGTCTTAAATATTTGTTCATCTGCAAGTCGTTTTTCCAGTTTCTTACCTGTTCATCAATGACTAAGTAGCAATCTTCAACAGTATAGCCTTCCTTTAAAATGGCCTTGATAAGTCGGATATTTGTTTTTGAATGTTCATTAAACTGCTTTTCGGCTTTTTTATTTAAGTAGTTGATGATGTTAGCAATCTCATCACTTTGGTCAGTATTTGCTTTTGTCATTTTCACTTCTGGTAGGTTTGATTCTTCATGGAACAGCTCCTCCTGTGCATAAATTTTCTTCTGTAGCAGCTCATCAATTTTTTCATAGTCAATTCGGTACCATTTCGAGCGGTCTGTATTGAAACTGTTTAATTTATTTGATGACACGATAATTTGGTAGTGCTCCAATTTTGTTATGATCCTTTTAATTTTCCTAATGTTCCAATGGAAGCATTGCTTAGCCCATCCTTGATAAGTTTGCCGATACCACATATGTCCCTCTTTCTCCATACCTTGCGTTTCTAATCGATAATACAGGTGCTGAAGGAATAGCGCCTCCTCAACACCGATGCGTGCCGCTAGATCCTGTGATAAAAATAGCTGTCTACCACTCACTAATAATTTCATGTTCCAACCTCCCATTTTTGGATACTCCGTTGTTTTATATATGGCTTCCAAAAACAAAAAAAGGGACAAACTAAATGAAAATAGTTTTTAGGGAGAACAGTATATTAAAAGCCACAAAGAAAAAATTCACCCCGTTGCGTTTTAACGCAACAATATATATTTTTTAAATTATTTAAAAGATATAAAATCTTTTAGAGGGGACTTATCTGGGCTCATGTGGAAGGGAATTAAGTGGCTCGTTCCAGAGGGAACTGAAGCAGGTCGATGGAGGGTAACTTTTTGACCGTGGAAATAAGGGGAGAATTGGGTCATAATTTGTTTGGAAAATTATAAACTTTTTATATTAATATAATAATTATTTGTTCCTAGTGGAGAAGGTTAACTTACATAATAATTATTGAAGTCGCTCTGCTCTTCGTGCATACGCTTTTAGTCAAAATGACTCAGTGAAAATACGTCTAATCCGGATGCAAGCCGCCTAGGTTTAATCATTAGTAATGCCCAAATATACTCGAATCATAGAATTTAGCTATTCTCATATCGAGAATAGCTTTTTTATAGTTGTTAGCTTTTTGTAAAAGAGAGGTGTATATATATATTACACTTTGTATAATGACTAAAATTACATAAAGAAACAAAATATGTATATATACTCTTTGCTAGTGATATAAATCCTTAAGTATTGCTAGATTTAATGATTGATTGAAAAATTCTAAAGCTGTAGGGGCCGTTGTAACAAAGTAGTATATATCGCGGTAAATCAGTCTATTCGTAACTTTATATGGGTAATTTAGTGAATTTTCAATCAATAGAATTTGAGGAGGAATTTGAGTGAGCGCGACAATTGTATTTGTGAATGGGGAAGTCATAACAGTTGATTCAAATGACACGGTAAAACAAGCAGTCGCAATTTCGGGAAACAAAATAACAGCCGTTGGGTCTAATGCCGAAATTGAAAAATTAATTGACGCGAACACAAAGGTAATAGACTTAAACGGGAAGACATTAATGCCTGGATTCATAGATGCACATTTACATTTAGTGCTTTATGGGGCGTTTCAACTCAATATCAGTTGTAAAGATGCTGCTATCCAATCCATATCAGATATATTGACAGCAGTCTCAGAACGAGCAAAAACTACCCCTGAAGGAAAATGGATCCGTGCCTGGGGGTTTAATGAAAAATTTATAAAGGAACAACGCTATCCAACTCTACAAGAACTGGATGCTATCTCAACAAATCACCCAATTGTTATTACCCGTACTTGTGGGCACATAGGGGTAGCAAATAGTGCTGCATTAAAATTAGCAGAAATCGACGAAAATACCCCTAATCCTCAAGGTGGAATTATTGAAAAAGATTCGTTAGGGAAATTAACAGGGCGACTCATTGAAAATTCTTATATGCAGTTCAATGAAGTAGCGCGTTATTCACAAGAGGAATTGGAACAAGCGATACAAATTGCCCAACAGCATTTTATTGAAAAGGGGATAACAAGTGTTCACGAAGCTGGTACGTTTGATCAAGAAAGCTTTCGCTTAATGCAGCTTGCCTCGCATCGCGGGGATCTGAAAATTAGAGTTTACGCCATGATAGGTACCCTGAATAATTGTAAGGAATTTACGGTAAGCATGCTAAATTCAGGCGTGGTTACGGGTACCGGAAATGATTTCTTTAAAATCGGTCCAGCTAAACTATTCACAGATGGTAGTAGTACAGGCCCTACAATTGCTACGAGGGAAGGCTATACAAGTAACCCTGAAGATTACGGTATTTTGTATTATTCTGAAGAAGAATTATATGAAGTGCTCGGTGAAGCTCATAAAATGGGCTATCAACTGACCGTACATGCACAGGGCGATAAGGCCATTGAAATGTATCTTAATGTTGTTGAACGTGCATTAAATGAATCACCAAGAGACAATCACAGACATCGAATCGAACATGCGGGCATTTCGACACCCGATTTACAAGCTCGTATGAAACAACTGCAAATGATTCCAATTCCTAACCCGCCATTTCCTTATGAATTTGGAGAAAGTTATCTTCAAAACTATGGGGAACGGACAGAATTTATGTATCCGGTTAGAGACTTTATTGACCAGGATATTATGTGTGCTGCTGGCTCTGATACACCGATTACAACATGCAATCCCATGATTGGGATACACACAGCAGTCAATCGGGAAGTTAATTCTGGCATTCAGTTTGGACAAAAACAACGAATAACACTTTTAGAAGCAATTAGGCTTTACACATATAATGCAGCTTATGCAAGTTTCGATGAACACATAAAGGGGAGCTTGGAAGTAGGCAAGTTAGCGGACTTAATAGTGTTAGACCGTTCAATTCTTTCAACGAATCCTACAGATCTTAAAGATATTGGTATCGAACTAACAATGATTGATGGCGAAATCGTTTATGAGCGGTCATTATCGATCATATAGGGAGGAATTTTAATGGAAGTAACAGTATCCAGCTGCCAATTTGAATTAAAAAGAGTTTCCAACTTCGATGATTTTAAGATGCAGGTATTAGAAGTATTTGAACAAGTACCGCTTAATAGTGACTATGTTTTATTACCAGAATTATTTACATTTGGGCTGTTAACTTCTAATCCTGACTACGATTCGCTCACAGTCTATGATTATCAACAGCTCACAAACTTTACCCAACATTATATGGAGTTATTCCAACAATTAGCTCAGGAGCGGCAACAAGTTATTATTGCTGGTTCCACTTTAGAAAAGGCAGATGATGGTGTCTATAACACAACTTACATTTTTGACGGTCAAGGAAATGTAAATTTTCATCGTAAAACGCACATATTCCCTGCTGAAGCTAATTGGAACACAGTTGAAGGAGATAATCTAGACGTATTTAGTATTGGACCCATCACATTTGGAATCGCCATTTGTTATGAAATTGAGATTCCGGAAATTGCACAAATATATCAGCAAAAAGGTGCCGATATCATTTTCTGTCCTTCTTATACATTTTCAGAATATGGTTATTGGCGAGTGAGACATTGTGCACAGGCAAGAGCTATTGAAAACCAAGTTTTTGTGGTGCATAGTCCCACTGTGGGTCAGATGGAAGGAATAGTCCAAAGTGGTTATGGAAGAACCTCTATTATCTCTCCCTGTGATGTACCTTGGACAGCTAACGGCATATTAGCTGAATCGAATATAGACAGTACAGATGTCATTACATCAACTTTAAATTTACAAGTTTTGTATGAAAACCGTCTTACTGGAGCGGCCACGACAGTAAAGGATCGCAAAAGACGAAGTAGTCTCTATAATACAGCCCAAAAAGTATAATTCGAAATCGGAGGGTCCTAATGAAACATATTAAATTATTGCTTTTTATACCCTTTATTGGTATGGCATTTTTCTTACCTTTTGCAAATAGGATTGAACCTTATGTTTTTGGCTTGCCATTTATCTTGTTTTGGATTGTACTTTGGATGGTGTTATCCTCTCTTATTTTAATGATTGTCTACAGATACGATCCAGATAATCAAGAGGAGGGGACGGAATGAATATTGCATTAATTATTATTTTCTTCTTTGCAGCACTGGCTTTATTTTTAGGGATTCGTGCTACAAAAGGAAAAGACATGAATGTAAACGAATTTGCAGTGGGGAATAAGGGATTTGGTACTTTATTTATTTTCTTATTAATCGCTGGTGAAGTATATACAACTTTCACCTTTTTAGGAGGGAGTGGCTGGGCTTATTCAAAAGGGGCAGCAGCTTTTTATGTACCTGCTTATATCACTTTAGCATACGTTTTATCTTACTGGATGATTCCTAAAATATGGCGTTACTCTAAACAAAATAATATAATCTCACAGCCAAGTTATTTCTCTGCTAAATATAAAAGCCCCATTCTAGGTGTAATTGTTGCTTTGTTGGGTACCATTGCTTTAATTCCTTATATTGTTATTCAATTAAAAGGTCTAGGAATTATAGTATCAGAAGCTTCTTATGGTGGAATTAGTCCAATTACAGCGAGTGCTATTGGTGCTATTATTATTACAATTTACGTTACTATTTCTGGTATTCACGGGTCTGCTTGGACAGCAGTTATTAAAGATATCCTTATTCTATTTGTTATTCTTTTATTAGGGCTCTACATTCCCTACCATTACTTTGGGGGAATACAACCGATGTTTGAATCCGTTCAAGCGATCAAACCTGAAAGTCTAACTCTACCACTTGAGGGACTAAGTGTAGCTTGGTTTATATCAACTATCATTTTAAATGCATTTGGTTTCTATTTATTGCCACAATCATTCTCTGTTATTTTGTCTGCAGATGGTGAAAAAGGTTTAAAGAAAAATGCCATCGTTTTACCGCTTTACACATTGCTTTTATTATTTGCCTTTTTTATTGGTTTTGCAGCAATTGTCGAAGTACCAGGTTTACAAGGTGCCGATGGAGATTTATCACTTTTGCGTTTATCTTTGCAAACCTTTGATCCATGGATAATCGGTATTATAGGTGCAGCTGGGTTATTAACAGCTTTGGTACCGGCTTCCGTCATGTTGATGTCTGCTTCTGTAGGTTTAATGACAGGAATTTACCGTTTAACAAAGCCTAATGCAACGGATCGTCAACAATTGCTAGTTTCAAAGTTACTAGTATTTGTGATTATCATCATCGCATTTATTTTCACTATCTCAGGTGGTGAGGCACTAGCGATACTAAATATTATGTCCTATAGCTTGATCACACAGCTTGTTCCTGCTTTATTATTCAGCTTCACTAAATCACACTTAATGAATAAGTTTGGTGCAATGGCTGGGATTATTGTAGGTGTAACAATTGTATTATACAATGCTTTAACCGGTATTAAGTTGGTCGATTTATTCCCTAATATTCCTAGCTATTTAAACGACTTAAATACGGGCTTGATCGCTGTATTTGTAAATGTTGTGGTTGCTATCACGGTCAGCTTAGCAACAAGCAGTATAATTGCAGCTAAGAAAAAAGAATCTCTCGAAGTAGACCTAAATAATTAGAAAACTACTTCAAGGAGCTTATTTTGAAAAAAGTAGATTAGTCAAATAACACCAGTCAAATACAGACTGGTGTTATTTGTCGTTTTTCCTTAGCTCTACAAAAATATTTAGAATGAAGGAGAGGTTAGACTTTGTTAGATTTCTCTTTTTTTCAACACAGGTCTTCAAAAAATGAAGACTTATTTTGAAGAAAAACGATAATTTTTAGCGAAAAATGGGTGGAATAACCACAAAGTTTTAGAAAGCACCTGCCCATCAGCAAAAGATATGGGCTTTTTTTGTCGTTTTCTTTTCTCTCTCTGTATAAAAGAAAACTTATAATATCTGGAATATATTAAATGATTCATGACTATACTATAAAAAAGAACACATTTGAATTTTCATAAAGTTCGGCTATAACACTAAAAAACACAGTACCTACCATTTTACTACCATACCCACTCTACATTCACAGCTAAATTACACTAACTCCCTACATTCAAAACTAGTTATGTGAAAAATATGAGAAGGAGGCATGGACCTGTTATGCAAATCCCTGTACATGCAAAGCGCTATGCATTCACACAAGTCGTAAAGTTATCCCCAATTGCCGCAAGTAAATTATTATATTGGAACAGATTCAAAACCCGTTTAAACCTGGAAAACCCAAAGACCTTCAATGAAAAACTGATGTGGCTAAAACTATTTGAAGATGTTGAATTTAAAAGAAGATTTATAGATAAAGTGAAGGCGCGCGAGTATATGATCACAGTCGGCTACAACTATTTACTGCCGCCGCTGATCGGTATTTTTGATGAAATAGAAGATATTATTTTCGAACAGTTGCCGAGAAAATTTGTATTGAAATGTTCACACGGCGAGGGCATGACAATTGTTTGCGAGAACAAACGAGAAATGGATTACCGGGAAACAAGGCAGCATTTGGCGGAAATGATGGCAACGGATTATTCGCTGAAATATGCGGAGCCTCACTATTCATCAATCTTTCCTAGAATTATTATCGAACGTTTAATCGAATCATCGACTGGCGATGATGTAAAAGAGTACAACATTCATTGTTTCCATGGAGTACCGAAGATTATCGAATCCACTTTCGACCGCTTTACACCGAAAGAGCAAACATTAATGTTAACACCGGATTGGTTTAATACGAATTATTTAAAGAAAAAGCATCCGTTTGACGAAGCAAAAGCAAGGCCTGCACAGTTGGACGAACTGCTCGCTATTGCGAAAAAGCTAAGCAAGCCGTTTACGTATGTACGGATCGATTTAAAGGTAGTGGATGAGAAAGTTTACTTTAACAACTTTACGTTTACACCGGACGCTTGTTTAAATAACCAAATGCAAGAAGATGACAGTCTGAAGCTTGGGCAATGGCTTGATTTGGATATTGGGAAGTCAAGGCATCCGGTTACTGTAGCCCGTTCAAAATATTAATCACCTTAACTATTTAGGAGGATTTCCATGATACCAATTGTGTCTATTATTGTGGCAACACATAATGTTGAATATTCGATAAGAGAATGTCTGAAAAGCCTGCAGCAGCAAACATTGCAAGCGATTGAAATCCTGATTATGAACAATGGTTCTTCTAAAGGAACGGCTCTTATTTGTGAAGAATTTGTCAGTGAAGATGAGCGTTTCAGTTTATTTAACGCGCAAAACCTTACGTTAAGTGAAGCGCGCAATTACGGGATGCAGGAAGCTGCCGGAAAATATATTGCGTTCGTAGATGGGCATGATTTTGTGGAAAGTACAATGTATGAAAAGCTAGTACAGCGTGCAGAGCAGAAGCATGCGGATCTCGTACTGTGCGGGTATACGAAATACTGGCCGGAAACGGAGCGCAAAAAACAGGTGAAAGTGAATGAAGCGTTATTAACAAAACCGAACCCTGTTAACTATTACCTTACAAAGCACAATGAAGCGTATATTGTGCCTTGGAACAAACTGTTTTTACGTTCCATCATTATGGGGGAACAATTATATTTTGATAATCATCCGTTTTTTGAAGATGTCGGGTTTATCGCGCAGTACTTATCGTTTGCGAAAAAGATTGCTATTGTGAACGAAGCGCAGTATAACTTTGTACAATATGAAGACATGCTGATGAAAAACTATAGTCCGTCAATTGCCCACTCACATGCGCAAACGTATGCACAAATGAAACAGTTTTTTGATAAAAGACAATACCGTAATGTGATTGAAGGATTAAATTTACGTCTATATATTCATCGTTATCATCATGTATTGTTAACGACGTCTAACACACGACAAGTGAAATCGCTGGAACGTCAAATCATTCGTGAAAGCAAGAATTTTTCTCAACTTCCATGGAATCTTCGCATCATGAAACCGTTAGTGAAAATGAGGGTGTATCCAACATTTTTCCGGTTAGTTCATAGAGTGAAAGCTTAAACACAGGTAATGTACAGAAAAATTCGAAGCTGATAAGGGGGAGTATTTGTGATATTAGTCGTTGGTGGAGCAGGCTATGTTGGAAGCCATGTCGTAAATTTATTACTGGAAAAAGGGCCGGTCGTTGTGTATGATAATTTATCCACAGGACACCGCGGAGCCGTCGATGAGCGGGCTATTTTTATTGAAGGCGATTTATCGGACCAAAAACGGTTAACACAAATATTTACATTGTTTCCGGTTCAATCTGTACTCCATTTTGCAGCATCGGACTCAGTCAGGGAGGCAATGGGGAATCCTGAATATTACTATGAAAATAATGTCGGCGGTACATTGGCGTTACTGAAAGTCATGCGGGCATGCCGAGTGAAAAATATCGTGCTCTCTTCAGCAGTTACAGCGGAAAATAAGCTACAAGAGCAAAAGTGTATGATTGAACAGATGCTGGAAGTTTATACAAAAGCTTATGATATGAATGGAATTGTTCTTCGTTATTGTAAGAGTACCGGTGTACAAGCTTCAGTTAGTGAAAGTCCTGAAGATGAGATTTCTGAAGGAACAGGCACTCGGGGTTTTAAAAATGTGACCGATGTAGCGAATGCCCATGTTTTGGTGCTCGAAGCGCTGGAGCGGGGCGAATTGGCTTATAAAATATATGATTTATCGGCAGTTAGCTCGGAAAATTTGCAGCAGGAGTTGGACTGGCAGGCGGAACGGAATGTACATGAAATGATTGAAGATGCATGGAATTGGCATGAAAACTCAAAATGTTAGCGTCTTACTCTGTTACAATTCAATTTGTAGCAGTTTTTTTGCGTCCGGTGTGAAAACAGTGGTAAAATGATTAGATGTTGAAGAACAGAAAGAGTGGTTTTTAAAAATGAAAGTATTATTTATTGGCGATATCGTCGGTTCAATCGGTCGCGATGCGGTAGAGCAGTATTTGCCTCGATTGAAGAAAAAATATAATTTAGATGTAGTAATTGCTAACGGTGAAAACGCTGCAGCAGGGCGCGGCATTACACGTGCAATCTACAATGATTTACTGCAAATGGGTGTCGATGTCATTACAATGGGCAACCATACATGGGACAACAAAGACATTTTTGATTTTATCGATGATGCGGATTACTTAGTGCGTCCGGCAAACTTTTCAAAAGATGCGCCAGGCCGCGGAGTGACACAAGTATCGAAAAACGGTGTGACGATTTCAGTCATTAATCTGCACGGTCGCGTATTCTTGCCGCCGCATGAAGATCCGTTTGCGATGGCGGTCGAAATGGTCGAAGAAGCGAAAAAATCATCGCCAATCGTATTTGTCGATTTCCACGCTGAAGCAACAAGTGAAAAAATCGCTTTAAGCTGGCATCTGGACGGCAAAGCATCTGTCGTTGTCGGAACACATACACATGTCCAAACAGCAGATAACCGTATTTACCCAGGTGGCACAGCATACATTACTGATGTCGGTATGACAGGTCCCTATGATGAAGTGTTAGGCATGGGAAAAGACAATGTCATTTATAAATTCCTGACAAATATGCCGGCACGCTACGAAGTACCGAAAAAAGGCCGTGCTGTGTTAAGTGCATTCTTCGTAGAAATTGATGACAAAACAGGTAAAGCAATTCGCCAGGAACGTGTACTCATTAATGAGGATAACCCGTTTCAAGCGTAAGTGAATATTGACACCTATTACTTATACAAGAGGTAAGCGCCTTTTGAATCTAGTGATAGGTGTTTTTTAGTGCTTTAAATTAGGGGGGGGCAGCAGACTCAAGCCGGGCCCTTGAAAACGTCAGAAACGGATTGGAAATTACCGGTCTCTGAGGACTAAAATCAAATTTGAGGATTATATGCAAGCTGTTGAGGATTATCAAACATGAACTGAGGATTAAGCAAGGGCAAGTGAGGATAAAAAAGCTCAGATTGAGGATTACCGGGTTAGAACTGGGGATTATATTTTGTACAAGAACAAATTGACCCCAGCTTTCTTGAGATTGAGGATTACCCGTTGCGTATTGAAGATTATATTTGCATCATATTCCGCAAACCAGTAAAATCGTTTAATAATTGGAACAGATAATAGCATTTTAATATTAATTAGAATAAAATGGAAAATATGTGGAAATAGATAAATGAAGAGAAATGAAATAAAATTGGCTGCCAATAAAAGAGGTGAAAAACAAAAATGAGAAAAATACTCGCTTGGGTGATTGTTGTACTGTGGATGATGCTCATTTTTTACTTTTCACAACAACCTGTATCCGATTCGAGAGACTTAAGTTCAAACATTACAAAACAACTAATAGATATTGCAGAAAAAGTGACGCCCTTGGAAAATGTACAGGAAAGCCAGGTACATCATCTTGTCCGGAAAAATGCGCATTTTATTATTTATTTCTTCCTCGGCATTTTCGCACTGCTGGCCCTAAAATTAACGAATTTAAAGCGTTCGACTAGCGCAGTAATTGCACTGGTTGTATGTATGATTTATGCGGTGACCGATGAATATCATCAGCTGTTCGTTGGCGGCAGAGGGGCTCAGATGAAAGACATTTTTATCGATTGGGCAGGTGCTGCTACTGGGATTATTGTTGCAACGCTCCTTGGTCTATTAGGGAAAATCAGAAAACCTCGTTCTGAAAATAGAAAATCAAACACTAGTTATAAAATAAGCGAGCGTTAACTAAGAAATTAGTTATATGAAAAATGAATAGCTCCCCGATTTTATGAATATGTATAAAGGTACATGAACAATAGATTGAAGGGAGCACCTGATGAAAGAGCGATGGAAATGGGGGATTATCATCGTAATTGTATTTTGCATCGTATCGCTGATCATCTCGCTCAATATTTAAAGGGATAAAAGGCATAGCACATAAAATTTTATAAAGAGTATAGAGAGTAGAACTTTGTCGAATACAAGGTTTTACTCTCTTTTTTTAGGGAAAATGAATATTTTGGAATAATTTATGATATGATAAAATAACTATATATTTGGTTAATCATGTAAAAAGTAAGAATATAGAAGTATTATATAGTTCCTTTTTACGTATTTAAGACAAGAAAGGAGATTATGAGAGTATTTTAGAATCATAAATAAGTTTTTTATAGTGATTTAAAAGATAGGTAGTCTTTAATACCTAACATCTTAAGATGCCAAGTATTTCGGACGTAATTATTAAACATTGTATTGTCTAGTCGGGGGAGGATTTGGATTGAGTTACACTGCAAGGTACACGACATTTTCCATTTTGGATTCATTGATTGTCGTGTCGGCTATTTTCATCAGTTATTTTTTACTGCATCCGTCATTAGTAGTCTATTCGGATACAGTCATTGTTTTAAGCTCCGTTACACTGCTCGTCAGCCATCATATTACGGCGCATTTTTTTCACTTGTATAACCGGCTATGGAGTCTTGCATCGGTTAAAGAACTGCTCATCATCGGCTATGCCGTTACGACTTCTGTTATAGCAGCTAGTATCATGCAGTTTGTTATTAAGCAGGATATTTATTTTCGTGTAATGGCTGTTACTTGGCTGCTGCATATTTTACTGATCGGCGGGTCGCGTTTCTTGCTGAGGGTGGCGCATGACTGGTCAACCCACAAACCAGCTGTTGATGTCAAAAGGGTGTTGATTGTGGGTGCCGGTGAAGCGGGTACCATGCTGTTACGCAGCTTGAAGCGAAATCCATCCGAACATCGGGTAGTCGCAATTGTTGACGATGACCTGAATAAACAGCAATTAAAACTGCTGGATGTGAATGTATGCGGAACAACAAAGGATATCCCGCATCTTGTACAGACGAAGGGGATCCAGGAAATTATTTTAGCCATTCCCTCCTTAAGCAAAAAAGAAATCCGCGAAATTTATAACCGCTTAGGTGAAACGAAAGCAACGATTAAAATCATGCCAAAAATTGAAGATGTGATGACCGGAAAAGTATCGGTGAACGATATGCAGGAAATTAAAATCGAGGACCTGCTCGGACGGGAAGAAGTCCAACTTGATATGGTGGCGC
The DNA here is from genome assembly GCF_002174535.1 of Solibacillus kalamii. Taxonomy (NCBI): domain Bacteria; kingdom Bacillati; phylum Bacillota; class Bacilli; order Caryophanales; family Caryophanaceae; genus Solibacillus; species Solibacillus kalamii. The sequence continues at coordinate 100,862 of NZ_NHNT01000001.1, read as the reverse complement.
TCTCTAATACTTTATCGAATAAAAAGATCCTCATTACAGGTGCGGGGGGATCAATAGGTTCGGAAATTTGCCGGCAAACCGCCCAGTTCCACCCAAAACAGATCATCATGCTTGGGCATGGAGAAAACTCGATCTATAAAATCCACCTAGAATTATCTGAAAAAACTGAATACAAGGATATTGAATTTATTCCGGTAATTGCAGATGTGCAGGACAGGGACCGGATTTTTGAAATTGTTCAGCAGTTGGAGCCGGATGTTATTTACCATGCGGCAGCACATAAGCATGTACCGATGATGGAAAGCAATCCTCGGGAAGCGGTGAAAAACAATATTTTCGGTACTAAAAATATAGCCGAGGCAGCCCATACATTTGGTGTTCCGAATTTCGTCATGATTTCAACCGATAAAGCGGTCAATCCTCCTAACGTGATGGGTGCGACAAAGCGTATCGCCGAAATTATTATTCAAAACCTCGCAACGTACAGCGGGACAAATTTTGCAGCAGTACGTTTTGGCAATGTGCTTGGATCAAGAGGCAGTGTCATTCCAAGGTTTAAAGCACAAATAGCGGCAGGTGGTCCTGTTACGGTGACGCACCCTGATATGACCCGTTATTTTATGACGATTCCGGAAGCGTCGAGACTCGTATTGCAGGCGGGAGCACTTGCTCGTGGCGGAGAAGTATTCGTCCTCGATATGGGGGAACCGATGAAAATAGTCGACCTGGCCAAAAATCTTATTCGTCTATCCGGTTTTTCGGAAGAGGAAATCGAGATTGAGTTTACCGGTATTCGTCCAGGCGAAAAAATGTTCGAGGAATTATTAAATGCAGAAGAGATTCAGGAAGAGCATATTTACCCGAAAATTCATGTCGGGAAAGCGAGCCAGATTGAGGGACAATTGCTGACTACTTTACTGAAAGACATAGATGAATGTCAGCCGTCAGAGTTAAAAGCGAAACTGATTAAAATTGCAAATGCGAACTGGAATCAAATTATCGTGAATTCACATGAGACGATTGCCTGAATTATAAATAGAAACAGTTGAGGGGGAAAACAATTGGGAGAAACAATCAGTCTACAGGAGATTATAAAAATCATTAAAAAAAGGCTCGTACTCATTATCGCTCTTACAGTAATCGGCTGTGCAGTGGCAGCTGGCATTAGTTTCTACGCGATTACCCCGATCTATGAGGCACAAACACAACTACTGGTAAATCAAAAAGGCAATGCCGATCAGGTGTACTCAATGCAAAGTACGGATACCGACTTACGGTTAATCAATACGTATCAAGTCATTATTACGAGCCCGGTTATTCTGACACCGGTACTGGAAAGCCTTGATTTGGATCTGACTACCGGGCAATTGGCGGAGAAAATTTCCGTATCCAGTAAAACGGGTTCCAAAGTGGTCAATATTCGTGTGGAGGATCCTATTCCAGGTAGGGCAGTAGACATTTCGAATACAGTAGCAGAAGTATTTAAAGAAAATATTCCAAAGTTGATGAGTATGGACAATATTTCGATTTTGTCGTCAGCGAAATTAAGTGAAAATCCGTCACCGGTAAAGCCTAATAAGCTGATGAACATTGCAATTGGCGCTGTTATTGGGGTCATGCTTGGCATAGGGCTAACATTCCTTGTTGAGTTTTTGGATATGTCGATCAAAAGCGAGCGCGATGTGGAAGATTATCTGGAATTACCGGTAATCGGAATGGTTGATTTGATAAAAGAAGAAAATCAAAAAAGGTTTTCTTTGAATCCCCGAAAAGCGAGGAGAGGTTAAATGGTGAGGCTGAGTCTGAGAAAAAAGAAAAAAGTTTTGCAAGATTCAAATGTAGCAAGGAAACTCGTCACATTTACTGAAACAAAATCCCATATTATCGAGCAGTTTCGCACAATCCGAACAAACATCAAGTTTTCCATGCCGGATGAGCAGTTAAAGACTATTTTAATTACGTCTTCTACACCGGGGGAAGGGAAATCAACGAATGCGGCGAATCTTGGTGTCGTGTTTGCACAGGAAGACAAAAAGGTGCTTATTATTGATGCGGACATGCGGAAACCGACGCTGCATCATACATTTAAAACGTTCAATAAAGTAGGCCTCTCGAATATCCTTGCAAGAAGGTCTGTGCTGCATGAGGCAATTCAGGAGACATTTATTGTAGGGCTTGACGTTATTACAAGCGGTCCGATTCCGCCGAACCCTGCTGAACTACTTTCTTCTCAAGGGTTGGAAGCTTTATTTTTGGAAGTGAAAAATCAATATGACATCATCATTATTGATTCACCGCCATTATTATCGGTAACTGACGCGCAGATTCTTGCAAATAAATGCGACGGGGCGATTATGGTTTTAAATACAGGGGTAACCGACAAACGCGCCGCGAAAAAAGCGCAAATGCTACTGTCAGCTTCACATACTAAGATATTAGGTGTCGTGTTGAACAACTTCAAAACACCGAATCATTATAATTATTATGAGGGGTACCGTTACGCTGAATAATTTATTGCAGTAGTTAGGAAAAACGGATTCTAATTGGTCATTGAAGCGCATACAATGACGTACAGGCAATAAAAATTGCCTAAAAAAAGATAAAGCAGTACTAGATGAGGAGGAAATAGCTGTGGATTCATTAAAAGTATCATCTCGTTCTAATCCTAATTCTGTTGCAGGAGCACTCGTTGCGGTTATACGAGAGCAAGGGTTTGCTGAAATGCAAGCGGTAGGTGCAGGTGCGTTAAACCAGGCAATTAAAGCAGTAGCAATCGCTCGAGGGTTTGTAGCCCCAAGCGGCACAGATTTAATTTGTGCTCCGGCTTTCGCGGACATCATCATTGCAGGAGAAGATCGTACGGCATTAAAACTACTCGTTGAAAAAAGAAGTCGTTAATTCATGAAGAGCCATACACCCGCTTAGCATCCAATTTGCTAAGCGGGTGTTTTTTGGTTTGCGGGGTATATTTAAATAGAAGGGATTTAAAATAGTGGGAGTTTTAATCGTCAATTTGGGCTAGTTATTCGTCACTTTTGACGTTATATCGTCAAAAGAGATTTTTTATTCGCCACTTGATAAGGATGGGAATTTTAATCGTCACTTTTATCACGATAATCGTCAAAATGATTCATTTAATCGTCAGTTTCTGTTGCTTAATCGTCACTTTGCAGTAGATAATCGTCAATCATGAACGGATATTCGTCACTTCCATTTTTGATGAGAAATGAAACGCTCACTTCATAAATTATAATCCGCATCTCATTTATTTTTAGAACGCAACCCTTTTACATAACCAATCGTCCTCCAATAAAAGATTTCCCATATAAATTTTAGGGAATAGAAATCTAAATTTACATCAAAACAATTTGTGTACAGAACTTTCCGTCAAAGGTCTGATTTTTTGACTTGATATGACATTTGCAATAGTAGAGACTAACACTTCATGTTAAACTAATTTAGGGAAAAACTATAAAAAGGCTGTGCAATACGGCAGCTGTTCGATAAAGCATCTTGTACGCTTTATTTATAAATACAGAAACTTTAAGGAGATGTTGATATGTTACATCAGCTTTCATGGAAAGTCGGTGGGCAGCAAGGTGAAGGGATTGAGAGTACAGGTGAAATCTTCTCAATGGCAATGAATCGTCTAGGGTATTTCCTATACGGTTACCGTCATTTCTCTTCTCGTATTAAAGGTGGCCATACGAATAATAAAATTACGGTTCGTCCGACAGAAGTACGCGCAATTGCGGACGACTTAGATATACTAGTGGCGTTTGACCAGGAAACGATCGACGTGAACTATAAAGAATTAACACCATCAAGTATCATTTTAGCGGATGCGAAATTTGATCCGAAAAATCCGGAAGACTGTGTCGCGCCATTATACGCGGTGCCATTTACGGAAATTGCGGCTGAGCTTGGTACGTCTCTTATGAAAAACATGGTTGCGATTGGTGCAACGGCAGCACTTTTAAACTTGGATGAATCGGTTTTCCAAAGTGTTGTTAATGAAATTTTCGGACGTAAAGGTGAAGAAGTCGTTGCGAAAAACATTGAAGCGATCGAACGCGGACGTCAGGCGATTTCAGAGCAGATCGGTGACCGTGTAGGCACATGGGAAATTGCCCCTGCTGACGGAAAACGCCGTATGTTCATGATCGGTAACGATGCAGCAGCATTAGGTGCATTGGCAGCAGGTTCTCGTTTCATGGCAGCATACCCGATTACACCGGCATCTGAAATTATGGAATACATGATTAAAAAGCTTCCATTAGTAGGTGGAGCGGTTATTCAAACAGAAGATGAGATTGCTGCAGCAACAATGGCGATCGGCGCAAACTACGGTGGTGTGCGTGCATTTACGGCTTCAGCTGGTCCTGGTCTTTCATTAATGATGGAAGCGATCGGTCTTTCAGGTATGACAGAACAGCCGCTTGTTATTTTTGATACACAGCGCGGTGGTCCATCAACAGGTTTACCGACAAAGCAGGAGCAATCGGATTTAATGGCAATGCTTTACGGTACACACGGAGAAATCCCGAAAGTAGTCATTGCGCCTTCTACAATGGAAGAAGCATTTTATGATACGATTCAGGCGTTTAACATTGCCGAAGAATTACAAATACCAGTAATCGTTATGACAGATTTGCAGTTATCATTAGGTAAACAGTCGGTTGATCCATTTGATTACAGCAAAATTGAAATTCGCCGCGGTAAAATCGTCGAAGCGGTGGAAGATGAAGAAACGAAAGATTACTTCAAGCGTTATGAAAATACAGAAGACGGCGTTTCACCACGTGTCCTGCCAGGTACAAAAGGCGGTATTCACCACGTAACGGGTGTTGAGCATGATGAAACAGGTAAGCCATCTGAAGCAACGGGCAACCGTCGCACGCAAATGGATAAGCGTATGCGTAAATTACAGCATGTCCGCTTTGAAAATCCGGTATATGTGAATGCGCCTCATGAAGATGCGGACGTATTACTTGTAGGCTTCAACTCAACGCGCGGTGCATTGGAAGAAGTACAGGAAAAGCTGAACTCTGAAGGTGTGAAAGTGAACCACGCACATATTAAGCTGATCCATCCGTTCCCAGCAGAAGAAATGATTGCACAGATGGATAAAGCGAAAAAAGTGATTGTCGTGGAAAACAATGCGACAGGGCAGCTTGCAAATATTATGAAAATGAATATCGGTGGTCACGCGAAGACAAAATCGATTTTAAAATACGATGGTACACCATTCTTACCACGTGAATTAACAAACTTAGTGAAGGAGGAAATTTAATCATGGCAACATTTAAAGATTTCCGAAATTCCGTAAAACCTAACTGGTGTCCAGGCTGTGGTGACTTCTCTGTTCAAGCGGCGATTCAGCGTGCAGCAGCTAACGTAGGCTATGAACCAAGCGAATTGGCAGTTATTTCAGGAATCGGCTGTTCTGGTCGTATTTCAGGCTATATTAACTCATACGGTTTCCATGGCATTCACGGTCGTGCATTGCCGATCGCACAAGGCCTTAAAATGGCGAACAAAGACCTGAAAGTTATCGCTTCTGGCGGTGACGGTGACGGCTTCGCGATCGGTATGGGTCATACAATCCATGCAATCCGCCGTAACATCGACATTACGTATGTAGTAATGGATAACCAAATTTACGGATTAACAAAAGGGCAAACGTCTCCACGTTCTGCTGCTGGTTTCATTACGAAATCAACACCGGGCGGAGCAATCGAGCCATCATTAAAACCATTGGAAGTTGCGTTAACAGCAGGTGCGACATTTGTGGCACAAGGCTTCTCAACGGATATTAAAGAACTGACAGCAATGATTGAAGCCGGTTTAAACCATAAAGGCTTTTCATTCATTAACGTATTCTCACCATGTGTAACGTACAACAAAGTAAACACGTACGACTGGTTCAAAGAGAATTTAACAAAGCTTGCTGACATCGAAGGCTATGATTCTTCTAACCGCGAAATGGCAATGCAAACAGTAATGCGCCATGAAGGTCTTGTAACAGGCATTATTTATCAGGATACTGAAACAACTTCGTATCAGGAAAAAATCAAAGGCTACTCAGAGCTGCCGTTAACAGATATCGATATTAGCTTATCAGAAGAACAATTTGATCAGTTGACTAAGGAATTTATGTAAATAATTTGGAACTATACAGGCTGGAGTTTTTCCAGCTTGTATAGTTTTTTTGTTGTTAAGGAAATCATAGATTTGGGCATTTTATTGGAACAATGCAGCGGTATATTAAAAAAGAGTACCGATTGACGGCAGATGCACCAGTGAAGTAGCAGGCTTTGGCTTTTATTAGAACATTGTAGTGGTTTATTAGACAATAAGGATGTTTATTAGAAAAAGTTAGTGCGTTATTAGAAAAACGAACAAGAAAATTTGAATAAAGATTCTCTAGAGCTATTTTTGAATGCAGATGCGATAGGGAATGAGTTGGCTTCGGTTTTTATTAGAACAATTCAGTGGTTTATTAGAAAAAGTCACCGTGATATTAGCAAATCAGTAGGTGATATTCGAACATTCTGAACACTTATTAGAACAACAGGGGGGTATATTAGAAAATCCGCTTTTTATTAGAACAAATAAAAATATATTAGAAGATTTCTAAATATATTAGAACATCTCCAGCCGCCAGCCTTCCTAATAAAAAAAGAACTAAAGTAAATCCCCATACAATGAATTGCCTGCCAAAGATAACTGATAAACTTACCAACGCAGGCTTCATCGTTGACTTGACGGCAGCATTTATAATACAGATTATCCGACACTATAACTATTATTCCAATGAACTTCGTTACTTCTTCTAAGGTAACAGATATATTGACCGCTATTTTTCCTTCCCCCATTAACACACTTTTACAACAATTTTACATATTTACATATATCCGTTTACATAGTCCCTTTATACTAAATCAAAATACATAGATAAATGAGGTAATATAACGTGCGCTTTCGGAATGCGATTAAATTTAAAGACCGGCTTGCCGTATTAATGATCATTTGTATTTGCTCGAATATCATTTTAACCGTATTTAGTATGGATTACTTGCGGAAAATGGAAAGGGAAGCACAGGCTTTATATGAAGAAAAGCTCCTAACGCTAAATACAATACAGGACATCGAACAACAGTATCTCCAAACGAATGAAATCCCGGTGCAATCCACAGAGCAATTAACAACAGCCGCATTTGATTCCAAAATGGAATTTTATATGAAGCAGCTGGTAAGCGACCCATCAGCGGTACTATTCGAGGAAATAGACGCATACATAATCGAGCGGGCATCCGCACAATTAACCAATCATGAGAACGATATAAAATTCGGCTACAGTCTCCTATTATCGATTTCGATCATATTAATGGTGCTTATCCTGTTTTTCGGCATTCAGGCGATTCGCTCGATCAATAAGCCGACACGGGAGCTAAAGCAGCTATTCAAACTTGTGCAGCACGGGGATTTAACGAAATACGCGACATACTCGGCGCGTGATGAGCTTGGGAAAACAACAAAATATTATAACTTAATGATCGCGGACATGAAGGAACTCCTGAAAACAGTCCGGAAAAATACTGAATCGGCGACAGAAGCGAATAACGAGCTTCAAACAAATGCTGAGCAAATTACGACAGGGGCAGTCCGGATTGCGACAAGCTCGGATGACATGAGAGGTTCTCTGCAATATGCCACAGCCCGATTATCGGATAATGCGGCATCTGTACAGCAAGTGGCAGCCGGAATTGATGAAATAACCGAGCGTATGCACCATGTCGATCATTATATAAAAGAAACAATTGCACAGGCAGTGGACGGGGAAGCAATCGTCGGGCAAAATATAGCACAAATGCAGGATGTGGAACAGGCGATGCAAACAGCGAGTAATACGATTAACGAGCTGAATGAACAGACACAGCATGTTTCAAGGGCGGTCACGATGATCCACTCGATTGCGGATCAGACGAATTTGCTTGCGCTGAATGCCTCGATCGAAGCGGCAAGAGCGGGGGACCATGGTCGAGGTTTCGCTGTGGTAGCCCAGGAAGTACGTAAATTGGCAGAACAGTCCCAGGAGTTCACAAAATCGATTGCAACAATTGTCACAAAAATTCAGCAAGGGACTTTGGAAGCGACGAACAATATGGCAAATGCGATGCGCAGTGTTGATACGGGCGTCACTACAACGGAACTCAGTGCGGTCAAGTTCAGAGAAATTACGATGCAAGTACAACAAATCAGTCCGCAAATGGAGCACGTTTCTACTATTATGAATGAAATTTCCGACCATACCCATGATGTGGCGCATAGTTCCATTGAATTAAGCAACCGCTCCGAGGAAAATCTCGTGTTGATGCACCTCATTCAGGAACAGATTGACATGCAGAAAAAATCAACGACCGAAATTTATGAAGAGATCCAAAGCATCGCAAAAAATATGCGGTCCTTAACACATGCAGTAAAACGATTTCAAATTTAAACAAAAATGCTTTTGACGATTTTTGTCGAAAGCATTTTAATTTTTGTTATATTACTGTAATATTTATAAGTAATTTACAGAAAAAGATAAAAATACGATAAAATTTGTAATTATTTTCTGAAAACTGATGAAATTTATCATGAAAACTGGTATCTTTAATCAAGAAGTCATATTAATGAATGATATGTAAATTTATTCCATAATACAATACACCTATAGTCATTAATTCAATATTAAGAATATTTTTAAGAATGTAGCTTTTAATAAATTATTGACTGTAGTAGAATAGTGGTATAAAAATATGTGTTTTATTTATTAATACGAAATTATATAGAGAGAATAGTTAGTAGAAAATACTTGTTTGGCAGCATTTCATTTCATAGCAGACTTCATTTTTCTGAATGTTTGTAAAAAGGCAGTGTTTATGTTCAACATGACAAAAAAACTAATAATTGCTGTGATCAATTAGATTTGTCATTAGATAAATATATTAATTAAGGGGATGTATTTTTTATGAACAGTCAAATTCAACTAATTGCACCAAAGTGGTTTGTCCAGGATGAGCTACATATTATCGAAACGATCGTAAGCAAAACGTCAGCGGATACAGGTATTGTCATTGCAGGTGAAAACTTCGATGCAACAAAGCGATGCCATCCAACAGTTCGACTTTATATGATCCAACTATTTAATGACCAATATGAAATAACAAAAGAATTGGATGCCTTCCAATTTGACACTGCTGAAGAAGCGCAGCAATTTTGCGCAAAGCTGCCTGAAATGACGGCTATTGATTTGGTTATGCTAATGAATAAGGAAGAGCCTGTATTTTCTATTTAATAGATTAATCCAGCTTTGTTGAATGAATCTTCATTTAACAAAGCTTTTTTTGTTGTTCTTTTTCCGAGGGTCCGTATTTGTATTTTAGTGGAGAAAGGCTACAATAAAGGAGAACAACTATAATAAGGAAGTGATTTAAATGGCTAGAGGTGTATATATTCACATTCCTTTTTGTCATCAAATTTGTAACTACTGCGATTTTAATAAAGTATTTTTTAAAAATCAGCCAGTTGATGAATATATTGAAGCGCTTGGACGGGAAATGGAAATGACGGTAGCGCAAATGCCGGAAGCGTTCACGAATATCGAAACGATTTTCCTTGGCGGCGGTACCCCGACGGCATTATCCGCAGAGCAAATTGAAAAATTATTGGGACTTATTACGAAACATATTCCGATGTCATCCGTAAAAGAATTTAGTAGTGAAGCCAATCCGGATGAGCTGACAATCGATAAATTACAGGCACTTTATAATGGAGGCGTCAACCGATTAAGCATGGGTGTACAATCATTCGACCAATCTCTGCTCGAAAAAATCGGACGTACCCATTCAAATGAACATGTATATGAAACAATCCAAAACGCAAAAAATGTTGGATTTGAAAATATAAGCATTGATTTAATGTATGGTCTGCCTGGCCAGACGATGGAACAATGGCAGGAAACGCTTGAAAAGGCATTGGCACTGAAGCTGCCGCATTATTCGGCGTACTCGCTTATTGTAGAGCCTAAAACGATCTTTTATATTCAGTATGCTAAAGGAAAGCTGCACTTGCCGACAGAAGATCTGGAAACGGACATGTATAGTGTTTTGATGGATACGATGGAAGCGCACGGATTAAAGCAATATGAAATCAGTAATTTTGCGAATGAAGGCTATGCATCCACACATAATAAAATCTATTGGGATAATGACGAATACGCAGGATTTGGCGCTGGTGCTCACGGTTATTTGGAAGGAATACGTTATTCGAATGTCGCACCGATCAAAAAATATATTGAAACGGTGATGGCAGGGGAGCGTCCTTTATTGCATGAGCATGAAGTGACAGCTGATGAGAAGCTGGAAGAGCAGATGTTTTTAGGATTAAGAAAATCTGCTGGTGTGACACATGAAGAATTTGAAATGAAATTCGCTCAGCCAATGCTTTCTATATATAAGGAAATAATCGACCAATTAAAGGAAGAGCAACTGATTGAACTGGACTCTGAAGGGATCCGTTTAACTAGAAAAGGCCGTTTTATCGGCAATGAAGTATTTCAGCGGTTTTTAGTAGGGGAATAATCTTTTTACAGCCGATGCTTGAAAAAAGTTAAAAAAAACGGACGAATTCATTGACATCAATTTAGAGATTTGCTAATTTATAAATATATTAGCACTCCTCTTAATCGAGTGCTAACAGAGGTGAGAAAGATGTTAACAAATCGGCAGTTACAACTATTGCAAGTAATCATAGACGAATTTGTGATGTCAGCACAGCCTGTTGGTTCGCGTCAACTATCCAAAAAAGAAGGAATTACGTATAGTGCTGCTACAATACGTAATGAAATGGCAGATTTGGAGGAGTTAGGGTTTTTAGAAAAAACGCATACTTCTTCAGGCAGGGTACCTTCTGAAAAAGGGTATCGCTTTTATGTCGACCATTTACTTCAGCCTCAAATCATTTCGAGTGGCGAAGTAGCGCAAATCCAGTCGCTCTTTAAAAAGCAGATTGTTGAAGCAGAACAAATTATAAAAGAATCCGCAAATATATTATCGGAGTTAACGACATACACGACGATTTTACTCGGTCCGGATGTTCAAAAACATCGTGTCAAGAAATTCCAGATTGTACCGTTAACAGAACAGACAGCGGTGGCTATTATCATCACAGATAACGGTCATGTAGAAAATCGCACATTAACGTTACCACCGGGTTTTAACCCGCATGATATTGAAAAGATGGTTAATATTTTGAATGACCGCCTAGTCGGTGTACCACTATATGAGCTGCCGGTAAAGCTTCAAACTGAGGCAATATCGGTATTGAAGTCTCATATTCATGCATCCGATTCGATTGTCCGGTCCTTGTTATCCATTACTTCAAACCATCACGAAAATAAAGTTTATTACGGTGGTAAGTCCAACATGTTGAATCAGCCGGAGTTCCATGATTTAGAGAAAATGCGAATGCTGATGGATCTGATCGACAAGGAAAGCCAAGTTCAAACTTTATTCAATGAACAGAAACATGGTATTCAAATCCGAATAGGTTCAGAAAACAATCATTTAGCAATGGAAAACTGCAGTGTCATCACCGCTTCCTTCCTTGTCGGGGAAGAACAGCAGGGGGCGATCGCAATTATCGGTCCGACGCGCATGGATTACCGACGTGTTGTTACATTATTGGATGTTATGACAAACAGTCTGTCCAGAGCGTTTTTCGATAAAAAGCAGTAATGCCGTTGATTCAGCGGTCGTAGCGTAATACATTACCGCTGAATTCATAAATGATTGATACTCGAGGAGGAAAAGAAGTGTCAGAAACAAAAAACAATGAAGAATTGCAGCACGAAGAAACTACGGAAGAAGTAGTGGAAACAGCTGAAACTACTGAAACAGAAGAAATTGCAGTAGATGAAAAAGATCAGAAAATCGCTGAACTGGAAGCAAAACTTGCTGAAGAGGATGCACGTTATCTGCGTTTGCGTGCAGACTACGATAACTTGGCACGTCGCACACGTTTAGATCGTGAAGCAGCGGAGAAATACCGTGCACAAAGCCTGCTGACTGAACTTTTACCAGTGCTGGACAATTTAGACCGTGCACTGCAAATAGAAGTGACAACAGAAGAAGCGGCATCATTGTACAAAGGTGTACAAATGGTATATGACCAGTTACTTGCTGCAACCGAAAAAGAAGGTCTTTCGATCATTCCGGCAGAGGGCGAAAGCTTTGATCCGAACTTCCACCAAGCTGTTATGCAGGAGCAGGACAGTGAAAAGGAAACAGGCATCATTTTACGCGAACTGCAAAAAGGGTATCAGTTAAAGGACCGTGTACTGCGTCCGTCAATGGTATCTGTAAACGAGTAATTTAGTGCTTTTCGGTGCTATTTATATATTTAATAAATTTGATGTTTATATGAAACACATTTTGTTTTTACTATTAGGAGGAAATTAAATTATGAGTAAAATTATCGGTATTGACTTAGGAACAACAAACTCTTGTGTATCTGTATTAGAAGGCGGAGAACCAAAAGTAATTCCAAACCCAGAAGGTAACCGTACATCTCCATCTGTAGTAGCATTCAAAAATGGAGAAAAACAAGTTGGTGAAGTAGCAAAACGCCAAGCTGTAACAAACCCGAACACAATCATTTCAATCAAATCAAAAATGGGTACGAATGATAAAGTAAAAGTGGATGATACAGAGTACACTCCACAAGAAGTATCTGCAATGATTTTACAATACTTAAAAGGCTATGCTGAAGACTACTTAGGCGAAAAAGTAACAAAAGCTGTTATTACAGTTCCTGCATACTTCAACGATGCTCAACGTCAAGCAACAAAAGACGCTGGTAAAATCGCTGGTTTAGAAGTAGAACGTATCATCAACGAACCGACAGCAGCTGCTTTAGCTTACGGTTTAGATCAGCAAGATGTTGACCAAAAAATCTTAGTATTCGACTTAGGTGGCGGTACATTTGACGTATCGATCCTTGAATTAGCTGACGGCGTATTCGAAGTATTAGCAACAGCAGGTGACAACAAACTTGGTGGTGACGACTTCGACGACAAAATCATTGCTTATTTAGTAGAAGAGTTCAAAAAAGAGAACTCAGTAGACTTATCAAAAGACAAAATGGCAATGCAACGTTTAAAAGATGCAGCTGAAAAAGCGAAAAAAGACTTATCAGGTGTAACTTCTACTCAAATTTCATTACCATTCATCACAGCAGGTGCTGATGGCCCGCTTCACTTGGAAATGTCGTTATCACGTGCGAAATTCGATGATTTAACAAAAGATTTGGTAGAACGTACAATCGTTCCTACACGTCAAGCATTATCAGATGCAGGTCTTTCTGCTTCTGAATTAGATAAAGTAATCTTAGTTGGTGGTTCTACTCGTATTCCTGCAGTAGTGGAAGCAATCAAAAAAGCTACTGGTCATGAACCACACAAAGGCGTAAACCCAGATGAAGTAGTAGCAATGGGTGCTGCTGTACAAGGCGGCGTATTAGCTGGTGACGTACAAGGCGTATTATTATTAGACGTAACACCATTATCATTAGGTATCGAAACAATGGGCGGTGTTATGACGAAATTAATCGATCGTAACACAACAATCCCAACATCTAAATCTCAAGTGTTCTCAACAGCTGCAGACAACCAGCCAGCAGTAGACATTCACGTATTACAAGGTGAACGTTCAATGGCTGCAGACAACAAAACACTTGGTCGCTTCCAATTATCTGATATTCCACCAGCACCACGTGGGATTCCACAAATCGAAGTAACATTCGATATTGATGCGAACGGTATCGTATCAGTTAAAGCGAAAGACTTAGGTACACAAAAAGAACAAACAATCGTGATCCAATCTGATTCAGGTTTATCAGAAGAAGAAATCGAGCGTATGGTGAAAGATGCAGAAGCAAACGCTGAAGCAGATGCGAAACGTAAAGAAGAAGCAGATCTTCGCAACGAAGCAGACCAATTAGTATTCCAAGTGGATAAAACAATCACAGACTTAGGTGAGCAAATCACAGAAGACGAAAAGAAATCTGTTGAAGATGCACGCGACGAGTTAAAAGCAGCTTTAGAAAAAGGCGAGCTTGAAGGCATCAAAGCTTCTAAAGAAAAATTAGAAGGCGTACTACAACCATTAGTAATGAAAGTATACGAGCAAGCAGCGGCAGCAGCGCAAGCAGCACAAGGCGGCGCTGAAGGCTTCGAAGGCGCAGCAGACGCTGGTCAAAAAGACGACGGTATCGTAGACGCTGACTTTGAAGAAGTTAAAGACGACAAAGACAATAAATAATTCTTTCTGATTTTCACATAAAAGCCAAAGACCGCTTGCGGCTTTGGCTTTTAAGTTTGTAGTGATATGGGCTTATTAGCGGATTCTCGTGGGAAAGTAGAACTTATTGAACCGAAAGTAGAAATTTCAGTGACTAATGTGGAAGCTATTCATGGAAAACTAGAATAGATCTCCTAAAAAGTAGAAATGCTGGCCCATAAAGTAGAACTCATTGAATAGACGGAGACGCTATACACAGAATATGGTAATGAAACGAAACTTTTAATTACACGTGAAGTGCTTGGAATGGAAGGAAGCGACTCCAGCGGGAACAGCGCGCGCCTGAGACTACAGGCTCAGGCCGTGCCCGCGGAAAGCGTCCGACCCGGAATGGAAAGCACTGGACTATATAAGAAGCAACAAAATTGATGAACAAACCAAAACATTATTTAATTTCACATAAGATGTGCCAAAGCAAAAGCTATACATCATTTTTTCAACATGTTAAAATAGACGTTATGTAAAAAGAGCGGAGAGTGAACAATGAGTAAGCGCGATTACTATGAAGTACTTGGCCTGAGCAAAGGTGCAAGCAAAGATGAAATAAAAAAAGCGTATCGTAAATTATCAAAACAGTATCACCCGGATTTAAACAAAGAAGAGGGTGCGGACGAAAAGTTCAAAGAAGTCGCAGAAGCGTATGAAGTGCTGTCAGACGATCAAAAACGCGCACGCTATGACCAGTTCGGCCATGAAGATCCAAATGCAGGCTTTGGTGGCGGCGGCTTCGGAGGCGGCGCTGGCTTCGGCGGATTCGAAGACATTTTCAGTTCGTTCTTCGGAGGCGGCCGACGCCAAGATCCGAACGCCCCGCGTAAAGGCGACGATCTTCAGTTCCGTATGAACATTTCTTTCGAAGAAGCAGTATTCGGAAAAGAAACAGAAATCGAAATTCCAAAAGAAGAAACATGTGATACATGTCACGGCTCCGGTGCAAAACCAGGTACGCAGCCACAAACATGTACACAATGTAATGGTGCGGGCCAAATTAACCAAGCGGTCGACACACCGTTTGGCCGTATGGTAAACAAACGTTCTTGTCCATCATGTCGTGGTCAAGGTAAAATCATTGTGGAAAAATGTACACCATGTCGCGGTACTGGTACGATTACGAAAAAGAAAAAAATCAAAATCACAATCCCTGCAGGTGTTGACGATGGTCAACAATTACGCGTAGCAGGTCAAGGTGAAGCAGGATTCAACAATGGTCCGGCCGGCGATTTATACATTATTTTCAATGTTCGCAAGCATGAGTATTTCGAACGTGACGGCGATGATATTTTATATGAATTAAAACTAACAATCCCGCAAGCTGCATTAGGTGATGAAATCGAAGTACCGACAATTCACGGTAAAGTGAAGCTGAAAATCCCTGCAGGTACACAATCGGGTGCACAATTCCGCCTGAAAGATAAAGGTGTAAAAAATGTACACGGCTATGGTATGGGGAACCAGTATGTTATCGTAAATGTTGTCACACCGACGAAATTAACGGAAAAACAAAAACAATTGTTACGTGAATTCGCAGAAATTAGTGGAGACATTCCGGAAGAACACGGAAGCTCCCTGTTCGACAAAATCAAGAAAAAAATTAAAGGCGACTAAGGAGTGTATTGCAAGTGAAATGGACAGAACTTTCGATTTTAACAACGCATGAAGCTGTTGATGCAGTGACGAACATTTTACACGAAGCTGGTGCAAGCGGTGTAGTAATTGAAGATTCAAAGGAATTAGACAAAGAGAGAATCGATAAATTTGGTGAAATTTACGCACTGAACCCCGAAGATTTTCCGAAAACAGGTGTCATTGTAAAAGCATACTTATCGGCTTCAAGTTTTTTAGCGGAAACAATCGAAGAAATTAAGCTTGCAATCGCAAACCTTGTAAACTTTGATATTAATATTGGTGAAAATGTATTAACTTTATGTGAAGTCGATGAAGAAGATTGGTCAACGGCGTGGAAGCAATACTACCATCCGGTAAAAATTTCGGAACGCTTTACAATTGTGCCGACTTGGGAAGACTACAAACCTGTATCAACGGATGAGCTGATCATTGAGCTGGATCCGGGAATGGCGTTCGGAACAGGAACACACCCTACAACGGTAATGTGTTTACAGGCACTTGAAAAAGTTGTACAACATGACCACACAGTAGTCGATGTTGGTACAGGATCTGGCGTACTGTCAATTGGTGCTGCCATGCTTGGCGCGAAAAGCGTTCATGCATTGGACTTAGATGAAGTGGCAGTAAATGCAGCGCGTGAAAACGTTGAATTGAATAAAATGAGTGATATTGTAGAAGTATTCCACGGCAATTTATTGGACACAGTAAAAGAACCGGCTGATATTGTCGTAGCGAATATTTTAGCAGAAATCATTATGTCATTTACGGATGATGCATTTTCAATTGTAAAACCAGGCGGCATCTACGTGACATCGGGCATTATCGGAGCGAAAAAAGACGATGTAAAAGCAGCTCTTGAAAAAGCCGGATTTGTCATTGAAGAAGTATTAATGATGGAAGATTGGGTAGCGATTATTTCACGTCGTCCTTAATTAAATCGTTTAATCGAAAATCGAACATTTTGCTAATGGGCAAAATGTTCGATTTTTACGTTACCAATTAGGAGTGAAGACAATGCAAAGATATTTTGTAGATACTGTGGAAAATGATATAGACCACTTTATGATTTCCGGGGAAAACGCGCGCCATATTTCAAAAGTTATGCGTATGACGGCAGGGGAAGAAATCATTGTTGTACATGACAATGTAGCGTATGTTTGTGAAATTATCGAGCTGGACCAGGATGTACGTGTGAAAAAAACAGGTACGACAATCCCTTCGCCGGAACTGCCGGTACATGTCGATATTGCTTGCGGCTTGCCAAAAGGCGATAAACTGGAACTGATTGCGCAAAAAGCGACAGAACTTGGTATGCACGCGTTAATTCCGTTTGCTGCGGAACGTTCGATTGTAAAATGGGATGATAAAAAAGCAAAGAAAAACCAGGAACGTCTTCAAAAAATCTCTCAGGAAGCAGCCGAACAATCGCATCGTACATATGTCCCGGATGTTGTACAGCCAATCAGTTTTAAGCAGCTTGTACAAACATTCTCTAACTATGACGCTGTCTATATTGCAGATGAAGAGGATGCGAAATTGGCAACACGTACGACATTTAAACAAAAGCTGCAATCGTTAAATAAGGAAAAAACACCGCGCATTTTATGTATTTTCGGTCCTGAAGGCGGCATTTCGCGTAATGAATCGGCAGTATTCCTTGAAGCCGGGGCACAGACAATGTCACTGGGGCCTCGTATTTTACGAGCAGAGACGGCACCCTTGTATGCGTTATCTGCCATTTCGTATGAATTTGAATAGTGAATGATTTAAAATGACAGACCTAAAGAAAGCGAAGAGCCTTAATTTCTCACACAAAGAGAAATTAAGGCTTTTTGTTTTGTACACCGGAAATCCGTTATTTACAAACTATCTCAAATTAAATGTATTTCTCCCTTGTATAACAAAATATAAATATGTATAATGTTTGTATAACATATAACAGTGTCTCTGGACAAATTATTATTGTAAACAGCTACAATATGGAATTTTATTACTATTAATCGTGAAATGAATAAAGAATAGTACTAAACATTATACAAATTATTCTGTGCGAGGGAATCGTTGTACAATATTGAATCGAAACAGGGAGGAACTATAGATGAAAAAAATTGCAGTGGTAGGGGCAGGACCTGGTGGATTAGCGGTTGCCATGTTATTGGCGCATAAAGGTTATGAGGTAACGGTATATGAAAAGCAGGCTTATGTAGGTGGGCGAACAAGCGAGATTAAACTTGGTGATTATAAATTTGATATGGGACCAACATTTTTAAATATGTTATACATTGCGGAGGAAATTTTTGAGTTAACAGGTCGCGATATTCACGACTATGTGGATTTAATCGATTTAAATCCGATGTATCAATTAATCTACCATAATAAAAAGATTAATATGACGCGTGATGCAGGTGAGATGATCCGTCAAATCGATGAGCTGTACCCTGGAAATGAAGGAAGTTATGAACGTTATATGGAGCAGACGCAAAAGAAACTTGAAGTGCTTGCTCCAGTATTACAGGCACCGATGAACAAGCTGACAGACCTGTTCAATCCGAAAGTGATGAAAGCTTTCAAAGAATTGGAAGTAGGGAATTCTCTTGTTGATACGCTTTCAAAGTTTTATAACGAAGAGGAATTACAGCTCGCTTTTACATTCCAGGCAAAATATCTGGGGATGTCTCCATGGGAAAGTCCCGGCGCATTTTCAATTCTTTCGTATATTGAACACGCTTACGGCGTTTACCACATTAAAGGTGGTATCAATAAGCTGACAGAAGCGATGGCGAAAGTTGTCCTGGAATCAGGCGGGAAAATTTTATTAAATAACGGTGTGAAGAAATTAAGAACAAAAGGCAAAAAAGTAACGGGTCTATTGCTGGAAGATGGTCAGGAAATTGAGGCAGATGAAGTAATCATTAACGGAGATTTCGCACATGCGATGACGAATCTTGTGGAACCCGGTCTATTGAAAAAATATACTCCGGAAAAGCTCGAGAAAAAACAATACTCTTGTTCAACGTTCATGCTGTATTTAGGTGTCAATAAACGATTCGATTTACCGCACCATACAATCTGGTTTGCAAAAGATTACCGGAAAAATGTAGAGGAAATTACAAAAACGAAATTGATGTCTGAGGATCCTTCGATTTACATTCAAAATGCCGTCGTTACGGATGAAACGGTTGCACCAAAAGGGAAGTCGACATTATACATTTTAGTTCCGGTGCCGAATAATATGAGCGGAATTGACTGGTCAAAAAAGGCAGGTCCTTTCAGGGATATGATTTTAAATATGGTAGCGGATAAACTGGGTGTTAAGGATATGTGGGAATATATCGAAGAGGAGCGAATGCTTACACCAGCCGACTGGGAACGCGATATTCATGTATATAAAGGGGCAACGTTCAATTTAGGGCACCAATTATCGCAAATGCTTGTATTCCGCCCGCGCAATAAATTTGAAGAGCTCGATCATTGCTGGTTAGTCGGTGGTGGTACACATCCGGGCAGTGGCTTGCCGATTATTCTGGAATCGGCCCGAATTACAGCAAACGGCATTTTACAGCAGGATAAACAGACGTTACTCCCTGTTAAACCACTGCCGAAAGTGGAACTGTATAGAAAGAAACAATCCCAATTAAAACATCAGCCTGCAGCCATTCAAACAAATGTCTGACTAGGGAATTGATTGTTTGTGAAACTTTTGATTGAATGGTAACGTATAATAACTATTCAATTAAAGGAGGCAATTCAATGTTTAAAAAATTAGCATCAGATGCATTGGGATTATCGGATATCGGGGTAGTGATTTCACGCCAGGACTTTGATAAAACAGATGCAGATGATTTTATTTTTAATGAAGTGGATGAACAAATTTATTTCCTGATCAAAACAAAAGCGGATGAGTATTGCTTCACCAACTATGCATTAATCCATGTAGACGGGGCAAATGCCATCAGTAAAAAACGTATGCTGCGTCGCTATGACTACGAACATTTTGCGATTGAAGAAGTGCTGCTGGAAACTGCCGGAACAATTGATTTGGATGTGGAAATTAAATTTGTGGTCGGAAATGTGCCGTTAAGTATTGATATTCATAAAAAACACTTAACGGAAATTAAAGATTTATACAAAGCGCTTCATGCCATTTCCCTTGAACAGAAGGCGAATACATTCAGCATGGATGCGGCAAAACAAAGCTTAAATTTAGCTGCATCTGCAATCGGCCGCGCGGGTAATGAGGGTGTTTCACCAGCTGATGCATTTAAGGAAATCACAGCATTTTCACATAGCTGGCTGCTGGAGCAAAAGAAAGCGTTTGTTAAAAAAGATTTCGGCGATGTTTTCGAGAAATATATTAATAACTAATAGATTGAAGATGACACTCATATCTGAAATAGGTTATGAGTGTTTTATTTTCAATTATTTTCCGTTTTTGGACCGAATTTAAGGGGAAGAGAAACAATAAAGTAATTCTTTCACTTCCCCATTATAAAAGATGATAGGTGGCGCTGATGAAAAAAATATTACTCGTACTAGGATTGCTGCTGATGATTACAGTTCCGTTAGGGATTTATTTCATCAATGATAAATCCGTTTCGGAAAGTAATGATGCAGATGGGGATTCTTCTACCTCAAAGCATATAGTAGCAACATCCGTTGAACCGGTCTATGAGCAAAATATTGCTTATAATGCCCGGGTGCTAAGCGATCGATATGAAGTGATGCAAAATGGTAAATGGCAGGAAATGACCATAAAAGGGGTAAATATGGGGATGGCTAAGCCCGGTCTTTTCCCGGGTGAAGCAGGAATTACAAAAAAAGATTATACAAGATGGCTCAAATCAATTGGTGATATGCACGTGAATGCAATCCGTGTTTATACAATCCACCCGCCGGCATTCTATGAAGCGTTGCTGGAGTACAATGAGTCGCATGAACAGCCGATTTACTTGTTCCATGGGGTTTGGCTGGAAGAAGAGCCGGTAATTGAGCAGTTGGATGTATATGGTGAACCGACAGAAAAGTTTCAAAAGGAGATAAAGCATATTATCGATATTTTACATGGCAATGCGGAAATTGAACATCAGCCGGGCCATGCTTTTGGGAATTATACTGCCAATGTCGCTCCATATGTTATTGGCTGGATGATGGGCATCGAATGGTATCCGGATGCAGTTAATTCAGTTAATGAGAAATATAAAGGCAAGGCACAATATGACGGCAAGTACTTTTCGACAAAAGATGCTGCTCCATTTGAAATCTGGCTAGCAGAGCAGATGGAATATGCCGCCCGGTACGAAATGGACGAATACAAATGGATGCGGCCGTTCAGCTTTACGAACTGGGTAACAACCGATTTATTGGACCACCCGTACGAACCGAGTGAAGAGGAAGATTTGGCGACCGTAAATCCGAATGTCATTTATGAGAAAAACGAGCTGCAGCATGTTGGTCAATTTGCTAACTACCATGTCTATCCGTATTATCCGGATTTTTTGAATTTTACGCCTGAGTATCTACAATATAAGGACCATCGCGGTGAACCGAATAGCTATGCAGCATATTTGAATGATTTGAAAAAAGCGCACCGTCTGCCGATATTAATTTCCGAATTCGGAATACCGGCTTCCCGTGGATTGACTCATAAAAATCCGTTCGGCTGGAATCAGGGCTTTGTGACCGAGCGCCAGCAAGGGGAGTATTTAGTCAGTCTCTATGAAGATATTCTGCAAGAAGGCATGCTTGGCGGTTTAGTGTTCTCCTGGCAGGATGAATGGTTTAAGCGGACATGGAATACGATGGATCTCGATAATCCGGATCAACGGCCATTTTGGTCAAATGCACAAACAAATGAACAGCAGTTCGGACTGCTCAGCTTTGATACATTGAAAATAAAAGTGGATGGGGATATATCGGACTGGTCAGGGAAAAAGCCGATGTATAAAACGAAACAGATGGCCATGTATATGGATTCTGACGAACGCTATTTGTATATACGGATGGATGTGGAAAATACGGAATTCTCAAATGCCGATTTTCCGTTAATTTATTTCAATACAGTGAAAGGGCAAGGGAATTCAACATATAAGGACTACCCGTTATTGAACAAAGCTGATTTTGTACTGACGATTAAAGATGAGGAAAATAGCAGAATTGAAGTCGATGCCTATTATGATGTGTTCCAGAAACTGTACGGCGACCGATTGAAGCTCGTCCCGTTTGAAGGGATGACCGAAAAAAACAGCGGGCAATTTAACCCTATTGAGTATGCGATAAATAAAGAGCTCACGATTCCGATTCTCGATAAAACCTATCCATTCGAAAAATACGAGACAGGGAAGCTGCGAAAAGGAAACGGTAACCCGGAAAGCCCTGATTATGATTCGCTTGCTGATTATGAAATCAACAAAGCGGATGGGATTGTCGAAATTCGTATTCCTTGGCTATTGCTGAATTTTACGGATCCGAGCCGTCTGGAAGTTTGGTCGGATTTATATGAAAATGAAGAAATGACAAAGGAAATGATAGAAGGAATTGAAGTCGGTGCATTGCTCATCGAAAATAATACCGTGAAAAACCGTATACCGGACAATAAATCCGACCTGAAAACCTATACATGGGAAGGCTGGACAATACCCGAGTATAAGGAACGTTTAAAGCAATCGTATTATATTTTGCAGGAAAAATTTTCAGAGATACATTAAGTTAAAGCAAAGATCCACTGTTTTCCGAGCGATTGAAATGGATTGCAGTGGGTTGAGGCATATGTATGAACAGGGGTGAAATAAAGATGAAAGAAACGGAGAATCAGTTTAGTAATAGCGTAGAGAATTTTCAAAATTTGAAGTATCTATATGATTTGCAGCTAACTTATATCCGAAAAAAGGGGATTCATTTTACGTTTGTTTTCGTGAAATATTCAGATGAAATGTCTGTGAGCTATGAAGAATTCTACCAGTTGGTAAAAGAAAATTTACGTAAATCGGATTTTGTTTTTGCGGATCGGTCAAAGCAATACATCATTCTTGTTCTGTCGATCAGTAAAGCAATGGAATCCAAATCATTTCTAGGTCGGCTTCAAACTGCCATGTCACCTTTCAAAATGCCGCTTGTTGCCGTTATTGCAGAAATTGCAAATTCTTTGCATCCGCTTGAAGAAATACTGGAAGTTGGCGAGGAAGAGGTGATGAGCCTTGATTTTTCAGATGCACAAATAGTGGTGATTCCGCATTTTATTGAAAAAGAGCGAATCAAGATGAAAGTCAGCATCATCGAAAATGATCATATTACACAATCTATATTTTCGAATCTGTTTCACAATCTGGAAACAGCTGAACAGGATTTGGAGGTACGGGTGTTTAATGACGGACTTGAATTTATAGAATCCGACTGGTACCGAAGTGAGCATCATCATATTATCGTGCTGAATGATATTTTGCCTAGAAAAAATGGCTTTGAGGTTTTGCATTATTTGCGCGGTTTGCCTAATGAACAAAAATATTTAATTTTATTTATTTCATCACGTAATTCCGAGGAGGCACAGCTTTATAGTTTTGAAAATGGTGCTGATGCTTACTTTGTCCGTCCCTTTAATTTGAAAATTTTTGAAATACGTATTAAAAATCATTTGAGAAGGTCGCGATAGTATGATAGATCGTCAATTTTTAGTCGGGGCGGTCATTGCCGGCACTATCATGCTGATCGTTATTTTATGTCTATTTATATATTTAATCTATAAAGGGATGAAAAGAAATCGGATCAATGAAAAGATGAATGCGTATTTCGAACAGTATAAAACGGAATGGTATAACTATCTTGTGTATAACAAACCGCTGGATCACCGGCCGGAGAATCATATTATGATGAAGGCGGTTGATCATCTATTTGTTTCATATTTGACAACACTTAATAATGCTTCTATTCACAGCAAAGTTTCCGAATACGCTGCATCGAATATGCAGAATTATTATATCGAGCAAATAAAAAGCAGTGATCGATCGGTCCGTTTAAATGTATTGCAGCGAACATTACTGCTGGAGCTGGAATTTTTAGTACCCCTCATTGAGCGGCGTTTAAAAAGAAAACGAGATTATGAGATGGAAGAGTATTTATTAATGTTGCGGATAGTCGCAAAATATAATCAGAATTTGTTTTATGCCCATGTTTATAAATCGAGATTACCACTGGATGACTATGAATATAAACTTTTGTTATCGACAATTGATGAAGGCTATATCGATTATTTTACAAACCATTTCGATTCCTTGCCAACCGGGCTGAAACTTGCCCTTCTTGATTTTCTGAGTTTAAGCACAAATGTAAATAATGATTTTCTCTCTTTCTATGAGCGTTTGTTAACATCGGAAGATCAGGAATTAAGAATCCGCGTTCTAAAAGCGATTGCATCGTTTGGGATGGTTTCTGATTTCCAACTGTATGAACGCTTTGTCGATTCCGCCAGCTGGGAAGAGAGGCTGATGATGGCGAAAATTTTGCGGTTTGTAAAAGAAGAGGTATCTTATCAAAATCTTCAGCGGTTAATAGGTGATTCAAATTGGCAAGTACGTAAACAGGCGGCCTTATCTTTACTGAATATGCCAAACGGACGAGGAATTTTACAGCAAATAATCGACAGTGAAAACGATTTGTATGCAGCAGATATGGCAAGGGAAGTCATGAAGTTAGGATGATGATAAATGAATCTAGATAACATACTTTATTGGTTTAACGAAGTGTTCAGTTCATTAATTTTTATATACATGTTATTTGTTATATTAGTCTATTCATTAATGCTGGTCTTTGCTTTCTTACAGTTGAGGAAAGACAGGAATCTGGATAAGAATTTGGAAGGAAAGGTAAATTTGAATGCGGTTTATTCGAAGCCTGTTTCAATCATTGTCCCTGCTTATAATGAGGAAGTCGGTATTATCAGTACGGTTCAATCATTATTGACACTTGAATACCCGCAATATGAAATCGTGATTGTGAACGATGGTTCGAAAGATACGACATTGCAGACAGTGATTGATGTCTTTCAGATGGAGCCTGTTTTCCGGACTGTACAGAATCAGCTGCCATCAGCGGAAATCAGAGGCATTTACCACTCGAAGCTTCATTACAATATTGTTTTAGTAGACAAGGAAAATGGAGGAAAGGCTGATGCGTTAAACGCAGGCATAAATGTATCAAGATTTCCTTATTTTTGCTCGATTGACGGTGATTCAATTTTATCCACTAAATCATTGCTGCAGGTGATGAAGCCAATAGTCTCATCCAACGGGAAAGTCATTGCTGCAGGTGGAAGTGTGCGTATAGCAAACGGTTCGGAAATCGAGTACGGCAGTGTTCTGAAATCGGTTGTCCCGAATAACCCGATTGTCGTCATGCAGATTATTGAATATTTACGTGCTTTTTATATGGGAAGAATTGCGCTGAGCCGTTTTAATTTATTATTAATTATTTCCGGTGCGTTTAGTGTCTTTTCAAAAGAATATACAATAAAAGTCGGTGGCTACAATAAGAATACGATCGGCGAAGATATGGAACTGGTCGTCCGGCTGCACAACTATTTACTGAAGAATAAAATAAAAAAATCGATTGAATTTATTCCCGACCCGGTATGCTGGACAGAGGCACCGGATAATTTAAAGGATTTAAAAACACAGCGGAGACGGTGGCATCAGGGACTGTTAAGCAGTCTTATGCTGAACCGTGGAATGCTGCTCAATCCGAAATACAAACAAATCGGTCTCATATCTGTTCCGTATTTTGTATTTATTGAATTAATCGGCCCGATTGTTGAACTATTGGGATATATATATGTCATTTTATCATTTGTAATCGGGAACATCTATTTGGAATCGGCTCTTACTTTATTTGTCCTGTTTTTAATTTACAGTACCGTCATTTCGATGTTTTCTATTTTGCTGGAAGCATGGAGTATGGGCACTTATCCACGTATCCGTGATTCGGTAAAACTATTATTGTATTCTTTATCGGAAGTGTTCTGGTTCCGTCCGCTAATGGTTGTTTTCCGTCTTCAAGGATTCTGGTACTTTATTCGGGGTAAAAACGATTGGGGAAGCCTAACGCGTTCTGGATTGCAAAAGAAAACAAATGATACTTTATAATATAGACTAAGTTGATAGGCGGAACTATTCCGTCTATTTTGTCTGTCTTCTTCTTTATTTTCAAAAGAACCGGAATTTGTCCGTACATAAATTTTCCAAAACAAATTCAAAAAGACTCTCCATGAATCAACAAAAAATGGGGCAAATTCCATATATAAATAAAGTATTGGAGACAGGAGAAAAAATTGGTTGTATAAAGATAACGGAAAAAGGTGATATATTAGTAAATAACATGGAAAACAGATTGAGAGGGTCGCGATAATAATGGAGATTGAAGAAATTTTAAAAGGGATCTTAATTATCTGTAGTGTAATGCTTTTTATTCTATTATGTATTTATTTTTATGCAATTTATCGTAAGAACAGAAAGAAACACTCTTTTAATAAAATAAATAACTATATCCAGCAAAATGAAAGGGACTGGTATAATTATTTAGTTTTAAACAAACCTCTTCGGAATCATACAACTACAAAGAATGAGCTGGCGGCAATTGATACTATTTTTGTTTCGTATGTTACAACGATGAATAAAGAAGAAATCCTGGAGAGAGCTTCTACATATGCTGCGTTAAATATGAAAAACTATTATGTGGAGCAATTGAATAGCCGTGATGAAACTGTCCGTCTACATGTTTTACAGCGCACATTGATTTTGGAGCTGGAATTTTTAGTGCCGTTAATCGAACGCCGGCTAAAAGATAATCGTACCGGCTCTATCGAAGAATATTTATTAATGTTACAGGTTGCAGCGAAATATAATAGAAATTTATTTTTGGCGCATATGTATAAGCCTAGATTGACTTTTTATGATAGTGAGTACCATCTGTTGCTATCGAATATTGAGAATGGTTATTGTGACTACTTTAAAGATCATTTTGAAGAATTGCCGATTCAGCTGAAATTAGCCTTTCTGGAGTTTTCTTGCCTGAACATGAACATGAATCCTTCATACCTTTCATTATTTGAACAGTTATTGACGTCCGAGTGTCCGGGAATCCGTCTTCGAGCATTAAGAGCCATTTCATCGTATGGCAAAATTTCGCATGTGAAGCATTACGAAGTGTTTGTTCATTCAGCCCTTTGGGAAGAGCGTCTATTGCTTGCCGAAATTTTACGTTTTGTCAAAGAGGATGATTCATACACTTATCTGAAAGTGTTATTGCTTGATCCAAATAGCCATGTTCGAAAACAGGCAGCTTTATCGCTGATGGATTTACCGGATGGACAGGTAATACTGCAGCAGGTTTCCGACAGTGAAGAACATATCTCTCCGGCTACATCTGTGGAAGAAGGCCGGTAGTTTAACAAGTAGTTAAAAAAATAGGCTTTGTATAGCGTTTTATGCTATTATAAAACACGTTGATATTTTTCTTCATTTAGAGAATGAAGAGCATGCTACCGGTCGACTAAAAAGAGGCAATTCGCCGGAGTAAAATAGATAAGTGCTAACCTTGAAAGGATGATATAAATTATGAGTTACGAACGTACGAAAACCGTATCTCTACATACATTAGGGTGTAAAGTAAACCACTATGAAACAGAAGCAATCTGGCAGCTATTTAAAGAGCAGGGATATGAGCGTACTGAGTTCGATCATCAGGCGGACGTTTATGTTATTAATACATGTACAGTAACAAACACTGGCGATAAAAAATCACGCCAAGTGATTCGCCGTGCTATCCGTCAAAATCCGGATGCGGTTATTTGTGTTACTGGCTGTTATGCACAAACTTCACCTGCTGAAATTATGGCAATTCCAGGGGTCGATATCGTTGTAGGTACTCAGGACCGCGAGAAAATGCTTGGATATATCGATCAATACCGTAACGAGCGCCAGCCGATTAATGCGGTACGTAATATTATGAAAAACCGTGTAT
Source organism: Solibacillus kalamii (assembly GCF_002174535.1). Classification (NCBI taxonomy): domain Bacteria; kingdom Bacillati; phylum Bacillota; class Bacilli; order Caryophanales; family Caryophanaceae; genus Solibacillus; species Solibacillus kalamii. Next base: position 72,825 of record NZ_NHNT01000001.1, on the reverse strand, counting down.
ATGAGGAATTGGATGTACCGGCATTTACTGACCGTACTCGTGCCTCACTGAAAATCCAGGAAGGCTGCAATAACTTCTGTACGTTCTGTATCATTCCTTGGGCGCGCGGCTTAATGCGTTCACGTGATCCGGAAGAAGTTATCCGCCAGGCTCAGCAGCTTGTGGATGCGGGTTATTTGGAAATTGTCCTGACAGGTATTCACACAGGCGGATATGGACAAGACTTCAAAGACTATAACTTAGCGCAGCTATTGCGTGACTTGGAAGCGCAAGTAAAAGGCTTGAAACGTTTACGTATTTCTTCAATTGAGGCATCTCAATTAACAGATGAAGTAATTGATGTACTGCAAAACTCTGAAATCGTTGTAAACCACTTACACATTCCGATTCAATCAGGTTCAGATACAGTTTTAAAACGTATGCGTCGTAAATATACGATGGAGTTTTTCGCAGAGCGTCTTGAAAAGCTGAAAATTGCTTTACCTGACTTAGCGGTTACTTCTGACGTAATCGTAGGTTTCCCGGGTGAAACGGAAGAAGAATTCATGGAAACATACAACTTTATCCGCGATCACAAATTCTCTGAGCTTCATGTATTCCCGTACTCTCAACGTACAGGGACACCGGCAGCAAGAATGGAAGATCAAGTTGATGAAGAAATCAAAAACGAACGCGTTCACCGTTTGATTGCACTGAATGACCAGCTTGCAAAAGAATATGCTTCTCGTTTTGAAGGAGAAGTACTGGAAGTCATTCCGGAAGAGCGCTTTAAAGATAGCGACAATGAAAACCTATATGTCGGCTATACAACGAACTACTTAAAAGTAATTTTTGAAGGCACAGAGGAAATGGTCGGCCAGCTTGTAAAAGTTAAAGTTACTAAAGCAGGCTACCCGTACAACGAAGGACAATTCGTTCGCGTATTGGAAGGCCAGGCAATATAAATAATTGTGCTTCGATAAATAATTTTATGGAAAAAGAGGAATTGCAATATGCAATTCCTCTTTTTGTTTAGACGAATTTACTTGATATAAAAGGTTAATTAGTTGTTCGGAGTGAAGGCGGCGACTCCTTGGGGACAAGCACGTGGGAGAGACTACAGGCTCGAGCCGTGCCCCCAGGAAAGCGTCCGCCGTAACGGAGAACAACGTGTAAGAAGCGGATATAATATTAGCCTTACCCTATTTTATTTCCAGTAAAATAGGGTAGAGAAATTAGGGTGTGCGCAAGTTTTCATAATCGGGCGAAACATCATGTACTTTTATGCAGCATATTAATTTAACAAAAAGTTAGTCGTAAACTAATGGAAGTTTAAGTATATTATGAGGAAGACAAGCTAACACTATTATTTGGAACATTATGTTTATCCCGATTACAGGCAAAGAAGGTGAGCAATTTATATGAAGAAAATATGGATGGTTGCTGCAATTCTATTTATTTTATATGGTTGCACGGAGAAAAAAGAAGAACCAACAGTAGAAAGTGAATCGGCTATGGTAGAAGTCAATATCCCCACGGAAGTAGCCCAGCATTACGGCTCGCTTAATATCGAGTACAAAGCATCGGACGTTTATAAAACTATTCAGCCAAATGGTGCCGTTTCTTTAGAGATAAATAAGCAACAGTTAACTGAAATTGCGCAACAGACGGAACAATTCCTGGAGCAGTACAAAGAAACGAGTGAGCAAAGTACAGAAGATGGAATTACACATATCGATGCTAATGAAGACTTTTCAAATTGGAAAATTGTATTATCGGATGATTCACTTTTAGGCGAAGAAGCATTTGATTTGGCACAAGAGCATTTAATTAAAAATATTTTAACGTACCAGTTAGTGCACCGTAATATTCCTGAGTTAAATATTCAGTATGTCACAGATACCGGTGAACCTTTGGACAGAAAAATTATTCGTACAAAATTTGCCTATTCAGACGAATAATTTAAGTTGTCTGATAATTTGCGTCAATTAAAATACATGCTAAACTATAGATGTACGGACAACTAATGTTTAGTAAAAGGAGTAATGAGAAATGACTCAAAATTTTGCAGTAATGATTGATCATACTTTATTAAAAGCTGAATCTACAAAAGATCAAGTAGAAAAAATTTGTGCAGAAGCAAAGGAATACGGATTTGCTTCAGTATGTGTAAATCCTACATGGGTGAAATTCAGTGCAGAGCAATTGGCTGGGACAGACGTAAAAGTATGTACAGTTATCGGCTTCCCGTTAGGTGCTACAACATCTGCAGTAAAAGCATTTGAAACAAAAGACGCGATTGCAAACGGTGCTGGCGAAATCGATATGGTTATTAATATTGGTGCTCTAAAAGACGGAAATTACGATTTAGTTCGTGATGACATCAAAGCAGTAGTAGACGCTGCAAATGGTACATTAGTAAAAGTAATTATAGAAACTTGCCTATTAACGGATGAAGAAAAAGTAAAAGCTTGCGAACTTTCTGTTGAAGCAGGTGCCGATTTCGTTAAAACTTCTACTGGTTTTTCAACAGGTGGAGCGACAGCTGAAGATATCGCATTAATGCGTAAAACAGTCGGTCCGGATCTTGGTGTGAAAGCATCCGGCGGTGTTCGTAGCCTTGAAGATATGCAACGTATGATTGAAAATGGTGCTACTCGAATTGGCGCTTCTTCTGGTGTTGCTATTATGAATGGTCTAAAATCAGATTCTAATTACTAATTCGATAGTTTTTGTTGACTCTTTTTTAATCATACGCTATACTACTTTAGTACACATTATCTAACAGTTAATGCATGTATGACGTGTGTTCGGAGGGAGGGAAAGAGAGATGTCAAAAACTGTCGTTCGCAAAAACGAATCGCTTGAAGATGCTCTTCGTCGCTTCAAACGTACTGTATCAAAATCAGGTACAATTCAGGAAGTTAGAAAGCGCGAGTTCTACGAAAAACCTAGCGTTAAACGTAAAAAGAAATCAGAAGCTGCACGTAAACGTAAGTGGTAATTTTCCCTGTAAAAACCCTACGTTCATAACACGCAATTTTCAGATTTAACTGAGCAGACAAATGATATACCCCGCAGTTATTTATATAACTGCGGGGTATTTGCATTTGTTTTTATTATTCAAATCAACCATAATAGAGAAGAGAAAGAAAGCGTTTTCGAGAAACTTTTAATAATTAGCGATCAGTACCGTATAATTGGTATATGTTAGCAAATAATATAGGAGGAAGTTTTTTTAAGGGATTTAAAAAAAATTGAAACTTTTCTTCATCTCATCCGTAGAATTAACTGTACATAACTTAGTTAAAGGGGTGATAAAATTGAGACGAACGAAAGGGATTAGTTGGATTTTTCTGATGGTCATGTCATTCGTATTAATGTTTCCTTCTTTAACTGTATCTGCGAATGGTAAAGGTAAAGTATATGAAATTGCCATCAACAATGAAATTGAAAAAGGGTTGGTGGAGTATCTCAAACGCGGATTTGATGAAGCAAAAAGCAATAACGCAGAGGCAATCATTCTGAATATGCATACACCGGGCGGATTTGTTACAGCGGCTTCCGAAATAGGTAGAATGCTGGACGAAATCGAAATCCCGATAATTGCTTTCATCAATTCGGATGCGCTGTCTGCTGGTGCGTATATTGCCTTACATGCTGACGAAATCTACATGAAACCAAACGCAACAATGGGTGCAGCGGCGGTCATTGATTCTGCAGGTAACACAGCAGGTGAGAAGGCGGAAAGCGACTGGCTGGCCAAAATGTCAGCGGCTGCCGAAAACTCCGGAAGGGACGCTAAATATGCAAAGGCAATGGTCAGAAACGACTATGATCTGCCTGAATTAAGAGCCCCTAAAGGGAAGCTCCTCACATTAACTGCAAAAGATGCGGAAAAAGTTAAGTACTCAAATGGGACTGTCGCTTCGATGACAGAACTGCTTGAAAGAACCGGGTTTGAGGAAAGTCAAGTTGTAAAGGTGGAGCAAACATTTGCTGAAAAACTGGCACGCTTTATTACAAATCCGATTATCGTTCCTATTTTACTGTCGATTGCAAGTATCGGATTAGTTGTTGAGCTGTATTCACCAGGCTTTGGTGTTGCAGGGACAATGGGGCTTGCTTCATTAGGTATGTTCTTCTTTGGACATACGATTGCAGGTTTTGCCGGATATGAAACAGTCATCATTTTTGTAATCGGACTTATTTTACTCATTGCCGAGCTATTTGTACCAGGTGGTATAGTTGGTGTTATCGGTGGCGCATTAATGATAGGAAGTTTGCTTTTTGCAGGGGAAAGCTTTGTTCATATGGCTTATTCGATTTTAATCGCAATGATAATTGCAGGTATAGGAATGGTGATACTTATGAAATTCTTCGGGAAAAAGTTGCATATGTTCAACCGTCTCGTGCTGAGAGATGCAACGACGACGGAAGAAGGTTATGTTTCAAACAAAAACCGAATTGAATTGATAGGCAAAACAGGGCAGGCTATTACGCCGTTGCGACCATCAGGGACCGTTGTTGTTGAACAGGAACGACTTGATGTAGTAACACAAGGCGGTTATATTGATGCTGGTAAAACAGTTGAAGTAGTGAAAGTAGAAGGCTCTCGTATTGTCGTAAGAGAATTTATTGGAAGAGGTGGAGAATAAGTATGAATATGTTGGCAGATGCAGGAACAATAACATTAATTGTCGGATTAGTCATTGCATTTATTATCCTGGCAGTATTTTTCACATTTGTTCCGGTTGCACTATGGATTAGTGCACTAGCAGCAGGTGTAAGAGTAAGTATTTTCACATTAGTCGGAATGCGTTTACGTCGAGTAATTCCGTCGCGTATTGTGAATCCGTTAATTAAGGCTCATAAAGCCGGTTTAGAAGTATCGATTAACCAATTGGAATCACACTATTTAGCAGGTGGTAACGTAGACCGTGTTGTTAATGCATTGATCGCGGCACACCGAGCGAATATTGAATTAACATTTGAACGTGCAGCAGCAATCGACTTAGCTGGCCGTGACGTTTTAGAAGCGGTACAAATGTCGGTTAACCCGAAAGTAATTGAAACACCATTTATTGCCGGTGTTGCGATGAACGGGATTGAAGTAAAAGCAAAAGCGCGTATTACAGTACGTGCAAACCTGGACCGCTTAGTCGGTGGTGCTGGTGAAGAAACAATCGTTGCCCGTGTTGGTGAAGGTATCGTATCGACACTAGGTTCTAGCGCATCACATTCAAAAGTACTGGAAAACCCGGATTTAATTTCTCAAACAGTTTTATCTAAAGGTTTAGACTCTGGTACGGCATTTGAAATTCTATCGATCGATATTGCGGACGTTGATATCGGTAAAAACATCGGTGCCGAGCTTCAAATCGAGCAAGCACAGGCAGATAAAAACATCGCTCAGGCAAAAGCCGAAGAGCGTCGTGCAATGGCCGTAGCAAGCGAGCAAGAGATGATTGCAAAAGTTCAGGAAATGAAAGCAAAAGTAGTAGAAGCAGAGGCAGAAGTTCCAATGGCTCTTGCAGAAGCGCTACGTTCTGGCAACTTCGGTATTATGGATTACATGAACTACAAAAATATTCAGGCGGACACATCAATGCGTGATTCGATCTCAAAAGTTTCGAATGACGACAACAAAGATCCGAAAAACAAATAATCGAGGAAAGGAGTGAGCACTAAATGGAAGGAATTATCATTATGGTGATTGTCTTTATTGTCAGTTCTTTATTGGGTAAAGGTAAAGAACAACAGCAAAAAAAAGAATCAAAACAGATGCCGCCATTTAGCAGTCAACCTGCTCCTCGAAAACAGGAAGTTCAACGTCGAACAGAGCAAAAACGTCCAAAATCATTGGAGGATTTTGCGAATGAAGTATTCGGCCAGCTGAATGAAAAAGCAAAACCAGTAAGTCAAAAAATAGAACGAGAGCTCCCTAAACAAGTAGAAAAACCTGTTGAAGCTGCTCGCTCTATCGTGGAACCAGTAACTGACAAGATCCATAATCCTCGTTCATTAAAGGAGCGTCCAATTGTTGCAATGGCCAAAAAAGAAGCAGAAGCCTTCCAAGTTGTGCCATCGAGCAAACGTGATTTAATGCAGGCCATTATTATGACAGAAGTTCTGGGCCCCCCTAAAGCAAGAAAAAAATAATACGAGACTACCTATTTCAACGAATCAACGTGGGGATAGGTAGTTTTTTACATAGGAAATGAAGTCCAGATGTATCAGCGGAATTTATTATTCAAGCAACTAAATTTCCGTTGAACCGGGTATATATATAAGGAGAGGGGGAAACAGACATGAAAAAAAGATGGATGTTATTGTTAATTCTTATTTTAGTATTGGCCGCATGCGGTAAGGAAGAGGAAGAAACACTTTTGGAGACGGATGGAACGTCTACTTTATATGAGAGTGAGGAGTCATTGACACATAATATGGAAGGTGTCACTTTAAAGCTCGACTATACGGTCAATAAGGTTTCCGCTGAGCCGGGAGAATTAATTCTTGAAATTAAAGGTACTATTGAAAATGAGTACAGCCAAATTGTCTACTATACGCCGGATTTTACAATTCAAACATCAGAGCAGGATGAAATAGAGCAGCTGTCGTCTTCTGTTGAGAACGAGCAAATTATGGTGAATCCTCAAATGGAAACGACTTTTAACGTGACTTATTTGATTCCTCAGAACATATACGATGAAAATAAATCACTGAATATGCGGGTTCCGGCTGCATTTAAGGAGCCGGAAAGCGAAAGTTCCGGTGATGCGTTAGGTGACTTTGCAAACTGGGAAATTCCGATCAAGTAAAACCAATCAGGCTTTTACGGGTAGTTTTACTACCCGTTAATGCGAGATAAAATTATCTATACATGCCTTCTTTTTTCCAAGCATATAGTGACGTAAAAAGGAGGCTTTTATTGAAAAATTTATTTCCTAAAAACAATAAATTGCAAATCACCTCTTTTATGGATATCCGCTATGATGGTTCCTATACGATAGGTGATGTAACCCCGACTGAATATAACTGTACAACTAAAGATTTTACGATGTATGTTCATGCAGGGGAAGTGGAAGTCCAGCATTTATTCGAAGAAGGTTTTTTAATTCAATGTAAAAATCTGCAGAAGCTTACGATTGAGCGGAATGCAAAATGAGTAAATCCTATAAAAAGCTTATAACAATTAAACTAAAGCAATCTAAAGAAGCTAGCGCTTTTATTATGCTGATGAAAGAGCATAAAATCCGGATTTTCAACTTGAATTTTAAACAGAGCGAAATAACTTTCCAAGTAGCGCATAGTAACTTGTCTTTACTGCGCAGACTAAGAAAAAAAGCGAAAGTTAAAATTACAGTCCGTTACAGCGAGCCGGAGAGAATTCTGCAAAAAGATATGGTTACGGCGATTGGCATCATCATGTTAATCGTCCTGCCGATCATACTGTCACGGTTTGTATGGCAAGTTGAAGTTGATGCCGCCACAATCGAGCTGGAAGATGAAGTGGCACACTATTTGCAAAAGGAAATGGGTGTGGAGTTTCCTGTACCGAAAAAAACGTTTTTATCCGATAATGAAATCAGACAGACGATGATGAAGGAATTTCGGGAGTTTTCATGGGTACATATTATGAAAAATGGAAGTAAGATTACGATTAATCCGCAATTGGCGCCAAAGATTGAGCCGGTTCCAAAAGTAAATAAGAACCAGCATTTAGTGGCGAACAACAGTGGTGTCGTTACTCATTTCCAAATTGAGCGCGGAGTTCGTCAAGTTGAACAAAATATGACGGTATACAAGGGAGATATCCTCGTTTCAGGTGTGTTGCAGCATGGGGATAAAGAAATCATTGTTGGTGCGGAAGGCGAAGTGTTTGTTGATTACTGGCTTGAAACATCGTTTTCTGTTCCTAAAACAATCGAAATCGAAGTATTGGATGATCATGGCTGGAAGTATGACGTGAACTGGGAGAAAATCGGAACAGCGATAGAACAGATGTCTATTGAACCGTTAAAGACTGTTGTAACGTATAAGCCTTATCGAATGTTTCATAAAAAGAAGGAAAAGATAAGTGAAAAGGATGTAGAAACGACTATCTTGCCATTATTGCACGAAAAGATGATTTCTTCATTACCGCTTGAAACCGCCATAAAAGCAGAAAAACTTTTGCACGTCTACAGTGATGATGATACAGTTAAAGGGAAAGTCTTGTATTTAATTAATGAAAATATCGCACAACCACATCCAATTCACCAAGGAGAATGAGTATGTCAGAAAAATATGTTGAGCTTCAAATCGACAATCCAAATGAAGCAGTAATGCTTTTAGGAATGTCAGATGCAAATATAACATTGATTGAAGAAACTTATAGCGTACAAATTATTACGCGTGGGGAAGTCATACAAATTGCAGGCGATGATTTAGAAAAGAAAAATCAAGCATATGCCGTTTTAGAAGCGTTATTGAAAGTTATACGAAAAAATATTAATATCGATCAGCGTGATGTGTCAACAGCCATTGAAATGGCCAGCAAAGGCACAATTGAATATTATGCGGAGTTATATGATGAAGAAATTGCGCGTAATACAAAAGGCAAGCCAATCCGTGCAAAAACGATTGGGCAACGCGAATACATCCGTGCAATACGTCATAAAGACCTGATTTTCGGAATTGGACCTGCCGGAACCGGTAAAACGTATTTAGCGGTTGTGATGGCTACACAGGCATTAAAAAATGGTCATGTAAAACGGATTATTTTAACACGTCCTGCCGTTGAAGCAGGAGAGTCATTAGGGTTTTTACCGGGGGACTTAAAGGAAAAGGTCGATCCGTATTTACGTCCGCTCTATGATGCACTTCATGACATTTATGGACAGGAACAGACGCAGCGTCTAATAGAGCGCGGGACGATTGAAATCGCACCTTTAGCGTATATGCGTGGCCGTACATTGGATGATGCATTCGTCATTTTAGACGAAGCTCAAAATACAACGCATCAGCAAATGAAGATGTTTTTAACGCGTTTAGGCTTTGGCTCAAAAATGGTCATTACAGGCGATAAAACTCAAATTGATTTACCTAAAAACACGGAGTCCGGTCTGATTATTGCAGAGCGTACATTACGTTATGTAAAAGATATTCATTTCCAAATACTTGAGCAAGGTGACGTAGTCCGTCACCCATTAGTAGCGAGAGTAATACAGGCTTACACGGAGCAGGAATTATAAAGGGTAGTAATCCTCTGTGCCGAAAGCGAAGCGTCAGGCACAGGGCGACGTTGTCCGTCACCCATTAGTAGCGAGAGTCATTCAGGCTTACACAGAGCAGGAATTATAAAAAATGGAACTTTCAACTTTTATTTAAAGGTTGAAAGTTTTTTATTGGGAAAAATAGCATGAAACTTATTGGAAAAAACTCCGTATATAAACTAAGAGGAGGAATTATTCCATCCATTAGTAGGTGGAAAGACATTTATTTGAAAAACATACGTACTTTTCGTAACACCCAACATATAAATTTGATAAAATGAACATAGAAACAAAGGGAGGTGCATGATCATAAAAAGATTTAACAAGCTCATCCACTTAATCAGCTTTCGCGCACTGTTATTCATCGTCCTTGCGGCTACTGCACTCCTGCAGTTTTTCCTGATGATTGATAATGTTCGGGGCGTTACATATGATATCCAACTAACTGAATTATCACCGGAAACCATTCGTTCATCTAAAACAGTGGAAGATACGGTAAAGACAGAAATAGAAAGGGAAAATGCGGAGAAAGCCGTAGACCCTGTATACATATATAAAGACGAAGTGCCAAGTCAGCGTGCAACTTTTGTGACAACCATTTTTGATATTGCATTGGAAGTGAAGAAGGATATTGCAGAGGCGGAGGAAGAAATACCGCAAGCCGAACAAATAAAAATGCTGCGTTCCGGATTAAAAGATATATTTGATAACCATCAAAATCTGATTTTATCGGATGCACAGTTGCTGAATGTATTAAGTGCATCACAACCAAATCTTGAGTCTGCACGTGATGCATTGGCGACATTGGTTGAAGTGAACTTAAATTATCCGCTTCGTAAGGATAGCTTGCTGCCGTACCGTAATGAACTGGAAAGCAAGATCCGTCAGCAGCCTTCGATATCTGAAGGCTTAATGAGTGTGGCGATTGTTATTGGTCGTGCAGCTATTGTGGAAACAGAAGTACTGGATGAAGAAAAAACGGCCATTGCCAAACAGCAGGCAAAGGAAGCAGTTGAGCCAACACGTATTTTGCAAGGACAGATCATTGTCCAGGAAGGCGAAGTAATTACACGTGAAATTTACCGTCAGCTTGAACTATTAGGGATGCTGGACAGTGAAGAATCGATTAAACCGATTGCAGGATTAATCATTTTGATTTTACTGCAAATGTCTTTCCTGTTTGTTCTGTTTGATCGCACGGAAAAAGACATTGCTTCAAAGCGCAATGAACTGCTCGTGACGATTATTGTATATGTGATTGCGTTAATTATGATGAAACTGATCGCACTGATTTCAACGAATTTTGATCTGATGATTGCCTTTATATTCCCATCGGCATTAGTGACAATGCTAGTCCGCGTGTTAGCCAATGACCGCACCGCAAGTATTGTGACAATCATTACTGCTGCGTCTGCAGGCATCATCTTCCATGAAGGATTATCGGGTATTTTGCAGATGGATACAGCGCTTTACATTTTATTTGGCGGATTTGCGTCGATTATTTTTATGCGCAGCCTTGAAAAACGGACAGACATTTTGCAGGCGGTAGGTATCGTAACGCTTGTTAACATCGTATTTATCGCATTTTATATACTAATGGGACAGTCAGGGTACGGAATGAAGGAAGTGGCGTTTTATGTTGCTGCAGCGATTATTTCAGGATTGTTATCCGGTGCTTTGATGATGGGTCTCCTTCCGTATTTCGAATCGGCTTTCGGACTTTTATCGGTCGTGCGTCTGATCGAATTATCGAATCCGAATCACCCGTTGTTAAAGAAAATTTTGACGGAAACACCCGGTACGTATCACCATAGTATAATGGTTGCCAATCTGGCTGAAGCAGCATGTGAAGCAATTGGGGCTGATGGCTTGCTAGCAAGAGTCGGTTGCTATTATCATGATGTAGGGAAAACGCGAAGACCTTTATTTTTCATTGAAAACCAAATGGGGACAAATCCTCATGATACGATGGCACCCGAAAGTAGTGCAGAAATTATTATTGCACATACTACAGATGGAGCAGAGCTGTTGCGCAAGCATAAAATGCCTCAGGAAATCATCGATATTTGTCTACAGCATCATGGGACAAGCACATTGAAATTCTTTTTGTTTAAGGCTAAGGAAGAAGGGAAAGAATTGGACGAAAGTGTATTCCGATATCCGGGTCCAAAGCCACAGACGAAAGAGGCCGCCATCATTAGTATTGCGGACAGTGTTGAAGCAGCAGTACGTTCAATGCAGCACCCAAATGCAGAGAAAATACAGAAGCTTGTGCAAACGATTATTCAGGATCGTGTACAAGATGACCAGTTTGATGAATGCGATATTTCATTAAAAGAATTGAAAAAGATAGAAGACGTATTATGTGAAACATTGAATGGAACGTTCCACTCGCGTATTGAATATCCAAAGGAATAGTAGGAGGGAACAACATGTTATTAATTGATTTTTTAGATGAAACAAATGAAGTACAAGAATCCCACTTGGAGTTAGTGGAAAAACTGCTTCAGCATGCAGCGGAACAGGAAGGGATTGAGGATGGCTCGGAAGTGTCGGTGACATTTGTGACGAATGAAGCGATCCATGAAATCAACCGTGAATACCGCGATAAAGACCAGCCTACTGATGTCATTTCTTTTGCATTGGAGGAAATGGGTGAAGGGGAACTGCAAATTATCGGTGAAGGGATTCCACGTATTTTAGGCGATATTATCATCTCGACAGACCGTACTCGTGAACAGGCAGCTGAATATGGCCATACGTTTGAACGTGAGCTTGGCTTCTTGGCTGTCCATGGCTTTTTGCACCTGCTAGGCTATGATCATATGACACCGGAAGATGAAAAAGTTATGTTCGGGAAGCAAGATACTATTTTACAGTCATACGGCCTAGGTCGTGATACGAATGAACGTCCGTAAATTTTTTCGTTCTTTTCGTTATGCAATGGAAGGACTAGTTACGGCTGTACAGGAACAAAACTTCAGATTTCACTTAGTGAGTGCAGTAATTGTCCTGATGGCTGGTTTACTGACAGGGCTATCAATCGTTGAATGGTGTATTATCACTTTAGTCATAGCTTTTGTCATCGGAACTGAGTTGATCAATACGGCAATCGAGCGTGTAGTGGACTTGGCATCACCGGAAATTCATCCGCTCGCCAAGCAGGCAAAGGATGTTGCGGCAGGTGCTGTACTTGTTTTTGCGCTCGCAAGTGTTATAATCGGACTACTCATATTTTTACCAAAATGGTTTTAAAAATAATGTTTTGGGGGAACCAAAGATGAACATGGAACAATTAATGGAACAATCTAAAATTGCACGTGAATTTGCTTATGTACCTTACTCGAAATTTAAAGTAGGTGCGGCATTATTAGCAGAAGACGGTACAGTGTACAATGGCTGCAATATCGAGAATGCAGGTTACAGCATGACAAACTGCGCGGAACGTACTGCGTTTTTCAAAGCAGTGTCAGAAGGCAATATGAATTTTAAAGCGCTGGCGATCGTAGCAGACACACCGGGTCCATGTTCCCCATGCGGAGCTTGTCGACAAGTAATGAGTGAATTTTGTGCTCCGGATATGCCTGTCTACTTAACAAATTTGAATGGTGACGTTCAACAAACAACAGTAGGTGAGCTAATCCCGGGTGCATTTAATACGGAGGATATGAAAAATGCAGGAAAATAAAGGATACAAATCGGGCTTTGTTTCGATTGTAGGTCGTCCTAATGTGGGCAAATCAACATTTTTAAACCGAGTAATCGGCCAGAAAATTGCGATTATGTCTGACAAACCACAAACGACACGTAATAAAGTACAAGGTGTTTTAACACAACAAAACTCTCAAACGATTTTCATCGATACACCGGGGATTCATAAGCCGAAACATAAATTAGGCGAATTTATGCTGAAAACTTCCCGTAACGCTCTACGTGAAGTCGATGTAATCATGTTTATGGTTAACGCTGAACAAGCTATCGGAAAAGGTGATGAATTTATCATCGAGTTGTTACAAGGCAATCAAACACCGGTATTTTTAATCATCAATAAAATTGATTTAGTACATCCGGATGAACTGGTAAAAATCATTGATTCGTATAAAGATAAGTTCGACTTTGCTGAAATTATCCCAATTTCAGCATTACAGGGCAACAACGTGGAAAACTTATTAACAACAATCGAAAAGTATTTACCTGAAGGACCGCAATATTACCCGGCAGACCAAGTAACGGACCACCCGGAACGCTTCATTATTTCTGAGCTGATTCGTGAAAAGGTATTGCACTTAACACGCGAAGAAATTCCACATTCAATTGCGGTTGTCATTGAGCGCATTAAGCCACATGAAGAAAAGGAAAATATGATTCATGTACAGGCGACAATCATGGTAGAACGCGATTCACAAAAAGGAATTGTCATCGGCAAACGCGGTGCTCTTTTAAAAGAAGTCGGCTCACGTGCCCGCCAGGATATTGAAATGCTATTAGGCTCAAAAGTATACTTAGAGCTTTGGGTAAAAGTTCAAAAAGATTGGCGTAATAAGCAAACGCATTTACGCGATTTCGGATTTAGAGAAGACGAGTATTAATAGATAGCAGCAGAACACACCGATTTTCTTTAAGGGGAAATCGGTGTGTTTTTTTATCTTATCGCATGACACATATTACTTGTTTAAAAGCATTGGCAATTGCAGGCAATAAAATTGTTACAGAAAATTTTTTGGAGAAATTGATTGGTTATCAACGGGAGATTTGAAGTATTTAAAAGGGGCAGCAGGTTCAAAAGTTTTAGCAAATGATATTTTAAATTGTTTGAAACTAATTAGCCTCTTCTTTTGTCGTAATATATTTATGATAAGTTAACAGCTATAAGCTTATTAAACAATAGCGCCCTTCTACGCAAAAAAGGGTTTTCCTTCTTCAAGGAAAGCGCCCGATTGTGGAATAAGGGGCTGCCATATTCGAGTGGCTTACGACCATACGTAAAAAAAGTTGTACGCTAATACGATTTTGAAAACGAAGTTGGGCTATAATTAATGCTACCAAACTAACTTGCGTATAGACATGTTCTCTACTCAAAATATGATTCGTAATTGAAAAGGTGAAAAAATGAAATTTAATTATAAAATTACAGATGCTGGTTGGGCTAGATGCGAACTGGAATCGTCAAATCAACAATTTTCATTTGAGGCTAGTTGTATTTCTGATGCATTGAAAGAATTTTTAGAAGCTATCTTGCGGTTGAATCCAGATATTGATTCAGAGTTTTATGAAGATGAAACAGAATGTAGTTGGCATCAAGAGCCAGGTTTAATTGAGTGGGAATTCAATATTTCCGATATAAAAAGCACTGAAGAAAATCTATTTTTTACAGTGAAACAATATGAAGATGATAGTAGAAAGCATCGTCCATTCATTAATATGAAATTTTCATGTAATTACGATAAATTCGTGGCATCAATAGTAACAAGTTTAGAAGCTCTCCTAACAGAGTTTGGTCTAGTCGGTTATTCGGAAATGTGGGATGGTGCCGATTTCCCAATAGCTTATTACTTAAAGTTAAAACAATACACTATAAATAAATCGGTTTATCCAACCATTACAGAAACGACTGACGATAGCTTAAAAACAACAACAAGCCTGGATTATGAATTAAATTTAATTGTGAAAAACCTAAATATTTAACTATTATACAAAGCGATAAATTTTGGGAGCTACAAACCTTTGGCTATTAATTAATAAAATCTTATACAGTTCTCATACAAAAAACGTTCCCAAATCAAAGTTTGGGGTCAACAGAAAAACCGGTAAACGTGTAGCATTTTAACAAAGTTCGATTAAAAGTAAGTTGCAAACGCTGATTTTATACAGAAAGAAACCAACTGTTTTGAAACAAAGTTTGATCAAAACAGTTGGTTCTTTATTTATCTAGTTTGGTTCTTATAAAAAATTTTGATGATTTCGGGATGCGAATATTCAATTAAAGCGCCCGATTGTTGAAGATTGTTTTTCAACTAAAATCCTGCAAGTGAAGTAAGACAATAATAAATACAGGCATACTAACTTTATAAATATGAGATTTTTACTATCACCAATAATTCTCCATTAAAATTGTCGACCAATTAGGTTGCTTTACATTTCCTTTAGGTAAAAATTCATTCATTACAGGTTTTATATCAATTATTGGCGTGCCATCAATAGCATCTAATCCTTTTACAATTAATTGTCTATTTTTCACCTCAATAAGTTCTATAATTGTAACACCTAATTTGTTCGGTCTGTTTTTTCCACGTTGTGCAAATATCCCAACCAACGGAAAATCTTTATTGTTTCTTGGATGTCTTGCTTCATATTGAATCTTATTATCTTCTACTTTATTAAAGTAAAAAAGTATTTCTAAATGCGAAAACTCTTCTATACCTTTTATCGATGATATATCTATGTTCTCAGCTAATTCAATTGTGGATAGAATCGACCCCCAATTATCATCCAAAATCTCTTTTCTATTATTGTTTACAAAAGCAACTGGTTTAATGACATATGACATAATTACCCCCTGTGTTTCTATATATAAAATTTAAACAAAAACATTGTTTAGGACACTTTAAAATAGTAATTGTTGCTTTCTAAGTCTTTATGAAGATCATCACCTTTCCTTAACATTTCGAGTTGAATATGTCTTGCAGCTTTTTTATTATGGAAACTGATGCTTTTTAACTCTATATTATCTGGAAAGTTTAGTTATAATCCTTATATTCCAAATATTACAACAAAAAATATATAAGTAAATCTTAAATTAATTATCAATAAACATAAGTTTATCTTATGAACCTTTCCTTAAATAAAACCATAACTTTCAATTCCAATACATACCTAACTTATTAATTAAGAGCCTAGAACCACTCCACAACAATATGGCCCTATAACGGAAAAATGCGATCTTCTTATTACTTTCAGTTAAATGAGCATTCCATTTCGTGGCCTTATCTGATTCTTTATTTTCTAAAAAACTTTGAATAATAATTTTAAAGTTAGGGCTATAAGGATACTTTTCGTCTTTGCATAAATTTAGAGCCTTTTCAAAATATACATTCGCATTGTTTAAATCATTTAATTTACGATACATTAAACCAATATAAATTAATCCGCTACCCATTTCTAATTTTGATAACGGCTCTTCTATTGCTAATTCCATTATTTTTATTGCCTTTTTTCTAAAACCAAAAATTTCGTAACGATTCGCTTTACTTACGTATTTTTTATATCTGTTCATTGTCACTACTCCTCAACAATACTACCTCTACCTAACCTAAAGGAATTTACTACAATTATAACTCTGTTTACTTATTCAGCTAACCTATTCCGTGCTTTTATACTTGCTGGGCATGATTTTTAATTTACATAAAAACTTGTATAGCAATTCTTTAATCGTTATAAATCTGCATCTTTTTTTACACTCCCCCAAAAAATGTTATTCCACAATATGGCCCGATTGTGGAATAAGAAAACTGCATTCCATACAGCTTTTTTATGTGCTGCAAATAAAACAGGTCCTGGGGATACAACAATTCGTAATGGCATTCAGTGTGCAAAAGTAATTGACAAGATGCTATTTCTAAAAAAAGGAAAGCTAGGGTAACTCCCTAGCTTTCCTTTCTATCTATGCTATATTTGCACCAATCCATAAAAACGAAACAATTAGATTAACATTTAAACTAGTAAAAAGCAAACCCAATATTGGTAAAGTCTTTTTTTCATTTAAAGTACGGAAACAGAAAACAGCCAACACAATAGAACAAATTGTGCCAAGACCAATAAATGCTAGAATCACTGGCGTAAGTGTTTCAGAAGTTGCTCTAGTTATTGGATCTAATAGAAACATAGCTGCTGTTACTAATACACTTGATATTAAAAATAAATAACTTTTCCAAGAGTGTTTTTTAGCTGACATTGTGAATTGTAACCTCCAATCCCAATTAATTAACACTTTTTATTTTACCATTAATTTTACAAGAGTTCGATAACAAACTAATTTCAGAGGCGCTTCAGACATTCGGAATCCAGCGATCACTAAGCATGAAGGGATGTCCGTACGATAACGCCGTGGCTGAAGCGACATTTAAGCTATTTAAAAAAAATTCGCTAATCAAGCTCACTTCACCTCTCTTGAACAGCTCGCTCTTGAACTTGGGGATTACGTCCATTGGTTTAACAACTTACGAATTCACGGAACACTTGGCTATTTAACGCCTGTGGAATTCAAACTGCAACCCTTATAATTTTTGTCCAGTTTAGTGTTGACATTCCAATCTTTATTAAAAGACCACAATAAAAGTTTGATTATATATAATCAAACTCAAATCATCTAAATATAAGGTCTGGTTTTATTTTATTATACTATTTACCTTATATTATGACGAATATGGAGTTTACTTTTTAGAGCGTTGTTCCACATTATCGGTGAAAAGTTCTACATTCGCCAGGACACTTTCTACTTTGCCCCCGAAACATTCTACATACTCTCATGAATGAGCGAATAAAATGAATAGGTTCTACATTTCAGCAGTTTTGTTCCACATTCCATTAAAAATTTTCTACATTCGGCCGGAAACATTCTACTTTCCCCACAACATGTTCTACATTCACCCACAACTTGGCGAATAAATCCCCCACCCCAGGACGACAATGATTTTGTTCTTGATTATAGGCAATGTTCTGCTACCATTTAGTAAGGGAATATTTAACAGAAGTTAGAAGGTGAACGCATTGAATAATTTAAATAAATTTTTATTGGCGCTTTGGGGGATTTCACTCGCTTTATTATTTATTGTCGTTGCGACAGTCGATCAGGACAAAACGATTATTGTCGCAGAAGGACAAATGAATATCGAGGAGCCCATACCGTCGCCAACAATAAATATAGAGAATGATATAAAAGACAAAAACGAGCCAATTAGTGAACGTGAGCAACAAGCGCCAAAAGAATCGATTCGTCTTGCAATGGCGGGGGATATTTTACTGCACTTAAGACTTGCGGAATATAATGATTTTACTTCATCTTTTTCAGCAGTGACACAGATGATGCAAAGCTATGATTTTCTGATCGCCAATCAGGAATCGCCTCCTGTCGGAAATGAATATCCACTAAGCGGCTATCCATTATTTTCGAGTCCGCCCCATATTATTCGGGATATTCAACATGCAGGAGTCGATTTAGTCACAATCGCCAATAATCATATTATCGATCAAGGGGAAAATGGAATGAGTACCGTCTTTAACAATCTTGAAGACTACCATATGCCTTATGTAGGGGCTTATAAAAATGAAGATGACAGGTCTACACAACGTATTATGGAAATCGGATCGATAAAAATTGGACTGCTTGCCTACACATATGGGACAAATGGACTTTATTTGCCACAGGAATCGCCATTTCTCATAAATTATATTGATGAAGCGAAAATAAAAGCGGAGGTCGAGGAATTAAAACAATCGGTCGATGTTGTAGCAGTATCGATGCATTGGGGATCGGAATATGTGTATGAAGCAAATGACAACCAAAAACATTATGCAGATATATTAAATGAAGCGGGAGCAGATATCATTTTCGGGACCCATCCGCATGTCCTGCAACCGTATGACAAGCTCATCAATGAACAGGGACAGGAGACGCATATTTTTTATTCGCTTGGTAATTTCTTTTCAACAATTATAACGATCCCGAACACAATGATCGGCGGAATCGCGAGCCTTGAAATTACTAAGGAAGGCGACCGGATTACTATAGATGAACCTGAGCTTTATGCCACTTCTGTATTACTGGATGCAGATGGAACTTATCGGGTTTATCCATTAAAAGATGTGGAACAGCGCTCTGTCAAAAATTTGCAGTGGGTAGAGCAAATCATGGGCCAACATGTAACCGTTTATTAAACTTTTCTAGCAATTGTGCGGTATAATAGAGATACGAAAGAAATAAAAGGATGTGCAACAGATGCTACATAAATGGGAAGGCATCGTTTTAAAGGCGCGTGCTTATGGTGAATCCAATAAAATCGTGACTCTGATGACACGTGAAGCCGGTAAAGTCGCGTGTATGGCACGTGGGGCGAAAAAACCTACGAGTCGTTTGGCAGGTGTAACGCAAACATTTATGCATGGCTCGTTTTTAGTCCAGCGAACATCAGGCATGGGGACCTTGCAGCAAGGGGAACATTTCAATTCGATGCGCCACATCCAAACAGATATTGTGGCAACAGCTTATGCAAGCTACATCGTGGAAATTGTCGATCGCCTCGTTGAAGAAGGCAGACCGGAACCTTATGCTTTTGATATATTAATTCAGGCATTGAATGCAATTGAAGAAGGATATGATCCTGAAGCGATTACATTGTTTGTCGATTGGAAAATGCTCCCGTTTGCAGGGATCCAGCCGATTTTGCATGCATGTGCAGGGTGTGGAGCTGTTGAGGGGGAATTTGCTTTTTCATTTACACAAGGCGGATTTATATGTCATCGATGCTTCCATTTGGACCCGTATATTATCAGGTTGTCACCAACACAGCTCAAGCTGATCCGCATGTTTTATACAGTGCCGATTGAGCAAGTCGGCAAGCTGGAGTTAAAACCGCAAACGAAGCAATTTATAAAGAAAATCGTGACGACAATCTATGAAGAACAAACGGGAATTCGTCTGAAATCACGTAACTTCATCGAACAACTGGAGCGTACACCATTACTGCAGCGTGAAAAGAAGGAAGAGGAATAAAATTATTGCTATTCCATTTTAAGACGGCAAAGTCTAGATTAAAAGAGTTGATTGAAATGAAGGGGAGGCGACTCCAGCGGAAACAGCCCGACTTCTGAGACTACAGGCTCAGACCGGGCCCGCGGAAAGCGTCCGTCCCGAAATGGAGATCAACCCCTGTTTAAACACCGGGAAAATTATTGCCTAGGAAATAAAGCGAGCCGAAAGCGTAGAATCGCGCAGACTTGCTTTCTTTTGTTAAGGAGGGAAACACAATGCGCCAATTTGAAAATGAGCAGTTAACCGTATTTCAAAGTGTGTTATATCAAACGACATCAGCGGTAATCAAAACAAAGCAGGCATTAATCGTAACCGATCCTAACTGGCTGCCGAACGAAATTGCCGAAATAAAAACCTATATCGAGTCGATTATTGAAGATCGGAAATTGTATCTTATTTATACACATAGTGATTATGATCATATTATTGCAGCAGGCGCATTTCCGCATGCGACAACAATTGCAAGTGAAGCTTTTGTCAAGCGGGCGAATAAAGAAGAGGTATTGGAACAAATCCGTCAGTTTGATGCCCAGTACTATATTGATAGAGATTATTCTATTATCTATCCTCACATAGACATCGTGATTAAAGAAGATGGCCAAACAGTTGAGCTGCCGGATATAACGTGTAGCTTTTACTTATCACCAGGGCATACGGCAGATGGGTTATTTACAGTTTTGGAGCCGTTCGGTATTTTATTGGCGGGGGATTATTTATCGGATGTCGAGTTTCCTTTTATTGAAGAATATGAAACCTATTTAGCAACAATCCAAAAGGCGCAAAAAATTATATCGGATAAAAAAGTTGAAGTTGTTGTGCCAGGACATGGGACAACGACAAATAACCGAAGTGAAATCCAGAAACGAATCGATGCATCGTTATTATATTTAAATAATTTACCAAGCGGTAATGTCGATGAAACGGAATTGCAGAAACAATATCCGTTTTATAAAGGATTAAAAGAAATGCACGAGCTCAATAAAAAAATATTCAACAAAAATAGCCACAGGATTTAAGAGATAGAACTTAAATTCTTTGGCTATTTTTTTGTGCATCTAGCGGTTATCCAGTTCATTCATCCGCTCCAGCACTCGTCGCTTGCGGTACAGCATCATGCCTGCCTCGGCAATATCTTCAATCATTGACTTATTAATAAAGGCGCCGAAAATCATACCTGCTACAGGAATCATTTGAAAGAGCTTTTTCATACCAAAATTGTCCCGGTACGTAAAGAAGACTTCCTGCCAGCCTTGTAACTGAGAAACCATATTTTCTGCCGCGTTAGGTTTTTCATAATGCTGTGCCAGCTCATTTAATATCGCTTCTTTGCCGACAACATCAGAAGAAGCAAATTGCAGACACTTTACGATGAAAATACGCTCGGCTTTTTCATTTGGATCATAACCATGGATCATCGCAATTTCCTGCAATGTTTTTAACGCAATCCCTAGAATGACAGGAATATCGAGCGCCAATGTAAACACACCACCAAAGCCGGCGGATGCTCCTTGTACGGTTGCAATATTTGCACGGTTTTTTTGTAGCTTTTCACTCAGTTCCACCATATCTTCAATTGGCATTTGTCCAATATCCTCTAATGTGGAAACGGAATGCAGCGTATGTTTTTGAATATGACGCATCATCGATTTTTCGCTTACTAAATATTTTCCGCCGGTTTGAACATAACTCACCAGTTCGTCGATTAAAACGGATATTTTCTCTTGAATGAATTTCGGTGTTAATTTATCGAGTATTTTAAATGGGATGCGGCCAATCTTTTCCCAAAACCATAAACCGCTTTGATCTTTCTCCCATTGTTGGATTGTTAATAAGTGATTTTCCAGCTGCTGTTGTGTTTCCATGAATCGCCCTCCTGATGGACATGTTACTTATTTTACGTTCCTAAATGAAAAAGGTTTCAGCGAGTCATTCGAATTGTGTCAGCAATGGGATGATATCTTCTTTTAACCGCTCATAAAACTCTGCTTCAAGTTTTAAGTGTTCATGATGGTGCATTTGTTCAAAAAGAGTAAACATCGCTTCGATTTTTTCTTTAGAAAAGCGGAAGTGGTGATTAAAGTGGTTGCGCTTATTATGGTCGCTTAAATGCATATAGCCTCGGATTATTGTAAATAATTGATGGTATTTTTTTTTTGCCAGTTCATACGCTTCTCGACTTAACCGACCAAGTGCATTGCTCGGATCGTCAAATTTTCTGTAAAATGACTGTGCTTCACGATAAGTTTCAAGTTTCATATTCGCCGTGTAGAGGATGTGATGCTGTGCGCGGTGTTCCGGGCATTCAAAGTGGAGTATAGCTTTAACGAGATGTGAAATTTTATCGAAAGTGTCTAAAGTTGTGGCGGTGCTGTCCTTTAACTGAAAAAACATGTAACCCCTCCATCTATTCTTTATTAGATTATATCGTTTTTTTACATTAATTATCTAAATAATCAAAATATTAATAAGGTTAAATTCTTTATATATCACAAAATAGATTGATAAATGATAGGTTCTCGATAATGCACATTTTTTCTGCAATAATCAATGATATTGTACAAAAGTTTTGACAATTCGGAAAAATTTATTTTATAATATCGTTATTAGAAAGTGGTTACACAATATGCGTAATTGGAGGTAAAGTTATGAATCTACCGAATATACAATTTACAGAAGAACAAAAGCAGTTTAGACAGGAAGTGCGAAGTTTTTTAAAGCAACATATTGAAAAGGGGACATTTGAAACACGCTGTGACTCATGGCTTAGCGGCTCTGACCCTTCTTTTTCAAAACTAGTGGCAGAGCAGGGATGGATCGGAATGACCTGGCCAAAGCAATATGGTGGCAGTGAGCGCAGTACAATTGACCGCTATATTTTAACGGAAGAGTTTTTGGCATTTGGCGCGCCGGTAGCCGCACACTGGTTTGCAGATCGTCAGACAGGACCATTGCTGTTGCGTTTTGGTACAGACTACCAGAAGGAATTTTTCCTGCCGAAAATTGTGAAAGGTGAATGCTTTTTCGCTATCGGTTTAAGTGAACCGAACAGTGGATCGGATTTGGCATCCGTTGCAACACGTGCGGAAAAAGTGGAGGGCGGCTGGATTGTGAATGGTGCAAAAACTTGGTCCAGTAATGCCCATGATGCACATTACATGGTAACGCTCATACGTACAGAACCATTAGGTGAGAAAAAGCATGAAGGTCTTTCGCAATTTATTATCGATTTAAAAGGTGAAGGTGTGACGATTGCGCCAATTCGTTATTTAACAGGAGAACCGCATTTTAACGATGTCTACTTGGATAATGTATTTGTTCCGGATGAAATGGTAGTAGGGACACTAGGTAACGGGTGGAAGCAAGGTTTGGCAGAGCTGGCATTTGAACGCAGTGGGCCAGAGCGAATTTTAAGTACATTCCCGCTTTTAAACGAGGTAATTGAACAACTGAAGATTAAGAGAGATCTAGTGGGTCTAGAAGAAGCGACGAAGCTTGTTGCTGAACTGTGGTCATTACGCAACTTATCAATTGGGGTTGCAAAAGTATTGGAAGAAGGCGGCGAAGTTGCGATACCGGCAGCACTTGTAAAAAGTATCGGCACGAAGTTTGAACAGAAAATCCCTGAAATCATCCGCCTGATGCTTGATGTGTATCCAAACTTGCATAGTGACAATAGGGTCGAGCGATATTTGGCTGAATCTATTTTACATGCACCAGGCTTTACAATTCGTGGCGGAACATCAGAAGTTCTGTATGGAATTTTAGCGAAGGGGGTTATTGCACAATGAGCGAAATTAAAGAAATGGTCTTAGAAGTAGTTGAAAAGATTTTTAAAGATAAAGTCGAAAAAGAAACAGTTGATCTTTTGGAGGAGAATAAATGGGCCGAAGATGTTTGGCAGCTGTTGCTTGATAATGAACTCCATCATGTAGTTGTAAGTGAGGAAGATGGAGGAGCAGGTGGGGATATTGAAGATTTATTGGCACTGTATGAACTTATAGGTAAATATGCTGTACCTGTTCCGTTTATTGAGCATACGTTAGCCAATTTTTTATTGCAGCAAGTGGACATAAAGGGATTTGAGCAGTTAACTACCTACAGCATTACAACCCCGCTGCAGTTAAAGGACAATGCTTTATCCGGTACATTAAAGCATGTCGGGTGGGCCCAGTATGCCGAAAAAATTGTGGCGGTTGCACAGGAAGATGCGCAGCAGTTTATCATTGTTGCAGACTTACAAGATGCACTGATGAAAAACAGCACAAACTTGGCAGCCGAACCACGTTCAGAAGTCGTATTCGAAAATATGAAAGCGCTTCAAAAAGTGCCGGTTTCAGCAAAGCAGTATGAGCAATTTAAAAAGTTAGTTACAGCGGCATCTGTCAGCAAAATGAGCGGAGCACTAACAACCGCATTCCAGCTGAGTGTTCAGTTTAGCAAAGAACGCGAACAATTCGGCCGTCCAATTCACCGGTTCCAGCTTGTGCAGCAGCATTTAGCGAATATGGCAGGAGAACAGACGCTTATGACAGTGGCCGTCAATAATATCCAAACATTATTGGCAGCTGGGCGAGAAGAAAGCGAAGTGGCGTATGCACGCTTGCGAATGGATGATGCGAGTCGTGCAGTGGCAACTTCTGCGCACCAAGTTCATGCAGCAATCGGTGTGACACATGAACATCGCCTCCACCATTATACGCGCCGCTTATGGGCTTGGCGAGACGAAGAATTTACGGCACGCTACTGGAAAAAACAGTTGGCACAGCAACTGCTGGAAACAAAAATGGACTTGTGGGAAAGCATTACAGATGAAGTAGAAACGCATGTACATGCATAAGGAGGAAAAACAATGTCGGATTTATTATTTGAAGTGAAGGACCATATTGCAACAATAACACTGAATCGCCCGGAAAGTTTAAATGCATTTAGCGAAGAAATGATCCTTTCGTGGATTAAAGCGCTGGAAGAAGTGCGTGACAATGATGACATTCGAGCTGTCATTTTGAAAGGAAACGGCAAAGCATTTTGCGCAGGCGGAGATATAAAAGCAATGGTGGCGGGCCAGGGCTTTTACCATAGTGAGGAAGATATTACTTCAACAGCGTTGGCCCGGAAAAATTCTTTATGGAAAAAGGTGCAGCGCGTACCTTTATTACTTGAAGAAATCGATAAACCGGTCATTGCGCAGATGCACGGCTTTGCAATGGGTGCAGGTCTTGATATGGCATTAATGTGCGATATCCGTATTGCTGCACAGTCTGCGAAGTTCTCTGAAAGCTATATTAATGTAGGGATTGTTCCTGGTGATGGCGGTGCTTACTTTTTACCTCGCCTCGTCGGTATCGATAAGGCACTTGACATGTTATGGACAGCGCGTGTCTTAACGGCAGAGGAAGCAAAGGAAGCATGTCTCGTAACATTTGTTGTGAATGATGAGGATTTGGAAAGCTTTACACAAAGTTATGCGGAGAAACTGGCAAATGGTCCAATTGAAACGATCAAAATTATTAAGCGCGCTGTTTACCAAAGCCAATCAATGAGTCTTCGTTCTTCACTTGACTATATTTCGTCAAAAATGGGCTTAGTAACAGAATTACCAGCATACGAAGAAGGAGTCAAAGCGATAGTAGAAAAGCGAAAAGCCGTTTTCAAATAATACAGTGCAAATGGGGGGACGCGGATGAAGAAAAAATTTCTCGCAATAGTATCAATGGCTGCTATGTTGCTTGTAGGTTGCCAAAGTAATGTTGAGCGTTATGGGGAGCCGCTTATTTTTACAACAGGTACAACAACAGGTGTTTTCTATTCACTTGGAGCAGGAATTTCAACGATGTGGACAAATGAACTGGAAAAGCGAGTCGCTTCACAAGCATCAAATGGAAGTATTGAAAACTTGAATTTAATGCGTAAAGGTGAGGCGAATATTTCATTTACGACGGTAAATATCGCCTATGAAGCATACAACGGTGTTGGAAGCTTTGAAGGAAAACAATATGAAGATGTTCGTATATTAGGAAACTTATATCCTAATATCAGTCACATTATTGTGAAAAACGATGAGAAATACAATTCGATTGAAGATTTAAAAGGAACAAGCTTCGTATTCGGAGCTGCGGGAAGTGCGACTGAGGTAGAATCCCGTCTCGTCCTTGAAGCACATGGTATTGGAGAAAAGGATATTAAAGCAAACTATGTTGGCTTTACAGAAGCGACAGATTTAATGCGAAATGGTCAAGTGGAAGGTGTCAATATATACACAGGTGTACCGGCAGCTGCTGCGACAGAGCTGATCTCAACAGTGGATTCAAAAGTTTTAAGCTTTTCTGACAGCGCCATTGACCATTTAGTAGAGGAATACCCTTGGAACTTTGCTTATACGATCGAGCCAAACACATATGATAAACAGCCGGAAGCGATACAAACTGTCGGTCAGTACAGCACGATCGTAATTGACGAAAGTGTGAATGAAGAAACCGTTTATCAGTTAACGAAAGAGCTATGGGAAAACTTGAACTTACTGCAAAAATCATTCAGCATTGCGAAGCAGTTCAGTCCGGAAAGCGCGGTTGCGGGAACGGCGGATATACCGCTACATCCGGGTGCAGAGCGCTATTATCGTGAAATTGGTGTAATCGATTAAAAGTAAAGGACAAGGAGGGGACGGTATGGCAGAAAAAGTACTTGAGAAAGATGAAATTCAACAATTAATGGACCTTGAAGATAAAAATATCAATTCTCGTAATTATGTTGGTATATTTGGAAAAATCGTGATTGGCGTTGCAATCATCTGGTCCATCTTCCAAATATATATGAGCAGTATCGGTGTGATGGAAGCGACAAAATTTCGTGCGTGGCATTTAGGGTTTTTGCTTTTATTTAGTTTTATTTATTATCCTGCTACAAAGAAAAGTGTTGGGACGAGAAAGTTGCCTACATGGTTTGACAGCATCTGTATTACATTATCAATTTTCGTGACACTTTATTTCGTTATTATTTACGATATTTTAGTTCGAGACCGTGCAGGAGAAAATACGATTCTTGATTTATGGGTCGGCGGCATAGCGATCGTATTATTATTTGAGGCTGCACGTCGCGTTGTCGGCAATGCGCTGACATTAATTGCACTGTTTTTCCTTGCCTACAATTTCTTTGGAGCCTATATACCAGGAATTTTAGGGCATTACGGATTTAGCCTTGAGCGGATCATCAACATTATGTTCTGGGGCGGGCAAGGAATTTTCGGAACAGCTCTAGGTGTTTCGGCAACATATATTTTTATTTTCGTACTGTTTGGTGCCTTTTTAAAAAACAGCGGGTTTTCGGATTTTATCAATGACTTGGCACTGACAATTGCGGGCCGTACAGCAGGCGGACCTGCTAAAGTTGCAGTATTTGCAAGTGCGTTGATGGCCACAATCAGCGGGAGTGCTGTAAGTAATGTTGTAACAACTGGTACAGTGACAATCCCGATGATGAAAAAGGCCGGCTATTCGAAAAAATTTGCCGGGGCTGTTGAGGCGGTTGCTTCAACAGGTGGCTTAATTGCACCACCGGTAATGGGTGCAGCAGCCTTTATTATGGCGGAGTATTTAGGTGTTGCGTATTCGGTTGTTATGCTGGCAGCAGTTGTACCAGCAATACTTTACTATTTAACATTGTTTATGATTGTGCACTTTGAAGCGAAAAAAATGGGGTTATCGGGAATTTCAAAAGAGAATATTCCGGTAGCAATGCAAGTTCTTAAAAATGGGGGTCACTTATTAATCCCTTTATTTATTTTATTATTTATGCTGTTTGCAGGCTATTCGCCGTTATATGCGGCAATCTTCGCGCTATTTTCTATCGTGCCGACAGCAGCCATTCGCAAACATACACGTATGAATCTGAAAGCGGTTATCGATTCTGTTGTTGAAGGGGTCAAAGGAGCGATTAGTGTAGGAATTGCCTGTGCGATCGTAGGGATTGTTATTGCGACGATCACGCTAACAAGTATCGGTTTGATCATCGGAAACAACGTATTAAGTTTTGCTGGAGACAGTGTCATGCTGGCAGCTATTTTAACAGCGGTAATCAGTATTATTTTAGGAATGGGGATTCCGGCAACAGCTGCCTATATTATTGTTGCAACAATTTCTGTACCGATTTTAACACAATTAGGTGTACCGGCGATCGCAGCTCATATGTTTGCCTTCTACTTTGCTGCTTTATCGAGTATTACTCCACCTGTAGCATTGGCACCATATGCCGCAGCAGGTATCGCTGGCGAATCGCCGAATAAAGTATCATTTGAATCGGTTCGTCTCGGGTTGATCGGCTTTATTGTCCCGTTCTTCTTTATTTTTAATCCGGCGCTGCTGCTAACAGGCGGTACAACCGGAGAATACATTTTTGCAGCGATTACGGCTTGTATCGGTGGTGTATCGATTGCTGCCGGTATTAAAGGCTATTTATTCCGACATACGTATTTCATCGAGCGCCTCGTCTTTTTTGGCGCTGGGATTGCGTTAATGGATACTACGTTAATTTATAACTTAATCGCGTTAGCAGTAATTGCCGTTGCTGTTGCGACACAAATCATTTTGAAGCAGCCGGAACGGAAAATTGCACCATCGTTAATAAAAGAGTAGAAGAATTGAGGTGATGGGGATGCGCCCATTGGATAATGTTAAAATATTGGATTTATCGCGTGTGTATGCTGCTCCGGCAGGAACGATGATTTTAGCGGATTTAGGTGCTGAAGTCATTCGGGTCGAGCATCCGGCTGGTTCGGATAGTATGCGTGGTTGGGGACCATTTATAAATGGGGAAAGCACGTATTATATTTGTGCGAATCGCAATAAAAAATCAATCACATTAAATTTAAAAGACCAGTCCGATAAAGAAGTACTGCTTGATTTAGTAAAAGAAGCGGATGTCATTATCGATAATTTTAAAGCGGGCGATATGAAAAAGATGGGGCTCGATTATGAGCAGCTTAAGCAAATTAATCCGCGAATTATTCAATGCTCGGTGACCGGATTTGGTCAGACCGGGCCGCTCGCTGCAGAGCCGGGATTTGATCCGGTTATTCAGGCAATGAGCGGTTTAATGGATGTAACGGGACATCCTGATGGAGAAGCGACAAAAGTAGGGGTGCCAATTGCAGATATTTTAACATCCCACTATGTCGTAATTGGGATACTGTCGGCATTAAGAATGCGTGACATGACGGGCAAAGGTCAATTTATTGATCTGGCACTGCTTGATGTACAAATGAGTTCACTCGCAAATGTTGCAAGCGCGTATTTAAATACCGGCTTCAAGTCGAACCGTCTTGGCAACCAGCATAATAACGTAGCGCCATATCAGGTGTTTGAATGTTCGGATGGACCGCTCATGTTTTGTGTCGGCACTGAAGATCAGTTCAAAAAGTTTTGCAAGATGATTAATCGCGAGGGCTGGGTGACAGATGAGCGATTTAAAACAAATTCATTGCGCAAACAAAATGAAGACGTACTATCAGCTTATATTTCCGATATTACAAAAACGAAAACCCGTGATGAATGGCTCGAGCTTTTACAGCAGTATAAAATTCCTGGCGGACGTGTCAACACAATAGAGGAAGC
Organism: Solibacillus kalamii; assembly: GCF_002174535.1. Taxonomy (NCBI): domain Bacteria; kingdom Bacillati; phylum Bacillota; class Bacilli; order Caryophanales; family Caryophanaceae; genus Solibacillus; species Solibacillus kalamii. Next base: position 43,177 of record NZ_NHNT01000001.1, on the reverse strand, counting down.
ATTTCAGCAGCCGCAAGTTGTCGCTCGGAATCTAGTAGGCGAGATCGAACATCCGTCATACGGGACAGTGAAATTTGTGAGAAACCCTTTACAACATTCGGAGCTTAATATTTCCTATGAATACGGGGCACCGCAGCTAGGGGAGCATACGGATGATTTGTTGAAAATTAATAAAAACTAGGAGTTGTTGGGCCAGAATTGGTGATTCCTATTGATTGATATCTATTGTTGATGGAAAAGTTAGGTGAAAAGTTTTATGACTTTTAACATAGCCCCTTCTTTTTTATATGAATGAGTTTTGCTACTATTAGGAAAAGGGGGGCTTTTGGGTGGAACAGCAAAAATTTGAAAAAATGTATTTAATGCAAACAGTTCAAAAAACAATTGTAATATTGCGTGCCTTTACGAAAGAACAGCCAAAGCTTTCTTTAACTGAATTAAATAAAAAGACAGGAATCGGGCTATCTAGCTTGCAACGCTTTGTTGCTACACTAGTATATGAAGGTTTTTTAATCCGGGATGATCGGACGAAGCAGTATCAGCTTGGCCTATCGTTAATCCACTTAGGGAAGCTGGTTGAGGAAGAATCAAGCATCATTACGATTGCACAGCCCATTCTTCAGCAGCTGAATAAAGCGACGAAAGAAAGTATTTCGATGAGCATTATTGACGGTAATGAGCGCCGCTGTATTATGAATATCGAGAGTTCATATGCTTTATCGGCACGTAATCATGTTGGGGATACTTCACCGCTCTATGCCGGAGCCTCTGCTAAATCATTGCTGGCCTTTTTACCGCAGGAAGAAATTGATCAGTATTTGGATGAAGTGGCGATGGAGCACGTAACGGAAAATACGGTTGTCGATCGCGAGCAGTTGTTGGAGCAGCTGCAGGAAATTCGAAAACAGCAATATGTTTTTACACGTGCTGAACGCATTATCGGCGCCTGCTCATTCAGTACGGCGATTATTTCTAACGGGCGGCCGGTTGCATCAATTGCGATTATTATTCCGGAAGCGCGCTTTGATGAAGAGCAGTTTGATGAATTACGTGAACTCATTTTACATGCAAAATTCGATATTGAAAAACAGCTGAATAAATAAAACAATCCAACCGGGTGTAGAACGGTTGGATGTTTTTTGTTAAATTAAAAAACACTTTCTGCTCAAAACGAACAGAAAGTGTCTTATAAAATTAGAATTGTAAATGTTTTTCGATATAAGCTTTTACTTCAGCGATCGGCATACGGATTTGTTCCATTGAATCGCGGTGACGAACTGTTACTTGACCGTCTTCTTTTGAATCGAAATCGTACGTAATACAGAATGGTGTGCCGATTTCATCTTGGCGGCGGTAACGTTTACCGATCGATTGTGACTCATCGTAATCAACCGGGAATGCTTTACGCAAGTCAGCCCAAACGTCGCCAGCTTCTTCAGATAACTTTTTAGAAAGTGGCAATACTGCTGCTTTAAACGGAGCTAGAGCAGGGTGGAAGCGTAATACCGTACGCGTATCATCGCCTTCTAATTGCTCTTCTTCATAAGCATCACATAAGAATGCCAATGTTACACGGTCTGCACCTAATGATGGCTCGATGCAGTATGGTACATAGCGCTCATTTGAAACAGGATCGATGTAAGTGAAATCTTCACCTGAATGTTCCATATGCTGCTTTAAGTCGTAATCTGTACGGTCTGCGATACCCCATAGTTCGCCCCATCCGAATGGGAAGCGGAATTCGATATCTGTTGTCGCATTTGAATAGTGTGAAAGCTCATCATCTTCATGGTCACGTAAACGCATTGAATCTTCTTTCATACCTAATGCAAGAAGCCAGTTTTTACAGAACTCTTTCCAGTATGAGTGCCATTCAAGATCTTCACCCGGTTTACAGAAGAATTCAAGTTCCATTTGTTCGAATTCACGAGTACGGAATGTGAAGTTACCTGGTGTGATCTCATTACGGAAAGATTTACCGATTTGTGCGATACCGAATGGTGTTTTTTTACGCATTGAACGCTGAACGTTTTTAAAGTTTACGAAAATACCTTGTGCTGTTTCAGGACGCAGGTAGATTTCGTTTGAAGAAGATTCAGTTACACCTTGGTGCGTTTTGAACATTAAGTTGAATTGGCGGATATCTGTGAAGTCGATTTTTCCGCAGTCAGGACAAGCTACTTCAAGCTCTTCCATTTTTTCTTTCATTTGATCGAAAGTCATACCGTCAACGATAATTTCTTTGCCTGTTTTTGTTAAAGAAGCATCTTCAATCAATTTATCTGCACGGTGACGCGCTTTACATGCTTTACAGTCGATCATCGGGTCGTTGAAGTTGCCTACGTGACCAGATGCAACCCATGCTTTAGGATTCATCAAAATCGCAGCATCCAAGCCTACGTTATGTTCTGATTCCTGAACGAATTTTAGCCACCAAGCTTTTTTTACGTTGTTTTTAAGTTCTACACCAAGTGGACCGTAATCCCAAGTGTTTGCTAAACCACCGTAAATATCAGATCCAGGAAATACGAATCCGCGGTGTTTTGCTAATGATACAATTGTCTCCATTGATTTTTCTGCCATGAAAAAAACCTCCTATAAATATTTAATCAATTATGCCTCGGCATAATTGCGTCCAGATTTTTAGACCCACAGGATGTGGGTCAGTCAGCCGTTGTCACAGAATGTGACGTATTTAGGCTGACTTCTTTTTTCATCTAAAAAATCTGTGACATCTGCCAGAGCTTATTTTTATTCAGCGGGTGTATAAACACCCGCTGAATAAAAATAAAAGCACCCGTCTCCGGGCACAAAAGCTCTGCCCGGGGACGAGTGCATCAAGACGATGTACCCGCGGTTCCACCCCGCTTGTTTTTAAATAAATAAAAACCTCTTTTATAAAATAGCTCAGGGGTGCCGTTTCTCAATTCAATGTAGGCTTGCACTATCCCTACTCGCTTATGTTAGAATTGATACTTATAAATCCCTTCATCGCTTACATATTAATAATCATAAACAACAAGTGAGTTGTTCGGTAATATTGTAGCATGGGTTTGTTTTCTTCGCAATATAGAAGGAAATAGTATATAATAATTAATGAAAAAGTATAACATTATTTGAAGCGGGTGAGTCCAATCGAACTCAATAAACGTCAAGATGTAATCTTGCAAATTGTAAAAGAAAATGGCCCTATTACGGGCGAACATATCGCAGAGCGCCTTGGATTAACGCGCGCTACTTTGAGACCTGATCTAGCTATACTAACGATGGCTGGATTTTTAGATGCGCGTCCACGTGTGGGCTACTTCTATGCAGGCAAAAAAACAACGGCTGCCTTTACGGAATCAATGCTGAATTTAAAAGTAAAAGATTTCCAGTCAATCCCGGTAGTTGTTCCGGATGATATGACGGTGTATGATGCGATTATCCATATGTTTTCCGAGGATGTCGGAACACTATTCGTTATTGATAAAGATGAAATATTACAAGGTGTGCTGTCTCGAAAAGATTTACTGCGTTCCAGTATCGGAACACAGGATTTAAATAAAATGCCTGTGCATATAATAATGACGAGAATGCCGAACATCGCCTATTGTGTTAATTCGGATTCATTAATCGTGGCGGCTAAAAAGTTAATAGAACGAGAGATCGATTCCATGCCGGTTGTTGAAGAAACAGAGCGGGGATTAGTCATTACCGGACGGTTAACGAAGACGAATATTACACGTGCGTTTATTTCGTTAGCAGAAACGCATGATTTATAGGTGATCTCATGAAAAAATTGACTATATTTGTTGTATCAGATTCGGTCGGTGAAACTGGAGAAGCTGCTGTGAAAGCGGTAGTAAGCCAGTTTCGGCCAAATTTCGAAAAAGTAAGGATTCGAAAGTTTCCGCATATTGCGAATGTTGATGTACTGGAAAAAATTGTCCAAATTGCAATTGCAAATGAGGCAACCATTGTTTTTACGCTAGTTGAAAAGCAGATGAGACAGGCACTTCAAAAAATTGCAAGCGAATATAAAGTGCATGCAATCGACTTATTGGGGTCGATGCTTGATTTGATCGAAACTTCTTTCGATGAAATGCCATTGCAAAAGCCTGGACTTGTGCATCAATTGGATGATGATTATTTTAAAAAGATCGAAGCTATTGAATTTGCTGTTAAATATGATGACGGCCAGGACCCACGCGGCATTTTGCTGGCGGATATTGTGTTGGTCGGTGTATCAAGAACATCCAAAACTCCTTTATCGCAATATTTGGCGCATAAACGATATAAAGTGGCAAACGTGCCGCTTGTTCCGGAAGTGGAACCCCCTATAGAATTAATGCAAATCGATCCGAAAAAATGTTTTGGGTTAGTCATTACACCGGAAAAGCTCAATAATATCCGGAAAGAGCGTTTAATAACATTAGGATTAACGGAAAATGCATTTTATGCGCAACATAGTAGAATTGAGCAGGAAATTAGCTATTTTTATAGTATTGTTGATAAAATAGGTTGTCGAACGATTGATGTGACGAATCGTGCTGTCGAAGAAACAGCGCACAAAATAATCGATATGCTAGAGCTTGATTGTTGATAGCAACTGAAGCCGCCTCTCCAAAAAGGAAGAGGAGGTTTTTTTGGTGGAATAATATTCGCGTTTTTTTAGAAACTAAGTGAACTATACTTTTGTTTCAGAAAACCTTTTGTATTTTGCTGAATTTCGACATTTATAGTTATATTCTGATTATTTTTTTGAAATTATATAGCAAGTATAGTCTTTTTGTTTTATAATAATAAAATTGTGGTAAAAATATTTATTATAGGGTAATTACAAATTTATTAAAGAATTTTGTCGTATTATAGAGGAAATTTGTAATTTATCTCGAATACTGTAGATGGTGATAATATGGCTGGAAAAATACCCGAACATGTGATTGAACAAATTCGTTCGCAGTCCGATATAGTCGATGTCATTAGCGATTATATGCAGTTAACGAAAAGAGGGCGCAACTATTTTGGATTATGTCCATTCCATGGTGAGCAAACACCCTCTTTTTCCGTATCCAGCGATAAACAGATATTTCACTGTTTTGGCTGTGGGGCAGGAGGAAACGCCATTACCTTTGTAATGGATATGGAACATCTGTCGTTTCCGGATGCACTCATTAAACTAAGTCAACGTGCGGGAATCCCGCTTGAAATGGAATTGTCGACCGATCAATCGATGTCGAATTCACCCATTTCAAAAAAAGAGCAGCAAATGCGAGAGGCTCATACGTTTGCAGTGGAGTTTTATCATCATATTTTAATGAATACAGAAGATGGCGAACCTGCATTAAATTATTTGCTTGAAAGAGGATTTACACGTGAGCAAATCGAAACACATCAGATAGGATGGGCGTTGCCGAACTGGGACACGCTGTCAATCTTACTGGAGCGCAAAGGATATGATCCGGAAGAAATGGCCGAAAGCGGTCTGATCATTCGTAAAGAAAGTGATGACAGCTACTTTGACCGTTTCCGGGGACGGATTATGTTTCCGATTCGAGATGAAAATGGAAAAACGATTGCATTTTCAGGCAGGATTTTGAATTCCGATGGCGAAGATGCTAAGTACTTAAATAGTCCTGAAACGCCGATCTTCCATAAAAGTCAAGTACTTTATAATTTGGATAAGGCGCGGGCATCCATTCGTAAATCAAGACAAGTAATTTTAATGGAAGGCTTTATTGATGTTTTAGCAGCAAACCAAGCAGGCATATACAATGCTGTAGCAACGATGGGTACGTCTCTTACGCCCCAGCATATTACAAAGCTCAAACGCTTAGTTCAGCAAATTACGATTTGCTATGATGGTGATAATGCTGGTTTTGAGGCTGCCAAGCGCGCTGCACAAATGCTTCATCAAGAACAGATTAAAGTTGAGGTCGCTGTTTTACCAGATAAACTTGATCCGGACGAATATATTCGTACACACGGACAAGAGGCATTTAAAAATCAAATAATAGAAAAGCCGCACGCGTATATTGCATTTATGATGATGCATGCGAAACGCGGCAAAAATTTCCAATTTGAAAATGACACACTTCAATACATTCAAGAAGTTCTGGAAACATTAAAAAATAATACTTCTCCAACTGAACGTGATTTATACATTCGCCAATTGGCAAATGAAACAAATATTTCCCATGAGGCAATCAGCACCCAATTAAGAAAAATGGTCGCGGATAATGTAAAAGAGCAGAAACGCGATCAAAAAATGGTGGAAGAACCAACCGTCCTTCTCCAAAGGGAGCGTAAAAAAGACGCAACAGACCGTGCCGAAAGTATACTTTTAGCACATATGTTGCATGATGTAAATATTGTGAATAAAGTTCTCAGAGAGGGAAATAACGAACCTTTCATCCATGAGGAATATTTATCCGTATTTGTTCGTTTGATTGGTTTTTATGAAGAATATGAAATGGCTGATTTCCATCGATTCGTCGAAGTGTTGGATGATCATGATTTACGAAAAATCGTGATGGATGCTGCGTTACTTGAACGTGACCCTGATAATGGTGAAGCGGAAATAATTGATTGTTTAAAGCAAATCGAAAAACGCCGATTAGAACTAAAGATTGAACAATTAAAGCACGATCAAAAAGAAGCAGAAAAAATGCATGAGCATAGACGAGCACTTGAGATTGCCCAACAAATAATTAACTTAAATAGAAAGATAAAAATGGGCGTTTAACGCGATTTGTTTTTAGAAGGAGGAAGGTTTATGGCGGACAAGTCAAAACATTCAAAAGATACGGTAGTGAACGGGGTTTCATTAGAGCAGGTAAAAAAGCAACTTTTAGCTAAAGCAAAACAGGTTGGCGAAATGTCAATGAAGGAAATCTCTGATACATTAGCATTTTTTGAACTGGAGAATGAAGAGATTTTCAACTTTGCCGATGAAATCGAAAAAAATGATGTAACAGTTGAAGGAAAAGAAGAATTTGAAGAAGAAGCACTTTCTAAGCAGGAATCGAGTGAAGAAGCTTTCGACTTAAATGATTTAAGTGTTCCTCCTGGCGTTAAAATTAATGACCCGGTACGTATGTATTTAAAAGAAATCGGACGTGTGGATTTACTTTCTGCAGATCAGGAAATTCGTTTAGCGGAACGTATTGAACAAGGTGACGAAGAAGCACGTAAACGTCTGGCAGAAGCTAATTTACGTCTTGTAGTTTCGATTGCTAAACGCTATGTAGGTCGTGGAATGTTGTTCTTGGATCTTATTCAAGAAGGAAATATGGGTCTGATTAAAGCAGTTGAAAAATTTGACCACCGTAAAGGGTTCAAGTTCTCGACTTATGCTACTTGGTGGATTCGTCAAGCGATTACACGTGCGATTGCAGACCAGGCCCGCACAATCCGTATTCCAGTACACATGGTTGAAACAATCAACAAATTAATCCGTGTACAACGTCAGCTTCTTCAGGATTTAGGTCGTGAACCATCTCCAGAAGAAATTGGAGAAGAAATGGATTTAACACCTGAAAAAGTTCGTGAAATTTTAAAAATTGCACAAGAGCCTGTATCATTGGAAACTCCAATTGGGGAAGAAGATGATTCACATTTAGGTGATTTCATCGAAGACTCAGAAGCACAATCTCCTTCTGATCATGCAGCATATGAGTTATTGAAGGAACAGTTGGAAGACGTGCTGGATACATTAACAGACCGTGAAGAAAACGTATTGCGTTTACGTTTCGGTTTAGATGATGGCCGTACGCGAACTTTGGAAGAAGTAGGTAAAGTGTTTGGCGTTACACGTGAACGTATTCGTCAAATCGAGGCGAAAGCATTACGTAAACTGCGTCATCCATCACGCTCAAAACGCTTAAAAGATTTCTTAGAATAAGCTAAACAGGAAAAAGATGAAGGAGTATTTTACTCTTCATCTTTTTTTGTGTAAATATAGCAGGTAATTACTATTTTCCAAGAATAATGGTATTGCTTTTTACCGATGTTGTTTATTCGTGAATTATTTACAATATGATGTAGCATATAAATACAGATTTGGAGCGAAACGATGTCAAATCCAAAAAAACAAATTATTATGAATGAAATCACGTTCTGGAAACAAAATAAAATGTTACCAGAACATTATTGCGATTTTTTGATGTCGCTTTATTCGGAAGGAAATCATCAAGAAGAGATTGAAGGGAAATCAAAAAATGCCGTCATAAATGTCGAAAGACGAAAAAACCGGAATCTATCGATGTTCTTTCCAATCAGTGCATTTGTTATATTGTTACTGCTGTTTACAATGCAGTTAGAATGGGTTGTCATTGCTGTTGCCGCAGTTTTTGCAACAGGCTGTCTGATCGGGGCTATCTATTTTGCAAAAAGAAACCATCTCATGGCAGTGATGCTGCAGCTGGCGACCGCTTTAGCGATTTTAGGTGTAACATTGAAAGTGAGTACAACATATTTTGCCGGCAATAATGAAATGCTTTATATCATCCTTATTGTGAACTGTCTATTCTGGCTGTTAAGCGGTGTCATGCTGAAAATTATTTATTTTACGATCTCAGGCGTTCTTGGGTTAATTGCCATTATTAGTGCATGGATTTATTTCCTGTAGGAACATCAAAATAATACATAAACTTATACTATTCTTTTAAGCTATGCAGAAGAAATGAAACTTTTCTGCATGGCTTTTTTGTATCATTTTACAAAATACTCTGCAAAATACATATATTTTCTGTAAAAATACATATTTTTAGATTACAATAGAATTGAAATGAAATAGGCTGAGAGGATGAATGGTATGCATTTTGATTTAACAACTGAGCAAGCGATGTTACAAAAGATGATACGTGAGTTTTCGGATGAAGTAGTGGCACCAGGAGCAATCGAGCGTGATAAAACGAAAGCCTTCCCAGTGGAAATATTTAAAGAACTATCCAATATGGGCATTATGGGTCTGCCGTTTCCTGAACAATATGGCGGGGCAGGTGCAGATACAATCAGCTTTGCGATCGTTACCGAAGAATTGAGCCGTACATGTGCTTCGACAGGTATTACATATTCGGCACATATTTCATTAGGCGGTGCACCATTGCATTTATTCGGTACAGAAGCGCAGAAGGAAAAATACTTAACGCCGATCTGTACAGGTGAATCATTCGGCGCATTCGGTTTAACAGAGCCTAATGCCGGTTCTGATGCAGGTGGGACAGAAACTACCGCTGTGTTGGATAATGGAGAATTTGTCATTAACGGGTCGAAAGTTTTTATTACAAATGCAAGTTATGCCAAACATTTAGCATTAACAGCTATTACAAATCGAGATGGAAACAAAAAAGAAATCAGCGCCATAATTGTACCGACTGATGCAAAAGGGTTTACGATTAAGTCGGAATACGAAAAAATGGGCTTAAATGCTTCGAATACAACGGAATTGATTTTAGAAAATGTCCGCGTTCCGGAAGAAAACTTACTTGGAGTCCGGGGGAATGGCTTTAAACAATTTTTAACGACGCTTGACGGCGGCCGGATCGGTATTGCGGCAATGGCAGTTGGAATTGCACAAGGCGCATTAAATAAAGCCGTTCAATATGCAAAAGAACGTAAGCAATTCGGAAAGGCACTGGCAGATTTTCAGGCAACGCAGTTTAAATTGGCTGATATGGAGGTAAAAATACAATTAGCGCGGACATTTGTGTATAAAGCGGCATGGTTGAAGGATCAGGGGCGTCCATTCGGCAAAGAGGCTGCTATCGCCAAATACTACGCTTCCGAGATGGCAATGGAAGTTTGCGATGAAGCAATTCAAATTCATGGCGGCTACGGCTATATGAAAGAATATGAAGTGGAACGCTTTTTACGGGATGCAAAACTGTTGGAAATTGGGGAAGGTACGTCTGAAGTACAGAAAATGGTAATTGCAAGACATATATTATGATAGAAATAGCAAATTGGTAAAATTGTTACAAAGCTAGTAAAACTTGTCCGTAAAGTCTTTCAGTTTTCTATAGAATCAAGTACAATTAATATTGTTTACTAGGCTAATGTCTAGCATGAAATAGAATATTTAATGAGGGAGGGGAACGCAATGAGAAACAATCCACTTATTCCTTACGTACTTATCATGGCATTCGGTATCGGACTAATTTTCTTCATGTCATTTGAGGGTGCAGCTGATAAAAACAGTGCGGACGGCGAACATTCAGGGGAAACTGCTGAATTAAATGGTGAAGATATTGCTCAAAAGAACTGTATTTCGTGCCACGGTGGTGATTTAACTGGTGGTGGAGGTCCTTCAATCGTTGGATTAGATGCTGAGCATATTAAAGATTACGCATTAAATGGTTCGGAAAACGGCATGATGCCGCCAGTTCTTAAAAACGAAGCGGAAGCAGATGCAGTAGCTGAGTATATTTCAGGTTTATAATGAATAGCCAAGTGCAGAAATGGAGTGATCCTGTTCTGCACTTTTTTGTATTCTGGAAAGAGACGTTTGTGTGAAAGTTCTATATAATAGGGGTAGTTTGTGATATAGAAAAGAGGATATATAAATATGAACGCACAAAAACTTTCAAAACGACTGGAAACGGTCGCTTCATTTGTACCGACAGGAGCAATTGTAGCGGATATCGGAAGTGACCATGCCTACCTGCCATGTTATTTAGTGCATAAAGGAATTGCTGCACGTGCAGTAGCGGGTGAGGTTGTAAAAGGACCTTATGAATCAGCTGTAAAACAAGTTCGCACTGAAGGCTTAACAGATAAAATTACAGTACGCATGGCAGATGGTCTGGCAGCTGTTGAAGAAGCGGATGAAATTACAGCCGTTACAATTGCAGGGATGGGCGGACCATTGATTGTGTCCATTTTAGAAAAACATCCACAAGCTTTAAAATCCGTAACCCGTTTAATTTTACAGCCGAATATTCATGCAAAGGCCATCCGTGAATGGGCAATGGAAAATGGCTGGGCAATCCAGGATGAGGTCATTTTAGAAGAGGATGGGAAAATCTATGAGGTCCTTGTATTACAGCGCGGGGAAATGAAATTAAACGAAGCGCAAACTTTGCTTGGACCAAAGCTGATGGAAACAAAAGTACCTGTTTTCATTGAAAAGTGGTCACGTGAAATCGCGAATTGGCAACGTGTTCAACAAGCAATTTCAGAAGCGGAAAAAACACCTGAAAATCAGGAAAAGTATGAACAACTTACACATTACATTAAAATGGTACAGGAGGCGATTGCGTGAAATCCGTAAATGGCAACGAGATTATCCAAGTATTTGAATCATGGTCACCTAAAAAATATGCATGCATGCCGAATGATCCGATCGGCTTGGCCATTGGTACGTTAAATAAGCCTGTCACAAAAGTGCTTGTAACACTTGACGTGACAAATGAAGTCGTAGATGAAGCGATCGACAACGGCTGTGAGCTTATTATTGCCCATCATCCGCCGATCTTCATGAAGCTTTCGAACTTGCGTACAGATAATCCGAAAGGGGCACTGTATGAAAAGTGTCTGAAAAATGATATCGCAGTATATGCAGCGCATACGAATCTCGATGTAGCGCCGGGCGGGGTAAATGATTTACTGGCAGATGCTTTGCAACTGGAAAACCGCAAAATTCTGGAAGTATCGTTCGAAGAAAAAATGATGAAGCTAGCCGTATTCGTTCCTGTGGATGATGCAGATGCTTTGCGTGATGTGCTGGCTAAAGCCGGAGCCGGTCGTTTAGGCCATTATGAGGCATGCAGCTATACATTGGAAGGTAAAGGCCGTTTTCGTGCAACAGAAGGTGCAGATCCGGCTGTAGGGGAGATCGGTGAGCTTCACATCGAGGAAGAGGAAAAAGTGGAAGTCGTGTTCCCGCAATCGATGAAAAATAAAATATTAAAAGCAATGCTAAACAACCACCCGTACGAAGAGCCTGCATATGATCTGTTTACGATGGACGTTGACACAAATAAACAAGGACTTGGCCGAATTGGTAAGTTAAAACAACCAATGACATTACGGGAATTTGCCCAATTCGTGAAAGTACAGTTGGACGTGCCTTGTCTGCGTGCTGTTGGACCTTTGGAAGGTGTTGTCCAGAAGGTTGCAGTTGTCGGAGGAGACGGCAATAAATATATTCGTGCTGCAAAATTTGCAGGGGCAGATGTGTTTGTAACAGGAGATATCGGCTTCCATATGGCACAGGATGCAGAAGTGGAAGGCTTAAGCATTATCGATCCAGGTCACCATGTTGAAAAGGTCATGATTAAAGGTGTTGCAGAAAAAATGGCTTCTTTATGTGCGGATCAAAAATTGCCTGTTGAATTTATCCAATCAAAAATCAATACAGAACCGTTTCAGTTTATTTAATGTGAAAATTAAAAAGCCCATTTTTCTCAATTGAGTTAAAAATGGGCTTTTACTTAATAGTTTTCGTCTTAGTTACGTACAGGAATCGCCTTTGCAGCCATTTCCTCGTCAAAGTCATTTTCGGATTTTGCCACTACGACACATGCTACCCCATTACCGATAATGTTTGTTACAGCACGAGCTTCAGACATGAAACGGTCAACCCCGATTAATAATGCAATTCCTTCAAGTGGTACCATCGGGAATGCAGCCAATGTTGCAGCTAATGTAATGAATCCTGAACCCGTTACACCGGCAGCCCCTTTTGAAGTAATCATTAATACCCCGAGAAGTGTGATAATTTCTAACCAAGATAAATCAACACCATATGCTTGTGCGATGAATAATGCTGCCATCGATAAGTAAATAGATGTTCCGTCCAAGTTAAAGGAATATCCGGTAGGTACTACTAATCCTACTACTTGCTTCCCGCAACCGTAGTTTTCTAACTTTCGCATCATCGCTGGTAAAGCCGATTCAGAAGAAGATGTACCAATTACGATAAAAATTTCTTCTTTAATATAGGCAATGAAGCGGAAAATGTTGAAGTTAAAGTATTTCGCAATTAAGCCTAGCACGACTACAACAAACAGAAACATTGTAATATATACTGCGGCCATTAAAAGACCAAGGGATTTTAAAGAACCTAAACCGAAATTACCAATTGTGTAAGCCATTGCACCGAACGCACCAATAGGCGAGAATTTCATTACAATCCCAACGATTTTGAAGAAAATTTCAGATACTTGTTCAAAAAATGTTATTACTGGACGCGTTTTTTCGCCTAAAGATGCTGCAGCAATACCGAATAGTACAGCAGCAAATAAAGTAGGAAGTAAAGCACCTTCAGCTAATGCACCGACAAAGTTTTCAGGAATAATATCGTAAATGAACCCGCTTAAACCAGCTTCACTATTTTCTTCAGCAGCAGTTGTATATTTCGAAATATCCGTTTCTCCCGCTTTAGATGTATCGATTCCAGCACCTGCATTTATGACAACAGCTACCATAATACCAATTGCAAGAGCGATTGTTGATACAATTTCGAAGTAAAGTAATGCCTTACCGCCGATTTTACCAACCTTTTTCATATCACCCATGCCACCAATACCAATAACAACCGTTAAGAAGATAATTGGAGCGATTAACATTTTGATTAATTTAATAAATAAGTCAGCTAAAATTTTAAGGCTTGCGCCGAACTCTGGCCAAAATGCACCGACGATAACGCCAAGAATGATGGCGATAATTACTTGGACTGTTAGATTTTTTAGTAATTTCAATTTTGCTTCCCCCTGTGATTTATCTTTGGTAACGTTTACATTTGCAATAATAGCGTACGATTATTCGGAATATTTATTTTGTTGATAAAAAACATATCGTTCATTTTGGTCTATTTTAACTGCAATAATATGAAACCTTGATATAGCAAGGGTTTGCTTTGTTATAATACTGTTATAAGGGTGAAAGTTTTTGTACTATAACAAAAAGAAAGACTACTTATTTTCATAAGTAGTCGAATATTGTTTATTTTGTTCAATTGTTATGATCTTGAATTTCTTCACGAAGCTGTGTTAAGAAATCTTTATTACTTATTTTTTCATAGGAGCTATAAATGGGCTGTAGGGCTTCCATCCAATGTGCACGTTGCTGATCTGAAATAGTGTAAAACTTAAGCTCCTTAACTGCTTTTAGCTGCTGGTAGTTTTCTGCATTTAATGCGACTGCCTGATCATGTTGCCAGCGCTGCATTTCATCAAGTGAATCTTGAATTATTTTTTGCTGGTCGTCAGTAAGCGATTCCCAAAAATCGGCGTTCATCATTACACTGTAGGCAAGTATGCCGTGATTCGATAAGGTAATATTCGGTTGCATTGAATAATAGCCCTTTGAATATAAATTTGAAAGTGTATTTTCTTGGGCAATGATTTCGTTATTTTGAATCGCAATGTATAAATCATTGAAGGTTTTTAAAATCGGCTTTGCTTTTAATAATAAAAACTGTTCTTTTAGTATATCACTTGGCATGATACGGATTTTGAGATCTTTAAACTGATCAACCTCAAGGAGTGGTGTTGTATTGGAAGCCATCTGTTTAAAGCCGTTATGCCAGAATGTCAAACCATGTACATTAATGCTGTCTAGCTCTTGCAGTAAGGAATTACTAAGATCGCCGTGCAGGATGTCATATACTTGTTCGTCATTTTCAAAAATAAACGGCAGGTCAAGAACTTGCCATGTTGGAAGTGCTTCCGTGATTTTTGAAATCGTAGGTGCAATCATTTGAATATCACCTTTTTGTAAGGCGGCTAATTCGTTTTCATCATTGTATAAAATACCGTTAGGATAAGTTTGCACAATGATTTCGCCATCCGATTTTTCTTTAACTAATTCAGCAAACTTATTAACCGCAAGCCCTTTTGGTGTATTTTCAGCTACAACGTGACTAAAGTTAATTACAATTTGGTCATCTAGCCCAACTTGCTCGTCATCGTAAGGTAAGTCTTTTGTATTCCACAAGTCGAAACGGTAGGAAATAGTAACGATTAACAGTAAAGCAGCAACGATAGCAGTTATGATATAAAGGCGCATTAGGATTCCCTCATTTACATTGAAATTTTTTGAATGTTGTAGAAAATCTCCACACACTTCGAAGTTTGTTATATTATATAGCAAAAAAGGAGGGACAAAATGAAAATTAAACAATTAACAATGAACGGAAAAATTGTACTGCTTACCTTTTTCATTATTGCTTTCTCCTTTTTCGTGGCAGGAATATTATTGTTAAGCAATCTAACACGGGAACATGAAGAAACGGTAGGTAGCCGTGCTATGTTGATTGCCCGGACTATTTCCGATTTGCCGGAAATTCAAAAGCAGCTTGAAGAGCAGGATATACAATTGGCACAAACAAAGATTACCCAAATTGTTCACGATATCAAAATTATTAATAAAGCGGAATATATCGTTGTCATGAATATGGATCGGATAAAATTATCGCATCCATCTCCGAACCAACTAGGTAAAAAAAGTAACTCAACGGATATGCATGCTGCATTTAATGAAAATTATTATATTTCAAAAGCAATTGGAGAACAAGGCAAGACAATTCGGGCATTTGTACCAATTTTAAACGAGCAAAAAAAACAGGTTGGGGTTGTCGTCGTAGGGTTTGCATTGCCGACATTTTGGAATATTCTTGCCGAAAATACAAATGAAATTATTTTGGCTGTGCTGTTGTCCTTCCTTTTTAGTATTTGGGGCGCACATTTATTAGGGCGACATATAAAGCGTCAAATGTTCGGGCTGGAACCAATTGAAATTGCAAAAGTGTATGTCGAGCGGACTGAAACGTTTAATGCAATGCATGAAGGGATTATTGCAGTAGATAACAATATGGTGATTACGATTTTCAATCAAAAGGCAGGCCGTATTTTAGGCGTAGGTGGTAATCCTGAAAAATATATCGGAAAGAATATTTTTGATGTACTGCCTGACACGCGGTTACCTGAAATTGTCGAGAGTGGGCTTGCTGTATACAACCAAGAAATTTACGTGAACAATCATAGTATTTTAAGTAATCGTATCCCGATTTTTGTAAAAGGAAAAACAGTTGGGGCGGTAGCCGTTTTTAAGGATTTAACGGAATTTAAACAACTTGCTGAAGAATTAACAGGTGTCAAAGCATTTGTACAAGCTTTACGTATTCAAACGCATGAGTATAAAAATAAGCTACATACGATCGCAGGCCTTTTGCAGCTTGGTCATAATAAGCAGGCGCTTGATTACTTATCGCAGGTAAAAATGCAGCATGACCAAGTGACGAAGTTTCTGAATGAGCGTATTTATAATGAAAATATATCAGGCTTATTGCTAAGTAAAATAAGTCGTGGAAATGAACTTGGAATTGAAGTGACGATTGATGCGGAGAGCCAGCTGACAAGGTTTCCGGAGTTGTTGGACCATCATGATTTTGTATTGTTATTCGGTAATTTAATCGAGAATGCTTTTGATGCGCTTACGGTGGTAGAACGAAATCATAAAGAAGTATTAATATCCATTGATGATAACGATGGTATACTGGCAATTATGGTTACAGATAATGGTGACGGAATCTCAGAAGAAAATTTAGAACAAATTTTTGAAAGCGGATTTTCAACGAAGGACAATGAAAACAGGGGCATTGGTTTATATTTGGTAAATGAGATTGTGAAAAAAGGGAATGGCACAATTGAAATATCGAGTGAAGTAAATAAAGGCACAACATTCATCCTGACATTCGAGTATTAAGAAAGGGGCTTTCTTGTGAAGACCATTCAAGTATTATTAGTAGAAGATGATCCAATGGTGCGTGAAGTAAATCGTCAATTTATCGAACGGGTGGAAGGATTTAAAGTCATCGATATGGCATCAAACGGTATTAAAGGAATAGAAAAAATATTAGATCTAATGCCGGATTTAGTTGTAATGGATATATTTATGCCAGAGCAAGATGGAGTTGAAACATTGCGCCAAATTCGTCAGCAAAATATAAATGTAGATTGTATTTCGGTAACAGCCGCAAATGATGTTCAAACAATTCAGCAAATTTTGCATTTAGGTGTTTTTGATTATATTATGAAGCCGTTTACATTTGAACGGATCGAGCAAACGTTAATTCATTATCGTCAATTTAAAGAAAAAATGCATGCAGCGGGTGATGTAACGCAAGCAGAGTTAGATGAAATAATTGGTCAAGTGAGGGTTCAAAAGGATGGGCAAAACCCGCCCCACACGATGACTCAAGAGCTCCCTAAAGGCTTTAATCGCGCGACAATGGATAAGGTATTGATTTTTTTGAAACAGTCTCAGAACGGTGCCTCAGCAGACGATGTTGCAACAGGCATCGGTGTAGCTCGTGTAACAGCGCGGCGCTATTTAGATTTTATGGAAAAAAATCATCTAATTCGGGTAGATATTCAATATGGCAGTGTCGGGAGACCGATCAATCAATATTTTATCAAGGAACAGTGAAAACTGGAATTCTTATTTTTATACATATAAAAAGATCCTCATTTTTCCCGGGAAGAGAAAAATGAGGATTTTTTTTGTTAAAGATTAGTAAGGCATAATTTTTTCAACTGGTTTTGGAGCTTTAATTTTCGGCAAAATTTTGTCCAAAGTTACGGAGCGTACGATTTCATGTGTTGCAGGATCATTTTTGTCGAACTTTTCAAGGAATGAAATGACTTCCTTAACGATTGGTGTCGGTGTTGAAGCACCTGCTGTTACTGCTACTGTTTCAACGTTTTCCAGCCATTCAATTTGCAGCTCTGAAATATCTGAAATGCGGTAAGATGGTGTTCCGGCAATTTCTACTGATACTTGTGTTAAACGGTTCGAGTTGTTCGATTTTGGATCGCCTACAACGATTAATAAATCGGAAGCACCGGCCTGTTCAGCTACTGCTTCTTGACGGACTTGTGTCGCCAGGCAAATTTCTTTATGCACTTCGACATGCGGGAATTTTTCTTTTAAACTATCCATCAGGAAAGCGACATCCCATTGGCTCATCGTCGTTTGGTTTGTTACGAGAATTTTTTCATTTTCAAAAGCAAGATTATCGATATCGTTCATCGATTGAACTAGGTGAACATGGTCTGGTGCAACACCGATTGCGCCTTCCGGTTCAGGATGTCCCTTTTTACCGATATAAATAATATCGTAGCCTTCTGCTGTTTTTTCGCGGATTAAGTCATGTGTCACCGTAACGTCCGGGCAAGTCGCGTCAATTGATACGAGTCCTTTACGTTTCGCGATTTCACGGATTTCAGGAGATACACCGTGTGCCGTGAAAATAACTGTGCCTTGCTCTACCTGTTCAATTATTTCTTTACGGTTGTCGCCATCAAGCGTAATGATGCCATCTTGTTCAAATGCATCTGTAACATGTTTATTGTGTACAATCATACCTAAAATGTAGATTGGTCTTGGTAATGTAGGATCAAGTGCGGCATTGCGTGCAATGACCATAGCGTCTACTACCCCATAGCAGTATCCACGCGGATTAATTTTAACAACTTTCATTTATACGTAACTCCTTTCAAAGCCCTGTAATTTCATTATATAGGACGTGTATGCTTTATTCAAAGTTCGCTTACTGAAATCTCTAGTAAATTCGATGGAAATGTCGCGATATAGCGAAGTAATCGCATAAGTACAGAATTTTGTGAACGTTTGCTATAATAGCAGAAATAAATAAAACGTAAAGTGGGGAAATGGGATGGCGTTTTCTTTTTTTAGGAGGAATAAATCAGTAGCTTTAAAAAATCAGGTGGAGTTTTGCATGACAAATTTATCGCTCGGCGCAGCAGATGTATATGATGTGCTGCTGGAGCGGGAAGATATTGAATTAACGGAATCCGGCTGTACTTCAAACTGTGAAATTTGCGAATGTCATCTATTTGCGATTGTAAATGGTGAACTGATCAAAGCAGAAGATGCCGAAACACTCTTACAAAATGTGGTAAATGAGCTGAAAGAAAATTCAGTTTTGTTTTAAACTGCCTAGCCGGGGAAAAAATATTACATAAATAGTTTTATGTGAACGGAACAATCGAAAACTTTTCACTAAAACTTTATAACAATATTTCAATAGAGGAGTGTTTCTTTCATGACAAATGTTGAAAATAAACAAGTTGGCGGTACACCCGCACAAACTCAGCCATCACAACCTGGAATCGAAAGCAAAATGAATCCATTACCAACACAGCCTTATGAATATACGGGAAGCGATAAGTTAAAAGGCAAAGTGGCAATTATTACGGGCGGTGATTCAGGAATTGGCCGAGCCGTTGCCATTGCCTACGCAAAAGAAGGGGCAAATCTTGTTATAAACTATTTGGAAAAAGAGCAATCCGATGCGGAAGAAACGAAACAACTGGTTGAAAAAGAAGGCGTTCAGGCGGTTCTTGTTGAAGGGGATATCGGTGATTATGAAACAAGTAAAAAACTTGTAAAGACAGCACTTGACCATTTCCAGCAAATTAATATTGTCGTAAATAATGCAGCGGTACAATATCCTGTCGATTCATTTTTAGATATTACGGTCGAACAATGGGACAAAACATTCCGTACAAATTTGGATGGTATTTTTTATTTATGCAAAGAAGCTGTTCCGCATTTGGGACAGGGAGATTCTATTATATGTACGACATCGGTCAATGCCTACCGAGGCCATTCGATTTTAATTGATTATACATCCACAAAAGGTGCGATTGTAGGCTTTGTCAGAAGTTTAGCACAAAATATAGCTGATCGAGGAATCCGCGTAAATATGGTCGCACCAGGACCGATTTGGACACCATTAATTCCTTCTACATTCGATGCGGATCAAGTAGCGGAATTCGGTACTGAAACACCATTAAAACGCCCAGGACAGCCGAGTGAGCTTGCTGGAGCATATGTGCTGCTGGCATCCCAAGACGGAACATATATTACCGGCCAATGTATCCATGTAAATGGCGGCGGCACTATGTGTTCATAAGCATGATCCAAGGAGTATATTGATTCGGTAAGTATACATGGTTAAAAATAGAAAGCTACTCCATTACGCATATGAGAGGACTCGTAATAGAAACGAATCTGCACTCATTTGCTTGGGGTAGCTTTTATTTTGTTATTCAAAAGGTGGTTGAAATATTTTCGGTAATGATGGTTTTGTCGTAATTTTCTCCTCAACTGGCTCCTGTTCTCGCCGGTTGCCTCGTGGATTTCCTCTTTCTCTCACTCTTTCTCTCTCTCTTGGCCGTTCCTGCGGCATTGAAACAGTAGAAGACTCCAGCGGGTCGGAAGTTTCTTTAAATCCTTTATATAAACGCCATAAAGCGGGCAGATTTTTAAACATTGGGGCTGCCTGCTGAATATATGGTGTGAACTTTTGGGCATTACTAAATAATGAGTTTGCTCCTGATAAAAACCCTTCGAGCTTCGGTGCACCTGCTGCACCTTGCACAGCTGCCTGAGGCGGAATTGGCATTTGGTTCATAAATTGACCAGCTCCAGGAATAGCTCCTATTCCAGGAATCGGACCTCCTCCTGGACTCGGGCCTCGCATCATGTATGGTGCATACATTGGAAAACGTGGTGCAACCGGCATTTGATTCATCATTCCTTGAGGTGGAAAGTAATAAGGTGGGCGCATAATAAACTCCTTTCTAAAAATCGACATGATATTTCAATTTTCTTTCATAAATTCGTCCCAACAGTTTGACGTTGAAACTATTTACCGTTATGATATGCAGATGGTCACTTAAATGTACGAATTATGGTACAATAGGAAAGATGTAAGGAGGTACGTGAATGTCAAAATATACTGATTATCAATTCAAGCCATTTTTGCAGGACGCCATTGCAAAGCTTGGATTTACAGAGCCGACACCCATTCAAAAAGAAATGATTCCACTCGTATTAAAAGGTAAGAGTGCAATCGGACAAGCTCATACAGGAACAGGAAAAACACATAGTTTTTTATTGCCGATCGTAGAGCGTATTGTAGAAGAAAAACAAGAAGTACAGGCGGTTATCACGTCGCCGACACGAGAACTGGCACAACAAATTTTTGATGCGTTAAACCAGCTTGTTGAAGGAACGGAAATTTCAACAAAATTATTTATCGGCGGTACGGACAAACAACGTACAATCGACCGATTAAAAACACAGCCTCAAATCGTTGTAGGTACACCGGGTCGTATTAAAGATTTGGTGAAAGAAAATGCATTGCTTGTTCACACTGCGCCGATTTTAGTTGTCGATGAAGCAGATCTGGCATTTGACATGGGCTTCATTGAAGATATTGACGGCTTTGCGTCGCATATGCCTGAAAAGCTTGAAATGTTCGTGTTCTCGGCGACAATTCCAGAAAAATTAAAACCATTCCTAAAGAAATACATGGATTCACCGATCCA
Organism: Solibacillus kalamii; assembly: GCF_002174535.1. Classification (NCBI taxonomy): domain Bacteria; kingdom Bacillati; phylum Bacillota; class Bacilli; order Caryophanales; family Caryophanaceae; genus Solibacillus; species Solibacillus kalamii. Next base: position 21,830 of record NZ_NHNT01000001.1, on the reverse strand, counting down.
TATTCATATGAATGATAAACGTCCGGTGGCGGAAGGCATTGACTTTGTATTAGTACCTGTACGTTCGAAGGCACGTAATACACGTTTACTTGAAGTAATTAAGGGAATCAATCCATTCCTTGCTGTTATTTTCTGTAACACACGTAAAAATGCAGAATCGGTAGCGAGCTTTTTAGCAGAACAAGGTATCCGTGCAGGGCAAATCCACGGAGATTTAAGTCCGCGTGACCGTAAAAAAATGATGAAGCAAGTACGTGATCTTGAGTTCCAATATATCGTAGCAACAGATTTAGCTGCACGTGGTATTGATATTCAAGGGATTTCGCATGTCATCAACTATGAAATCCCGGAAGATCTTGAGTTCTTCATTCACCGTGTTGGTCGTACAGCACGTGCCGGCTCAAAAGGAACAGCGATTACGTTATTCCAGCCGGAAGATGAGGATGCAGTAGTACGCATCGAAAAAATGGGGATTCCATTTGTACAAAAAGATATTAAAAATGGCGAATGGTCTGACTTAAAAGACCGTCACCAGCGTGCAAGCCGTAAAGGTGAGCGTAAAGAAGATGAAATCGATGCAAAAGCCAAAGCCCTAGTACGTAAGCCGAAGAAAGTTAAACCAGGCTATAAACGTAATATGAAGTGGGAAATGGAAAAAGTGAAAAAACGCGAACGCCGTATTAAAGCGCGCCGCAACAATAACTAATTACACAAGGGGCTGCTTAGAATGATTTTTCTATGCAGCCTGTTTATTTGTTAAATGGAGGAAAATAGAATGTTATTAGGTTCACATGTTTCGATGAGCGGAAAAAAAATGCTGTTAGGTGCCAGCGAAGAAGCATTAAGCTATGGTGCCAATACTTTTATGATCTATACAGGAGCACCTCAAAATACGCGCAGAAAGCCGATTGAAGAGCTGAATATTATGAAGGGCCTGCTCCATATGAAAGAGAACGGACTATCCAACATTGTTGTCCATGCACCGTATATTATCAATTTAGGAAATACGACAAAGCCGGAAACTTTTGAACTTGGCGTAAACTTTTTGCAGGAAGAAATTAAACGTACTGCTGCATTGGATGCGACACAAATCGTACTGCATCCTGGTGCGCATGTCGGTGCAGGTGTTGATGCGGGTATTGAACGTATTGTAGAAGGTTTAAATGAAGTGCTGACACAGGACTACCCGGTACAGATTGCATTGGAAACGATGGCGGGCAAAGGCACTGAAATCGGTCGTACATTTGAAGAATTGGCACGTATTATCGATGGTGTGACAAACAATGAGCGCCTGTCGATTTGTATGGACACTTGCCATATTCATGACGCCGGCTACGACGTTGTAGGTGATTTTGACGGAGTGTTAAATGAATTTGATAAAATCATCGGGTTGGACCGTTTAAAAGTACTGCACATAAATGATTCGAAAAATGTGCGCGGTGCTGCAAAAGACCGTCATGAAAATATCGGTTTTGGTGAAATCGGTTTTGAGGCAATGCACTATATTGTTCATCATCCACAGTTAATGCATTTACCGAAAATACTGGAAACACCATTTGTCGGTCCGGATGCAAAAAACAAAAAAGCACCATATTTACATGAAATTGCGATGCTTCGCAATAGTGAATTCCAGCCAGCATTAATTGATGCAATGCGTGAATAATAAAAATAAGAAAAACATACTTGGCACAAATTTGATGCAAAGTATGTTTTTTTGCGTTTTTTATGACATAATTTGTTATAATAAGTTAACTGTAAATTAGCAATATTCAAAAGGAGGTATCAGTTGATGAAAAAAATATTTCAGCTCGTCATTTTGTTAGCGTTATTCTTTTCATTGCCTATTCAAAGTTTCGCATCGATCAATAGTGCGGTTACAACACATTTAGGGAAAAGTAATGCAGCAGTGACGATTCGTGACGCAGAGAGCGGGAAAATCGTCTATTCGCAAAACGGGGACAAACTGATGCGACCGGCTTCCAATATGAAATTGGTTTCGGGTGCTGCCGCATTGTCGATTTTAGGTGAGGACTATCGTTTTAAAACGAATTTATATATCGACGGAATTATTGTCAACGATACATTAAATGGAAATGTTTACATAAAAGGCAGTGGCGATCCGACATTAAAAAAAGATGATTTTTTAGAGTTTGCCAAAGAATTGAAGCGCATTGGCATTCGTACAATCAATGGTCATGTAATCGGTGATGATACAGCATTTTCCGGCAGTACATTACCACCGGGTGTTCTAAAGTCGGATGAGACGTATTACTTCGGTGCGCGTACTTCTGCGATTACGATGTCACAAAACAATGACTTTGATGCGAGTACAGTCATTATTACTGCAAAGCCTGGTAAAGTTGGAGCAAAACCGAGTTATTCGATCGAACCGAATTTGAGCGGTATGGTCATTTCCAATCAAGCAAGAACAGTTAGTAAAGGAAGTCGTAATACGATCACAATCAAGCGTGCCTACAACACGAACCGTATTATCATTTCCGGAAACCTGCCACAAGGGAGCAGCAAGAAGGAATGGGTAACATTGCAGGACCCGTCGAAAAATACAATGCAGGCAATTAAGCAGACGCTGCAAGGGACAGGTTTAAAATTTGTGAAAAGTTCGAAAGTGGAATTAGGAAAAGTTCCGAAAAAGGCAACATTGCTTTACACGAATGAATCACGTACGCTGGCAGCCATTTTCCCGGCATTTATGAAGCTGAGCAACAACAGTATTGCCGATATTCTTGTGAAGGCAATGGGTAAGCAGCAGCTAGGTGAAGGCAGTACGAATAAAGGTGCCACGTTACTGAAAAAATACAGTGCATCATTGAATATTCCTGTGAACAACTGGAGTTTTGCAGATGGCTCTGGACTGTCCAATTCAAACCGTGTAACGTCAAACGGACTTTCGCAGCTACTCTACAAAGTTCAAAATGAATCTTATTTCGGTACATTTTTTGATTCGTTGCCAGTCGCCGGCAATAAAGATCGCATGGTCGGCGGTACATTAAAAAGCCGTTTAACAAACAGTGCTTTGCAAAATAGAATTTATGCAAAAACAGGCTATATCCCGAATGTATATACATTATCTGGTTATATGAAAGGCCAAAGCGGAAAACAATATATCTTCTCGATTCTACTGGAGAACAAATCAAGTGGAAATGTATATATTGACCGTACAATGGCAGCGCTTGTAAAAAACTTATAGAGGGGCAAGATAGATGGAGAAATTACTTTTAACAGGATTTGAACCGTTTTTATCAAATCCGATCAACCCTACAATGGAAGTGGTACAGGCACTGAACGGAAAATCAATCGGTCAGTTTGAAATTGTTGGCCATGTATTGTCTGTCGACTTTGCAAAAGCACCGGAACAATTTTTGGCACTTGTCGAAGATGTAAAGCCCACGATTATCGTTTCACTAGGCTTAGCAGCGGGCATTACGAAGATATCTCCGGAACGTGTTGCATTGAATGTAAAGGATGGGGAAAAGGACAATGCAGGGAATGCATTTGAGGATGCACCTATCAAAGAAGATGGGGATGTTGCGTATTTGTCGACATTGCCGATCCGTAAAATTGTCAACCGTTTAAATTCTGCAGGTTATCCGACAGCAATATCGAATTCAGCAGGAACGTATTTATGTAATAATATTATGTATGAAGGCTTGTACTACGCTGCAAAGAATGAAGCAATCCGAGCTGCAGGATTTATTCATATACCTGCATCATTCGAGCTGGCGATCGATCACGGTCGAATTCCGGGTTGGTCAATGCGTGATTTAACAGCTGCCATTGAACTGGCACTTGATGTATGTGCAGAAAATATAGAGCTGGCACGGTAAGTATTTTCAGTTAAATTAATTTCCGGTTAACAAGAAAAGCAATTGTAAGTTGCTTTTCTTTTTTTATATTTTTTTGAAACTTTTCCTTAATTTTTCCGTCAGTACGTTGCTAAACAAAAGAAAAGGAGCGATTAACGTTGAAAAAGGCAATATTTACATTACTGATTATATTGTTTGTCGTGATGATAGCAACAAATCCGGTTCACGCAGCAGAAGAGAAATCTTTTGGTGATGTAACATATAAAATTGTTACACTTGAAAATGGTAAACAAGAGGTTCATATTACGGGATTGACGAAACATAAAAACCGCATTGTTGTGCCGGAAAAAATTGAGGGGCTACCTGTTGTTGAGCTAGTCGATCGTGCATTATATATGGATCGCTCGGATTATGCTTCTGATGGGACATATTCAGAGTGGGATATACCGGGCTATAAGGATCTCTATATTACTGAAGTTGAATTACCGAAAACGCTTAAAAGAATAGGCAAAGAAGCACTTGCCAATCACTTGATCGAAAAGATTTCTCTGCCGGATGGGCTGGAAGAGATTGGCCAAATGGCGTTTGCCGGCAATAACCTGACAAGTATTTCTATCCCGGCGTCTGTGAAAAAAATAGGCGGGGACATTGTTAGCGGTAATAGAATCAAAACGTATTCATTGCCGCCATCATTTAAAAAATCCGAAAGTATAAAATCCGGAAACTTTCTTTACGAAAAGTTTTCGCGTAATGGCAAAACAGAAATTCGGATTACAGGACATACATTTAAAAAAGCCCAAACAAAAATAACTGTACCAAATCAAATAAATGGATTACCCGTGACAGAAATCGGAGATTATGCATTTGCCTATCAAAGTAGCTTACTAGGACATGATATAGACTTTTCAAAACCTTTTATTAAAGAAGTAGTACTTCCTGAAACAATCCGTGTAATTGGAGATTATGGCCTGTCAGGAGTCTATTATGACAATATTAATCGTGATTTTTCATTACCACGTGATTTAGAAGTAATTGGAGATTATGCGTTTAAGGGGAACTATATTACGAATAAGGGCAATAATTTAAAACTGCCGCCAAAATTGAAAAGTATTGGAGATGGGGCTTTTCAGTGGAATAGACTGGTGGCTGTTACTATACCGTCTACGGTTACATCAATTGGAAAGTATGCATTTGAATACAATAGGTTAACGGACGTAACAATTGGCAGCAATGTAAAAGATATTTCAGCAGGCGCATTTAGTGGTAATGAAATTTCAAGTCTAATATTACCGAAACAGTTGAATTCAATTGGAGCAGAGGCTTTTGCCCATAATAAATTACGAAAATTAATTTTGCCATCTACAGTCAAATCAATCGGGGATTTTGCATTTACCTATAATGTTTTGGAGGATGTCTCTCTGTCCACTCATCTGCAGACAATTGGCGATGGTGCATTTATACAAAATAAGCTGACCGTCTTAAAAGTGCCGGGCGAAGTTAAAAATCTGCCATTCAATGTAATTGCAGATAATCCACTTCAGGCGGTTATATTGCAAGGATCTTCTACGAAAATATTATCGTATACGGCCTCACAAAGAGGTTTTAATACTACTTACTATAATGTGATGGAGAAGCTGGATAAATTGTACTTGGATAAAAACTTCAAGGAGGTTTGGTCGAATTGGGATACGGTCATTCCCAAACCTGCAACGTTATATGTAACATGGAAGGGACAAGAACCGGTTGTTTATGAAGGGGAAACGGGAGAACCGATTAAAGAGGAACCTACGGGCGAACAACCTGTAACGGATCAACCCGTTCCATCCAATCGCTCGTTTTCAGATACAGAAAATCACTGGGCGAAAGATACAATTGCCGATTTCGTGGCAAGGGGAATTATATCCGGTTATCCCGACGGTACATTCCGTCCGAATGATCCGATGCAACGCAAACATGTCGCGAGTATTTTAGTGAAGGTGTATGAATTAAAATCAGCACTAGCACCTGTTGAATTTAAAGATGTAACACCAAATCATCCAAACTATGCGGCTATTTCCAAATTGCAGCAAGCGGGGGTCATTCATGGTTCAGACGGTTTATTTAGACCAAATGATACACTGACACGCGGCCAAATGGCAAAAATTTTAGTGCTGGCATCGAACTTTACGCCAGGCGGGAAAAAAACATTCCCTGACGTTCCACGTACTTACTGGGCGCATGACTATATTGCTGCACTTGCAGATCTTAATATTGTGGGTGGAAGTAACGGTCAATTTATTCCGAACGGTGCTGTTACTCGCGGTCAATTTGTAGGAATGCTGGATAAGGCATTGAAAGTAATGGGGAAATAATAAGACAAAAAAATCAGCCGTGTTGCGGCTGATTTTTGTTTTTTTTAAGATTGAAAAATAATTTACGGAGAATTACAAAAAAATGTGTTCTGAAAATCCGTCTAAATTACAAACCGACTAACTTCATTAATTTTTTATAACGTCTATCCCCAAGCAGCTTCTGAATTTTTTTTAAAACTTCTTTTGGAACGCCGGTAAGAGCCCAACTAATATTGGCATGCTTCAGAATTTTTTGCAGCTTCTGAACTTCTTCAATGCTCAATTCAAGCCCCTGCTGTTTGGCGAAATCTTGCAGTTGCCTGTCATTCATTCCTTTCAGGTTATCAAGCCATTGTAACATTTGAATTGTCTTCATCCTTTCAAGTTTATCCCGCATTAACGGGTAGTAATTTATCTGCCTGGAAAGCGTATCGGCAGAGCCAAGACTCCCGCCTCTAGACTTAAGCAGGGCGAAAAGGATAGGCGGGAGGTCAACTACCCGTAAAAGCCCGATTGGTTAAACTAACTTTCAGTGGGGGATGAGAAAAATCCCCCCTGATTGAAGTTCAACTTTAATTCCTTTACATGAACAAAAAACTGCATTATACTAACATGATGTAAATCGTAATGATTTTGAATTAGAAAGAAGCGAACGAAATGAAAAAACCATTGATAGAATTGAAAGATGTTTCCTTTCAATATGAATACACACAAGCATTGAAAAATATTTCACTACGTGTCAATGAAGGCGATTTTTTAGCATTAATTGGGCAAAACGGCTCCGGTAAATCGACACTTTTGAAATTAATTTTAGGACTGTTAAAGCCTATGTCAGGGGAAATTAAATTATTTGGTGAAAAAGCAAGCCATTTTAAACACCGCGAATGGATTGGCTATGTTTCGCAAAAATCCAATGCCTTTAACTCGGGGTTTCCTGCAACGGTCGAAGAAGTCGTGAAAAGTGGTTTATCGCAAAAGGTAGGGCTGTTTAAACGCTATCCAAAAGATGCGGATATTTTGGTGAAAGGTGCTTTAAAAGATGTCGGCATGGAGAAATTTCTAAAACGGAATATTGGACAGCTTTCCGGCGGGCAGCAGCAGCGTGTGTTCATTGCACGTGCTTTAGTGTCGGATCCGAAGCTTCTTATTTTGGATGAACCGACAGTCGGAATTGACCGAGAAAATGTGCAGGCATTCTATGATATGCTCGCACATTTAAATAAGCATCACAATATGACGATGATTTTAGTTACCCATGATGTGGACACGGTTTCGGATCGTGTCAGTCATGTAGCGTGCTTAAATCAGTCGATTCATTTCCACGGGTACAAAAATGATTTTGATACGATTTCGGAAGAACAGATTGCTAGCTGGAACGGCCACTCTGTTCGAAAGATTCATTAAGAGGAGCAGGCCGTTATGATTGAAGCTATATTAGACTATGAATTTTTACAAAATGCCTTTTTCTCAGGGCTAGTTATTGGAGTAATCGCACCATTGCTTGGTGTATTTATCGTAGTAAGACGTTTATCGCTAATTGCAGATGCACTGTCGCATGTAACACTGGCGGGGATTGCCGGGAGCCTGTACTTGAGCCAATCGTTTGCAGCGCTGGCTTTGCTGAACCCGATTTATTTAGGGATTATCGCGTCTGTAAGTGGTTCGATCTTAATTGAACGATTACGCCGACTATATAAACATTATGAAGAACTTGCGATACCAATTATTATGTCGGGCGGAATCGGTGTGAGTGCCATTTTAATATCACTTGCAAGCGGATTTAATACCGATTTAATGAGCTATTTATTTGGCTCTGTATCGGCTGTATCGCGTCAGGATCTATATGTTGTGCTGGCAATTGCAGTCGTAGTTGTATTATTTTTGATTCTATTTTTTAAAGAGCTTTTCGTATTGTCATTCGATGAGGAATATGCGAAAGCGAGCGGTTTACCTGCGAAATGGATTCATTTATTGTTCATGATCGTTGTCGCACTCGTTATCGCAGCAAGTATGCGTATTGTCGGGATTCTGCTTGTTTCAAGCTTAATGACATTGCCGGTAGCTGCAGCGATGCGTTTAGCTCGCGGTTTTAAAGAAGCAATTATTTTAGCGATTGTATTTGGAGAGCTGGCAGTAGTAATCGGACTCATTTCTGCATTTTACCTGAACTTGGCACCGGGTGGAACAATTGTTGTCACATCCATTTTAATCTTGTTATTAGTAATTTTAATCAAAAAGCTTGTTTTGAAATTCACAATTAAATCGGAAGGGGAAGAGGTACTGTGAATGCAGCGCGCGCATGGGAAATATTAAAGGATAATGGCTATAAAAAGACGGATAAACGAGAGTTGATTTTGGGTATGTTTGCAGCTACAGACAAATATTTGACTGCCCGTGATTTGTTATCAGTATTGAAAAAAGATTTCCCTGGGATGAGTTTCGATACAATTTACCGAAACCTCGCTACTTTCGTGGAGCTTGATATTTTAGAAGAAACAGAATTAAACGGTGAGCGTAACTTCCGTATGCATTGTGAGTCGGATCATCATCACCACCATTTTATTTGCCGTGATTGCGGGAATGTAAAGGAACTGTCTGTTTGCCCGATGGAAATGCTCGGTGAAAAGCTGCCGGGTTATGCTGTAGAAGCACACAAATTTGAGATTTATGGCAAATGTCCGGATTGTTTGTAAATTTCCATTGCATATTTCTGTTAATATGCTAAAGTGATTAAGACAAATTGAATAAATTTGCAGGAAAAAGATGCATTATGCATAAATGGGAATTCGGTGTAAATCCGAAGCTATTTCCGTAACTGTAAGCGTTGATGAAAATAAGTGTGAGACCACTGCTAATATAGCGGGAAGGTACTTATGAGTAAAGTGAAACGCAGAGCCAGGAGACCAATCTTTTTCTTATCGTAACATCCCTCTTCGGAATTAAAGAGAATGTACGGCAGTCACTGATCGAATGAGCATCCTTTTGCAGCACTCTTTTCTGATTTTTGAAGCCATCCATTTTCTTGGGTGGCTTTTTTTCGTACACTCATAATTTCGTGAGGCACTACTTGAAGTGAGGGGAATTTTATGAAAAAGGATATCCGTTTTTCCTGTTATCCGTTTATGCGGGAAAAATCAAGCTGCGTCGACTATGAAATCCGCACCGATTCTTTAACAACGCGAATCGGTACAGTCTTTCCGACGTTAGTTGATGATGCTTCCGGTCAGCTCGTTTTGGAAGATTTGAGGAGAATCCAACCGTTAGCTTACCATGCCAATGGTTCGGTACGCGGTAAATTAGCCATTACATTTGAGGATTTGCAATGGCTAAGCGATCGATACGATTTTTATGTAAGTGAAGTTGGAGAAGCGATTCAGCAGTTTGTACTGCCACAAGGAATCGAAAGTGCAGCAAGACTGCATATTTGCCGCAGTGAGGCGAAAAAGTCTTACAGGGCATTACATAAAGTGAGCGAAGAAAGAGAAGTGGATGAAATTTTGTTTGATTTTCTCGGGCTGCTTGCCAATGTGTTTTTTGTCATGGCGGTCTTTATGAATCAGCAGCATCAACAAGAGGAAATTCCATTCATCTCAAAATCTTATCCGACGAAAAAGAAAAAAGGGGTTGCAACAAATGAAATTTAACAACAAATGGATTGTTGCTTTAGCGGCAACATTATTATTAGCAGCATGCGGATCAAATGATGAAAAATCAGAAAATAACGTAAAAAAAGAGGAACAGTCTGCTTCGAAAAGTGAAGGTGCACCGTATACAGTTGTTGATGATCGTGGTGTTGAAGTAACATTCGATGAAGTACCGGAAACGATTATTTCCCTGCAGCCTAGCAATACAGAAATTTTGTTTGAGCTGGGTGTAGGTGAACAAATTATCGGGGCAACAGAATATGATACATATCCGGAAGCCGCACAAAAAATTGAGCGTGTGTCGACTTCAACTGCCATCAATGCAGAGCGAATTCTGGAATTAAATCCGGATGTCGTTGTTGCCTATACAATCGGGGAGGAAGCACAAATTGCCCAATTGGAAGATGCAGGTTTAAAAGTGTTTGTAATTGCTTCGGCTGCGACATTTGATGATGTATATTCGGATATTATCCAACTGTCCGAAGTAATGGATGTAAAAGAAAAAGGCGAAGAAATTGTAGCCGACATTAAAGCACAAATCGAAACAGTACAAGAAAAAACAGCGACAATCGATACGAAGAAAAAAGCATATTATGAAGTTTCGCCAGCTCCGGATCTTTGGACTACCGGCAGCAGTACGTTCCAGCAGGAAATAATGGATCACGCCAATGTTGAAAATATTTTTGCTGATCAGACGAGCTGGATTAGTGTGGCGGAAGAAGATGTCATTACTCGTAATCCTGAAATTATTATTACACCGGCAACCTATATGGAAAATGCAGTTGATGAGATTCTAGGACGCACTGGTTGGGATAAAATACAGGCAGTTTCAGAAAAGGCGGTTTATCTAGTCGATGGAGATATTATGTCCCGTCCTGGACCGCGTATTGGTGAAGCCGTTAAAATTATGGCACAATCAGTATACCCGGAACTATTTAAATAAGTATAGAATAAAAGGACATGCCTAAGTTTAGGCGTGTCTTTTTCAATTAACTTCATTCAGCGGGTATCACTGAATGAAGTTAATTGGCTTCCGGCGGATGTCACGACTTCGGTAATGAATTCTTTGCGCTTTAGCGCAAAGTCGAATACGGACGCAATTACGCCGAGGCGTAATTGATAAAATAAGGAGGGATACGATTGATTTTTATAACCGGTGGTGTACGCAGCGGCAAAAGTGCTTTTGCAGAAAAATTTGCTAGGCAGTTAGGTGAAGAAAAGACGCTCTACTATGTGGCGACAGGTGTATCCTTTGATGAGGAAATGAAAAAACGAATTATCCGCCATCAGCAAGACCGCGAAAATCAGAACGCCCATTGGAACACAGTTGAAATGCAAGTACAGATTCCTTTTACGATCGAGCAGCTTTCAAATAATGATGTTGTGCTTTTTGAATGTGTGACAACATGGCTTTCGAATGTACTGTATACATATGAACAAATAAATGAAAATAGCGAGTACATCGATAATTGTATCGAATCACTGCAAAAGCAATTGCTAACTTGGCGGAAGCAAGGTGCTACAATAATAGTTGTATCAAATGAAGTGCTGGATGAACTGCCATCACAGTATGATGAGGTAAATTTGTACCGCAAATTGCTAGGTGAGCTTCATCAATGGATTGTCCAAAATAGTGATGAAGCATATGAAGTACAATTTCAGCTTGTACAGCGATGGAAGTAAGGAGGAACCAAGTTGAAAAATAGTTGGAGCGGTTTTTTGTTAGCTTGGCAATTTTTTTCGGCAGTGCCGATAAAAAAACAGCTGGATATGAATGCCAAGTCTGTTACATGGATGTATGGATTTTTGCCGATTGTCGGTTTACTTATCGGGTCCATCATTAGTGGTGGTGTATTTATACTATCTCGTTATAGTGAGGTTTCGGAGTTGCTGTTGGCGATTTTGATTGTGATCGGATTGATCGTTCTGACAGGTGGATTGCATTTAGACGGCTGGATCGATATGAGCGATGCGTTCTTTTCCTATGGAGAAAAGGAGAAACGGCTGGAGATATTAGATGATCCGCGAACAGGCGCATTTGGGGTACTTAGTGTTTTTGGTTTACTTGTATTAAAAATCGGCGTTATTTATGAAATGTTGACGTATGGGCAATTGGCGATTGTGCCATTTTTAATCTTTATTCCTTTTATAGCGCGAATGGGGATGCTGCTCTATTTTGTAACGATGCAGCCGGCAAAAGAAAAGGGACTCGCTGCTTATTTTAAAGGGATCGTCATTCGAAATAAGCTTGTTTTTCTGATCGTTTTACAAAGTATTCTAGCATTTGTAAGCTGGTTTTACATTGGCGTATTCAGCTTATTTATTTTAGTTATCGTGATGCTGGTCGCCGTTGTTATTTACCGGAAATGGTCAAGGAAACATTTTGGCGGTGTAACAGGCGATTTACTCGGTGCGCTCGGTGAAGGATTGGAGGTTGTCCTATGGCTCACGATATTACTGTGCATTTAATCAGGCACGAAAAAACGAAAGCAAATACAGAACGGAAATATATTGGCTGGACAGATGAGCCTATACTGAAAAAAGTGGAAGCTGAGATCGATTTACAGCCAGGTATTGTTTATGGGAGCGATTTACGGAGATGCCGTGAAACTTCACAATGTTATTTTCCGAATGCCGAATTTATCGCTTCTCAAAATTTGCGTGAGCTGCATTTTGGGGACTTTGAAATGTGTACATATGAACAATTGCAGCATAATGGAATATACCGGGCTTGGATTGATGACCCCAATAATCATCCGATTCCAAACGGTGAAACCTTTTTCCAGTTCAAGCAGCGTGTATTGAAAGGCTTTCGTGAAATTGTAAATGAAAAGAAAGAATATACGCTGATTGTACACGGAGGAGTGATTCGGTTATTACTTGCCGTTTACGGGGTAAAAGCGCAATCCTTTCAGCAAACAGTGGCCAATCATCGAACGATCTACTCACTTGGCTGGAATACGATAGAGGAATTCATAGGAGGTGCGAGATGTACGTTATACTCGGAGGCGCACATAACGGTAAACGAAAATATGCAGAAAAAGTGATTGCGCAGTTACCGGAAAAAGAACTGATTATTTATGAAGGATACTTACCACAACCGGAAGAAATAAAAGAAAACGAGCGTTACATAATAAGCAATTTTGAACAGATGATTTTACCGTATCTTCATGAATCCGAAGAAAAGGTAGCACAGCAAATTTTCGGACAGATTATGCAAATTGCTGAACAGGCAGAACTGATCTGTATTTGTACAGATACGAGCCGCGGTGTTGTCCCGCTTGAAAAAGAAGCACGGCAATTAAGAGATACTTGCGGTCGGCTATACCAGAAGCTTTGCAATGAGGCACAGACGGTCATTCGTGTATGGTACGGCATACCACAAATTTTAAAAGGAGATTCTCATGAGCAAAACTAAATTACGTTTAATTATTTTAACAGCATTAATTGCGGCTATTTGTGTAATTGGAAGTTTTATTAAAGTGCCGGTAGGGGTCGTGGCAACAGCTGCACTCGATTCTGCTCCTGCTTTAATTAGTGCAATCTTTCTACCGCCAGTCTTTGCAGGCGCGGCAGGAGCACTTGGGCATGTCGCGACAGGATTTACATCCGGTTTCCCGCTAGGCATTTTACATCTTTTAATTGCGGCGGAAATGTTTGTGATTGTTGCGATCTTTGTAGTTATGCATCAAAAAGGCCTTCATATTTTAAAATGGATATTTGTCATTATCGCAAATGGTATTATTGCACCGATTCCATTTTATTTTCTTATTTCTCCGGCATTTTACATCGGCTCGATTGCCTCATTAACAATTGCGACAGCTGTAAACTGCCTTATTGCAATACTTGTCATGCCTGTATTGAAAACAGTTGTACAGCGAGTAGGGGTTAATGTATGAGAAACTCGATAGAAGTGAACGGGTTAGTCGTTTCGATTGATAATTCGGGTTGTATCGGCACAAAAGAGCACGATATTGTACAGGTACCAAATGAAGTGACCGCCTATTTTACAGCACGTACTGCTATTTTAGAGCAGCTTTGCGCGGGTGCCATCCCGGTTCAATTATTAATGGCCAATTTCTCGGGCGATGATGTATGGTCAGAGTATGAGCAAGGGTTTAAAAGAGCATTTTCCGAAATGGGGTTGGAAATGCCTCCTTTAATGGGCTCGAGTGAAACGAATTTTCAGTCGCTTCAGTCGGCGGTCTCTCTTACGATGCTTGGAAAAAAACAATTCGAACGGAATACGGATCGTTGTGAGTTTTATGTTATCGGCGAACCGCTTGTCGGAAATGATGTGATAGTAAATCCACATAAAATTGCACAGTTAAATGAGGTGTATGAAGGACTGATCAATGGCATCATCCAAGCAATATGGCCAACAGGTTCTAAAGGGGTTGGGGCAGAAATTACACGTTTTGCCGGAGAAAGTTATACAGCCGATGTCAATTTAACCGATTCGGCAGGTCCATCATGTGCAGTTTTGGCTGCTGTGAAAAACGAACATGAAGAAACGTTCTTACATAGCATAACAGCACCTGTTAGAAAACTTATAAAAGTAAAAGAGTGATTGGGTAGAAATTTGCTCGAAAACTAATAAAACTGCTAGAATAAAATATTTTTTGACGGAAATTAAAAAATACTAAATTTTCTAAAAATAACATGGTATGATATAGTGTATCAACTTAAAATTAGTTAAGGAGCATGAGATTATGACAACATACCAAATTACAACTGAGTTATCAACAAATAGAAAAGAAAAAACACCTGCAGAACAGCTTGGTTTTGGTAAGATTTTTACTGACCATATGTTTGTTATGGATTATGAAGATGGAAAAGGATGGCATAATGCAACAATTACACCATATGCTCCGATTACATTAAGTCCTGCTGCGATGGTATTCCACTATGGACAAGCGGTATTTGAAGGGTTAAAGGCATATATGACAGAAGATGGGGAAGTCCAGTTATTCCGCCCGGACCGAAACTTCCAACGTTTAAATACTTCTAATGCACGTCTTTGCATTCCGCCGATTGATGAGGATTTTGCATTAGAAGCATTAAAAGAATTACTTCGAGTAGATCGCGAGTGGGTTCCGACAGCGCCAGGTACATCACTTTATATTCGACCATTTATTATTGCGACAGAGAGCTATTTAGGTGTAAATCCTGCGAAAAGCTATAAATTTATGATTATTATGTCACCGGTTGGCTCTTATTATAAAGAAGGCATTAACCCGGTTAAAATTTTAGTCGAACAGCAATATGTGCGTGCAGTAGTTGGCGGTACAGGTGAAGCGAAAACAGCCGGCAACTATGCGTCGAGCTTAAAAGGATCGGAAATTGCTGCGCAACAAGGCTATTCTCAAACATTATGGCTGGACGGGAAAGAAAATAAATACGTAGAAGAAGTCGGAAGTATGAACATCTTCTTTAAAATTTCAGGAAAAGTAATTACGCCTGCATTAAACGGCAGTATTTTACCAGGGATTACACGCGATTCGATGATTGAAGTATTAAAATCAAAAAATATCCCGATTGAAGAGCGAGCAATTGCCTTTGAAGAAGTTGTAGAAGCTGCTAAAAACGGCACATTGGAAGAGGCGTTCGGTACAGGAACTGCCGCTGTAATTTCGCCGGTAGGGGAGCTGAAATGGCTGGATGATGTCATTTCTGTCAACAATGGCCAAATCGGTGAAGTAACACAAATGCTTTACGATACATTAACAGGCATCCAGTACGGTAAAGTTGCCGATACATTTGGCTGGACGGTTAAAATCTAATAAAAAGAAAATACAGCATTTTCCGTTATGGAAGAATGCTGTATTTTTTATTGAACAACTTATTTTTCAAGTATTTCTTCTACTCGTGAGAAGTCTTCGCGAGGAATTATTGCCGATTTTTCAAACGCATTTTTTCCGACATATGTTTCGATTAGTTCTTTTACATCAATACCGGAAGATGCTTTTAATGTTTCCTGCAAGCCAGCCATTAAATCCGTCGCATAGCCCGTTACTTTACCAGCGCCGCCGTTTGTACCGCCCCCTGTATCCACAACTGTAATCTTGTCGATATTCGAAAGTGGACTAGCAACTTGTTTTGCGTATTCTGGTAACATTTTAACAATCATATCAAGGACAGCTGCCTGACCGTACTGTTCAAACGCTTCCGCAATTTTCTCTTTCGCTTCCGCTTCCGCAAGACCGCGTAGACGGATAATTTCTGCCTCCGCCGTACCTTGTGCACGCTCTGCATCTGCTTTCGCAAGACCATCTAAACGAATGCGCTCTGCTTCAGCTTGTGCCTGTGCTTCAATACGGTACTTCTCCGCATCTGCCTGCGCAAGCTCTTTACGTTTTTGTGCTTCGGCATTTTGTTCGATTGCATAACGATCCGCATCTGCCTTTTTCTTCACTTCTGAATCGTATTGCTTTTCACGACGCAGAATTTCTTTTTCTTCTAATTCGATTTGCTTTTGACGCTCAATGATTCGTACTTGCATTTCCTGTTCCGTTACTTCCTGTTTAGCACGTGCAGATTCCAATTCGTACGCCTGATCGGCACGGGCTTTTGCAATGTCCTGCTCGCGGCGGTATTCTGCCACTTTTAACTGATTATTTTTCTCGGCTTCTGCAATCTCAGTAGCACGCTCTAATTCGGCCTGTTGCGCTTCCTGAGCTGCTTGAGCACGTTTAATACGTGTTTCTTTATCTGCTTCCGCTGTTGCGATATCAGCATCACGCTTCACTTGAGCAATTCGCGGTTTACCAAGTGAATCCAGGTAACCATTTTTATCGCGCACATCTTTAATCGTAAATGATACAATGATCAAGCCCATTTTCGCTAAATCCTGAGATGCGACACGTTGCACTTCCTGCGAGAATTTATCACGGTTTTTATAGATTTCTTCTACCGTCATCGAACCTAAGATCGAACGTAAGTGACCTTCCAGTACTTCGCGTGCTTCACTTTCGCGTTCCTGTTTATCTTTTCCTAAAAATTGCTCGGCCGCTGTTGCAATTTCCGAAATTGAGCCACCGATTTTAATGATTGCTGTTCCATCTGCCATTACAGGAACGCCCTGCTCTGTATAAACTTCCGGAGTCGTTACTTCTAATTTACTTGAAAGTAGACTTAATGGTTTTGCCTGCTGGAAAACCGGGAATACAAATGTACCACCACCGCGGATAATTTTAATACGATTTCCTGAATCGTCGGTATGTACATTTTTGCTGCCTAAATAACTACCTGTTACGATTAATGCTTCATCCGGACCAGCTGTGCGATATTTCATAATATAGACGGCTACAAGAGCGACAATTAGAAATACGACTACCCCAACTGCTATTAAAATTCCTGATATACCTGCCAAACCTGACATAAAAATTCCTCCCTGTTTCTAAAAATGAATTTCTTCTTTCTCATAAATCGCGACCATTGCTGTACCATCACGCATCTCAATAATTAAAACCTGTGTGTCATACGGTATCTCTACTTGATGATAACTTGCTGCACGCTTTGATATAATGCCGTTTGCCGTTTCGATCACCATTTCCCCAAAACCATCAAGAGGAACGGGCACAATAACTTTTCCTGTCTGACCTTCAAGCGATTCATCTGTATAGGCAAGGGACACTTCGGCTGAACGTAAAGGAACGAGCAGAAAAAAATAGAGAAGCGCTGTCAATAAACTTGCAATTAAAAGAGCAATGATGAATATGATGAAACTTGTTAATCCTGTAAACTGTTCCAACAAGTAACCCGCAGCCGAAGTGAATGTAATAAACGATAGGATTACAGCCGGTTCAAAAAATGGCGTTCCATCGATGGACACATCTGCAATATCTGCAAAAAATAAGTAAAGAATAGTGCAACACCCAATAACGATTAAGATGAATAAATAAATGGTTTCAATGGAATAACCAAACAAGTTGCCACCTCCTTCATGCTATTTATATAAATTTACGGATAAGTTGGGAAAAAGTTTCAATTTTTTAACAAAATAAAAAATGTATGCCAATTTAAGTGATTGACATACATAATGCGCAGATAATTTACTTCATTTGGAAATCATTTTTAATCTGAACCGTAAGCGGACTGGTTTGTTCTATGTAATCCATCATTAAATCGGGAATGAATTTGTCCGCCTCTCGAATAGGCTGTTTTTGAAACATCGGCAACTGGTGCGCCCCTGTAGCACGGTAACTATTGACGGCAACTTCAAAAATCTCATTATCCTGAATGGGATTTCCTTCAAAAGTCAGCTTTGTGACGCGTTGACCTGTTTGTCGGCGTAAATCAATTGTATAATCAATGCCGCCCCACAGATCGTAAATATACGGCTGAGGCTCCGGATAGTACACAGCCATACTAAAATCGATTTGCCCTTGGTCATTTAGCGCAAAGACAGCTGCACTTTGTTCAATCGCCCGGCGGATTTCAGCGCCTGTCATTTGGATGACGAGCAGTCGGTTTGCCCGGGGGAGGTTATGTAAAACATCTTCACGGGTTATTCTCTGAGGAAAGCCCCCTTGTGAATGGTAGGGCAGTTCAATAACAGAAATTTGGGCACCGGTGTAATGAAGCTGCATATTATGTAGCGTTTGTGTATATGCGGTCATTTTTGTTCGGGGCGTAAAAAAGTCTGCATAGGTAAGCGCTTTATCCGCTGTTCCGATCGGTTGCTTTTTCCAGGCATCAAATCCGGGGAAGGACTGCATTTTTAAGGCAGGATCAACTTGGATGATAGCTGGTTCAAAAGAAAACGCATCATCTTCCACAGTGACATCAATTTGTGCAAAGCAATGTGCATTTGCACCAGGTTGAACAACAGCGACACCATTTTGCACTGTGGCAATTTCCAGATGCTGATGTCCTGTAATAAATAGATCAATACCTTCTATTTCATGAAGCATACGATAGCCTTCGTTTTCACCTTGTTCCAGATCAATAAGGTGGCCGCTATGAAGATCGCGTTCAAAACCGCCATGATAGCTTAAAATGACAAGCTGTGCTTTTTCCACATCGCGAATATGCTTTACGGTGTTTTTCGCACTTTCAAATGCGTTTTCGAAATGCAGATGCTTTGTCGATCCACATTCATCCCAGTTTTCTGTGAAATGAGTTGTGATCCCTATGACAGCAATACGTAGCCCGTTTATTTCCTTAATAACATACGGTTGGGCAAACCCCGGGATATTTGCGGCAATCCAAGGAAAACTGCATGCATCACGGATCGATTGTATTTTTTCGGGAGAATAGTTGAATTCATGATTCCCGAAAACTGCGACATCATAGCCAAGTTTGTTCGCAAGTTCGATTTGCGGGTGAAGTTTTTCGACAATATAATCATAATAATAGCTTAAATGACTGCCCTGCAAAAAATCGCCATTATCGATTAATAGTGCGGGCTGTCTAGCAGCAATCATTTGCGCAAGCTGTGAAAAACGTTCTGTATGTCCATGAATATCGCTCGTCGCAATAATAGTAAATTTCATTGAGATAACTTCCTTAATATTTCATTTTCCTTATTATAGCGTGAATTATTGCACAACAGTTCTGAAAGTGCTTAAATAAATATATGAGCAGTTTACGCTAAATTATAGGAGTTGGTAATCATGATTACTGTAACAAACCGTATCCAAGTAAAAAAAGGTTTTGCCGAAAAAATGGCCCCACAATTTGTACAACCAGGTCCATTACAGGAATTTGAAGGTTTCCAAAAAGTAGAAGTTTTAGTTTCAACGCAATTTGAAGAATATGATGAAATGAGCGTTGTTATGTACTGGGATTCAAAAGAAAACTTTGCTGTATGGCGTGAAAGTGATGCATTCAAACAATCTCATAAACGTCCATCTGAAGGTGAAGGCGGCGGCCACCACCAAGGTGACTCACCAATGCTAGGTTCACAAATCGTGATCGCCGAAGTAGCAGGCACAATCTCAAAATAGTCCAAAGGGGTGTCCTAATGTTTTCGTTAGGACACCTTTATACTATACATACTTTTGATTGAAATACATATTATCGATGCATTCACAAATAGTGAATGAAAAACAGAAGGGTGTTTTAAATGTCGAACATGGAGCAGTATTTTTATGACGGGCAGTTTTTGAAATGCTATGAAGAAGCGAAATGCCAATTACAAAGCGGCGAAAATGAACAGGCAACCCAATTTTTAAAAGTCTTCGAAAAATACGAGTATGAAAAATTTCCGAAGCCGACCGTACAGATTTCGCAAAGTGTCGAACGTGCGAATGAAAGCTATCCGGAAAATGATGAGCTTGAGCAATTGCGGGCAATCAAGGATGAACAGCAGTTTTCAGCAAAAGTCAAACAGCTTGAAGATGATGCACGAACAGCGGATGCGGAACGGAAAGCGCAGTCGTTTTATGTACAGGGGCATCTTTTTTTAATGGCGCACCATTATGATGAAAGTGTGCACTGCTTTATGGAAGCGGTGAAGCATCATCCAAACAAGGCATTGTATTACGGGGTAGCTGGACAGACGATGAACCGTTTTAACTGGTCGCCGTTTGATGTGATGGTCTATATAGAGCGGGCAATCGAACTGGACCCGGAAAATGCAAGATGGTACTGGAATAAGGCGCTCGTTTTAACACAGCTTTACAAAGATTTGAATGCCGAACCGTTTTTGGAAAATGCTTTGATTGCCATTGAAAAGGCAATCGAGACATGCCGCGAAGATCAAACATCGCTACGTTCAGGCATAGACACAACATTGGAAAATTTGAAAGAATATCTTTTCAATTAAAGAAGGACCAGCAGATGGAGGAAAAAGCATGAAGTTTTTATCTTGGAAAGGTATTTCGATCTACTTAACAATCATTCTATTTTTACTCATT
Source organism: Solibacillus kalamii (assembly GCF_002174535.1). Taxonomy (NCBI): domain Bacteria; kingdom Bacillati; phylum Bacillota; class Bacilli; order Caryophanales; family Caryophanaceae; genus Solibacillus; species Solibacillus kalamii. The sequence goes on along the minus strand of NZ_NHNT01000001.1, from coordinate 1,170 downwards.
TTTATTCAGATTCTGGACTGGAATAAAGGGAATGAAAAAGAGGCCCAATATGCAGTAGAACTGGAAAAAGCGTATATAGATCTGGTCGATTTTCAGACGTATATTTTGAACGAAGAAGTGCAAATCGATGACAACAAGCATGTGTTGACGATGTATGAAAAAAACTTTCAATATCAGCTAAGCATGTTCATTGATATTTTCGGTAATAAAAAAGTGGATGATTTAAACCTATTTGATTCCTATAAACAAATCGATGAGGCATTATCATCATTTTATGAAGCAAAAAATGCGGAACAGCAGGGACAGGCACATGAACAGTTGATCGATGCGAAACATTCACTGTTTACTATATTGAATGATTTGAAATAATATGGTCTGGGGCTCACGAACGCTTTGCAAGGGAGCGGGGCGTGGGCTTTTTATAAAGCTGACACATTAAATGACACCCCGGAAACTTATAAAATTCGGATCTTCTCGAAAAAACGCTGAAAGTTCTAATATCCGTGCAGGAAGTTCTAATAAAACCGGAAAAGTTCCAATATATGGACGATCTTCTAATATATGATGCGGTTTTTCTAATAAGTGCATCCGATTTTCTAATATCGCTGTCAGAAGTTCTAATATGTCTCTCCGATTATCTAATAAACCGAAAAAAGTTCTAATATAACAATGCCGGTACATTCCATAGCTCCCCTGAAACCCTATAAAGACCGGTTCTTCGACCAAAAACACCTGATTTTCTAATAAAGCCATCAGAAGTTCTAATATGTCACACCGATCTTCTAATAAACCGAAAAAAGTTCTAATAAATCAAAGCTGATGCATTCAATAACACCCCAGGCACTTATAAACCCGGCTCTTCACAAACAAAAGTCGAAAGTTCTAATATCCGTGCAGGAAGTTCTAATAAAACCGGAAAAGTTCTAATATATGGGCGATTTTCTAATATATGATGCGGATCTTCTAATAAGTGCATCCGATTTTCTAATATCGCTGTCAGAAGTTCTAATATGTCACTCCGATTTGGTCTTCCGTCAATATTTCGGACAAACGTTAAGAGACTTTTTTGCTACCGCCCTTCGGTTGCTCTGCTTTTCATCCCTCCATGCCCAGACCTGGGCATGGAGGGATGAAAACCCTGTAAGAGAACTTTATGAGGCATTTTGACAA